>WGLV01000035.1 GCA_016125385.1 bacterium
CGGCCGGAGCGAATCGGTTCCGTATTGAAACGGCGAAACCCTCGATCGATAACGTCAATCTTTCCGCTAAGGCTGACTTCGATAGAACCGGCGCCGGTGGTACGGAAGGTTCGTATTACCTCGTTCGTCAGACGTTGTTTAACGGAACAACGAACGCTCTGACCACCTTGAAACCGAATGCGGTGGTTGGTTCCGGCGATATCGTGCGGGTGACGGCTGAAATTCAGCCCAATGACCCGGTTTTCACCACGTCCGACAAATTTACCTACACGGGCGACTTCAGTCAGATTGGCTTCTCAAAAACACAGGCGGCTTCCAGCAGCAGCCAGTTGCTTGGCCGTATCTATGCCACGTGGGAACTTACGGTTCCTGCGACGGTCGCCAGTGTGACTGATGCATCGTTCCCGATCTCGGTTCAGGATGCGGCGAGCACTGCCGCGGGCGGCGTGACTTTGGCTCCCACGATCGGTGTGGATACCGAAGTTATTCCTTCCGGCAACTTCATCGTGAAGGTTGAGCAGTACACCGAAAGCAACAATGACAAAACCGCTAACGCGAAATCGACCGGTTTGAAAACCGCCGGCGGTATCGCGAAGGCGACTGTGGTCATTGAAGCTCGCTTCCCTGACCCATCCTTGTCATCTACGCTTTTCCCGCGTGATACGGTTGGTCGCCTGCTTGAAGAAGCTACGGAGTCCGCCAATACGGAAATCGTAAGCTTCTTCGGTATCGATGGCCGTTCGATGCGTGAAAATGGCGCCAATGTGACTGGCGTAACGACTCAGACCGATCCTCCGATCGTGGCTGGTGGACTTAATGGTTCGTTTACTGTCAGCCGAAGCGATGGTACCACGGGTACGTTCGCTCAAATCAACAATGGCAATGCCACCAACGGCAGCATCGCCGATTCAACCGCTTACATCATCCAGGCGACGTATGTTGACTTCCCGATCGACAAGATTTCTTCCGCGGCTTCCAAATTCGTTGTGAAGATCACGGATACGATCGGTAACGTCTTCAGTCAGGATCTGTCTACTGTCATTCTTGATGGTACGGCTCCTCAGATCGCCATGACCGACTTGGACGTCTTGTCTGGTTCGTCTCTGGCCGCTGTGAAGGATGCGAGTGGTAACATCGTTGTTCCGACTCGTGTGAAGGGTGGCGCTCAGATGCAGGTCAAGTTCAACGTGTTCGATAACCCGTTGAACACCAATACCACTGCGTTGAACACTTCTCTGAATATCAGTGATTTCGGGCCAGCCGCGCTTCTGATTGGCAACATCACGGCCAATACTCAGAATGCCACGGCTTCCTTCCCGGTTCTTGCGACTCTCTCCACCTTTGGTCCTACGTCGGGCGACGCAAGTGCCATTTACAACAAGTCGAAGGCGTTTAATGACCCATCCTTCTACACCGTCAGTTCAGGCAAGGTCGCTCATGCTACCTTGACAGTGACTGACCTGGCCGGAAATGCCGGTTCCGCTGGATCCACTCAGTTGGTTGAAGTGGATAACCAGGGACCCGTCATTGTCGACTCCAAGGTGTTCATGTTGAACACGTTGGCTGAAGTTAACGCGTTGACCCCCGATTCGAGCTCGATCAAAGAAACCGGAACCTTCGTGGATCTGGATCGCAGCGCTTACCTGGTCTTCGCCGGTACGGTTGTTGTGGATGGTTCTTCCTCCATTCACTTCCAGCCGATCGTGACCGATGTCAAATCGAAACTTGAGATCGATAACGTCACTCGTTTCGATACCAGCTATCAGGGCTCAATCCTGATCGGCGGCGCTGATTCCGCGACTCGCTCGCTGCGGTTTGCCACCTTCGCGATCCAGGTCGATCCGAATGCGCCTCCCGCCGCTCCTGACACGGCGACGTTCACGCTGAAGGATTACTTCGGTAACTCCTCCACGAAGACTCGCAAGGTCGCGATCGATGCGATCGGTCCTCGTGCGTCTGACATCGCCTTGAAGGTGAACGGCGTGTTGGAAACCGGTTCCAATGTTGGTACCTTGGGAATCGGCAACACCGGTCCTGATCTCGGCACGGGCGCTCTGTTTGAATTGGCTCCTGGCGACTCCATTGTGCTGCTCGCTACGGTCTCTACGTCAAACGGCGCAATCCCGTCCGATATCTATGCCGACTTCAGTTCGCTGTATCCTGGTGAACTGGCCAACACGATGAAACAGATTCTGCCGACCAAGACGGCGATTGATGATGCGAATGACTTGGTTGTTGCGGAATGGGATTACATCGCGTTCGACACCACCAACCTTTATTCCGGTGCGCCGGGTAAAGTCTTCGCGAACAAAACCTTGATCACGAATTCCGCGAACCAGGTCGTTTCTGGTGCGACTCCGACGTCAACGTTGAACAACAACAACACAGCCTTCGTGGGCGCCGACTTTGCGGCTCCGTCTTCGGTGGCTGAAGCGACCAATGTCTTCAACAACTTGAAGGGTCTGCCTGGAATTACTGTTCAGTCTGATCCGAAGATCGCCAGTAATGTTGCTTCCTTGACGGTCACTGTTGACGTCAGTGGCGATGATTTTGGCGCGACCTTGACGCCTTCCTCGCTGTTCTCGGTCGACTCCAAGCGTCCGGTTCAGGTTGTTGATCTGCCGACGTCCTTGATCCAGCGTGCGTTGCCTGCGGCTGAAAAGAATACCACAGGTGATCGCGCCGGATTCCCGACCACTCCGTACCTGTCCACGTATCAGGGCGGTAAATCAGTGAATGATGTTCCCAACCGTCTGCGTGGCGGCGATACCGCTTCGTTCGTCTTCAGCGTGACTAACATCACGATTGATGGAACGAAGAATGACCGCTTCCGCGTATTGCCGGGTACTGATAAGTCGAATCTGTTCAGTCTCGATACGCTGGCTGCTGATTCAAGTGTGGTCTTGGTGACTGCGAATCTCAGCGAGTTTGTGACCGGCGAAACCAGCTTGCAGTCGGGTCTGGCTTCCAGCTTCACTCACAAAGCCAGCTTGGTTCCGTCTGGCAGCGCCCATGTGATCTCCAGCACGTATACTGTCAAGATTTCTGACAGTTCAACCGGCTTGGGTACCACGGGTACTGGCTCACGTCGTATCCGCTTCGCTACCGCCATGGCGGTGGACGATTCCGGCAACATGCCGCTAGATGATTACTGGAGTGGATGGACCTACACCAAGCGTCCTGGCAACTCGTTGACGAATCAGGTTCAGCGCGTTAACCACAAGCCGCTTGGCGTTGATAACCGTCCTCCCACGGTTCTCGGTGACCTGACCGTTCGTTTGAACTCGGGTTCCGCGATTAAACCGAATAACGATGCGGTTCAGATCGGTGAGCAGGTTCCCAACAATTCCAAGATCGCTCCGGGCGCCGTCCTCGGCATCTCCGCGACGATCACGGATACGGTGGATAACCCGCTTGACATCCTGAATAACAACAACTATGGCAACCCGGCTCTGAAAGGTACCAACTTGGCCGATGCCACCATCGCTCTGACGACCAATGGTGTTGGTCTTGTGGGTACTGACCAGATCGACGTTCCGTTCACGGTGACGATGCCTCCGGTTGGCGGCGGTATCAGCTCCAAGAACTTCAGCTTCTCGGTCTCGGCTACCGATACAGTTGGTAACTCGCAGACTGTTCCGACCTCCAACCAGTTCCAGTATGACGGTGATCCTGATCTGAAACTGCTGCAGGTTGTGAACGGCGTCGAAACCACGGTGGGCGCTTCCACCATCGCCAACGCGAGCGCGACGACGGTTGTCTCCGCCAGCGCGTTTGACGTGGGTGGTGTTTCGCAGGTTGCGTGGGCTTGGGACGTGATTCCTGGCGTCACCGTGACCACCAACCCGGCTGGCGGTTCTGTCGCCTTCGCGACCACGGAATACGGTGGAGTTGACTTGCTGGTGATGCCTGAAGTCAACGCCAGCGCCGTTGGTTCGTTCAACGCCACGGCCACTGTCACTGACATTGGTGGTAACGCTAAATCGTTGGCGGTTACGATTAACCTCAATCAGCCCGCCTTGCTGGCTGATGACTTCGCCGCTGCTCTGACTTCCTCGCTGCCGGAATCCCTGCCAGGCGCTACGATTACCGCCTCGGTTACGGGTTACACTCCGAATGTGGGTGAAGACACGAGAAGCATCACCATCGTTGAAGGTCAGAAACTGGTTGTCACGGTTCCTGCCAGCGACGCGAATGGTGAAATCCCCGTCGTTACTGCTGGTGGTTCCGCAATGACCAGTACTTCCGTGAAGAGCCCGTCGTTCGTTGACAATGGCAATGGAACGGGAACCTTCACCTTCGAACCTGGTTACAAAGCGGTTGCCAGTGGTTCAACTTCAGCGGATTACGTCTTGGATCTGACCGCTTCAGATTCCAAGATTCCGGCCGACTTGGCGAAACTGAACATCACCGTGACTCCTCAGTCCGCCACGCCGACCTTGGTTGTACAATCTGTTAAGGTTACGGATACGAACAACAATACCCGTACCGTTTCCAATCAGCAGGTTGATATGTATGAAGAAGAAACGGTTCAGATCGTTCTGAAGGCTGAAGATGAAGGTCTTGAAGCGTTGAGCTTCATTCTCAACACGCAGCCTTCAACGGCTCTGCCGGCTGGTTCAGTTGTTACCACCGGTACCAGCCCGCTGTATGCGACGATCACCTACACCCCGACCCTGCAGGATTCTGGAGTCGTCACCCTCGTCATGAGCGCGACGAACAGCAGCATCTCCACCAACCTGCAGATCCTGCTGCTCAACATCATCAACGTCAGCCAGGCGCCTGTGATTACCGCCATGGCGAGCGTCAATGGTGGTGCGGCTGCGGCGGTTGTGAGTGGTGGTACCGTCAATGCTCCTGCGGGTGCTTCCGTTAACTGGACCTTCGATGTGAACGATCCGGATAACGATCCGATCCGTATCCCGACGGCGGCTGTGAGTGGCTCGGCGGTTAAATCGTCGAACGCTCCTGGCGTTCCGTCACCGATTGATGATCATCATTACTCCTTGGCTCTGACCGTTTCGGCCACTGATACGCCTTCGGTTGGCGCGGTGATTTCGGTTGTCGTTACCGCGACGGATACCTCTTCACCGACCAACAAGGTTCGCTCGGCTAAGTTCTACATCCAGATGCCCACCAGTGGATCGGATATCCCGGTTGCGGCTCCGTATGATGAACTGGTTCACGCTCAGGGTTACGGCGGACAGACCAACCTCGTCTATCGCAACATGGACCCGGCAGTGGATGCAAACGGCGATACCCTGTTGAATGACTTCGATAAGACGGCGATCATCCGCTCATTTGACGCGATGAACACCGACTTCGAAGTGAATGTTGGCGGTGGTAAGAACCGTGCGGTTCACCTGTCATCTGGTGATGTCAACAACGATGGTATTGATGACCTCATCACGACGTTTGGACCGGTTGTTTCGGCTCCGACGCCTGATGCAGCCAACATGTTCCTGGTTTACTCGTCAGCCAACTCAGTACCGAACGTTCCTGTTCCTCCGTTCGGCGGCGTGTTCCTGACAAGCCAGCCCGGTTCGATTGTGAACTACACCACTGGCGAAATGTTCTCGGCTGTTGGTAACTTCATTGGCAGCCCGACCAAACAGATCGCCTTCGTGCAAGGCTCTGGTGGTAACGGCGTCCTCCGCGTCCTGCAGTGGAATGGCAGCATGGACTTCAATAACGGTGGAACCGCGTGGGATATCGTGGCTCAGCTCGGCAAACAGACCGACATCGATCCGGATAGCGATTTGGCTCTCAGCGGCGACGCTTGGACTCAGAACGCCAATGGTGCCGTTTCGATCGCCGCTGGCGATCTGGACGGTGACGGAATCGATGAACTGGTTGTTGGCCAGTCCCGCAGCCAGACGTCTCGCGGTACCTTCCAGGTGCTTAAACTTGGCAAGCCGAACGCCAGTGTTGCTAACGTGATTGTTGACGCCAGCTACACCACATACAACTTCTTCGATGCCTTCGGCCTCGATGCGTTGCGTGCGGAAGGCGGTATCAACATTGCGGTTGCTGACTTCAGTGGCGATGGCAAGGCCGAAGTTGTGATCAGCAGCCAGGGTAGTGGTACCGGCTCGACTGACAACAGCTGGCTTGCCGTTCTTCAGCCTGTCATTACGAATGGTCAGATCACTGGCTTCACCGCCATTTCTGGAGCGATCTTCAACGCCTTCTCGCAGCCGTCCGGAGCGAATCCGAGTGGCGCGTTGCAGGTTGGCGCTGGTGAGTTCTCTGGCTTCTCAAGTGACGGCGCTGAACTGGCCATTGGTACGGGTGCGGTCGTCGATTATCAGGGCATGACCGGAACCGTGAAGAACAAAGCTCCTAAGTCGTTGTATACGGCCCTCAAGCTGAATTACACCGATAAGACAGGTGCTTCCGGTTCGATCTCGGTTTCCAACTTGGTTATCAATGACTACGCTGAAGGCTTCTCGGCCTTCCAGGGCGCCTTCGAACCGGCCAGCAGTAATGTTGCTGTCGTTGGCTTCAATGGCGTTGGTGCTCAAAACTAAGACAGCAGTCATTAAGTAAGAATGAAGGCGGGAAGACAATGTCTTCCCGCCTTTTTCTTTTTGTAGAAATCATTTGAAATCGATTGTGATATACTTTCATCAATGTCGTACAAACCGAGAAAATTTGTGTCGATTTTCAGATCAATAATCCCTTTCCTGACCATCATCTGTTTCGTTACCGTTGCGTTTGCCAAAGACCAGATTCCATTAAGCATCACTTTCAGTGGCGCTGGTGAAAGAATTGCGCCAGTAGGAATTGCAAAAGAGTTTGTTTTTTCGATCCCACAGAATTATGCCGGGGTCGTAAAGCGCATTGCCGTTGATGTGGATATCAGCCATCCCAATCCAGATGACTTGGAAATCGTTCTTAAGCCGCCTCAGTCGTTTTCAATTGTTCTTTTCGCGAAGGGGTATGCGCTAAAACCAGGGGCGGGGAGGGTTACGTATGACTCTTCAGTTTCTAATCGTCTTGAAAATGAATTATCGACTCTAACGGGGCGTGAGACGCTGGGTGACTGGAAGGTATTAATCAAGGATGGTGTGGAAGCAAATGAGGGGGCTTTACACTACCTGCGTCTGTTGATTGATTATGTACCTGAAAAATCCATAGCCGGATTTAATTTGAATAATTCGGTACAGAGTTTGTCTCTTGGCGCGGATGGGTATGGTGCATTTGGCAATTTAAGCGTTCGGAACAAATATAACCTGGGTGGAATTCAACAGGTTAATGGAATCGGCTTACAGCAAGATAGCACGATCTACCAATCTTCGTTAATTGTGGATGGGATCGCGGCGTCGGCGCTGAGTTTGTTCAAGAATAATTCGCAAGATGTTTCTCCGCTGGTTCAAAAGGTCAGTAATAATAAATACACCAGCCAATTCTCGTTGCGCGATGTACAAGCTGATCTCATACAGGAACTGCTTCCCGAGAATGATGAATTCGTTTTCCGTCAGCAATATCATTTTTATGGATCGGGAATCGGCGCGAGCAGCTTGTTCTTTCATCGGCTGATTAACGCAAAAATGAGTTTTCCGGTCATAGACGAAACGGGAATCTATAATTACGTTTTGTCGCCTGAGTCGACTAAACAACAGGCCCCGCCGATTTATATTCTGAATCAGGTCGATTCCTACGATGCAAATACGAATTATGTAAGCGTCGATTTCATCTCAAAAACGTCTTCGCTGGGTTATGCAGTGGGTGAATGGTTTTCATTCGTTCCCGCGTTTTTTCAATTAGGGCCTGAAATCTATAAACCTTCTAAATGGATACCCGATTGGAACGATAGTGATGGTGACGGTTTGACGGATCTGAACGCTCCGGGAGATTTCGCCATTTGCCAGGGGAGAGCGACTTTTATTTCCTCGAGCCAGCCTCTGAACATTAACTTTACCATCGAAACTCGCTGGGGCGTCGCTTCGGTTAACCAGATCAGAAGCCGCTATCAGGATCTCCCCACGCCTACGGTTACACCACCGCCCTCCGCTCCATTTGTGGTTAAACCATTGCCTGACATTCGGTTGATTCAGGGTGAAAACGCCCAGTCAATCTTCAATCTGGATGATTATTTCGATGACCTCGATACGCCTCGAAATAATCTGCAATACTGGGTTGAATCAACTCAGAATCTTCCATTTGCGATCGATGAAAATCTTGTTGTTTCATGTGATCTGACTGGTGATTCACCGCCACGTGAATTCGGCGATTCCGGTAAGGCGACGTTCTGGGTTACCGATGGCGTAAACAGCGTCTCGTCCAGCGTCGCGATTAAAATTTCATCGGTGCGTTTTCAGGCCATGTATGCGGGGCCGCCCGTCGGGTGGTCGCCCTCTGATAGCCAATATCAAGCCCCCATTTCTCTCAAGGCTCGTTTGAAGAATGATCCAATTCAGATGGAGAAAAACTGGTTCTGGTCGCCGTTTTCAGATTTGACGTCGATTCAGTCAACCGTTCAACCTGACAGTACAATACTCCTTCGCGGAATGCCGCCAGCTGGAATCCGAAAGTTGTCTTACATAGTTAAGGTCGATCACCAGGTTGAAATCCCGACGCCCACCGGCGTCCCGGCTTCGACGTCAACGCCGCTGCCATCCAGTACCCCATCGCCTCGGCCGGCGGCGACGCCAACATCGTCACCATCTCCAACCTTCACGCCAACGCGAACTCCAACGGCTACGGCAACTCGCATCCCGACTCCCACGTATACACAGGCGCCGGCGCCCACGCGAACGCCGCTTCCAACGGTTACGCCGTCGCCCATCAACACGCTGACTCCCACTCCGCCTCGTCAGACGCCCACTCCGGCGCCAACCCCGACGATTCATGTACCTTGTACGGACCAGTTCGCGGTCCAGGTCGGCGCGCCAATATCGGTTGATGCAGGCCCGGTATCGATCGATCCGGTTCAAATCGATGGATCGCTTGCATTGCTGGTTGGAAATTATCTGGATGGTTCAACTTCAGTCTACAGGGTAACGCAATCCGCTTTGGAGCCGATTACAACCATCGCGGGCCAGTTTGGTCTTCGTGAATCGATCGGTGCTGACGTAAATGGAGATGGACGGGTAGACGTGATCTCGCTGAATACGGAACTTCAGACGCTGTCGGTCTCAACGGGTGGGGATTCTTTGTTTAATTCACCCGTTTCGATTTCGCTTGCTGATTACGCATTGCCGCTTGAAAACAGCGTCTCAATTGAATCCAACATCCAGGCGTTAAGCCGTGCCGACCTCGACGGCGATGGATCGGATGAAATCATCCTCCGAATCGCGGACGGAATTCTCATTTATCGCTGGAATGGAACCACGCTTGAAACAATTCAACAGGTCCAGATCGAAGGCGAAACTCACGTCATGAGCGTCGCAGATTTCGACGGAGATGGCGATGTTGATATCGCGATCGGCGTCCGAAATCATCAAGGCGATGAATCGCTTCGCATCATGAAAAACGATGCGGGAACTTTCATGCAATCCGTAGTCCTGCCTTTGGATGTCCGAATCAAGGGCGATTCCGCCCGCCAGATACTGATTCAGGATTGGACGAACGACGGCTTGCCCGATATCAGCGTGCTGACCTTCAGCGACGCGTTACAAATATTCAAAAACCGGGGATCGCTGCAATTCGAGCCGCTTGCCGCGCCGGCGCCGTTCCCGCCCGGAGTGGTCGAGTCGGTCGCCGTGTCTGACTTCAACAAAGATGGTATGCTTGATATCGCCGCGCTTCATCAGGGTCAACAGGGGTTGAGCCTGTTCCTGGCTTGCGGCGAAGGGATGACGTTTAACGGGCTGAAAGAGATTCGGCTTTCTTCATCGGCCCCGGCGCTTGAATCGTTTATGCTCCGCGCGGTCGATCTCGATAGCGATGGCGATCTCGATCTGGTCGCGGCGCGCAGCCTTCTCGATCAACTGATCGTTATCCGCAATCTGGCTGAATCTCCGGGGACGAAACCATGACCGGTCTCATGCTGAAACCGTGGCGGTGCTGGGGGTGGGCGCTGGCGTTAACGATGGCGTTGACGGTTCCCGCGTGGAGCCAGACGTTGGAGCCGAGTGACGATTTCGACGTGATTGCCGTGCCCATTGGCCCCAGCCTGAGCCCGCAAAACGCCGATTTTGGCGCGCCTGTTTCATCCATGTTCGATCTGGGTTTTACGCCGCAGGCCGTGCCTAAAGCCACCGGTGGAACCTATCCCTGGCCTTCATCCGACCGGATTCAAGTCAGTCAGAATCGGATACAAATCGAGCTCCGCCCCGGTGAAGCGGTGCGCTTTAACTCCCAACCGGTCGTTACCTCCGCGACGTCGGTCTATTTCACCTCATTCCTGACAGTCGAACATCAAAAGCCATCCCAAGCGGCCATCGCCCTGTGGGATCTCTCCACCGATGCGCAGCTGCTGGGCGTTTCGCTCACCATGCCGGGCGATCTGACGCTCAATCAGCGCCGTGAATTCGCCTATGAATATCAACCCAAAGATGGGCCGCTCCAGCTGCTGTTACAGTTCCTTGGCCCCGATCCGCTCACGGTGGATCAATCGACGATCATCACGCTGGAGCGCATCCGCCTCATTCCCGGATACCGCTCGCTCGATTTCGTCCTGGGGGCGGGGGCGGTGACGCCTGTCGAAAGGTTTTCGCCGTTTCCTGAAACCTATACCGAAGATCGATCGATCACCACAGTGGGTGGGTATATCGCCGCTGTGACGAAAGAAACCCGCCAGCCTCGAACCTATGAAGCGTCCCAATGCCTTCAACTGGCCGCCAAAACCGATGATGACATCATCAGGATGAATGCGCCCCTGACGATTCGCCCCATTACTCCGGGGACATTGCGGATACCCGGCGTATTGACCGCTCAGATGTACATGAAACGGCGATCGGGAGAGAAGGGAATCGTCTCCATCGCTTTGGGGAGCGTAATAACAGGCAGCCTTGGCGTCTATGAGATTCCAGCCGGTATGATCCCCACGGATCGCTGGATGCGGTTTGAGTGCCCCATTCAATACAATCACGACATACTCCAGGCCCCGTTTCTCTTCCTCCAGTTGCGTGGAGGCGCGGCCCAGATTCTGATTGACGACCTCTCGTTACAGACCAACCACGACCCCGTTTATCTCTGGGACGCCTCGCTGGTCACTTCACGTTGAAAAAAAGTGGTTTTTTTCTAGCTGGCGCGCAAAGAGTTACGATACTACCCCTGCCTGCGTTATCTGGATTGCGATGTCTTTTTTTCTAATCAATTGGTCTTATATAAGACATGGTTCAAAAATGAAACGCATGAGTTTGCACTGCCGGTAAGAGAGGTTAAAATGCTGAATGTAGGTTACGCCACGGCGGAACAATCGTTAAATAGCTGACGACGAAATTAAGAGATGGTTTCCCACCATCCACACACATACCACACATTCCCAACTGCTGCGGTTCCTCCCGAACCGTTTCCCCTCTGGTCTACCCTCCGCCAGGGGGCTTTTTTTGCTATAATTCGTGCGTTTCAATCAACAGAACAGCGTGACGTAAATCCAGTTAACTGGATGCGTTATTTTTACATCATTTTTATGGTTTATACAAGCGTTTTTTAATTTTTTTTACTCATGTAATACAATGTTGCTCCGAACTGGAAACGATTCGCATGGGTAAACGTCCAATCGAACGGATCGTCATCGCGGCCGCTCTGCCCTTTGAAGCCGATGCGCTCTGTAAATCATTGGGTGTAAAGACTCCGTCTTCATCAAGCCCTTTCACTTCGATCCCGGCGGTTGGTTCCCGGTGCGCTTTGGCGATTCTCGCATCCGGCGTTGGATGCGGCCGGATGCGTTCCGTCCTGAGCCGTCTTCCTGAACAACCGTCGCTATGGGTGTCGATCGGCGTCGCGGGCGGTCTGTCGGCCAATGCGCAAGCTGGGGTTTGCCTGACGGGGCGTGAAGTCGTCCTGCCTGATGGCGATCGGTTGCCGGGGGCGGGTGAGCCGCCATCTTGCGTTGAAAACTCCCTGTTGCTCTGTACTGATGCTCCCCTGCTCACGCCCGAAGCCAAGCAACAGGCGCATCATGATTCGGGTGCGGACGCGGTTGACATGGAATCAGCCGCCGTGGCGCGCTGGGCGAGTGAGCGGGGCGAAGCCTTCGGCTGGATTAAAGCGATTTCCGACGGTCCCGATGAGCCGCTGCCCGCCGAGTTATTTGACTGCGTCGCGCCGAACGGCTTTCCCTCCATTGGCCGCGCATTACGCCTGCTGATGCGTAAACCGGCTCTGACGCCGGGCCTGATGCGCATGGGGGTGCGCAATCCCCGGCTCAGTCAGGCGATCGCGCGGCGGGTCCTCGAAATCATCGATCGGGTGCGTGATTAAACGGAATCGAGTGAACTTCGCTGGTTAGAGAAGATCCGCGAAGTCAGCGTGGTTGCGGGTGAAGGCGGCGTAACCAATCGCCAATGACGCCAGCGCGATTCCAATAAAGGCCAGCCAGAGCCCCAGCCCCGGCCATTCTCCAAACAACATCAGGTCGTGATGGATCAGAATCATGCAGGTTGCCGGGTTTGCGTATACCAGCGGACGCAAGGCTTCGGGAATCATGTTGATCGTGTACAGCATGGGCGTTCCCCACATTATGACCATCAGCGCGACGCTGACCATCGGCCCCACGTCGCGGAAATAGGTATGCATGGTCGAAAACAACAATCCCAACCCGAAAAAGAAAACGCCTTCGATCGCCATCGCGAGCGGAAGCGCCAGCCAGGTCCAGTGAGCCTGACATTGCGCGGCGCCCAGTGTGGAAACAATCAGCACGGCGGCGAAAAAAATCGCCGAACCGATCGCCTGATTGACCAGGCTTGAGAGCGTCAGATAAGCGGGCAGCGTCTTGGCGGGAAAACGAACCTGTTTGATGAGATGAGAGTTATCGACGATGCAGGTGGTCATTCGCATCAGCGATTCCTGAAACGCGAACCATGGCAGCAACCCGCTGAAGATATAGAAGGCGAAATCGATCCCGCCGCCGGCGATTCCACGGTGCTCGTAGCGCGCTTTCAGAATCCAGCCGAACACCGTCGCGTAAACCACCAGCATGATCAGTGGATTCACCACCGACCAGAACAGGCCGATCGCCGTGCCCAGGTAACGCGATTGCAGATCGCGTTTAAGAAATTCCCAGAGCAGGTGGCGTTGAAACAGGATATGCCGGATGCGTTGTTTCATGTTCGGGTTCGGCGAAATCCGCCTGAACCATTATTGTGGTTGAATGGATTTTTTGTGAGGTGCGCGGGATGAAATTATCCCGCAGGGAGGGGTATTTTCATGACAATCCCTCATGCGGGCGCTGGTGGACGCCTTTATCAATTATGCTTCTTTTATTGGTTTGAATGTTAATGTATAGCCGAACGCCTGCAAAATCCGTCTCAGGTTTTTCAGACGTGGATTCCCTTCCTGTGACAGAGTTTTATACAAACGCTCACGCGAAAGCTCGGTTTTCCTGGCAAGTTCCGTCATGCCGCCCTGGGCTTTGGCTACTTGTCGTAATGCTGAAAGCAACGCGCCTTCGTCCGGGTCTTTTTCATACTCTTCAAACACGGTTTCCAGAAAACCAGCCACATCTTCCGGGTGTTCTCGAAAGCGTTCTTCAGCCACATCGGCGAATGTCCTGTATTTAGTGATCTTTTTGTTCATGGTATCGCCTTCAATACTCCATGGCTTTTTCAATATCCCGGTTCTGGCTGCTCTTATCGCCTCCGCACAATAACAGGATGATTTCGTTTCCGTCTCTGCCGAAATAGATTCGTAATCCTAAAACGCCCGCCTAAATGTACTTATGACGGTTGTCATAAATACCTTCGTATTGACCCTTGGTACAATCCGCGAAAATCACAAGGAAAACGTGATTTTCGCTTCGGTCAATTCGAACGAAACTATGGCAACAAAAATGTGATCGCCGAAATTGCCTTGCCCAACCCGAAAAATCCGGTCGAAGATCCGGTCTTTTATTTTGGAAGGAAAGTGTTCAAGCCAGTTCGTGAACGGTTCTTTCCCGCGATCATCCTGATAAACGCGAACGGTGAACATTATTGAGTGTAACCTATAGGTCACGACTGGTCAATCGTTATGTTTTGGATTTTTCAGTGTCCTTTCCCGCCGTATACAAAGAAAAATGATCTGAAAAAGCAAATAGAAATTTGAATAAAAAATCGCTTGACGGTGAACATTTGAGTATATATAATATTGAACAAAATATCAGCGGGAGGCGCGCCATGCCCGAACTGTCCAAACGGCAGCGAGAAATTCTCGACTTTATTCAGGAAAACCAGCAGCGTAGCGGATATCCGCCTACCCTGCGTGAAATCTGCAAGCGCTTCGCCATCGCCTCCACCAACGGCGCTCGCTATCACCTCCATCGCCTGCAGAAGATGGGGTATCTCGAGGTCGCGCCCAACACCTCCCGCGGCATGCGGCTGGTGGGTTCCAGGCCGCCGGCGAAAGCCACGCGCAGTTTCCAGCTGCCGATACTGGGGCGAGTTCCCGCCGGGCCGTTCAATCTGGCTTCGCCCGATCTGCGCGAAGACGAGCTGACCGTCGATCCTGAATACTTCGGCGCGCGCGGCGCCGAGCCCGATCTGTTCGGTTTGCGCGTAAACGGCGACAGTATGGTCGAAGCGGGCATTCACGACGGCGACATCGTGGTCGTGCGGCCGCAGGAAGACGCGCACAATGGCGACATTGTGGTGGCGCGTCTTGAAGAGGAGGCCACCGTCAAACGCTTTCGCCGGGGGTTGAACGAGATCGTGCTTGAGCCCGCCAACCGCGCGTACAAACCGATCCATATCGGCGACGAAGGCGGGTTGGATTACGGTCAGAATTTCGCCCTGCTGGGCGTGGTGGTTGGCTTGATCCGCTCGATGTGATCTTTCACGTCAACGCGGTTACTCGACCCGCAAAATACGCGAACCTTCAAAAAGAAAACGCCTTTCCCGATTGGGGAAGGCGTTTTTGATCGATCCGGTTTTGATAGAACGTCAGTTCGTATCGCTCTCGTCGTCGTCCTGCAGGTCGTGCGTGTCGATGTCGAGCGGCGCGTGCATGTGTTCCTGTTCGATGCTGAAGACTCGATACAGGCAGAACGCGATCAGTGAAATCACCGCCGTATTGGCGATGATGAAGATGATCCAGCCTTGTGTGTTCATCGGTTGATCCTTTCATCCTGACGCCGCCGGGCCGCGGCCGCGCCGTGATAGGGCGATTCAGAGGTCCGTACCTGTTTTGCGGATCGCATGAGATCGATTTTTTTTATCGGGCTCGAAATGGCGAAAAATCCTCAATCCTCATCGAATGCTTCCGAACCCATCGCCTTGGCGTAGGCGCGATAGCGGCGGTTCATGCGCGGCCAGGCCAGTTTCTGCAAGACCACCAGAAACGCCAGCGTGACCACCATCGCGATGATCGCCACGATCTGCGTCGCGTCCAGTTCCGCCGCCGTGCCGGTACGGTACATATCCACCTGTTCATACACCCACCATCCAAGAATGGTGAACAGAAACAGCGGTGAAATATAAACTACATAACCGAAAATCTTCGGCATCGCCATGTCGGCGCCGTGTGCGGCTTCCTTGATTCCGTTCGACACTTTCAAGACGAAAATGAAGATAAAGACTTCAAACAGCGCCAGCAGCGGAATGCACAGGCTGTTCGAATACTTGTCGACGGTATCCATGGCGGTCAGGCCCGGAGACCAGATGATCGCGCTCGCGCCCAGAAACGTGATCAGCCCGAGAATCGCCACCGACGCCCGCCGGTTCAGACCAAAGCCCTCTTCCAGAAAGGCGATGACCGGTTGCAGCATCGACAGCGATGAAGTAACGCCCGCCAGAAACAGCAGAAAGAAAAACATCGTGCCGAATACCTGCCCCATCGGCATCAGGTCGAAGATATGCGGCATGACAATGAACCCGATGCTGAAGGTGCCCGAGTTGGCCACTGATTCCATCTGCGAGACGCCCAGAAAAATCAGCGCGCTGGGGATGACCATCAACCCGCCCAGGCAGACCTCGCAAAACTCGTTCATCGAGCTCGCCGTCAGGCCGGAGAGCACCACGTCGTCTTTTTTCGACAGATAACTCGAATAGGTGATGATGATGCCGAAGCCCACCGAGAGAGAAAAGAAAATCTGACCGCAGGCCTGCACCCAGACTTCCGGATCCTTTAACTGCTCCCAGTGGGGGTTCCACATGTATCCCAGCCCGTTGATGACATTCTGTTCGGGCGCTTCGGGAAAGGGTGAGCCTAATGTTAAGACGCGCACCGCGATGATAATCGCCATCACCACCAGCGCGGGCATGGCGATTCGGCAGAACCATTCGATGCCTTTGCTCAGCCCGCGGTAAATCAGATAAAAATTGAGAAAAAACGTGATCAGAAAAAAAGTGTAAGCGGGTAAGAGGCTCGAAAAAAATCGGGAGTTATACCCGGTTTCCTGAAGGGTGACGCCGACGAATTCATTGAAAAAAGTCGAATACGCGTCGCCGCCCGCCTCGCCCAGCCTCAATTGCCCGTTAAGCATGTACCACGTGTACGCCAGACACCACGACTCGATATAGACGTAGTACATATAAATGACGAACGGGATGAACAGCCCCAGCGCGCCCATGTAGCGCAACGAGCCCCCGTTGGTCAAAACGCCGAATAGCCCCGGCGACGATGAAAGGCCCGATAACCGGCCCGCCCGGCGGCCCATGATCCACTCGATCCAGCAGATAGGGATTCCCAGCAGCAGAAACGAAATGAAATACGGAATCATGAACGCCCCGCCGCCGTTCTGAACGGCGATGCCGGGAAAACGTAAAAAATTGCCCAGACCCACCGCGCTGCCGGCGACGGCCAGAATCACGCCGATTTTCGTCCCCCAATGCTCGCGGGGCGGGTCATTTACTTGAGAAGCCGCCATAAACACCCTCCTGTGGCTTTTCTGAGATTTACATTAGATTGCGTCATATCGCCGGTTGGATTCACCAGTCTACCGTAATATCGCCCGGCGTGGCAAGCGTCCGCGCCTTGATGCGATGACTCAAAATTTTTATTGTTACGGTGAACGTCCGCTTCCGGCTCCGTTCACCATCGCCTCAAAAACGATCGTTCGACGATGCAACCACCCCGAATAAAAGGACGGCGCGTTATGTTTCAGTTTTCTTTCCGAACCGCTCTTGCCTGGCTGGGCGCGGCGGCGGTATTTCTTTCCGCCGCCTCATTCGCCGCGGACTCGCCTTTTCAGACGAATTCAGCGCTGACCCGGCGGCTCAAGGCGATAGAACAGGCTCACCCCCGCCAGGCCCGGCTGACCTCGCTCGCCAGAAGCAGCGAAGGCCGCGATGTCTGGCTGCTTGAACTGGGCGAAGGACCCGATGACGAACGCGCCCTGCGGCCCGCCATGCTGGTCGCGGCCGGCGTCGAGGGCGACCGCCTGATCGGAACGGAATACGCGCTCGCCTTCGCTGAAGCCATGCTCGGCAGCGCCACCGGCGCCGAACGCCTCAAAGACTCCGTCGTCTATATCGTTCCGCGTCTCAATCCCGACGCAGCCGAGCGGTATTTCCAGTCGCCTCTGCGTGAAACCCCGGCCAATCCGGCGCCGTATGACGACGACCGCGACGGCTTTACCGATGAAGACCCCGCCGATGATCTCAACGGCGACGGCTTGATCACCATGATGCGCGTCGAAGACCCCAGGGGCGGCCTGATCGCTCATCCTGACGACGATCGCGTCATGATCGAAGCCGACCCGGCTAAACACGAGTCCGCGCGCTGGACGCTGTACCCCGAGGGACGCGATGACGACGCCGACAAGCAATATAACGAAGACGGCGTTGGCGGAGTGAATTTTAACAATCAGTTCCCGTTTAACTATCCCTGGTTTGACGCTCAGGCCGGGCTGTACCCTCTCCATGAAAACGAGCCTCACGCGCTGGCCGATTTTATTCTCAACCATCCCAACATCGCGCTTGTATTCACCTTCGGAAAAAACGATACCGTTCTTCACGCGCCGCCGTCCGGCGATCCGAGCGGACGCCGTGAACCGCAGGAAAAAGTCCGTAACGACGATGTGAAATACTTCGATCGGCTCGGCGAACTTTACCGCGAAACGCTGGGCGCCAACGAGGCCGACTCGGCGGGAACCGTAGCCGGTTCGCTGGCTGACTGGGTTTACTTTCATCGCGGCCGTCTCGCTCTCTGCGCGGCGGGGTGGAGCCCTGAACTGGCGCTCGCCATGAAACCGGAAGAAGACGAGCCGGCGAAAAAAGAAGAGCAGGATAAAAGCGAGTCCAGCGGCGAGTCGAAAGAAGAGAAAAAAGCCGATTCCGCCAAAGAAAAAAAATCCGATGAAAAACGCGGCGCCACGGAAGTGAAATACCTGAAGTGGCTCAATGAACACGGCGTCGATGCGTTCACCGCCTGGACGCGAGTCGATGACCCCGACTTCCCCGGCAAGACCGTCGAGGTCGGCGGTTGGAAGCCATACGCAAACGTGACCCCGCCCGCCGATATGCTTGAATCGCTCAAACAACGCCACGCTGATTACCTGCTTGATCTCGCGGGCGACCTGCCGCGTGTTGAAATCTTCAGCGCCGAGGCTGAGCCGCTGGGCGCTGGCGTCTTCAACCTCATCGTCCGTGTTCGTAACACGGGTTATCTGCCCACCGTTCTTCATCATGGCGAGCGAACCGATGAGATCGTCCCCACTCGCGTCGAGGTCGATCTCCCCGGCGACGCCTTCCTCGCGGGGCAAAAGGTGACCCGCCTCGGCCCCATCGACGGCGGCGAAGTGGTTGAAGCCCGCATGGTGGTGAAGGCCCGGACGGGCGCTTCAACCGGAATCCGCGTCATTTCCGCCATGGGCGGCGCCGTCGAGACCACGGTGACCTGGAAGGGAGAGTAAGACTGATGAACTTCACTCGTATCCACTCGCTCCTGCTGGCGCTTTCGTTCATTCTGTTCGCCGTTTCCTCCGGATTCACGCGGGAGGAGACCGACGGGCTGTATCCCGCCCTGGGCGCGCCCGCCGAGCGCAAGGTCGATATCGCGTGGAACCGTTACCATGACACCGAAGGCCTTGAGTCGATTCTGCGCAGCCTGCACGACGCGTTCCCCACGCTGACGCGCATCTACTCCATCGGTAAGTCGTATGAAGGCCGCGATCTCTGGTGTCTTGAAGTCACCAATCATTCCAAAGGCGACGCGGACCGCAAACCCGCGATGTATATCGATGGCAACATCCACGGCAACGAAGTCCAGGCGGGTGAAGTGGTCGCGTATACGGCGTGGTATCTGTGTGAAAATTACGGCCGCGTCGATCAGATCACCGATCTGCTCGATAAGCGCGTCTTTTACCTGATTCCGACCATCAATCCAGATGGCCGCGACTACTGGTTTCACGCGCCCAACACCATGCACTCGTCGCGCACCGGTCATAAGCCGATCGACGAAGACCGCGACGGCCTGACTGATGAAGACCCGTTCGACGATCTCGACGGCGACGGTTCCATCACCATGATGCGCCGCCGCGACCCCAATGGCCGCTGGAAGGCCGATCCGGATTATCCCGATTACTTCATGGATCGCGTCGACTCGGACGAACGCGGAGAGTATGAGTTGCTGGGGCCCGAGGGCATCGATAACGACGGCGACGGCCGCGTCAATGAAGATCCGCCCGGAGGGTATGATCCCAACCGCAACTGGGCGTGGGACTGGCAGCCCGGCTACGTTCAGTACTGGTCGCGCGATTATCCCTTTTCGTTGCCTTCGATCCGCGCGGTGGCTGATTTCGTTATCGGCCATCCCAACATCGGCGCCGCTCAGTCGTATCACAACTTCGGCGGATACATCCTGCGCGGACCCAACCGCGAGGGCGGCGAAATTCAGCCCGGCGACGAGCGCGTCATGGCCGCCATCGGCGAACGCGGCGAACGCATGTTGCCCTTTTACCGTTCGGTGGTGAGCTGGTCGGGGCTGTACCCGGTATGGGGCGGCGAAACCGACTGGTTCTATTGCGGCCGGGGAATCACCGCCTTCACCAACGAACTCTGGACATTGCGCAACATGTTCCGCAACGATGAAGAAAGCGAAAAAGCGCAAGGCGACTTCCTCAAATACCTGCTGCAGGAGCAGGGCCTGACCAAGTGGAAGGAATACGACCATCCCCAGTATGGAAAAATCGAAATCGGTGGAATGCGCCAGCAGTTTTACCGCACGCCTCCGTCCTTCATGCTGGAGGAGGAATGCCATCGGAATATGGCGTTCACGCTTTATCACGCCAGCCAGACGCCTCTGATCGAGTTCGGCGACGTGACGGTGGAACGCATCGGCGACAACCTGCACAAGGTCTGGGTCGAGATTCGCAACGACGGCATGATTCCCACCCGGCTCGATCAGGACGTCCGTCACCAGATCACCCGCGCCGATGAAGCGACGCTGTCCGGCGTTGGGCTTACCGTACTCAGTTCCGGCGTGGTGACCGATCCCGACTTCAAGCGCGTAACGCCGGTCGAAGCGCGGCCCGAACGCGTGTTGATCGATTCCATCGAGGGGCTGGGCGCCGCGCGGGTTCAGTTCATTGTGTCTGGTCATGGCAAGGCGCGTCTTGTGGTCGATTCCATCAAAGGCGGACGCATCGAGCGCGACGTGAATCTTCCCTGAGGGCCGCCGGCGAATTCGATTTACAATACGGGCGTCTCAAATAGACGAGATGGTTGATCACTCCAACGGCGTGAAAATTTCGCGGGAGAGCCGGGTATGAACGCGCGTGCTTTATTCATGGTTTTCGCATGTTGTGCGATGGTGTTGTTAACCGCCGGGCGCGGCGCTCGCGCCCAGTCGAGCGATGATTATATTCGCGGTTACGTGAACGCGCTGCTGTCCGCCGTTTATCACACGTCCGAGGCGTCGGTTCAGGTGTCGGATGGAAACGTGATCGTCTTCGGCATGCCCGGCGGAGACATCGGCCGTGAAGACCTGCGCCGCGCCGTATCGGGAATTGAAGGCGTAAAATCGATCGGCTTCCATGACGCCCGCTCCACGGATGAGACGGGCTGGCGCCGCGAGATCGACGAATCCACTGAAGGCCTGTTCCCCAAGGGAGACCTGTTCGAGCCGTTCATCGCCGACCCGTATCAGTCTCAGTTCGGGCTGGGCTACCGTCTGCAGGAACATTTTGACGCCACCGGCGTGGCTGAGTTCGGCGAGGTGCTGCCGGTATACCGCTGGACCGATCTGTTCGGCCCCGGCCACACGCTCCAGATGAATCTGGAGGGCGCGGTATGGGGCTATTTCAATATGGAAGACGGCGGCCATCTCGATAACGCCGACTTTCAGGTGGGGATCCCCTTTGTATATCGTTTTGACGATTTCGCTCTGCGCGTCCGCTATATGCACCGCAGCGGTCATCTGGGCGATGACTACATCGCCGACAACAACCTGACGGGCGCCTCGGCCGTCAATCGCCAGCTCGATCAGAACTCCCTCGACCTCGTCGCGTCCTATGGCCCCGGCTGGTGGCGTGTTTATGGCGGCGGAGCGTATTATTTCGACGATCTGAACGATCGCGCGCCGCTTGAACTGATCCTCGGCGGCGAATACCGCCCCTGGGCCGATCTCTCCATCCACCCCGTCTTCGCCGTCCATCTGACCTCGGCCGAAGAAACCGAATGGACCGTCGCCCAGCGCTATATGGCGGGCGTCGAGTTCACCGACTATCCGTTCCGCCGCACCACCCTGCGCCTGATGCTGGAGTATTACACCGGCCCGCGCCTCTCCTTCCCCGTCTATCATGAGGACGGCGACTACTTCGGCCTCGGCCTCTATCTCGACCTGTGACGCCGCGGTGGTGATAAAAAATCTACTTGTTGTGTGTACAATTGTGCATATAATAGAGACAGGCCATGTTTGAATGGGATCGTGCGAAGGCTGAGATAAACCAACTGAAACATGGGATCTCTTTCGCCGATGTGTTCGCGGTCTTCGATGATCCACACGCCGTCACCGTTGAAGATTTCCAGCGGGATGAACAACGGTACATCACGGTCGGTATGGATGCTTTTGGCCGTGTGCTTGTGGTGGTCTATGCGTGGCGCGGCGAAAATATCAGGATCATTTCCGCTCGAAAGGCGGTCAATGTTGAGGTCGAGCAATATGAAAGAGAAATATGATTTCAGCAAAGGCAGGCGAGGTCCGGTGCTTCCTCCTTCGGGAAATAAAGTGAGGATCACCATCCGTCTGGACCGGGATATCGTCGAATGGTTCCGCTCAAAAGTTGAGGAACAGGGCGGCGGCAATTATCAGACGATGCTCAACGAGGCTCTTCGAAATTATATGCAGCGTGAAGACCAGCCGATTGAAGAAATTCTCCGCCGCGTCGTTCGCGAAGAATTACACGCCGCTCAATCGTAAGACAAATCTCTCTCCACGCCTCCGCCTGATTCAAGTACGGCGATGGATTCCAAAAGTCTGCGCGCGTTTCTGGGGTTTCTCAGCAGATAGGCGGTTTCTTCAGACGCCTGTTCGGCCACAGCTTTTTTATTTTGTGATTGGCCAGCGTTTTCCGCTTTATGTTCTTCCATAGTTCTGCTTCCTGACATTTTTTTAGCCCGCTTGGCGGGATGTAAGGTGAGGGAAGCGTGACGCCCCGCTTTGCCTCGTCTACCGCTGCTCCTCCAGCCGCCGCAGCGCCCCGCGCCACAACAGCGCCGCCAGCGCTCCGGCGAAAATCAGGTGATACAACAAAACCGAAAACGCCTGCGTCATCGCGGCGGCCCCGTCCGGCGAGTTCCACGCCGGAGAGAAGGCGAATTCATAAAACACGCCGATGGGCGTCAGCGACGACAGCATCGGATGCCACACGCTGCCGAAAAACATCAACACCAGCGGCGCGAGCAGGTAAATCAGCGTCCAGCTCATCGTCCAGCTGAACGCCTGGTTTACGCGTGGTTTGACGATCGAAAAATACACCCCCATCAGATGAATCAGACACAGCTCGCATGACAGCGCCACGGAGTACACAATCAGGTTGACCGGAGACGGCGACAGGTGAAACCGCTGTGAGAACAGCGAGAATACCGCGCCGAATGAGTCGATCGCCAGAAAAAAGCCCACCGGCGTTAAAAACATCACCGCCCCTCGCTCCCAACACATCCTCAGCGATCCCCACACCTTGCCCCATAACAGCGTTCGCGTGCTTGACGACGTGGTCAGTAACAGGTCGAGCGTGCCGCTTTCCCGTTCTCCGGCGAAGGCGCGCGACGCGTAGGCGTTTGACATCTGGGTGGTGAGAATCAACACCGCCGAGGCCAGCCAGAACCCCTGGTGAAGCGGCGTTAATAAAAACAGGTGATAGGTTATGATGGCGATGACGTACCAGGAGGGCAGCGCGATAAACGGCGAGCGGGAGAGGTTCGTCAACAGTTCCCTGATATAGAAGGGGTTCGCGTTATCCGGCGCGTCCCATTGGAACCGCTTGCCGTTGGGCTCCGCCGCCGGGGCCTGGTTGAACTGAAAGGCCAGTTCGTCCTCAATCTGATCGTCCGGCGCCTGAAACAATTCGATCTCGCGCAGCTTCTGAACGCCCATCCGCATCATCACGTAGGGAACCAGCAGCATGAACGGAGCGGACGCGAATAAAACTACGGCGCCCCCCACCATGGCCAGCGAGTTGGGCGGCAACCGTAGCGCCATCGCCGCGATCGACAGAATCGACAGGGCGCCGCCGAAAAAAAACAGGCACAAAAACGCCCCGCCCACGTACACCGTGAACAGGCTGAACTGCGTCAGCACGATACAGCGCAACAGCGTGCGCGCGTTGATTGAAAAATACAGCGCGAACGCCGCCACGATCAGCGCCGACCACAACACCGCCAGCGAACCCAACACCGCCTCCCACGGCGCAACCCCGCCTCGCGCCAGACATACGCCGATCAGCGGATACGTCGACGTCAGCGTCAACATCATGACGCCCAGTACAGAGACCAATTTGCCGGTAAAAATGCGCCCCTCGCCCAGCGGCGTGTTGAGAAGCATCGGCAGGGTGTCGCTTTCACGCTCCGAGATGAAACTCTGCGCCGCGTAACCGGGCAACAACAGCAACAGCGAAATGAATTCTCCCGTCAGCGTCAGATAAAACAGTTTCCGTCCCACCGGTTGCATCCCCGTCGCCTGGGTGGGCCACGCCCAGACCAGCAGCGCGCTCCCTCCAATCAGAATCGACGCCAGCAGGGTGAACGAACGCCGATCGCGCAGAAAGCGGATCAGTTCGCGCCCCAGAATCGGGTTATCGAACAGATTCTGATAGAGGTTGAGGGCCTGTTTTCGAATCGAGCGCATGGCGGTTCCGTTTGAGATTTGCGCGGGCGAAGACTGGAAATTTACGGTATGCTACCGGATTTCAATACGGGCTGGAATGGCTGAGATAGAGATTCATCGGCGGAGTTTCGACTGCGGAGCCGGTTAAATGAAAACCGCCGGGCGAGCGCCCGGCGGTTCGAGGGGTTTGCGTTTTGGGTTGATTACCCGATCGCGCCGTCGATGGCGTCGGCGAGCGTCTGTTTGGGCGTGAAACCGATCCATTTATTCACGATTTCACCGCTCTTCAACAGGACGATGGTCGGTACGCTCATCACGCCGAACTTGGTGGCCAGTTCCTGACTGTTGTCGACGTCGACTTTCACGACTTTGGCGCGGCCTTGATAATCCGCCGCCAGTTCGTCGATCAGCGGAGCCAGCTTCTGGCACGGACCGCACCAGGTCGCGCTGAAATCGACCAATACCGGAACGTCTGAGCCGACGACTTCCGTTTCAAAATTTCCGCCTGTGATTTCCAGGGCGTTTGACATATGCGTCACCTCATTCTGTTAATGTTGGAGTTTTCAGTATACCGGTTGCTTTCAAAAGCGGCAAGTCAACAGGGCGAAAACCCGCTTGCCCGCGTCAGTGGGCGGTTGGTATATTCTCAATATGAATCCAACTCCTGTAAAATATGCGGTTGTTTCCATAAATCGTGATATATTTACAGGAGATGCCCTGTCATGGACGCCGTTTTTATCACAACCGGCTCTCCTGTATTGAGATACGCGTTATTGAACCTTTTTCTTTCACAATGATCCATTAAAGATCGATGGGAGGAGGACCATGCGCCGAACGCCATCCGTCCGTCTGTCACTGCTCATCGCCTGCCTGTTCATGGCGGGTTCCGCTTTTGGACAATGCGTCGAATTGCGCCACCAGTTCACGCCCGGTTCCGCCGCCCGCGCCATGACCACCGTCACCATGAACGGCGACTCGATCCTCACTGGCGAAACCGTCAAAACCAACATGGATATCCGCATGTTGCGCGGTCTTGAGACCGCCTCGGTCGATTCGTTGGGCGCGGCCGACCTCACCGTGCGCATGCTGCGCATGACGGTGAAGGGCGCCATGGGAGACGCCAAGTTCAACGAAGACCTCAAAGACGACAAACTCAAACAAACCATGTTCAATCAATCCGAGATGAAAATGCGCGTCACCCCCCAGGGCGAGGTTCAGGGCTCCGATACAATGGGCCTTGAAAAAGCCGGAATCCCTCTGCCCGCCGCGATGGGAGAGGCCAGCGGGGGCGGTTTTGAGTTCCCCACCTTCCCCATGGAGGCGGTTAAAGCGGGCGACTCATGGAACGAATCGGGCCATCTGCTGACCCGGGAAGAACTGACGGCTTCGCCTGATCAGCGCGTCTATCGTCTGGAGCGTCTTTATAAGTCCGCCGGGGGCGTCCATGCCGTGATTCGCTATCGTAAAACCACGGAATTCAAGGGCCTCGAACTGGGCGGCGCCGGGCTGGGAGCGGGCGCCGGAGCCGGTCTGGGAACGGGCGCCGGCGTGGGAACGCCAACCACTCAACTGAAAGGCCTGACCATTCAACTCGAAGGTCTGATCGAGTTTGACGTCACGCATGGTAAAGTGATCAAGAGCGACCAGCAGGGGCTCTGGAAGCTCGATATGACCAGCCCGGTCGAGGGCCGAAAGCCGGTTTCATCCCAGCACGGGATGAAAATCCGCATACAAACCCAGTTCGATTGGAACCAGACGCCTCAGTCCGCGCTCAATCCATAAGCGTATTCTTCTTTGCTCGATTACGGGATCATGTTACGATTTATAAAGCATCCCGTTAGTTAGCGGGGCGGTCTCGCGCCGGCCTCGCGTCGTTGTGTAACAACGATTCCCTGGCCGGTTTAATGAGTCTGAATCGGTCTGATTCAAAGGTCTTGCGGCGGCGCTGAACGCGATGCGCCGCCGGTTGATATCGGGATGAAAAACGTCGTGAAGGAGAGGTCTCTTATGGTTCGTACCCTGACCGGGCTTTTGACGGTATTGATGATTGGCGCGCTGTCGTTAACCGCCGCCGCCCAGCCGCACATCGAGGTAAGCACCGATGCGCACAACTTCGGCCGGTCCGCGCCGGGCGTGAAGTTGTATCATCAGGTGGTCGTTTCAAACACCGGCGACCAGCCGCTGATATTGAACAGCGTTGAAACCACCTGCGGCTGCACCGCCGCTATCGCTTCCGCCACCACCATCGCGGCGGGGGCCACCGGCGCGGTCGACGTCACCATGACCGCCTCCAGCCATACCACCCGCATGCAGAAACAGGTGCGCATCACCAGCAACGACCCCACCAAGCCAGAGTTGTTAATTACGCTGTTCGCCGACGTGCGTGATGGCTGGGAGCTGTCGCCCCAGGTCAACTTCCGCTTTTCTGAAACGCCCTTTGATGGCGAAGACTCAATGACCCTGTTTATGAAAAATGAAGACGGCGCGCCGTTTAAAGTGCTTGAAACCCGGGTCGACGACTCTCATTTCACTGTGGAGGCGGGCGAATCTTCCGCGAGCGGAGTCCCGATCACCGTCCACTTCAAGGCGGGTAAGGAAGCGGGCGCCATTACCGCCAATATCGAGATCATCACCGATTACAGCGTTCAGCCAACCAAAAACGTCAGCGCCTACGCCACCGTGGTCGGCCCCATCGTTTTAAAACCCGCCACCCTGTTTTTCGGCCGTCAAAAGGGCGGACAGGTGATCGATCGTGAACTGCGTCTCGCCTTGCGCAATCAGGAAGATTTCGGCTCGTTTACAGTATCCGGCGTCGATGCCCCTGACGGCGGCGTCTCCGTCGAACAACTCGGCGACAATGGACGAGGCGAGTACCGGCTGAAGATTTCGTATACCATCCCCGAAGAGCCGGGCTATCATCGCGGCAAGCTGATTATCCACACCAGCCTGAAGTCTCAGCCTGAAGTCGAGGTGAATTATTCCGTTCTGGTTCCCAAATCGTAAGCGGCATCCTGAATCGGCGAGTTGAAAATGAAGGTATTATCAGGAACGTTTTCTCAGGCGGCGGCGATTCTCGCCGCCGCCCTGTTATTGGGGCTCGCGGTCAATCAGGCCTCCGACGCGCCGTTACCGTTGATCCGACAGCCCGCCCTGGCTGAAGACCTCCCCTGGCCGGTCGTCACCGGAGCCGAAGTGCTTGAATTCGTCAATCAGGGCGCGGCCATTATCATCGACGCGCGCCCCGCTGAAGATTACGCCCTCGGTCATATCCCGGGCGCGATCAATCTTCCCTTCAATGAGTTCGACGCCTATTTCGAAGAGCTCGGTCCCTCGTTGCCCAAAGATTTCCCCATCGTGGTCTATTGCGGCGGGGGAAACTGCGACGACTCTCACGAAGTGCTCTATCAGCTTCAGGCGCGTAATTTTCAGGACCTTTCGATTTATACGGAAGGCTGGCGCGAGTGGAGCCAGGGCGATTTCCCCACGGAGAAATGATGAACGAGACCCCTTCGACTTCCCCGGGCCTGCTCGATCGTCCCTGGCTGGAGTGGATCTCCCGCCTGCTGCTGGGCGGCGTGTTGCTCACCGCCGGATCGCTGAAGGCGTTCGACATGCCCGCCATGGCCGATTCGCTGATGAACTACGATCTCTTCCCGCTTGCGGTGGTGAACCTGATCGCGATCGTTCTGCCATTGCTTGAAATCCTGCTGGGGGTGGGGCTGATCGCGGGCCTGTTTTACCGGGGATCGAGGCTGCTGGCTTCGGTCGTGTTCGCGATGTTTCTGTTCTCGATCGCCTACGCGGTGGCGCGGGGGCTCGATATCGACTGTGGATGTTTCGGAACCGCCAAAGCCATGCATGTCGGCGCGCTGGCGATTCTGCGCAATACGTTCTTCCTCGTCTGCCTGCTGCCGCTCTGGTTCAATCGCCGCCCCGCCTGGCGGCTCGATCGCCTGCTGTTCAAAGCGTGATTTTTTTGAGATGATTCACATCACGCGGCATGACGGAGCGCAACGCCGCCTCATCGAAACTCCGTCGCGCCGATTATGGGATAACCCGGGGAGGTGGTGGAATGAACTCGATCAAGACTCTCGTCCTGACGCTCGTCTGTTGCGCGGTTTTGATTCCAGACGCGCCGGGGCGGGATGCGCCTTCACCGATCGATCTCTCCCCGTTTCGCGATGGAATCCACCACTGGCGCATGAAATACGGCCGCGACCGCAACGACGCTCTCTATGATGAAGGCGACGTGATCTCGATC
This sequence comes from bacterium, assembly GCA_016125385.1. Lineage (GTDB taxonomy): Bacteria > Hinthialibacterota > Hinthialibacteria > Hinthialibacterales > Hinthialibacteraceae > WGLV01. The sequence goes on from WGLV01000035.1 coordinate 28,613, forward strand.
GCGAACAACATGCTTCGCTTTCAATGCGCCGACGGCGGCTGGCCGAAAAACATCGACTGGCTGGTTGACCTGGCGCCGGACGAAGTTCGGCGTATCACCGGTTCATCCCTCTCCAGCACCTTTGATAACCGCAATACCTATTCCCAGATCGAATACCTGTCGAAAGCGTACGCCGAAACGGGAGATGAACGGTATCGCGACTCGGCGGAAAGCGGGCTTGAGTACATTCTGCGCGAACAGCGCGACAGCGGAGGATGGCGCGGCAGCGACGTCGACGCGATTACCTTCAACGACGACGTGATGGCGGGAATCATGAACCTGCTGCTCGATATCCGTCAGGGCGCGGAATTCTATGACTGGGTAAACGATGAGTTGAGATCGAAACTGGATGACGCCTTGAACCGCGCGATCGATGCGACGCTTCGCTGTCAGATCGTATCCGGCGGCGTCAAAACCGCCTGGTGTCAGCAACATGACCATGCGTCGTATCAACCGGTGAAGGCGCGCACGTTTGAGCTTGCCGCGATCACCGCGGGAGAAAGCGTGGGGGTTGCCCGGTTTCTGATGCGGTTGAAGAATCCTTCGCCGGAGGTCATTGAGGCGGTTGAATGCGCGGCGGCGTGGTTTGAACGGTCAAAGATCGAAGGCGTCCGCGTTAAAGACGTCCCCATTGATCCAGTCCGTTTCGAACATCACACCGCCACGTTCAACCGGGTTGTTGTTGATGACCCATCCGCGCCGCCGGTCTGGGCGCGGTATTACGAGATCGAAACCAACCGCCCGTTTTTCTGTAATCGCGACGGGATCAAAGTGTATCGCCTGGCTGACGTCGATCTGGAACGGCGCACCGGGTACGCGTGGTATGGAACCTGGCCCGCCGCCTTGCTCAAACGCGACTTCCCTAAATGGAAACAGGCCATCCAGCGTTCGCGGGACGGCCTGTCGAATGAGTCGGGTTGATCGGCTTCACGCTCTGACGTTTAATCCCGCGCGCGCCGCGCCCAGCCTGACCTTGCTGCCGTTGCGTGAATACGTTTCCTGGTTTTTGACTCGCGCGAACTGGTTGACCTGCGCGTTAAGCGTCTCAATGGCGCGTTGCAGCATCACCCGGTTCGACTGGTTGATGTTCTGAACCCGCGTCGCCATCTCTTTCAATGCGTTGCCCGCCGTTTCCAGCTCGCCGCGTTCTTCCGGCGCCATCGCCGCGAGAATCTCGTTCAGCTTCGCGCCGCCGTTCAACCCCAGCGATTCGGCCAGTTCGCGGCTGCGTTCGGCGCGCTCGTCTTCCAGCATGGCGGCGTCTTCGGCCAGCGCGTCGAGGCGTTCGGCGCTTTCCAGCAGCGCGCCCGCTTCGCCAAAGGCGAGCCAGCGTTGTTCTTCACGCTTTTCGAGCAGAATCTTCTCCTGAATCTTCAACTCTTCATGAAGAACCCGAACCAGCGGTTTTGCGTTCATGTCCGTACCTCTCGCGCTGATTTCTTCGGCCGTTACCGGTTTTCGATCTGGTCCGTCGAAATCGGTGTCGCCTTGCTCAACGATTTAAAATCGCCGCCCTTGCGTTTCAGGTCGAACATCTTCGGCTCGTCGTGCAGGGGCATAAAATCTTCCGTCTTGGCTTCCAGGTTCATAAACCCGTATTTGCCATTCAGCGATTTGAAATCCGAATGGTCTTCCTTGCTGACGTCCTTCGGGTCGGCCAGCGTATCGTTTTTGCGTTTCAGTTCTTCGTAGATCGTCTGATCGAGCCCCAGGCTGCTGTTGGTCGCGATGTTTTCAGCCAGCGCGTCGTCGCTCATGTCGGTGTACATTTCCATGGCGTGCGAGTCCTCGCCGAACAGGCCGTCTTCTTTCGGAACCGTCTTGCGCATTTCTTTCAGCAACTGCCGCACGATCATCTGTTCGAACTGGTCGGCGGTCTCGCGCATCTTTTTTTCAGACATCTTGCCCTTGGAGCCGAGCGCCATCATGCGCAGCTTTTCGGTCTGGGCGTCGTACTGACCGCCGGCGACCGCATCCGCGCTGGAAGGTAACGTGAGGTCCATTTTCGGCTCCTTTATCGTATGACGATGTCGGCTTTGATGGCGCCCATCGCCGCCATGTTCTGAAGAATCGCGATCAGGTCGCGCGGAGTATAGCCCAGCGCGTTCAGGTTGTTGACCACTTCGCCGATGGTGGCGCCCTTGATGGTCGCGATTTTTTCGCCGGTCTGCTGCGCCTGAACGGTCGTCTGATTGGTCTGGATCGGCGCGCCGCCCGGTCCCAGCCCGGCGGGCGTGACCTCGGGCGTATTCTGAATCGAGATGCGCAACGCACCGTGCGCGATCACGCAATCCTGCACGCGGATGTCGAGGCCCGCCACCACCGTGCCGGTCCGCTCGTTGATGACGATGCGCGCCGGCTGGTCGGTTTCGACCTGCGCTTCTTCCACATAGGCGATCACGTCGGCCAGCGATTGAAACGATCTCTTGCCGAGGGTGATTTCGTTTTTGTCGTTCAGCCCGACCAGAACCCTGATCGCGCCCGCGTCTTCGGCCATCGCCACCGGCGCGCCGGCGATCGAGTTGATTTTCGACTGGATGTTCGAGGCCGTCTTCCAGTCCGGTTCGTTGATCAGCCAGCGCAACACGTTGCCCGGCTGAAGCACGTTATGAAATACGGTTTCGCCCTCGACGATCGCGCCGTTAGGAATCATCCCCACCACGGTGTGGTTCTGCTGAACCACCGCGCCGCCCGCCGCGCCCGCGCCGCCACCGCCCGAAACGACGAAGCCGCCGATCGAGACCGGGCCCTGCGCCAGCGCGTGAAAGTCGCCGTCGCCGCCTTTCAATGGAGTCGAGATCAGGTAGCCGCCCTGCAGGCTCTGCGCCCGTCCGATGCTGATCACGGTTACGTCGATGCGTTGCCCGGGGCGTGAGAAGGGCGGCAGGCTGGTCATCACCATCACCGCCGCCACGTTATCGGGAACCACCTCGGTCGAGATCACGTCGGGGTCGAGCACGTTGATTCCCATGCCCGCCACCATGTTGTTCAGCGATTGCGCGGTAAAACCGCGGCGGCCGTCGCCGGTGCCGTTCAGCCCCGCCACCAGGCCATAGCCGATCAGCGGGTTGTCCTGAACGCCTTCCAGCACCGCGATGTCTTTGATCCGTGAAATCACCGGTTGCGCCGAAGCGTCGAATGATGACGCGATCAGCGCCGCCGCCAGCGCGGCGAACAATCCGATGAAACGCGGTTGAATTCGAATGAACATGACGCCGTCTCCCATGGATTCGGGTTAGAACAGAAAATTGAACAGCCGCGAGATGATGGCCGGCTTGTTGTAATCGGTCATGGTTCCATCGCCGATGTAACTGATTTCGGCGTCGGCCACCTGCCACGAAAAGACGGTGTTATTGATGATGTCGCGCGGCCTGACCTTGCCCGACAGCACGATGGTTTTGTATTCCTCGCCGATGCGGATGGTCTTGCGCGCCTCAATCAGGTAGTTGCCCACCGGATCGATCTTGACCACGGTGGCCGAAATGCGTGAATTGAAACGGCTTGAGCGGTCGACCGCCGTCTCGCCCTGAAACTGGTTGGATGAGTCGTATTTGAAGCCGGGCGCGTTGGCCGCTCCGTTGAACAGCTTGTCCATCAGGGGGTTGTTCCACAACAGGCTGAGCAGGCCGTCCATGTTATGCTTGCGGTTGCCCTGCGAGTCGGCGGTGTCGTTGGCGCTGTGATCTTCTTCGATCAGAATGGTGAGAATGTCGCCCACTCGCGATGCGTTGGCGTCGGTCACCAGGTAATTCATCTTTGAATCGGGCGTCCATAGCGAACGCGCCCGCGTCGCGGGCGAAAGCGCCGTCAGGGCGCCGAGTATCGCGATTAGAATCAGGCTGCGCTTCATCATCTCTCTCCTGTGCCGTTACCGCACAAACTCAACCAGGTCGCTGGCGAGCACCTTGGCGAACACGATCTGCTTGGTGTCTTCGGTCTTCACGGGAATCACGTCGCCCAGCGCGGCGCGTTTTTCCGCCTTGACGGAGGTGTGCATGGTCAGTCCGCCGGTGCGGACCACCATCGTCGCCTTGTTGCCGCGTTGCAGGACGAAATTGGTCTCGATCTCAAACCAGCGGATCGGCTCGTTTTTATGCAGGGGCGTTTTGACGCGTGAACCAACCAGCGCTTCCGGGTCGTCGGCCAGTTGCTGGTCGATCTGCTGGTTGTCGACGTAGATCACCCGCTGGCCCAGATCGCCGGCGCTGATCACGTCGCCCCGGTTCAGGTTGCCGGTCGGGACGTACACCGTGCGCTTGTGCTCGGTCGCCACGATGAACGGCGCTTTGCCGACCTGGATCTGGTTGATATAAAACTCCACGTCATAGCGCGCCGTGCCCTGGTACTGATCGGTCAGCCGGTTGACGTACATTCCCACCTCGCCGGTCGGCAGCCAGACGGTTTCCGCCGGGCTGCTTAAAACGCGCATCGAGACCTCGTCTTCGGTCCAGCCCGATTCGCGCAGGATGTGTTTCTTCAGCTCTTCAACCATGGTAGCCGGCGCGATGGTCTGTCCGTCGCCGAATACCTCGATCAGGCGCGCGCCCTGCAGGTCGACGCTCAGATAATCGAGCCCGGCGGCGCGGATGTCGCGTAACACCTTGATGGGAGACAGCCGGCCTTTTTCGCCCGATTCGGGAACCTCGGCCACCGGCAGCTTTCTGAGCGCTTCACACAACGCCGGGTCGCCGCCTTCAATCTTCTCCGCCAGTTCTCCCAGCAGAATCTGGGGGCTGTGCTCTCCATCCACGATGAACCGTTCCGGCAGCCGCACGATGGTTTTCTCGCGTAATTCGGCCTGAGCGGCCGGCGCGAGCGTCAGCGCGGCGGCGAGCGTGAGAAGGGCGGCGCGGAACGTGATGTTCATGATCGGCTCCTGATTACCGGGTTATTGTTTCAGCTGCAGCGCGGTCTGAATCATCTGGTCGCCGGTCCGCACCGCGCGTGAGTTGACTTCGTAGGCGCGTTGAGCGGTGATCATATTGACCAGTTCTTCCGCCACGCTGACGTTCGAGTTTTCGAGAAAGCCCTGCGCCAGTATGCCGACGCCGTTCTGACCGGGGTTGCCGGGCGTGGGCGGGCCTGACGATTCCGTTTCCTGAAACAGGTTCTTGCCGGTGGCCGAGAGGCCCGCCGGGTTGACGAAAGTCGCCAGCTGAATCTGGCCCAGCTGCTGAATCTGGTTGCCGGGCTGAGTCACGACCGAAACGATGCCTTCTTCACTGATGTTGATCGCGGTGGCTTCGTTGGGGATGGTAATGGCCGGTTCGAGCGGAAAGCCGTCCGAGGTTACGATCTGGCCGGTTTCGTCGAGGTTGAAGGCGCCGTCGCGGGTATAGCCGATGGTGCCGTCGGGCAGCGTGATCTGAAAGAAGCCCTTCTGGCCGGCGATCGCGACGTCGAGCGGGTTCTCGGTGACGCGCATCGAACCTTCGGTGAAGATGCGCCGCGTACCCGCCACGCGGACGCCGTGACCGATCTGGATGCCGGTCGGAAGCCGTGAGGTGGCGTAGGCCGAAGTACCCGCCGGTTTGATCGTCTGATACAGAAGATCCTGAAAGTCGACCATGGTTTTCTTGTAGCCAAAGGTGTTGGCGTTCGCCAGGTTGTTGGCGATGTTGTCCACCATGAAGGACATGCCGTGCATTCCAGCGGCGGCGGTGAAGAGTCCTCGTATCATAGTCGTGATCTCCTTGAATCAGGCAATCAAATCCATTTGATTGAAGCGCGAACGCTTGTCATGCGATTGTTTACTGTCTGAATGGCGCTCAGACGATTACATTACCCCGGGCGGCCCACTTCGTTGACCGCGCGGCCTACTGACTGATCGATCGCCTTCAACACCCTTGAACTCGCCTCAAAAGTGCGGAACGAGTCGATCATCTTCACCATTTCCGTGGTGGGGTCGGTGTTCGATTCTTCAATATACCCCTGCGCGACCTGGTACTTGTCGGGGATGGTGAAATTATTGGTGTCGCCGTCTTCAACCCGGTAGAGGTTGCCCGGTTCACGGAACAGTTTGTTTTTATCGGCGAAATCGACCACCACCACCTGATCCATCAGCGTATTGCGCATCACGCCGTTCTGATCGGGCTGTTGGGTGAATACTTCGCCGTAGTAGTTGATGTAAAAATCTTTATTACCCACGTAAATCGGCGACTGTTCGTTATTGTTGTTCGCGCCCTGTCCCATGACGTAATGGCCCTGGGTGGTGGTCAGATAGCCTTCGTCGTTGACGACGAAATTGCCCGAGCGGGTAAAGCGCATCCCGTCCGGCGTCTTCACCGCGAAAAAGCCGTCGCCAAAGATGCTGACGTCGGTTTTGCTGCCGGTATAACGCATCTGGCCGCCCGTATAATCGACGTAAACCCAGTCGACTCCGGCGCCGGTTCCGACGCGGCCGATGGCGTGGTTGTAGCGGGGTTTATCAGTGGAGGGAGACAACCCGCGGTAGGTTTCAGACAGCATCACGTCGGGAAACGAGCGGATCACGGTCTCTTCGCGCTTGAAACCCGGCATCATCGAACCGGCCATATTTTGCGCCAGTACGTCCTGCACGCGTTCCTGAATGATCATGCCGCTCGCGGCGGAATACAAACCGGTGATCATGTCGCCCTCGTGAATTCGATAGTGATCCGCCAATCAAGGGAGCAAGGGGCGTACCATCGGGAGCCGGGTGAAATTCCCCCCTGCATAAATGGATGATTTCGCGTAAGATACACAAAAATTCGTGAAAGATCGCTCAAGTCGCGCCGCGCCGCGCCGATAAGGATTTCTTTCCGGGGGGAAATTTTTTCCACTATGCCCGCGTCCCGCCTCATCCTGATGGGGAAAAACGACCAGTCTTACCTTGGCGAGGGCTGGTACGGCGTCGAGCGCTCGCCCGAGGGCATCCTCTTCCGCGCCACCGCGCGCCGGGCGGTGTTGCGCCTGCCGTACCCCGGTCAGCGCATCGAACTGGGCGTCTATGTCTCCGCCCGCCCGCTCCACGCCGGCGAACCGCTGCGCTTCACGGTGAATTGCGGCGAGACCGCGGCGCATACCTGGGAACTCACCACCAACGGCTGGACGGTGCGCAAGGGTATCGTCGAAGTCCCTGAATCGGGAGAAGTGGCGCTGGAGGCGCTCAATCCCTGGTCGCCCGACGCGCTATACCACAACGGCGACGCCCGCCTCCTCGGTCTCTTGCTTGCGAGTTTGCAATTTTTACAAAAAAATAAATAAAATCTATTGACATCCCCCCACCCCGTGATAATGTAGATATCGAGAAGTGGTATCGTTCATTTGATTAAGAAGGGAGTAGAATGATGAAACATGTTCAAGTCGTTATTCTTCTATTGACTGTTTTATCTGTTTTTTAAGTCAAGATGGGTTTTGCAAGAAGGTAAAAGCATATGTTTCCAAGCGCCGTACGAAAAGCGCGGACGATCTACCGGATGCGATGGGAATGAATGGAGAGCAGGGTGATGTATAAAAAAACTTTGACGTGGAAAAGGATGCTTTCACACTCTTTTCTATTAACAATTGTCTGTTTGCTTTTGGGATCGGCATGGGGGCAATCAAGTGGCTTAAATACTGCTTCACTGGATCGAGCGTCCATAACAGAAGAGAAGGCTGAAATTCTCCGAAGCAGATATTTCCAGTCTCGTAAAGATCATCATCTGAAGGATTATATCGACAGTCTTTCCCCCATCCTTTCAAAAAAGATACCTGCTTCCGAATCAGTATTGGCGCTTGCACGATTTTACACAGCGGAAGCCAAACGATACATGTTCGATTTCGATGGAGTGGAAGAACTCTACTCGAGCGCGTTGCCTTATATCGAGGATGCCAGCCTGTCCTGTAAGGCGGCCTATCAGTTGGCTGAGGAAGCGTGGTTTAAAGGGCGGTACAAGGATGCGTTGAAGCAATACGTGCGTTTCGTCTTTACCTATCCCGACACGAAACGGCGAATCTTGATGGAATTAGCCTGTATCGAAGCGATCCCAACCATTTTCGATGAACTTTTGAAGGAAGAGAGCGCGGAAGCGGTCGGCTTGTTTTTGAGTGAAATCATTCAAGGAGAATCCACGCAATCGAAAGAATCGGATGAGATTGTCGTCTACCTTCTCGCGGAACTGGGCTATTTAACGAAAAATCCCGATTACATGCTGTTTGCCCCGAATGAAGAACAACTCAAGGCGATGTCTCCAGAATGGCGAATGCGCTTTGAGATGCAGCGATTGTATCATGTATACGCTTCTCAGAATGGCGATTTCCCATCTTTTTTGGATGTTTTTTTTGCTACGTATTCGGATGACATCTACTTTGCGAGCCGCAATCTCCACATCGTGGCTCTTCGATTGTACTCAAACGGCGCTCCCAAATTGGGGTATGCGCTGTTGGATGGAATCGTTCAATCGCCCGCCTATTTCAGCGCTGTGAAAGCGGGAACTATTCCAGACCAAATCTCCACTCAGATTCAGTTTAATCACGCCATTCTATCCACCTATGTTACGGGGTATGAACGCGCCATTCCGATGCTGGAAGATTTAGTGGAATACGGCATCCAGCAACAAGGGAGCATTCTCAATGCGCCGGTAGGGTCCCAAAACGCCTACACCCATTTGTTAATGACGGGAGCCATGAAAGGCACGAATGAAGATATTGCGAATTTGGAGGCATTAGCCTCTTCCAGCGATGCTGCGGTTCGTGGCAAGGCGCTTATCGCGTTTGAAGCCATCCGTCGCCGTCAGAGGATTCAAAGCGACTCGCTTCGATCTAAGGTCGAGGCGTTTGCCGAATTAAAGAACCTGCGTAAGGGCGATCATGATTGCAGTGTATTTGGCGAGCGGTTGTCCGACATTCTCAAATACCCGGACACGACCTTTTAGGCGTGATTCGAGAAACACTTGGCAGCGCTACTCTTAGGAGAGAGAAGGATGAATCGCAGAATCATCAAACGGCGTGATGCGTTAGGAATTATCGCTGGAGGGGCGTTAGCTGTTCCCAAGTGGGTTTTGGGTAATAATGGCGCTACCATTACAATTATTGTCAGAAGTGGGGGAGAATTCTCCGCCGATAATCCTATGGCATTTCCGCCTCCAGAGCACGAGCTAAATACCTATTGCTACACGAATACGGGGAACAGCGTATTTCACGAGCAAGTTAATGGTGACTATAATGGCATCCCCCCTCATTTAGGGAGGAGCATAAAAGGATACAGGGAGACGGTCAATGGGGCTACTACGTATTCTTACTACAATTTTGGTTATCAGGTGGAGTTTAAAGCTTCTTTCCCTGCCAATGATCAAGGTCAATATAAAATCTCTCAAGAAAAGAGAAATACCGTAAAATACTATGATAACCTTAACAATTTAAAGACCATCGATCAGACTCCTGCGAATTACACGGATCTTAACGCTTGGGATGACGATTCAACGCGTGATGGGAAAAATAATTTCAGGAGAGTGGGGAATAATACGATATATGTTGCTGATGCGCCTGGGCTGTTATCCCGATATTGGGATGTTCCGGGTTATTTCCAATTGCCGAATCAGCCGAATTGGAATCCTGCACAAGCATATCAAGTGTTTAAAATGGAAAAGGAAACGGTACTTAGGACATATGTAACACCTATTGGCGTAAACGATCATGCTCAACGTGCGAGTTCAAATTTTATTCAAACAATATTGAAGATGACTTTAGAATTGGATGAAAATGGATGGTCTAAAGCTACCTACACACAAACATCGACGGAAAGCAAAACCGTCTGGGACGCCGCTCCATTTTAATGGAAGTGGAAGGGAGAGGGACAAATGGCAGGTCAACTCGATTCTCAGGAAAAACCAACCGTGCAGGAAACTTTAGGTCAGATGAACGATCAATGGGGTTCGGTCTCCACCACAGAAGTCAGCTCAGCGACGCTTCAGGAATTTAACGATTATGCAACCCAATTACTGGAACAATATGCACCGAAAATGCACTATCCTGAGTTATCCGTTTCAATGAGGGCGGACGATCCGCCAACTATTGCAATGAACCGAATTGCAGTGGATGTTTCGGCGCTCGCGTATTTTATGGTGGATAAGAAAATATGGCTTCCTCAAAGCAGGAAATTCCTGCCTTTTCTCGGTGTGACGGTGGAAAATGAATTTCGAAATGAGTTCGACAACACTCTGAGTAGTGATGCCCGAAGTGACGATGAGCCAGAGGGACATCTTTCTCTTAATTACGATAAAATCTTGAAAGATTTCCCCGTGATTTTTTATTTCTCAGAAAGTGGTGCGAAGAGTATTCCCATATTGCTGGATGAGTTTGAACGAAAAGACCGCTTCCACATTTCGACTGATTATGGAGAATGGTCCAATAATGAACGCCGATTGCGGTGCGCCGCGCTGATCGCGAACATCCTCATGAAAGAATCCGGCTATCAGCCTGAAGACATTACACCCGAGATGTGGCGTCAAATCGCAGGCGAAACGTGGCGAGATTTGTCTCAGCGCATGAAAAGTGATGACAAAAGATTTCAAGAAGCAGCGACACTCGCTTTTAATGGCCGCATGCCGTTCTACTTGGCGGCATGGGCGTATCCGCCGGATCCGGTGCGATATCCCAAAGCAAAACGTGACGAGAAAGAGTATGAAAGAATCATGAAATACGTTCCTGGCTCGTAATCGCGTCGCATACGGGGGTGGTTTCTACACCTTCACATAGAAGAACACGAACGCGTAAAACAGCACGCACGCGATGGCGGCGTAGAGCAACGGCTTCTTCTGAAACTCCCACCCGTAGGCTTCGTACTGGTTTTCTTCCTGTTCTTCCATCGGCTGCCTGGTTTCGTCGTTCATGATCTCATCTCGCTTCATAAAGATGGTTAATTGTAATTCAAAATAAGACGATCGAAATCCCTGCTTAATCCCGGAAGCGGAGCGGCCAGCGGGAGCGCTGAATCGATAGGGCTAGCAAAAACCGTCTCGGGCCGCTGGCCGCCTCCCCCAAAGTTTGGGGGAGGTTAGGGAGGGGGTTGACCGAAAAATCACAATGGTTGCGTTAAGCGTTCAACCCCCCTCTTGACTCCCCCCGAACCTCGGGGGGAGAAACGCGACGTGAATCGCGCGCGTCCGCCTCGCGTACTCTGGCGAAGGAGGGTGTTCGAGTCAAGCGCCGGCTACTTGCGCAGGTAGTCCTGCTTGGAGCCTTTCGCTTCCATCGCCTCGGCGATGCGGCCCAGGCTGAGGATGTACGCCGCCGTGCGGAACGAGACCTGCTTGTCATGCGCGATGCGCAGCACGTTTTCGGTTTCTTCCACCATCCGTCCGCGCAGTTTATCCTTCACCTCGTCCGCGCTCCAGTACATACCTATACGATTCTGCACCCATTCATAGTAACTCACCGTGACGCCGCCCGCGTTCAACAAAATGTCGGGAAACACCTTCACGCCGTTCGTTTTCAGAATCTCGTCCGCCTCGGGGCTGACCGGCCCGTTGGCCAGTTCGAAGATGTACTTCGCTTTAACCGCTCCGGCGTTCTCTTTCACGATCTGGTTTTCCAGCGCGGCGGGGATGAGCACGTCCACCCCCAGTTCGAGCAGCTGCTCGTTGGTGATGTCTTCATGTTCGCCGATGTCGCAGACGCTGCCGTCGCAGTAAATCGCCTCCAGCTTGCGCGTCGATTCCTTGTGGCGCTTTACGCTGGGGATGTCGAGCCCCTTGGGGTTGTAGATGCCGCCCTTCGAGTCGCTGACCGCCACGACGGTATAGCCTGCGTTATGCAACAGTTCCGCCGCCACCGATCCGGCGTTGCCGAAGCCCTGCACCGCGACGGTCGCGCCGTTCGCCGCCAGCCCGTCTTTTTCCAGCACCGTCTGGATGCAGTAGAACCCGCCCAGTGCGGTGGCCACGTCTCGGCCCTGGCTTCCGCCCAGCGGGATGGGCTTGCCGGTGATGACGGCGGGCGTGTGTTTGCGTTTGATCAGGCTGTATTCGTCCATCATCCAGCCCATGATGAGCGGATTGGTGTAAACGTCCGGCGCGGGTACGTCGACGTCGGGGCCGATAAAATCGGCGATGGCCGCGATGTACCCCCGGCTGAGCCGCTCCAGCTCGAACATTGACAGCTCTTTCGGGTTCACGCACACGCCGCCCTTGCCGCCGCCGTAGGGCAGCCCCATCACCGCGCACTTGAACGTCATCCAGAACGAGAGCGAGGTCACCTCATCCAGCGTGACGTTGGGGTGAAAGCGGATGCCGCCCTTGGTGGGGCCGCGCGAATCGTCGTAACGCACGCGGTAGCCGGTGAACGTCTTCAGCGAGCCGTTGTCCATCCGCACCGGGATCGAAACCTGAATAATGCTTTTCGGGCTTCGCAGCCGTTCGATCGAGTCTTCGCTGATCTTGGTGTGTTTCAGCGCCTTGGCTAGCTGTTGCTTCGCGCCGTCGAACAGAGAACCCGCCATCAGTTGGCGCCTCCCGTGGCCGGCTCCGGAGCCGCCGCGCCCGATGCGCCGCCGAAGTCGACCTTCGGCGCGTTCTCCGTGCCTGCGTCGGCTTCAAAGTATTCGCGCGCCTCAAAGCCCAGAAAGCCCGCCATCAGGTTGCCGGGAAAGCGCTTGACCATCAGGTTATATTTTTGTACTTCTTCGTTGTATTTCATGCGTTCGACCGTAATGCGGTTCTCCGTGCCTTCCAGTTGAACCATCAGGTTGGTGAAATTTTCGTTCGATTTCAGCTGCGGATAATTCTCTGAAATCATCAGCAGGCGCGACAGAAAACCCGACATCTCGCTTTCCGCTTCCATACGCTGGCCGCGCGTCTGCGCCGATCCGATCCGCGCCCGCGCGTTGGCGATATTGGTGAAGATCTCGTTTTCCTGCTTGGCGTATCCCTTCACCGTCTCGACCAGATTGGGGATCAGGTCCGCGCGGCGCTGATACTGGTTTTCAACCTGTTTCCATTGCGCGTCCACCTGCTCGTTCTGTGAGACCAGGGTGTTATAGGTCGAAATCATCGGCATCGCGACCAGCAACACCGCCAGCAACATAAAAATTCCAAGCCCCAGTAAAACAAAAAGAATCGTCCGATTCATCGTCGCCTCGTTTTTCAGTGGTTTGTGAGCGTCATGAGTCGCGCTCCATTATAGCCTTTGTCTTTCCGATGTCAGAATTTCCCTTTGATGCAACCGCCAAAAATTACAGAAAAAACGTGTTTTTCGCCGCGTTCACCCCCGTCGTTTTCCGGCGGTCAGCAGCCTGAATCCGCCGGTAAAACCCATCCCGCTCATGAGTTACTAGTACGATGGATGTTAAAGAGTGTTTCAGAAAAAAGTGTAATTCAGGCGATCCTCGCCGAAAAAGTGGCATGATTCATACAAAAGTGTGGTCTTTATGATCCACATTTGTGCGAAATCTTCCATTTATTTCTTAACCATTGAGAAAATATATGGTTAAATAAGTCGTTTCACTGTGGCTGCTTCGTTACGGTCTACGGAGTGGAAAAAATCTTCCGAGTTTAAATTTAGCCTTTCTTGTTAATTGCGTACTGCTGCGCGAAAGAGTCCAAATCGGATGGCCGATTTGTTCCACTTGAGAGGTTTTAATTTCGTTTTGATGGAAAAGACGTCTTAAATTGTTGATGAACAACGTGTTGATGATTTGGCGGAATTGCGATAGCGTTTTAGTCCTGCTGTAAAATCAGATTTTTCCTGGTCATCGGCACTGTATTGTTTTGGTGAACCGATTGACTTTTTTTTACAGGACGCCGAAAGCCCCTGCCGCCCATTTTTCAAGAGGCCCAACGGCGCGGGATGACTTGAGGCGGCGATGAAATCCGATGCGGTGATGGCGATGCAAACTGAACATGAAACCCTGCGTACCACGGCGATGAACGCCTCCGCCCCGGGTGGAGAGATCACCCCCCAGGCGCTCGCCCACATGGAAAAACTGGCCGCCATCGGTCAGCTGACCTCCAGCGTGGCTCATGAAATGCGCAATCTGCTCGGCGTAATCCGCAACGCCGCGTATAACATCGACCGCTCATTGCCTTCTGAAGACGGCCCGCTGAAAAGCAACGTCGAACTGATCAACCGCAGCGTGAGCCGCGCCCGCCAGTTTATCGAAAACCTGCTCAATCTTTCCCGGCCCGCCATCTCGCAGGAAGAAGCCACCGACGTCCGCGGGCTGATTGACGAGCTGCTGGCGCTGTTTTCCAAAGAAATGGAATGGCGGCGCGTCGAACTGGCTCGCGAGTATCAGCCGCTGGGGCTGGTGCGTCTCGATCGCCACCGCCTGCAGGAATGTCTGCTCAACCTCATTATCAACGCCATCCAGAGTATGGAAAACGGCGGCGTACTGACCGTGCGCGTCTCGCCGTGGCTGAACGGCGCCCGCATCGAAATCGAAGACACCGGCTGCGGCGTCGCGCCGGAGGACCTGACCCGCATCTTCGAACGCTTTTACACCACCAAGGCCAACGGGCAGGGAACCGGCCTCGGACTGACCATTTCGCGCAGCCTGGCGCGGGAGCTGGGAGGCGAGATCGAGGTCGACAGCACGCTGGGGCGGGGAAGCGTCTTCACCCTGATGCTGCCCCGGTTGACCGCCGCCGGTTCATTACCGGCCCCGCCGAGAGAGGTTATGCGTACTCATGATTGAAGCCGCTTCTTCTCACGCGCCCGTCCGCGTTCTGATCGTCGATGACGAGCCCGATATGGTTTCGACCCTGGCTCAACTGGTCGGCGGCGAAGGCGGCGAGGTCGAGCCCGCCTTCAGCGCCCATGAGGCGCTGGCCGCCTGCGAGCGCGACGAGTTCGACGTCATCCTCAGCGATCTCTCCATGCCCGGCATGAGCGGCGTCGACCTGCTGCGCGAGATCAAGGCGCGCACCCCCGCCACGGAAGTCATCATCATCACCGGATATGGAACCATCGACGGCGCCGTCGAAGCCATGCGGCTGGGCGCGTTTAACTATCTCATCAAACCGGTCGAGCCCGACGAACTGCTCGATAACCTCAGCCGCATCCGCCGCCGTCTGGCGCTGACCGGCGGCGACCCCCGCGCCAGTGGATATCAGGGAATGATCGGCCGCTCGGCCAAAATGCGCAAAATCTTTTCGCTGATTCCCCGCGTGGCGCGCATGCGCGGGTCGGTGTTGATTCAGGGCGAGAGCGGCGTCGGGAAGGAACTCGTCGCCAGGGCGATTCACGACTGCGGCGATCGCCGCGGCCGCCCCTTCGTGCCCATCGACTGCGGCGCCATGACCGAAACCCTGCTCGAAAGCGAACTCTTCGGCCACAAACAGGGCGCGTTCACCGGCTCGATCACCGATCGCGCCGGCCTGATCGAATCGGCGAATGGGGGAACCCTGCTGCTCGATGAAATCGGCAACAGCTCGCTCGCCATGCAGTCGCGCCTCTTGCGCGTGATTGAAGAAAAAAAGGTCCGCCGGCTCGGGGCCAACAACTTTCTGCCGGTCGACGTGCGCTTTCTGGCGGCGGCCAACGTCGACGTCGCCGAACAGGTCAATCAGGGGCGTTTTCGTGAAGACCTCTACTATCGCCTGTGTGGATTCGTGATCCAGGTGCCGCCGTTGCGCGAGCGCCGCGATGACATCCCGCTGCTGGTCAAGCATTTTCTCGATCAGGTGGGTGAGTATCTCGCCGGCGCGCCCGCGTTCGTCAGCCCCGAGGCGATGGAGACGCTGATGAAATACGCCTGGCCGGGCAACGTGCGCGAACTGCGTATCGTGGTCGAGCGCGCCGCCGCGCTGGCCGAAGGCCCCTGCATCGAAAAGCGCGACCTCGTCTTCCGTCCGCTCAATGGAACCGGTTCTCCATCCCCGGCGCAGCCTGTGGGCGAACCGTCTTCCCTGATCGACATACCGTTTTATGAAGCGGTGGAGGAATACGAGCGCAAATACCTATCCGAGCTGCTCGAACGCGCGGGCGGCAACATCTCCCACGCCTCTCACCTCTCCGGCGCCAGCCGAAAAACCATCCGCGACAAAGGCCGCAAATACGGCCTGCTCGATTGAGATCATGCCGATGAAAAACCCGCCGCATCCCGGCCGCGTGGTTCGTGATGATATCATCGAAGCGCTTGAACTCGACGTGACTCGCGCCGCGTTGCTGCTCGGCGTGGCGCGCTCAACCTTGTCCAAATTGCTTAACCAGAGAGCGAGTCTTTCGCCGGAAATGGCTTTGCGCATTGAAAAGGCTTTTGGCCCCAACGCCGATCATCTCATGCGGATGCAGTTAAGTTTCGATATGGCTCGGGCGCGCAGCCGCTGAGCATTGCTTATTTTATGCGCCTGATCGACGCCAGCTGGTCGGCCAGCAGGCCGAAGAAGAAGATCACCGCGCCGCCCGCCAGCGCCAGCACCGCGCCGTCGGGAATATTGAACTCGCGCGTCAGGTTCCAGCCGATGTACCCGAACCCCGCCGCGAACATCAGCGCGCTGATCGGCAGAAACACCTTCAGCGGGTTAAACAACACCGAGATGCGCAAAATCAAAAGCAGCGTGCGCAGCCCGTCGGCCAGCGTCACCGTGCTGCGCCGCCCCTCGCGTGGATGCGCCTGAATGGGCAGCCAGCCCACGCGGTAGGCGTCTTTGATCATCGCCAGCGTCAGCGTGGTGGTGAATGAAAACGCGTTGGGCAGAATGGGGAAATACGGCTCGGCCACGCTCTTGCGGAACACGCGCAGCCCCGAGTTGACGTCTTCGGGCCGCTCGCCCACCAGAAACGCCGCCATCCACTGCAACAGACGCTTGCCCGGCATGCGCGCCGCGTATTGAAACGACTTCGCGTCGCGCGCGCCCACCACCATGTCGTACCCCTCTTCCATTTTGGCGAGCAGGCGGGGCGCGTCGGCGGGGTCGTGTTGGCCGTCGGCGTCCATGATGACGATCACGTCGTGTTTGGCGTGGCGCAGGCCCGTCTTGAGCGCGGCGCCGTAGCCTTTCCGCTTCCAGTGGCGAATTACGTGAATGCGCGCCTGCTCGGCGGCCTCGGCGGTGGCGTCGTCCGAGCCGTCGTCGACCACGATGATCTCGTGCTTGACGTCGCGCAGCGCCTCGCGCGCTCCACAGGCCGTCCGCGCCACGCTCGCCTCTTCGTTATAGGCTGGAATAATAATCGAAACCGGTTCACCGTTCATCGCCGCGCTCGTTTCAGGGTCGTCCATTCCGAGACGAAAAATTCATGATCTTCACGGACCAGCCGCGTTCGCCGCTGGGTCTCCGCCGACATCATACGCGCTTCGATGTGGACGTCGACCACGTCGTTCGCGCCGCAGCCGAACACCGCCGCCATCGCGTTCATCAGCCGCACCTCCTCCAGCCGCCAGCAGGGCGGCGCTGGATTGTTGCGCGCGTCGGGAATATTGCGTGGAAACAGGTACAGACAGGGCGGCGGCGCCTGAAAGCGGTCGCTCAGTTTCACCAGCCGGTCCGGATCGGCCAGCGTCTTGGGGCAGGGCCGCCCCGCCGTCGCGCACACCATATCCCAGATAATCAGCCCGTCGACGCGCTGGCCCCGGTGAATCACCTCGGCGCCCAGCCGCGTACAGATGCCCGACCGCGCGTTTTTTCGCGGGTCCGACCCCCGGTTCTGACAGAGTGACCAGATGATGAATTCATCCGCGTGCGGAGGCCGTTCGAAGATGTTGGTGTTATTGCCGTCGAGACATCCCTTGGTTTCGATGATGCTGCGCCAGCCGCCCGGCATGATGACCTCATAATCGTGGCGTTCGCCTGAGCCGGTGAAGGTCCATTGCTCAATGGCGCGGGCGAGTTGAAGCCGGTTGAGCGCGCTTTCGATGAAGGCGCGTTTTTCTTTCATCGACGCCGCGTTCGAGCCGCGCAGCCGCTCCACCGCGCTGTAAAACAGGCCCGACTCCCAGAACTCATCCGCGCTCATGCCATGATCGCCGATGCCGGGCGCGGCTTCTTTCAGCGCCTTGATATACTCCGTCACCTGCCGGTCATACCCATCCCGCTTCTGGCAGAGAACGAACGGCGTGTCGCCTGGCCGCGCCATCAGAGGGCCTCCCCGCGTTTCCGCGCCTCGCGCGCCAGCGGCCGCAGGATGCACTTCTCCAGCCAGGCCACCACCGGCACGGCGAGACCGTCGCCCATCAGGTGGTAGGCTTCGTTATAGCCCTCGGGCAGCCGGTAGCGCTCCGGCGCGCCCATCAGCCTCGCCGCTTCTCTCGCCGACAGCAGCCGCGAGCGCACCGCCCCGTCTTCAATGATCAGAAGCGTCTGGCGGCTCGAACCGCCCGCCGGCGTGCGCAGACACCCGCTCACACCGTCGAAGCGAACCTCGGCGCGCTGCACGTTTTCGCCGTTTTCGCCCCGCCGCGTGCGTTTATACACCGCGCCGATGACGCAACCGCCGCGCCGCCGGGCTTCATCCAGCTTGGCGCGATTGATCTCGCTCATCTTGGCCAGCAGCGCGCGCGTTTCGGCTTCGTCGTTCCATAAATAGGCGGGTGGATCGTCTTCAATGCAGTCGCTCAGCGTTTTTGTGCGCGCGGGCGGCGTGGGCGTCTTCCACCATACCCAGACCTGTTTCAGTTCATCGGGCGCGGTTTCATACGCTCGCTGGATCGGCGAGGGGTGCCAGATTCCGCCCGGGCCGTCCTCCGTGATTTTCCGGGGAATCTCGAGAGTCTCTTTCACCGCGACGATGAACAGCCGGGGGCGCGATTGCGGGACGAAATGCACCGCGTCCATCACCATCGGTCCCGCGCGGTAGCCCGATTCGGCGAGTACGGCCAATAGCGCCTGAAAATCCTGCCCGCCTTTCGAGGTGATCGCTCCGGTGACGTTTTCCAGAACCACGATCGGCGCCGGGCGGCCTTCGGCGTCGAGCGATTTCATCAGCTCCCAGAAAGGCCAGAAGGTCCCGCTGCGCCGCGCGCGCAGCCCGCCGCGTACTCCCGCCAGCGACAGGTCCTGACAGGGAAACGATCCCCACGACAACGCCGCGCCCTCCGGCAGGTCGGCGGTGGTCAGGCCGGCCACGTCGCCGCATACGAAATGAGGATGCGCGTCGCCATTGCGCCGCCGTAAAAAATTCTCCGCGTACGCGCGCGCCTTTTTGGGGCTGTTGTCGTTGGCGAACAGGCATCGCCATCGCTTCCCCAGCCCCAGGCGCGCCATGCCGCCGCCCGCGAAAAACTCATAAAAACCGAAAGGTGCGTCCGCCATGAATCAGTTTGTGTGTTCGATGATTGATTTATCGCCGCAAAAACGCCGCAAGCCGCGCCCGCAGGCGTTCTTCATTCTTGAGTTGACATTCCCAGATGACCAGCACGTCCCAGCCCTGCTTCTTCAGCGCGCGCCGGTTGCGGCGGTCGCGGGCCATGTTGCGGTCCAGCTTGGCCGTCCAGTACTCCGTGCGGCTGCTCGGACGGTTTCGCCCCGCCTTGCAGGAGTGCCCATGCCAGAAACAGCCGTGTACGAAGATGACCTTGCGCCGCGAGACGAAAACCAGGTCGGGCTTGCCCGGCAGACCGGCGTGATGCAGCCGGTAACGAAAGCCCATGCCGTGCGCCGTCCGCCGTACGATCCATTCCGGCTTGGTGTCCTTGCCGCGTACTCGCGACATGGTACGGCGCCGCTGTTCGGGAGTCAGGTTATCCATCGCACTGATTATAGCGTTTATAAGAATAATATTCAGAATGGACCTTGGCGCAATCGGCGAAAATCACACGGAATACGTGTTTTTCGCCACGTTCAATCCGAACGTGGCTTTGACGATAAAAATATACCCGATGAGATCCCCTTGAGGATACCTGTTTATCATCGACGCCTCTGGCGAAAACTATCAGCCGTCCGTCTTTTGCATTGCACGTTCTTATCGCGCCCGGTCATTCAAGGGGGGGATGGTCATTAAACAAACGCCCGATCCACCGGGCGGTGAATCGGGCGCGTGGTCGCTCGAAGGGTGGAGCGGGGTTATCCAAGCAGAAACGACATCTGGTCGCGGGCTTCTTTAAGGCGCTTGCCCACCGCGCGGGAGATAAACTCGAATACTTCTGCTTTGACGCCGACGTCCTGCTTGAACAGCTCGATCATCTTCTCCCGTGGCAGCGCCAGGGCGACGGTGTCTTCTTCACAGTGCGACGACGCTGTAACCACATGCGGCGGAACCAGCGCCGACCAGCCGAACAGATCGCCGGGGTGAACGGTGTAAATTGAAATGGTGTGGTTGCCCGGCAGGGTCATCTCGATCGTCACGCGGCCCTGCTTGACCACGTACAGCGCGTCCGCTTCTCCTTTTTCGCGCTGGATGAACTCGCCTTTGGGATAGTTTTTTTCTTCAGCGATGGCGCAGAGTTTTTCCAGTTGCGTATCGCTGAGGCCGGGAAAACATTGAATTTCCTGAATCGTATTGGTCGCCAGCATGATCTTTCCCCTTTCACAATCCATGAATCGCTCTAGCCAGGTTTCACCGCGACGCTCCCCAGAACCACCGGATCAGGGCGGCTATTTTCATCGCGGTATGAACGAAAATGTATCATGAAGATACGTAAAAACAACAAGTATTTTTTTAACTAAGTAGTGTATAGTCAGTATTTTAACTTGATGTTGGCGATAAAAACATCTTACCCGATGCGGCGGCGAATCATCCCATTACGCCATATGTTCGTATGAAAATATTCCGGTTTTCCGGTGTACTTTCGTTTAAAATCCGCCGTTCGCCTCGACAGGCGCGTACTGACCGAACCGTACTGCTTGTATCGGCGCTGTGAGTTTTTTATGATGAACCCGCCGAAAGGAAAACGCGCGATGACGAAACTGGATCGGGACAAGTTATATCCATGGTTGGCGATTTTACGCGCCAGGTTTATGGGCAGCGCTCGAGCCATGGTTCTGGCCGAACGCTTCGGCTCGATCGAAAACGCGCTCAAGGCGTCCGTCGACGCCATCGCCGCTGTTCCCCGCTTCAATGAAGAAATGGCCCGTTCGGTAAAAGAAGCGGCGGCGGGAAAGTTCGACGATGAGATCGAGAAAGACCTGCGCTGGTGTGAAAAAAACGGCGTACAGATCTGGTTGCACACCGATGAAAAATTCCCCCGGACGCTGCGCCAGGTTCCCGCGCCGCCCGCGCTGTTGTACCTGAAGGGCGACGTGCTGCCCACCGATGCGCTGTCGCTCGCCATCGTGGGCACGCGCAACGCCTCCGACGCGGGCAAGCGCCTCGCCAACCGCATCGCGTATCAGTTGGCCGAGGCCGGCCTCACCATCATCAGCGGGCTGGCCTGGGGCGTCGACGCTTCAGCCCACAAGGGCGCGCTCAAGTATAAAACCGGCCGTACACTGGCGGTGCTCGGCAACGGCCTCAAGTTTGTTTATCCTCGTGAACACGAATCGTTGTATGAACAGGTCGAGCGGCGCGGCGCGCTCATCACCGAGTTGTTTCACGACGTCGCCCCTGACAAGCGCAACTTTCCCCCGCGCAACCGTATCATCAGCGGCCTCTCGCTGGGCGTGCTGGTGGTTGAAGCGCCCGAGCGCAGCGGCGCCCTCATCACCGCCGACTACGCGCTCGAACAGGGCCGCGAGGTCTTCGCCCTGCCCGGCGCCGCCGAGTCGCTCAAGGCGCGTGGAAACAACAACCTGATCGCCGATAGCGCCGCCCGGCTGGTGACTTCCGCCGACGACATCCTGCGCGAGCTCGAAGACCGCATCGCCTATACCGTCCATGAGATCAAGGGCGAAATCGCCAGCCTGCCCAAAGCGACGCCGCCCGCCGCCATCGAAATTCTGCGCGACGGCCCGCCCCGTCTGCCTGACGCGCCGCTGAATCCCTACGCCGCGCCTTCACCCCCGCCTGAGTCTTCATCGCCTGAGCCGGCGCCGTCCGTCAAACGTGAATCGGCTCCCAAAGCCTCCTCCGCTCCGGCTGATTCCCAAACCGAGTCCGTGGTGCATCTCGACGAAACGCCCGCGCCTGCGCACCCCTTACCTCCGCTGTCGGACGACGAAGCCGCCATTCTCGAACGCCTCAACGACGACCCCGTTCACATCGACGTCATCAGCCGCGCCATCGAGTGGCCCATCGCGCGCGCGTCGTCCGCGCTGGGGCTGTTGGAACTGAAAGGCCTGATCGCCCGCGAGGCGGGGATGCGCTTTCGCCGTATCGATCGCGACTGATCGGAGGGTTTCCGCCACTCGGGCGGTGCGTATTAATCTCTCTTGTTGATCGCTTTTGAATCACAAGCGCTTGCATAGGCGTGAATTTCACAAATATCGGCCTTTTTTCGTGTTATTCCTTTACTTTCGTGTTTTCGTGATTCAATAACGCATAAAGAATCCCGCTGGTCGCTGAGATGAGCGGGATCAAGTAGCGTTTTCCTCCCCCAAAGTTTGGGGGAGGCTGACAGTGTCGGCGGCCTGGTTTTTGGGCTGTGCGCGTTTAGCGCTCCGGTTAGTCGATGATGTGATCTGATAGAAAGACGGTTTCGGAATTTTGATTTATCAGAAACGCTGGAAACACATTATCGATAGATCAATCAGAATCGGCCGGTTGTAGGGGCGGGTTTTAAACCCGCCCCTGTGGTGCGATCAGTCCATCTTGCACCCGGTCATTCAAGGAGAGGGGGTTGGCTGAAAAATCGCGATGGCCGCGCAAGGCGCTCAACCCCCCTCTAACTCCCCCCGATCTTCGGTGAGAGAACCATAGCCCTCCCGCTGGTCGCTGAGATGAGCGGGATCGAGTAGCGTTTTCCTCCCCCAAAATATGGGGGAGGCGCAGGAGGGGGTTGTCAAACCGCGCCTGTTGGCCGCTGAGGCGAGCCAAATGAATGCTCTTGGGCTTGGTCTTGAAACACGCTGATTTTACAGCGAAGCGTTCTATAGAATTCAACTGTAACACTGGTAAAAATCATGCCGTCTTCCTGTCTTCAATTTGAAATCTTCCATCAATCCGGCCGCGCCCGCGTGGGCCGCGTAACCACGCCCCACGGCGCGTTTGACACCCCCGCCTTCATGCCGGTCGGCACCAACGCCACCGTCAAGGCGATGACGCCTGAAGAGGTCGCCGAAACCGGCTCGCGGATTCTGCTCTGCAACGCCTACCATCTTTTCATGCGGCCCGGTCAGGACCTCGTCGCCCGTATGGGCGGCCTGCATGAATTCATGAACTGGCGGCGTCCCATCCTCACCGACAGCGGCGGCTTTCAGGTCTACAGCCTCGCCCCGCTGCGCAAGATCGATGAAGACGGCGTGACCTTTCGCTCTCACATCGACGGCGGCGAGTATCGCTTTACCCCCGAAAGCGTGATGAAGCTGGAAAACGATCTCGGCGCCGACATCATCATGTGTTTTGATGAATGCACGCCCTACCCGGTGACGCGTGAATACGCCGAGCGTTCGGTTCAGATCACTTCCGGCTGGGCGCGGCGTTGCGTGGCGGCCCACGCGCGCGAAGATCAGGCCCTGTTCGGCATCGTGCAGGGCGGCGTGTTTCCCGATCTGCGCGAGCGCAGCGCCCTCGACCTGATCCCGCTCGATTTCCCCGGGTACGCCATCGGCGGCCTGATGATCGGTGAAGACAAAGACCTCACCTGGCGCATGGTCGATTCGTTGTCCGGTCTGCTCCCGCGTGAAAAGCCGCGCTACCTGATGGGCGTCGGAACCCCCGAAGATTTTCTCGACGCCGTCGCGCGCGGGGTCGATATGTTCGATTGCGTCATCCCGACCCGCATGGCGCGCACCAGCCACCTGCTCACCTGGGGCGGGCGCCTGACCCTCAAACAGGCGCAATACCGCGACGATGAGCGCCCCGTCGACGAAAACTGCCCGTGCTATTGTTGCCGCCACTACAGCCGCGCCTATCTGCGCCATCTCTTTCAGGCGGGCGAGATTCTCGCCTCCCGTCTCGCCAGTCAGCACAACATCACCTTCTATCAGCAGTTCATGGGCCGCTGCCGCGAAGAAATCCGCCAGGGAACCTTCGATGCTTTCCATCGGCAATGGTTCGCCGATCACCCCAGGCCCTGATCGGCCGCCTGTTTTGGTTTCATCGCAAGCGGCGGCCCCATTCAGGATGAAATCGCTCCGCGACTGAAATAAAACTCCAAAAAAAAACACCGGACAAAATATTTATCCCACGATAGATTAACAGAGCAATCAATCACTTCCATAATGGGGGGAACCATCAGAATGGCTACGCGCCGTGGTTTTGCATTGCGCCGACTCATTGTTGCAACCTTTGCTCTCACCCTCGCCTCTCTCGCCGCCTCCGCTGTCGAACCGGTTACGTTGGCTGATTTTCCAACCTACGTCCGGTCGTGCGTTTTCTCGCCGGATGGTGAAAAGGTGATCGCGAGTGATGACGCTGGGCTGATTCAAATTTGGGACTGGCGATCTGAAACGCTCATCCACCAATTTAAATCCAATGTGGCCGGTAACGATCTTAATTATCCTGGTTTTGCATATGGCGCCACTTTCACGCCCAATGGAGCCGAGATCGCATTTGTTTCACCAACAGCCGCTGTACCGCCATCGACTCATACTGGAAACGCGGTGCAATTCTGGGATGCGAATACTTATCAGTTCCTTCGCGAATTTGAACTGGGTTTTTTGAACACCAAAAAATTGAATTTTTCGCCG
Source organism: bacterium (assembly GCA_016125385.1). Lineage (GTDB taxonomy): Bacteria > Hinthialibacterota > Hinthialibacteria > Hinthialibacterales > Hinthialibacteraceae > WGLV01. The sequence goes on from WGLV01000035.1 coordinate 53,251, forward strand.
GACAGTACAAAACTGGTGACGGAAGGGGAAGTGGACGCGGGGGTCTATGATGTTCAGACAGGAACCCAGCTGAGCCGCTTGCAAACTTCAGATCAATCGGATGTTATCTTTGCGCGCTATTCTCCTTCTGGAGACGTGATTGTGACGGGGCAACATACCAGTATTTTTGTTTGGGATGCAAACACGTATCAACTGATTACTGAACTTCAGGAGCAGCGTGGAGATATTGATGACGCGGTTTTTTCCCCTTCCGGTGATCGATTGTATACGCTTGGGTATGATGGAATTATCGAATGGGATATGAAATCGTATTCCCGTCTGAAATTTTATCCGCTTGGCAACTCTGGCGGCGTGAATTTATTTCTGGACTCCAGGGGAAACCGGATTTGTGTATTTAAATACATAGGGGTGTTTCAATGGATTGAGCTGTCTACAGGAGAAATGGTTTTATATGAACATGATCCCATTCAGTGCGGCCAGAGGGCGTGGGCCGAACAAATCGTTGACATCCATCCAGACGGCGAGCATATTGTGACCGGCAGCGAGGACGGCCTTTTGCGGATTTGGGACTTCCGTGCGGGGCAACTGCCGCCAAATACTCCCTCCCAGACGGTCGATTTGATCGATTACAACACGTTCAGCGGCGAGGATGCCGCATCGAATGGCGTCGTGTTGTTCCCCGGCGGGTTCAGTGGATTCCCCTCGGGTACGATCGCCTTCGGTGAAATCGATCGGCCACTGCCCAAACGCCAGCCGCCCGCCCCCAGCGACGGACGCGGCGTGAAGATCACCGTCGGCCCCGGCGAGGTGATGACCTTCGTCGACCGCCCCTTCACCGCGAACTCTCAAACCAGCGTCAGTTGCTTCGTCAAAGTCGGCCAGACTCCGTCGCAGGAAAAAGACCTCTCCATCTCCATCGGTGTGATTCCCGATGACGGTTCGAACAAACTGTCGATCGCGACCTATTCAGAACTTGCCTCCTACTTTACCGATTACCGGCTGATTACCTCCATCTGCGCGATGAATAAGGGCGTCTTCCGCCCGGTGGTGCAGGTTGCGAACGGTTCATCCAGCGAGACCCATACGGTGTATATCGATAACCTGTGGGTGCATGCCCTGCCCACCAACAGCCCGGTATTTCGCTTCTCATTCGAGCAGACCAACTCGTTGCTCTCTCGCCGCTACCCCGACGATCCCTTCGCGATTCCAGCCGAATAACCTTCGCGAAACAGGTTCAAAGCGTCACCACCCGGCCGGGAGCGCTCCTCCCGGCCTTTTTTGTTTACAGGCACGGGCGGAGCCAGAGTCAGAAATGACAAAATTTTACAAGTTTCCAGAGTCAAATACGGTCAGGCATGATATGGTATAAAAAGTCTGAAGTCTCGGATTCAAAAGGGGGAATCGGGATGAAGATAACTGGATTATTTCAACGATTGAACCGCTTGTTGATCGGGTCGAGTATTTTATCGTGCTGTATTCTCCTGTCTTATGCGGAAAATCCGCTGACCCTTGGCGAGTTTTCCGCCCAGGTGAACGCCTGTTCGTTTTCGCCGGATGGAACCAGAGTAATCGCCGCCTCCGAAAACGGCGAGGTCAAAATCTGGGATTGGGCTTCGAAAACGCTGCGGAACCAGTTCACTCCCGAAGATGGCGCAAGCGTCATCAGCGCTTCTTATTCGCCCGATGGCTCTGAAATGATGACGGTGGTTACCATCCCGGGCATCTATGCTCCTGAGGCTCTGTTCTGGGATGCCTCTTCGCTTTCGCTGCTTCGCAGCTTTCCTCTTGCCTCCGCCATTGCCTCTTACTCGCCGGATGGGTCAAAAATCCTGTCGAATGGCGATCAGGGCCTCGTGATCCACGACGCGCAAACCGGGGGCCATCTTGCCCGGTTAACGCCTCCCGAGCAACCGTATGTGAATTTCGCCACATATTCGCCGGACGGGGAAACGATCGCTTTACAGGCCAGAACCGGTATATCGCTGTGGGATGCGGAAACCCATACGCTACGCGCCGTCTTGCAGGGCCATCGCGATCCAGTGGCCGATCTGGCTTTCTCGCGATCGGGAGACCGGTTGTTTTCGCTCGATTCACGAGGCGTCATCATTTCGTGGAACGCCGTGACGGGTGCCCGTTTGTTGAATTTTCCCTCCCCGGTCCAATTGGCTCGTCGGCTGTTTTCGAATCCCGAGTCTGAAATTCTGTATGTGCTTAATGCCAACGGAGAAGTCGCGTCCTATGACGCCGTGACGGGAGAGCGCCGAAGCGGTTACATGGGCATTATCGATGGGCGGCCGTTCGATCAATCATACGCTGACATTCGGTTCGCGGGGCTTCATCCAACTCAACCGTTGATAGCGGCGGGAGACGCCGATGGAGGCGTACGGATTATCGACGTCAGCCAGCAAAACGATAAATCTGCCCTGATATACAATCAGGCCACGGAGCTGATTGAAAGTAATGAGTTCAACGCCGGTGACGTCGAGTCGAACGGTCTGGTTCTCTATCCCGGCGGTTTCAGCGGAAAGCCTTCTGGGTCGATTGAATTTGGAGAGATTCCTCTGGCGAAACCCAAGCGTCAGCCGCCCGCGCCCAGCGATGGAAGCGGCGTCAAAATCACCGTCGGTCCCGGGCAGGTGATGACATTCCTCGCCAGCCCGTATGAGGCGCTCTCTCAAACCAGCGTAAGTTGTTTCGTCAAAGTCGAAGGCGGCCCTCCGGCGTCCAAAGATCTGGCGATTTCAATCGGAGTGGTACCGGATGGCTCTTCTGAAGACCTCTCTTTGACTACCTATTCCAAAACAAATGCTTATTTCTCCGACTACCGGTTGATTACGTCAATTTGCCCCTTTCCGCTGGGGATGTTCAGGCCGTTGATTCAAGCCGCCAACAACTCGGCGGCGGGTACGTACACGGTCTACATTGATAACTTGTGGGTTCATGAACTACCCAATAACAATCAGACCTTCCGCTTTGTATTCGAACAGTCAAACCGCTTGCTGCAAAGGCAATATCATGACGATCCGATCCCATCGGCGCAGTGAATCCACCCGGCCGGGAGCATTCCTCCCGGCCTTTTTTGTATACAGGCACGGGCGGATACGCAAGGAAACTGGCAAAACGAAACAGTGAATTGATAAAATCGAAAAATGCGGAGAGAAGAACGGAGGGGGAGGGATTCGAACCCTCGAAACCCTTTTGGGGTTTACACGATTTCCAGTCGTGCTCCTTCGGCCAGACTCGGACACCCCTCCCGATATTGGGCCGAATTGAACAAGTAGGCATTGTAGCGGCTCGCCCCCGCCAAGGCAATGCGCGCCGCCCGCTTCACGGCTCGAAAATACCTCCCGGTGATATCGAACGCGGAGTCGGCGGCAAATCTTTTTCTGCTGGACTAAACCACCCCCCGCGTATTACCGTCTTTTAGGGGTGAATGCGTTGACGTTGCCGAAAACCGGTATTTCCAACCTGGGGAAGGAGCGGGAGAGATGGAGAGCGATTTCGAACTGATCCGGGGCGTCCGTCAGCGCGATCCCGGTGCGTTCGAGATTTTCGTCCGGCGTTATCAGCATCGCATCTATTTCACCGCATTGCGCATGCTGGGCGACCGCGACGAAGCGCTCGACGCCGCGCAGGAGGTCTTCCTCAAGCTGTGGCGTTTCGCCCCCCGGCTGCGGCCCGACGTCCATCTCGAACGCTGGGCGTATCGGGTGGCGGTCAACGCCTGTATCGATCGCCTGCGCAGTCTGCGCCGGGTCGATACCGTCAACGATTCCGATAACCTGATCCTGCTCAGCCGGGTCGATAAGGGTTCTACCCCGGCTGAACACGCCCAACAAGCCGAAGAACTCAACGAGTTAAAGCGCGCGATGAACGATCTGACCGAAAAACAGCGCGCGGTGTTCGTCTTGCGCCACTTTCAGAATCTCAAACTGCAGGAGATCGCCGAAGTGATGAGCATGCCGCTGGGCACGGTCAAAGCCACCCTTCACCAGACGCTGAACAAACTGCGCGTGCTGCTGGAGGGAACCGTCATCCAGAACGATTCGCTGCGCCAGGCCGGCCCGGCGGGAGAGAGGTGAGTGCGATGAAATTCACGTGTGATGAAATTCAATCCCGCTGGCCCGAGTACGTGTACCGCGAACTCACTGAACACGAACAGGCCGAGTTCGTCCGCCATCTCGAGCGCTGCCCCGCCTGCCGCGCCGAAGAAGCGAAATGGCGCGGCCTGCTCGCCCGGTTTGACGGCCTCGCCGCCGCCGATGACAGCGCCGAAGCCCCCGCCGAACTGGTGTTTCGCGTCAAGCGCCAGATTCGCCTGTATGAAGACTGGACGCGCCAGAACTGGGCCGCGATCCGCAACTGGGCGGCCAGCGTGGCCGCCTCGTGCCTGATCGTCTTCTTCGCCGCCTGGGCGCTGGTCGACCGGCTTCAACCCCTGGCGGGGCGCGCTCTGCCCGGCGCCGCGCATGAATCGCCTCTCTATCGTGGAATCTACCCGGGCGGCGTTATGCCCGGTGGAGTGTTAAGCCTCGACGCCGCGCCCCGCGCCGGCGACCGCTCGATCGGCTCGGCGACGGCCCGGCCTTCGTCCTGACCGGCTGACGTGTTCTGAAATCGTACGTATCCACTAATCGTTTGTGAGAGAAAATGGAAAGGAAAGGGACCATGAAGCACAAAGTGCGCAATCGTGGATTTACGCTCATAGAATTAATGACCGTCATGGTGATCATCAGCCTGCTGGCCTCGATCGCCGTGCCCAACTTTCTCAACGCGACGCTCCGCGCCCGCACGGCCCGCGCCATCTGCGATCAGGAACTGGTGATGTGGGCGCTGGAGACCTATCGTCTCGACGCCGAGGCCTACCCCGTCAACCGGGTGGCGGGGCGGTTTTCGCCTCCCGACCTGACGCCGCTGACCATCCCCATCCCGTACATGATGGCGTTGCCCCCCGACGCCTACATCGCGCCGTACAAACTGACCGAAAAAAAGATCAAAGAAGAACGCTCCGGCTACATCGGCTACACCTACGTCAACTTTCTTCAGCAGTACAACGGCGAACGGCTCCCGCTTTCCCGCTTCGGCGGCAACGGAACCGCCAACTACGCCGTCATCAGCGTGGGGCCGCTGGTGGTTGAAGACGTCAGCTTCGATGAGGCGAGCGGCTTCACCAGCTACAACCCCTCGAACGGAGTCGTGTCGTACGGAAACATCGTGACCTTTGGTCCATAAGGAGGCGATCGTCATGGCCGCATTGAAATGGGACAACCTGCTGTTATTCGTCGAACAACTCGCCGCCGCGGCGAAACTCAACCTGCCGCTCGACAAGGCGATCGAAACCTTGAGTCACGACGCGGGCGACGACGCCTGGCGCGGCGCGCAGAAAAACGTCGCCGAACTGGTGCGGTTGGGTTCGCCGCTGTCTGAAGCGATGGGCAATTACCCCGGCTACTTTCCAACTCCGCTGCGCCGCATGGTTCGCGTCGCCGAAGAGGGCCAGGCCATGCCGCTCATGCTCGACAAGGCCAGCCGCTATCTCCAGTTCGCCGGCGAAATCAAAAACCGCCTGCAGAAGTGCATGATCTACCCGCTCATCATCTGGCTGATTCTGATGATCGACATGGGCGTGCTGATCTTTATCGTCGGCCCGAAGTACATGGATATCTATGACGGGCTTGATATGACGCCTCCTCCCCTCACCACCGGGCTGGTTCAGTACGGCCCGATGGTGGTGGTGTTTCTGATCGGCCTGGCGTTTTACCTGGCGTGGCTGGCGGTGGGCTTTCTCGGCGGGCTGGCTGAAAACCGAACCGGTCTCAACCGCTGGGCCGAGCGCGTCATGATCTACCTGCCCTTCTTCGGCGCCATCCAGCGCCACGCCAAAGCCGCCGAGGTGTGCGAGATTCTCTCGGCGCTTTCGGCGGGAGGCCGTTCCGCCCGCGAGGCGGTCACGCTGGCCAAACAGGCGGTCGAAAGCCCCGTGCTTGAACAGGCGTTCGACGAGGTCGACGCCGCTCTGCTCTCTGGCGATGATTTCCAGCCGAAATCCGGCGAGACGCTGGTGCCGCGCGCCACCCTCTGGATGCTCTCCGAAACCGGCGCCGGCGAAGGCCTCTCCGAGACGCTCGACCGGCTGGCGCGTCATCACCACCGCCAGATGGATCTCATGGCCAACCTGGCGCGCGAGACGCTTGAGCCCCTGTTGCTCATGCTGGTGGCGGTGATGGTGGCGTTTACCCTGCTGGCGTTTTACACGCCTATCATCAGCAACTTCCTGCCGCTGTTCTCGGTCACTCAGATCATCCGATGAATGGGGCCTCCAGCAGGATGAAAATGGAGCAGGCGTGATGAATACAAACAGAAAACCATGGATCAAATTCAGGCCTCAGGGCTGGGATGAATGGCTGCCGTCGCTCTGGCGCATGACGTTCGGGTTGTGGTTCGGCTGGGTCATGGTGGTGGTGCTCTACGTTCTATTCACCATGTATACCGAGCATAACCGCGTTCCAACCATCAGCCCCTGGGTCTGGCTCAGCGTGAATATTTTCTGCCTGGTCGCGGTGTACCTGCTGATCAGCGTTGTTTTTAACGAAAACTGGAAGAACGCCCTGGTTACGCTGGCGCTGTTTTCCACTGTGGTGTTGGGCGCGGCGCTGAACGTGGCGGCCAAGCCGGAGGCGTGTCTGCTGGCGGCGATCATCTTTGTGGCGACGGTCGTGATTGTAGTGACGCTGAACAAACTGCCCGAATTCGCCGCCATCGCGTTCTGCATTGTGCTGTTCGTCAGCATTGTTCATAACATATTCCGCATGAACAGCCAATATAGTTTTCTTTCGATGTATGGCATGAGACGCGAAACGACCTTAATGCAGGGCATGATCGAATTCGTATTTAATCCGTTTTTCATGATGTTTCTGTTCATCCTCACCGTCGCATGCGGATATTTCCCGCGCTATGTGAACTGGCGGCGCATGCTGCTCCCCAATTGGAACGTCGTCATCAAAAAACACGCCGGTGGAAAACAGGGCGGCTTTACCCTGATCGAGCTGCTCATCTGCATCGCCATTCTGGGGATCATCTTCGGTCAGTCCGCCACCATCGTGACCACCACCATCGCGGCGCAGCGTGAGTCGGTCATGCGCGGGCGAATCCATTCCGCGCTCGATTCCGAGATGACCGCGCTGATGGCGAAGCCGCCCGCGCTGGCGGCGGGCGTACAGCAACCGTTGCCTATCCCTCTCGATGAGTTCGGCCTGACTCGATCCAGCGAAGGCTGGTGCGTCGCCGAAGCGTCTGACCAGGAGGGCCTTGCGCGCCTCGAAGTTCACCTGCGATATCAAAGCGACGCGGGCGAAAAGCAGTATCGCCTGATCGCCCTGCGCCGCGTGGAGGCGAAGCCATGAAACCCTCGTTACGTGCATTCACCCTGATTGAACTGGCCATCGTGCTGTCCATCCTGATCGTGATGAGCGGCTCTGTATCTCGCCTGTTCATCGAAATGGAAAAAGTCAATCGTCTGGCCCGCGCCAATCTCAACAACGCCCAGCGCGCTGAAATCGCGCTCGAACACATCCGCGCGGACGCGCGCGGCGCGGTTTCGGTTTCGTCGTCCGCTGGCGTGATCCACATGGAGGCGCGGGACGAGTCGTTGAAACCCGTCACGATTGAATACGCCGTCGAAGGCGGCGAACTGCTGCGAAAAACCACTCGTCCGGATGACCGAGAACAAATCGAGAAAATCGCCGCGATGAACGGCGCGCTGCTCATCGCCAGCGCTGAGAACGGCTTGTTGAAGCTCGAATGGGTTCAACCCGGCCGCATGGAACCGGGGCGGCGGCGCGGCGCCCGGCTGGTGGTGTATCTCGACCCCGGGGAGGTGAAACCATGAAGGCGGCGATGCGTAACCGGGCGTTCACGATTCTGCCCACCATTCTGTTGCTGATCTCGGTGTTCGCGATTGCGCACGCGGGCCTGTCGCTTCGTCTTCGCCAGAGCGACGGCTCCGCCTCTCGCGCGCTGATCGTCAGTCAGGCCCACTGGTTGGCGAGTTCGGCGGTGGAAGAGACGCTGGCGGCGATCGTGCGCGGTGGAAGGATGGACGCTTCAGATGAACGAGTGAAGACGTTAACGCTCGCGCCCGTGTATCTCGGCGCGGATCCGTTGACGTCATCGGAAGAAGATCGCGATACCCGCCCGCTTCAGGCGCGAAGCGAAGCGCGGGTTTCCGATGCGCTTCAACTGGCGCGTGAGAGCTTCCCCGATCGAAGGATTGAACGGGCGGTCATGATTGAAGCGAGCGCGAGCGTGTCATGGCGCGGCGAAACGATTATGCGCAAGGCCGCGCGTCTGGCTTGGCGGGGCGAGGATGGAACGTGGCGGGAAACGCCCGTCGCCGAGTAAACACGCGGGAGACGTTGAACGTTCTCATTGAATGATTGATGGATTATCCGTGCTCGGCTTCCGCGGCGTGGGGCATGGCGATCCGCGCCGCGTTGGGGTGAAGTATCACGTCGGCCAGCCGCTGGGCGATGGCCGCGTGACCTTTCGCGTTGGGCAGAGCGTCCGGCCCGGGAATCAACAGCTCCTCAAACGGCCGTTCGCCGTAGATATGAAGCAGCGAACGCCATTCCACGGCGGGCGCCCATGCCGCCGGTTCGGCCCGGTAAAAAAAAGCCTGGTTTCTTGCCGTGTTCAAAAAGCCGCTTTCATCCGCCGCCCATTGTCCCTCCGCTGCGTTGGGCGTGAAGGCGTAATCGAGCGGCCGGTCGAATCGGCTCTCGATGGTGTAGGTCCAGACCTGATCCCGGGAACGCTCATCGCCGTGCGAGCCGTCGTCGTACATCCTGACTTTGTTGGGAACGCCGTCGCCCAGTTCGGGCGCGTCGCCAACGATGGAAAAACCGCCCGCCGCGTCGTGTTCGTTCGCGTACAGGCGAAACGTCAGTTTTGAACGCGTCCCATTGACGATGCGCTCGACCAGCGCGGGTTTCAGGCCCATTCGAATCGCTTTTTCACGCTCGTCTCGCCCGCCCAGGTTATCGAACAGGTCGCGCAGATCCACCAGCGGAACTTTCTCCGCCGCCGCCAGCTCCTTCAGCGGCGCCAGCGAGCGCCGGTTCAACAGGTTGAGATGGGCGAGAATGGTCTTTCCTCCGCGTCCCGTCTGGTGATCGATGATGAGCTTGAGGTTTTCTTTCAGCTCCGCCGGCGAGACGCGTGGTTTCCATTCGTTCGCTTCGGCGCGGTGTTTCAGTTCGTTCAACAGAACGTCGCGCGCTTTCACGCGTGAACGCTCCAGCCAGAACCGGCCCGCCGCGCTGTATCGATCCAGCACGCCCCACACGCCGCCCAGATCGTCGTAAGCGCCGGTTCGCTGATTCAGGTCGTGCCATTCAGCGTCCGACAGGCGGGCGTCAAACGAGTCGTACAGGCCGTAGGTTAGAATGAGGATGTCGGGATTAAAGTTGTGTACCAGCTGAGAATATTGAGTCAGCCCCTGGTGCGATGAAAACATCGGAGCGCCAAAGTTAAGCACTTCATACTTTTCGCTCAACACGCCGAGCAGCGTCTGGAGTTGCGACGGAAACGCCTGTTCGGCCGGTACGCCCCAGCCGAACGCCGCCGAGCCGCCCATCACCGCGATGCGCGTGACGCCCTCCGCCTTGTTGAGCGAAACAGGGCCGTTGCGCATGCCGAAGCCGTTGGTTTTGACGTGAAACGTGAACACGCCGGTTCCCGCCGGCGGGTCGTATTCGGCGTTGGCTTTCAGCCGGGCGTATTGGCGTGGAGCCATCAGGTCGGCGGTTTCATCCCACACCGGCGACTGCAACACCACCGGATCGGAAAACCAGACAAACCGCAACGTGACGTCGGAAAGTATAAAAATCGCGGCCAGCACGGCCAGCAGGCTTGATTTTTTCATGGAAAACTCACCGTCAACCCGATCGAAACGGATACCCGTTTCATATGAAATCAGAATCAATCATCAAAAAGAATCGGAATAGTATAGCGTTGATTTTTACGAATTTCAGCGGGAGTCGATTCCGGGGGATCGAACCACGAAGCCACGAAAAAATAGAATGTCATGGAGCGTTCTGTCGCCATAGCGTTTCATATCCACCAAAATTCTGTAAACCGTTCTTTTTTTGATGCCATCAGCGACCAACGGAAGCGCTGGAGATGCACAATCCAAAGACGGGCAGCCGACACTGTCGGCCCAGCGGGAGCGCTAAGGACGTTCAACCCCAAAGACTGGGCAGCCGACACTGTCGGCCTTGGAAAATTGGGGGATTGATACCATAATACTCTCTTGCCTGTCGATTCAGGGACAACCGCGGACGCGATGGAACCCGTTTGAGCTGCTCCAGCGCGCCCGCTTTATTATCGTTAGAGAGGCCGAAACAATGGAAGTCATTCTCGCTGAAACCATTGCCAATCTGGGCGACGAAGGCGAAGTCGTCAAAGTCAAAGGCGGCTACGCCCGCAACTACCTGATCCCGCAGGGATTGGCTTATACGGTGTCCAGCGCCAACGCGTCGGATATCGCTCATAAGAAAAAGATGCTTCAAGACAAGCGCAAGCGCCTCCTCAAAACCGAGAAGGACCTCGCCGATCGCCTGCACGAGACCGTGGTCAAGATTCACGTCAAAGCCGGTGAAGAAGACCGCCTCTTCGGCAGCGTCACGTCGAAAGACATCGCCGCGTCGCTGAGCGAAAAAGGTCTCGACATCGATCGCCGCAAGATCCAGCTCGACGAGCCCATCAAGGCGCTGGGCGTGTTCACCATCCCCATCCGTCTGTCGGCGGAAACCACGGCGGATGTGCGCGTCTTCGTTGAAAAAGAACAGTAATCGGCGCATGGCCGCGTAAGACGGTGCGGCGTGGCTGTACAATAAGAATGAACGGGCGGGCCGGTTTCAGCGAAATCGGCCCGTTTTTATAGCGGCTGTCATATCATTTTTACCCGGGGTGGACGATGTCAGCCATACCCGCTATCCGTCCGCGTAGTTGCATCGCGCGCCTGACCTGTCTGGTTGGAGCGCTCGCCCTGTCGTGCGTCCTCGCCGCTTCGGCGCAATCCCAGTCCACATCCGCCTCCAGCGCTATTGTTTTGACCCCCACTGGAACCATCCGCGTCGCCGAGGGAGAACTTCACCTGTTTGTGGGCGACCGCGCCGCCGTTCAGCCGCAATTCTATCGTCCGGCGCCGTCCGGCGCGGTTGAATACAGCGTAACCGGCGGCGAATACCAATACCGCGTCAGCGTCGCTCAAATCGAGATCGACGCGCCGGGAGGATCCTTTTCCGCCGCCGTAATCGGCGTCACCGCCGCTGAAATCGCCGCGACGCAGAAACCCGCCGTGGTCTGGTGCGCCTGGAGGCCTTCGCTTGCCGGCGGCGCTCCGTTCGAGGGCGTCGTTATCGCGAGCCCCGGCGTTGAAACGGCGGTCAGTGAAGCGAAGCCGCCGTGGAACCCCGCCTGGACGTGGTTTTTTGACGGGGAGGCTTTTGCGCGCGAGGAGGGCGTGGTCTATTACGTGACCGGCGCGGTGGATTGGGAGCAACAGACCTGGGTTCGGTTGCCCGATCTGCCGTATCCCGAGCTGACTCCTGAGTCGAACCTGGGCTACATCCGTTTCGCGCAGAAACCGAAGCCGCGTCAGACGGCGTCGTTCCGGCTGGTGGTTCCGGTCAAACCGCTTCCAGTTGAAATCTGGCGAAAGATTCGTCCGCCGGCGCCGTAATGATCTTCAGCGGCTCCGCCTCTTGCCCGCGTGAGAGGTCTGGCGGACAATAAGCGGCGGCTCGGCGCGCTCTCGCGCCGGGGCGAGGTTATGCAACGGGCTGATCACACAGAAAAAGGAGAACCTCATGAGTTTGCTCAAGTCAATTTTCAGGCCGAGCAAAGATGAAATATGGAAGAAACTGTCGGATGAGATGAAGGCCAACTTCGTCCCCGGACAGACTTCGCGCGGCGGAAAGGTCGTCGCCAAGGTCGGCGAATGGACGGTCACGCTCGATCTTCACCGCGTCGACACCCAGCACGATCACGTCGTCTACACCCGTCTGCGCGCTCCCTTCGCCAACAAAGACGGCTTCCGGTTTCTCATTTACCGCCAGACCCTGTTCAGCGCGGTGGCCAAGGCCTTCGGCATGCAGGATATCGACGTCGGCTTCACCGAGTTCGACCGTCATTACGTCATTCAGGGCAACGACGCCGCCAAGGTAAAGGCGCTGTTCGCCAGCCAGTCGGTGCGCGGCGCGATCTCGGCGTATCCCGAGTTTTACGGCGAAGTGCGCAACGACGACGGCTGGTTTCATGATGAGTTTCCCGAGGGCGTCGATGAGTTATATTGCCTGATTGAGGGCGAGATCGTCGATCCGGACAAATTGAAGGGCCTGTTCGATCTGTTCGCCGAACTGCTGAATCAGCTCTGCCATGCCGACGCCGCGTATGAGGATGACCCTGAACTCTCCGCCTGATCGCGGCTGAGCATCTCATATCACGCCGTATCCAGAACCCATTCATACCGAACACGCAAAAAGGGCCGGATTCCTCCGGCCCTTTCGTTTGGATTTATACTTCCCGCCGCCTGCAAGACTCCTCCCCCAAAGTTTGGGGGAGGTCAGGGAGGGGGTTGGCAGGGACGGGTTTCAAACCCGCCCCTACGGAGTTAATTCGACAGGTTCTCCAGAATGTACTGCCCCGACTTGCCGGCGGTGATGAGGTCGCGGTCGCCGTCGTGATCGATATCGACGAATTCCATGTCCATCCCGATGCCGATGTTTTCATCATAGGTGATGATGTGCTTGGTGAATTTCGGCGAGGGGCCCTTCTCAACCTTGTACCAGAAGATGCACAGCGGTTCGTTCGCGCCCGGGTCGGCGCCGGCGTGGCCGCGATAGCGCTTTCCACAGACGATGTCGTCGGTCCCGTCGCGGTCGATGTCTTCCATCAGAATGATGTGAATCTGCGAGAAGGTCGGGTCGATGTCGTGGTAGATCCACGCTTCGCGTCCCGCGCTGTCGATGGTCTGCTCGATCCAGAACAGGCCGAACTCGTGACCCTGCCCGTAAACGATATCCATCAGACCGTCGTTGTTGAGGTCGACCAGCGCCATCGGCGCGCTGATGTGTTCGATGCGGTATTTTGAATGGAACTCCCACGGCTGGGTGCGTGGATCGATCGGACACTCATACCATCCGCTGGGGGTGAAGACATCGATGCGGCCGTCGCGGTTCATATCTCCCACGCCCATGCCGTGACCGCCGCCCTGTGGGCCGAGCTCGCGCATCTCAAACCCGGTGTCGCTCTTGTCGAGCCCGACGTAGGCGTAATACCGCACCGGAATGCTTCCGTCGTAGCGGTCCATCAGCACGTCCGGCCGCCCGTCGCGGTCGAGGTCCTGCTGCAGAATGGTTTCCGTGCTGGGGATGTCGTTGGAGATCACGTGGCGCTTCCACATCCCTTCCGGTTTCCCCGAGTTTTCATACCAGTAGAGGTAGGGCTCGAACCAGCCGCCGGTGATGACGTCCACCTTACCGTCGCGGTTCACGTCCATCGGAACTTCGCCGAAATCCTGCATGAATTCCGCGTCGGCGGTGACTTCGCGATAGGGGTGTTTGGTCCAGTTCGGGCCTTCGTACCAGTTGGGGCCGCTGGTGATGTCGAGCTTGCCGTCGTTGTTGACGTCGACCACCGTCAGGCCCTCGCCGTTATGGTTGTCGATCTGGTGCGCTTTGAATTGCACCGGCGACGGTTCGGCGGCGTATTGCGGCTTCAGGTCTTTGATGCGGATATTGCGGAACTGAACCACCTGGTCTTTATATTTTTCCGTTCCGTGAACCTGCAGGCCGACGCACCCCTTCATTGAGCCTTCGACGTGAGCGTCGAGCGCTTTGGCGCGGTTAATGTAGACGACGATGTGATCTTTGACCGCGATAATCGCCATCGTGTTCCACTTGCCCGCCTGGTGAAGGCCCGGCTTGGCGGCGACGTGACGGAACACGCTGCCGGTGGGGAACTGCTCGTCCGAGTCGCAGATCTGAATTTCAAAACCGTATTGCGAGGGGCGGCCTTCCTGCCCCTGGGGCATGCGGATGCCGACGCCGCTGTTTCCGCCTTCGCTGACGTTAAACTCGAGTTCGAGCGAAAAATCGTCGTATTCCTGATCGGTGAACATCCACGAGTCGCCACCGGTGGCTTTGTCCTGCCGGCCGACGAGCGTTCCACGTTGCGTCTGCCAGTCGCCGGGCCATTGCATGGTCCAGCCGTCGAGGCTGTTGCCGTTGAAGATGCGCTGGTAGCCGTCCGGCGCCTGGAACTGGGCGAAGGCGCCCGGCGCGGCAATGAGTGATGCGATCAGGGTGAGGGTGGAGATGGTTGCGTAAAAAGGCCGATTCATAATGACTCCCCAGGTGTTGATTTTTTCCGCTGGATTTTCATTCGGACTGGTTCATGTGAAAAACACGTTTTCGCTGTGAATTTCGCGGATCATACCAGGGTCCGATACAAGCGGATTCTTGACGAGTGTTCTCCCGGCGAAACGCCAACCGGCATCATACCCCATCGCCCCGCTCCATTTTAAGGGCGAGAGGATGAAATTCGCTCATACCGGCCGGTCGCCGTGCTGTACTTTGAGCAGATTAAATTGAGTGGAGAGAACGATCATGCCGATCATCAAAACCGTGAATGAGAGCGGCCAGATTTCGCTTGGTGAGGAATTCGCCGGGCGAACCGTGATGATTGAGGAGTTACAGCAAGGCGTCTGGCTGATCAAAAGCGGCGAGTTCATTCCCGATAGCGAACGCTGGCTGTTCGAGCCTCAAGTCAAAGCCGATGTGGATGAAGCCATCCGCTGGGCCGAGTCAAACCCGCCCGGTGAAAGCGATCTGCTTTCCAACATGACATGAGTGACCGGCGAATTCGATTCGAGTAACATCCAGAATTCGCGTTATCGCTTATCGTGAGGGTGAATGGCTGCGAATTCTCTCCATTCATCCCGATCGCGACTCTGCTTATTCCCAATAGAGAATACCTGTTTTACTTCGCCAATACGCTCAGCCGTTCCTCCAGCGTGGCGCATTCGCTTTTTTCCTGCTCGAAGCGCGCGCGTTCCTGCTCGACCACCTCGGCCGGCGCCTTGGCGGTGAAACTCTCATTGGAGAGTTTTTTCTCGCGGCGCTCGATCTGCCCGCGCAGCTGTTCGACCTGCTTCTTGAGGCGCTCGATCTCTTTCTCTTCCACCTCGGCGGGCCAGTGTACGCGGATCTCGCAGCCTTCCACCAGCCCGATCGACGACGCCGCATGCGGCTCCAGTTCCATCCCCACGCGCGGCTCGGCGTTGATTCTGCACAGCGCGGTCATGGGCGCGTAATACGCGCGGATAAAATCGTCCTGCCCGGCCGACGCCGTCTTGAATTCGACGGTGGTTTCGATATTGGGCGCGATGCCCAGTTCGCCGCGGATGTTGCGGATGGTATAGATCACGTCCTGAAAGGTTTTGACCTCCGCCTCCAGCGCGTCATCGATCAGCGATTCGTCCGTCTTGGGGTACTCGGTTTGCATGATGCTGACCGCGTCGCACGTCACGCCCAGTTTTTTGAGAATCTGCCACAGTTCTTCGGTGATAAAGGGAATCACCGGATGCAGCAGGCGCAGCGCGGTTTCCAGCGTGGTCAGCGCGTTCTGCTGAACCGCCCGCTTCGCGCCGGGGTCGTCGCCGTACAGGCGCGGCTTGATCAGTTCGAGATACCAGTCGCAGAACTCGTGCCACACGAACTGATAGAGCGCTTCGGAGGTTTCGTTGAACTGGTATTCCTCCATGCCGCGCTTGGCGGCGGCGATGGCGTGTTGCAGGCGCGAGACGATCCAGCGGTCGGCCCACTCCAGCCGCGCCGGCTCGGCGGGTTCGCTGAAGGTTTCGCCTTCGTCCACCGTCGCGAGAATCAGCCGGGTGGCGTTCCAGATTTTGTTGGTGAAGTTGCGGTAGCCCTCGATGCGGCCTTCGGCGAGATTGATGTTGCGTCCCTGCGCGGCCATGATCGCCAGCGTAAAGCGCACCGAGTCGACGCCGTACTGATCGATCACGTCGATCGGGTCGATGGCGTTGCCCAGCGACTTCGACATCTTGCGGCCCTGTTCGTCGCGCACCAGCGCGGTGATGTACACGTCGTGAAAGGGAATCTCCTTGCGCACGTACAGCCCCATCATAATCATGCGCGCCACCCAGAAATAAATGATGTCGTGGGCGGTCACCAGCACGCTGGTGGGGTAAAACTTTTTCAGTTCGGGCGTCTCTTCAGGCCAGCCCATCGTCGAAAACGGCCACAGCGCCGACGAAAACCACGTATCCAGCACGTCTTCATCCTGCCGGATGTTCGCGCTTCCGCAGTGTTCGCACTGCGTGGGGTCTTCCAGCGGGACGGTCATCTTTCCGCAGTCGCGGCAATACCACACCGGAATGCGATGGCCCCACCAGATCTGGCGCGAAACCGGCCAGTCGCGCACGTTCTCCACCCATGAGAAGTAGGTGTTCTCCCACGATTTCGGCACGAAGCGCACTCGCCCGTCGCGAACCGCCTGGATGGGGTCTTCCATCAGCGGCGCCATTTTGACGAACCACTGATCCGAGAGGTACGGCTCGACGACGGTGTCGCAGCGGTAACACGTCCCGACGCGGTGCTGCATCTCGTCGATTTTGATGAGCAACCCCTGTTCCTTCAGATCGGCCACCACGCGCTTGCGCGCTTCATAGCGGTCGAGCCCCGCGTACGCGCCGCCGTTTTCATTGATGGTGGCGTCGTCGTTGAGGATGTTGATCTCGGGCAGGCCGTGCCGCTTGCCCAGTTCGAAGTCGTTGATGTCGTGGCCGGGGGTGATCTTCAGCGCGCCCGTCCCGAACTCGCGGTCGACGTAAGAATCGGCCACGATCGGGATGCGCCGGTTCATCAGCGGCAGAATCACCTCGCGCCCCACCAGCGCGGCGTAACGCTCGTCTTCGGGATGCACCGCGACGGCGGCGTCGCCCAGCATGGTCTCGGGCCGCGTGGTGGCGATGCTGAGATGCCCGCTTCCATCGGCGAGGGGATACTTCACGTGATAGAACGCGCCGTTTTTATCGACGTGTTCGACTTCGTCGTCGGAGAGGGTGGTGTGACAACGCGGGCACCAGTTGATGAGATAATGTCCGCGATAGAGAAAGCCGTCGTCGTATAACTTCTTGAAGACCAGCCTCACCGCGCGCGAACAGCCTTCGTCCATGGTGAAGCGAGTGCGATCCCAGTCGCACGACGACCCCAGGTAGCGCAACTGGCGCAAAATGGCGTTGCCGTATTCCTCTTTCCATTCCCAGATGCGCTCGATGGTCTTCTCGCGGCCCAGGTCGTGTCGCGTCAGGCCTTCTTTGGCGAGTTGTTTTTCCACCACGTTCTGGGTGGCGATGCCCGCGTGATCGGTGCCGGGCATCCAGAGCACTTCGTAGCCTTCCATGCGCTTCCAGCGGCTGAGAATGTCTTGCAGCGTGTTGTTGAGCGCGTGGCCGATATGCAGCTTGCCGGTGACGTTGGGCGGGGGGATGACGATCGAAAACGCCGGCTTGCCCGATTGGGCGTCGGCGTGAAAGAGGTTGTGTTCGAGCCAGAAGTTGTACCACGTTTCGCGCGATGCGCTGGGGTCGTATCGCTTGTCGATCTCCATGACGGCGGGTTACCTTTTGTAGAAATGATGATTTGGGCGGCCCCGCGCGGTTTTTCGCGCTGAGGGCGTACAGGAGAGTATAAAAGCGGCGGCCCGAACGCAAAGCCTCAGGCCGCGCGGCCACCTCACTGGGGCTGTTTTATGGGCTATAAAATCCAAACGCCATTCGCTTGGCTTGGCGTATACTGATTGGGGAGAGAACTCTGGCTATTGGCGAGTGACAACAGCGGCGTTGCTTGCAGCGCGGCCGGTTTATTTGGTTCTCTGGCTGTGCATGCCCCACAATATCCGCTTTTTTTCGTGTCATTCCTTTATTTCGTGTTTTCGTGATTCAAAAACGATGCCAGCGCTCTCGCTGGTCGCTGACGCGAGCGAAACGAGATATGTTTCCAGACTCTTGATGAATGACGACCGCGTAGGATTTCATATCGCCTTGATTGGATGGATTCCGCCGTTTGTAGGGGCGCGTCGCACGCGCCCTTAGAGTTCCTTCGTTTGATTCACAAACCAGTCGGTCACCGCGAATTGCACGAAATATCCGCTTTTTTTCGTGTCATTCCTTCATTTCGTGTTTTCGTGATTCAAATGCCCGCTCACCGGTACCTCTCAGCCCAGCGCGCCGCCGAGGGTGTTTCGAAGCGTCCGCCGGTCAGCTGGTTGACGTACCAGTCGCGCAGCAGGGCCTCGGCGGGTTTGTTCTGCACGGTGTAACTGGTGCTTGCCGTTCCGCCCGCGTTGGGGTTGGTCTCCCAGTTCCACCAGTAAAATCCCCAGAACCAGTCGCGGCGGGTGAGCGTCTCCAGCGCGGCGGTGTAGCAGTCGATCTGCTCCTGCATGTCGGCCTGGCTGGGGTCGTCGCTGGCGTATTCCCAAGGGCGCTGATTCGCGCCGTTAAAACTGCGATAGCCGATTTCGGTGAAGATCACCGGTTTATCGGGCCATGTCCGTTTCAACCAGAATTCGATCGCGTCCGCCTTCGCTTCCCACGCGGCGCGCAACTCGTCGAGCGTCGGGTCGTCTTCGCCGGTAAGCGGGTAATACGCGTCGATGCCGATGTAATCGAGCGCGTCCCACCAGCGGATGCTGGTCTCCTTGCCGTGCTGGGCGGCGTAGGTCAGCGGACCTGAATACGCCGCGCGCACCGAGGCGATAACCCGCCGCCATTCGGTCTCCCACTTCGTCCCGCCCGAGATGTTGGCGAACTCGCAGCCGATGCTGAACAGCTCGGCGTTCTGTTCTTCGGCGAGCGCGGCCCAGTGGGTGATGAATCGCTCGTATTCGTCGAACCATGCCGCGCTGGCGTTCAGCGTTCCTCGCCAGTCGCCGGTGCGCAGATCGACCATCGGTTTGAGCAACACCTTCAGGCCCGCCGCGTGGATATCCTGAATCCCTTTGACGATCGATTCCTCCGACGCGCTGAAGCGGTTGTAATCGGGCGTGATGACCGATGAGTTCTGGCCGTCTTGAAACCACCACACGCACAGCGCGACGTATTCAACGCCGGCGTTTTTCATGTTCTGAATCGATTCAGACGAGCTGGCGCTCATCAGCGCGTTGCGGCTCCAGGGGGTGTATGAATATCCTTTCTGATACACGGGCTGGCTCACAGCCGCCGCGCAACAGGCAAAAATAATGGTCATCCCGATCGACAGTCGCATGAATCCATCCCCTTATATGATATTGAAATCGGTCTACATTCGACCGGTCCGCATCGAGGCGTATATCATAGATAGGTATATCAAAATCGAATAAAAATGGCAGGTTGATCGATCCCTCTCGTATGAATAAGGCGGCGGGCGGCTTTCGCCGGCGCTTTAAAAATCAGCCTCTTCGTCCGACAATAGAGCCACAGGAGACTCTGGATCATGGACCCTCAACTCGAAGCCCGAATCTATGCGATCGAACGTCCCAGTTCCAAGCTGGCCACGCTCTATTTCATCCGCAGCCTGGCGGCGTTGTTCGCGTTTCCCTTTGTATTCGTCCCGTTGTTTCTCAAATATATCTCGTTGCGTTACCAGTTTGACGCCGAGGGCGTGGGCGCGTCGTGGGGCGTGTTCTACAAGCGCCAGATTTATCTGACCTACGCCCGTATTCAGGATATCCACGTCAACCGCAGCCTGGTCGAACGCTGGCTGGGCCTCGGCACGGTCGATGTCCAGACCGCCTCGGGCAACGCCTCCGCCGAGTTGTCCATCGTCGGGTTGGAGGAATTCGACGCCATCCGCGACTTTCTCTATACCCGCATGCGCGGCGCGCGGGGGCTTGATGAAGACGGCGGCGAATCAACGGACGCCGATCGGCCCGAAAGCGAGGCGATGACGCTTCTGCGTGAGATTCGCGATGAACTGCGCGCCCTGCGCGATGAGTCGAATTCGGGAGGCGGCCATGTATGAACCGATGAAAGACGCCATCCTCGAGCTGCTCAATGCGCCCAAAAACGCGCCTGAGCCTCCAGCGGGCGCGCATGGCTCCGTAAAAATCTTCCGCGCGTCGCCGCGCTTTCTGTCGTATCGCTTTCTATTTCTCGGCGCGTTCCTCGTCGTCTTGTCCATCCTGTTCCTGTTCGCCGCCGTGGCGTTGCTGTTCAGACATGCGGCCATCGGTATCGCGGCGGTGGTGGTGATGGCGCTGTTGTGGATACTGATCCTTGGCTTGGGGTACATCCTCATCCGGCTTGAATATGAAATGCGGTATTACGTCGTCACCGACCGCAGTTTGCGTATCCGCAAAGGGGTTCTCAACATTCTTGAACAAACCCTGACCTTCGCCAACATCCAGAATATCAGTATCGAACAGGGGCCCGTTGAACGACTGTTCGGCATCTCCAGCCTGGTGGTCGAGACCGCCGGAGGTGGAAGCGTGGTGAATGCGCAACAGAACGGTTTCACGCCGAATTACCATCAGGCGGTGCTCGACGGCCTTGATGACGCCGAAACCTTACGCGATCTGATCCGTGAATATCTCAAAACCATCCATCCCTCCAGCGGGTTGGGCGAGCGCCTCGAAAAACGCCGCGCCGGCCGCCGGGGAGGGTTTGGCCCCGCCGAGACGGCGGTGCTGCGCGATATTTTGAGTGAAATCAGAATGTTACGCGGCTCTCGCGGCGGCGGCGCGCCTCAAACCCCGCCCCCCGCGCCCGAGGCGGGCTGACGCTTTGACCCTCCTGCGTTATAATCCCATCGGTGGAATAATTGGCCCATGATGAATCAGACCATTTTTGATCCAGCGGTATTGTCATCGATCTCCAACCTGGAGGTCGTGGCGCGGCAGGCGGCGGAAGGCGCCGTGGCCGGGCTTCATCACAGCCACCTGATGGGCCGCAACGTCGAGTTCAGCCAGCATCGCCCCTATAACCCCGGCGATGAGCTGCGCCACATCGACTGGCGCGTCTACGCCAAAACCGACCGTTTTCACATCAAACAGTTTGAAGAAGACACCAACCTGCGCGCGCTGATTCTCGTCGATCTCAGCGGATCGATGTGGTTCGGCGAACCCTCCAAGGCGCTTTACGCCCAGCAACTCGCCGCCGCGTTGTCGTATCTCATGCTGCAACAGGGCGACAGCGCGGGCGTCTGCCTGTTTGACGCGGGCGTTCAACATTACCTGCCGCCGCGCAACCGCCGCGAGCAGTGGAGCAACATCCTCGAAACGCTTTCTCAGGGCCGCCCCGGCGCGGCGTCGTCCGATATCCCCTCCGCGCTTGAGCAGGTGCATGAACATCTCAAAAAGCGCGGTTTGCTCATCATCATTTCCGACCTGATCGACGATCCCGTCCGCGTACTGGCTCAGTTAACCATGCTGGGCCGGATCAAGCAGGAGATCCTGCTGTTCCACGTCCTGACGCCTGAAGAAATCGAACTGCCCTATCGCGGGACCATCGACTTTCACGGTCTGGAAGGCGAGACGGACGAACTGCGCGTCTCGCCCAAACGCATGCGCGAAACCTACCGCCGCAAGGTCCATGATTTCATCGAGGCCTACCGCGCCGGTTGCCTGGAGCGCGGAGTCGATTATCAGCTTGCTAATACCGGGGAACCGCTCGCCTTGATGTTGCGCGAATATCTTCAGCGGCGCATGGGAGGGCGGGCATGACCTTGCCACAACGAATCCTGCGGCTCGCCGCTATGTTCGCGGTTCTGGCGATGACGTCCCCGGGGGCGTTCGCCGCCGTGGCGCAGCGTCTCGACGCCATCGTATTAAAAACCGGGACGACGCTCGAAGGCTGCATCGTGCTTGAATCGAGCGCGCAGGTCAAAATCGAAAACGTCGCGGGTTCGTTCTCCATCCCCCGCGGACAGATTCAAAACGTCGTCCACGCCGGGCGCGGCGAAAGCGAATTTCTGCTCGGTAAACAGTTGTTCGACCGTCAGAAATACGATCGCGCCCGCACGTTTCTCACTCGCGCCGGCGCGGTGGTCGGGTACAAGGCGCAGGCGCGCGACATGCTCGACCGCATCGACGAGGCCGAGCGCAAACTTCACGAGCAGGAACAGGAAAAACAGTCGCGTGAGATCGAAGACCTGATCCGCCGCAAAGGCGTCAAGAGCGCGCTGGAAGAACTTCAGCGCCGCGAAAAGCGTCAGGGCGGAGAAGAAGACCAGTTCTGGGGCGGGCTGCGCGGTCAGCTCCACATGACCATGGCGCGCGAGCGGATGGATCATCTCGACCTGCGCAACGCCGAGCGTCACCTCGCCCTCGCCGCCGATTACGGCGTCAATCCCGATGAATGGAACAAACTGCGCGAAGAACTCGTCGCCATGCGCACCCAGCGCCTTCGTTTTGGTGAATCGGCGCTGGAGGAATACCGCGAAAAACTCGCCCAGCGCGCCCGCCGCGTCAAACCCGGCGTCACCGGACACCGGCCCGACTTCCTCAACGCGCTCGCCAGCGCTCAAACCCGCGGCGAAAAACTGCCTCCGCTTGATTATCTCAAATGGATCGATCAATACGCCAGAACCTACGATCTCGACCCGTTGCTGGTATGGGCGATGATTGACGTCGAATCCGCCTGGCGGGTGAAGGCCAAATCGCCCGTCGGTGCGCAGGGCCTCATGCAATTAATGCCCGAGACCGCCCGCGAGGTTGACGTTGACGATCCGTACGATCCCGAGTCCTGCATTCAGGGCGGAATCCGTTACATGCGTTTTCTGCTCGATGTGTTCGGCGATGAAGACACCGCTCTCGCGGCCTACAATACCGGACCCGGCACGGTCGAACGCAATGGCGTCACCGACGCCGGAAAGCGTTACGTCGATAAGGTCCGCTCCCGCTTCGACGCCCTCTCCAGCCGCTATACCGCCTGGGCTCGCGGCTGATGTGTAAATTCCTCGCCCAAAGTTTTTTGGGGAGATTATGATGTATGGGTGTGGGACCGGCGCCCTCGCCGGTCATACGGCGCCCCCGCCGGTCATGCGTCCGAAAAGTGAGTGTGCTCCAATAGAGTAGGTTGGGACAAAAGTGAGTGTGAGACAAAACAAAAGTGTGGATGTGGGACCGGCGCCCCCGCCGGTCATGCGTCCTACTGATGTCCTTGGGAGTGCTCCAAAAGAAGAGTGTGGGACCGGCGCCCCCGCCGGTCATGCTTTCGACAAGACAGCCGAGGGCGGATGTCCCACACTGGCTCGGCAAGCCCCGGCTGACTTCCGGCGTCATCTTCCCCATTTCGAGGGCCGGGGAAATCCGATCTTCATTACTTTCACAACAAAAGGCCGATGGCAGCTGCCCGAAGCGGCAAGGGAACTGGTTCTCAAACACATCCTGCATGACCATCCTGCCAAAATGAGCCTGATCTGCGCCGTCGTCATGCCCGATCATGCGCACATGCTCTATTACCCGATGTGTGATGCCGAAGGGAACCGTTACACAAAGACCGAAATCGTCGGGGCGATCAAGAGCGCTTCCGCGCATTCCATCAACAAGTTGCTGAAGCGGAAGGGGCCCGTCTGGCAGGATGAGTCGTTTGACCACGTCACCCGAAAATCGGAAAGCATCGAAGCCAGGGCTCAATACATCGTTGAGAATCCAGTCCGCCAGAGATTGTGCCAGAAGAGCGATGAATATCCTTATCTCTGGCGGGTCTGGAACGAAGGCAATTCATGAAAGCCGCCCCCGGCTGCCATGAGAAGGCCGTGTGGGACAGCCGCCCTCGGCTGTCATGAACCCGGCATGTGGGACCGGCATGTGGGACCGGCATGTGGGACCGGCATGTGGGACCGGCGCCCTCGCCGGTCATGCCCCCGCCGGTCATGCCCTCGCCGGTCATGCCCTCGCCGGTCATGCCCTCGCCGGTCATGCCTCGGCGGTCATGCCTCGGCGGTCATGCCTCGGCGGTCATGCCTCGGCGGTCATGCCTCGGCGGTCATGCCTTGGCCGGTCATGCCGCCGACTACCCCTGCGCTTGATAAAAGCCCATCAGAATCTTCGCGACTTCAGGCCGTGAAAACTCTTCGGGCAGCGCCTCGCCCTTCGACAGCATCTCGCGCACCTTCGTCCCCGACAGAATCACATAGTCGTCCATGGTGTGATCGGGGCAGTCGCGCATCATCACGACCTTGTTCAATTTCTTCGACCAAGCGGTGTGATCCGCCTCGAAGATCTCAATCTTAAGCGCGCCCGCTGGAACCTCGTCGCGGAAAATCGCCTGCGCGTCGAACGGGCCGTAATACTTGCCCACGCCCGCGTGATCGCGGCCCACGATAAAATGAGTGCAGCCCGCGTTCTGACGGAATACCGCGTGCAAAACCGCCTCGCGCGGCCCGGCGTACAGCATGTCGAATCCATACCCCGTCACCATCACCGTGTTCGGCGGAAAATAGATTTCAACCATCTTGCGGATCGACGCATCGCGAACGTCGGCGGGGATGTCGCCCGCCTTCAGCTTGCCCAGCAGCATGTGGATCAGAATGCCGTCGGCGCCCACTGCTTCATACGCCATCCGGCAGAGCTCCTCGTGCGCGCGGTGCATGGGGTTGCGCGTCTGAAACGCGACCACCTTGCTCCAGCCGCGCTCGGCCATCTCGTCGCGAATCTGCCACGCGGTACGGAACGTGCCGGGAAAGTCCGTTTCAAAATACGAGAAGTTCAACACCTCGATCGGCCCTGAAACCACGTGGTTTCCCTGCGCCTGAAGCGCCGCCACGCCGGGGTGCTCGGGGTCGGCGGTGCGGAACACCTTTTCGATGATCGTATTCTTTTCGCTCTCGCTCAGTTCTTCGATCGCATCCACCGTCTGCACGGCGATGACCGGATTGCCGTCGACGTTGGGGTCGCGCAGCGCGATGCGCTTCGCGCCCTGAAGGGCCGAGACGTCGTCAAGCAGATTGAGAATGGGCACGGGCCAGAACAGCCCGCCGGCGGTCTCCATCTTTTCCGCCACACTCAGCGCGTCGGCTTTGTTCATATACCCGGTGAGTGGGTTAAAATAGCCGCTGCCCAGCATGACGGCGTTAGCCGCCGCCGCCGAACTCACCACCACGGAAGGCAGACCTTCCGCTTCCTGCTTCAGCGCGTCGCGCCGCGCCGCGTCCTGCACGTAAAGAGGGTTCAACGTATCGGAACCGTGAGGCTGAATCATTCTTGAAAACTCCTGTATCGATTGGATCGGGATAGTTTTTGTCTGAACGGCGTCTGGTTCGCCGAAAACTTCTCTGGCGGATCAATCAAACCGTAACCGCGCCCTCGCCGGGGTGAACAAACGGGAGAAATTAATGTCTATCGGCAAGGTAGACAATTTGTAGCCGCGACTCCGCCCCCAGTCAACCGCCGCGCCGCCATACCAGGCTTTTTCCGGTTTCGTGGTAGCCCCACGAGAGACGAATCGGCTACAATCAACACTAACCCGGCCGCGGCGAATCAAAACAAAAGCGGCCGCGGAAAGGATTCTTGAATCATGAATCAATCCTATACGGCCAAATACACGAAGATCGACGCGGGCTACATGGGCCAGCTCGTCGATTGGCCCGAAGTGATTACTGAAGGCGATTCGCTGGAAGAATGCCGTGAGATGCTGCACGATGCCTTGCGTGAAATGATCTTGGCGTACAAACAACAGAACAAAGAGATACCCGCCTGGATTATGTCAACCAATCAATAATATTTCCTCACCCCGGCTTCGCGTCCGCGTCTTCCTGCGGAAGTTTGATTTCCTTCTCCCACAACGTTTCGCTTCCATCCGGCAGAAATCGCGTCCCCAGTTCGATATGAACCTTCGATCCGCCGCACCGCGCGATGCGCAACGCGACGTCGTTGTGCAGGCTCGACGTGAGGATGAAGTCGCTCTCCAGCGTGGCAGTTGAATTGGGCGGCATGGTGAGAATGTCGGCGTCTTGCGCCGCGCCGGTGAGAAACCGCGATCGGCCCCGGCTCGAGGCCTCCATGCCGATGTAGCGGTCTTCGCGGCTGTTGTTGTTGACGATGGCGGTCAGGGTGAACACTTTGGGTTTGGCGTGAACGAGGGTTACCTTGCGCAGCTGGATCGCCCCGTTTTTGTCGCTGACGGTCTTGTCGAGCAGGCTGATCCCGTCTGGCGCCGATCCTTCCGTGCGCCAGGCGAAATCCTTGAAGATGGTATGCCGCCGCCAGACCACCACGGCGGCGGTGATGACGATCAACGCGATAAAGAGTGCCAGTTGAAGGCGATAGGTCGATTCGCTATACGGTCTCATGCCCGCCGTCTCCCAGTCAGAGCGATGCGAAATCGTACCATGAAAACCGGCGTGAATAATTGAATGGATGGATTTTTGACGACTTTTTACATCTCGAAGAGGCCGGGCGGCCTCACCCCTTCATCCCCAGCTCAACCATGACCTTTTGCAGGTCTTCCCATGCCTTGCGTTTTTCATTTTCGTTCCGCAGCAGGTAGGCGGGGTGAAAGGTGGGCATCACCTTGATCCCCTGGTAATCGCTCCACTCGCCGCGCAGGCGGGTGATGGGGGTGGTGGTGCGCAGCAGGGTTTGCGCGGCGAACTTGCCCAGCGCCACGATGACGCGCGGGCGGATGATCTCCAGTTGCTGGATGAGAAACGGCTCGCATTCAACGATCTCGTCGGGCGCGGGGTTGCGGTTGCCGGGCGGGCGGCATTTCACCACGTTGCAGATGTACACGTCGTCGCGCGACAGCCCCATCGCGCCGATCATTTTGGTCAGCAGTTGCCCCGCCTTGCCGACGAAGGGAATCCCCTGTTTGTCTTCATCAAAGCCGGGGCCTTCGCCGACGAAGACCAGCTCGGCGTTGGCGTTTCCCACGCCGTACACCACCTGGGTGCGGCCTTCGCAGAGTTTGCAGCGGCGGCAGCCGGCCAGTTCGCTGGCGAGGCGTTTGAGCGTGACGTCGTTGTCGCCCCCGCCCGCCGCCGAGCTGAACGAATCGGGCGAGGCGTACACCGACTCCATCCCCAGCGCCTTGAGTTGCTCCAGGTACAGCCGCATGCCCTGTATGGGAGTCATCGTGACATCGCTCATGGTTTTGCCTGAAACGGACAGTGTCCGCCGCCCGTCTTTGTGTCTGTACGAATTCAGCGCTCCCGCCGGTCATTGACGCATACGCGATCGTGAGCGCGTCTCCTCCCCCAAAGTCTGGGGGAGGTCAGGGAGGGGGTTGTACATCAGGCGCATTGCCGCCGTAAAGCGCTCAACCCCCCTCTAATTCGTAAAGACCGGTTGTAGGGGCGCGTTGCACGCGCCCTTTTGCTTTCTCCCGCTTAAATCAGACTCCACGAATCTCCATGAATTACACGGATACCAACCTTCTTCGTGGCATTCGTCCATTTCGTATTTCAAATACGAATTCAGCGGTTCCGCCGGTCATTGACGCATCCGCGATCGTGAGCGCGTCTCCTCCCCCAAAGTCTGGGGGAGGTCAGGGAGGGGGTTGTACATCAGGCGCATTGCCGCCGTAAAGCGCTCACCCCCCCCTCTAATTCGTAAAGACCGGTTGTAGGGGCGCGTTGCACGCGCCCTTTTGCTTTCTCCCGCTTAAATCAGACTCCACGAATCTCCATGAATTACACGGATACCAACCTTCTTCGTGGCATTCGTCTATTTCGAATTTCAAATATAAATTCAGCGCTCCCGTTGGTCGCTGAGGCGATCCGATGGAGAGGTGCTTTGGGAATTTTGCTGCTTCCTGTGAATGATGACCTAAGAATCCTCATTCGTGGATAGTCTCTCGCCCCTACGCCCTCAATACGAAAATCTCGCGCTGGACAAACTGCTTGGGGCGGTAATACAACAGCGAGGCGCGGCCGCTGGCGGGCTCGAATCCGTTCAGGGGGTCCAGCGGCGTATAGCCCATCAGCCGGATATCGCCCAGCAGGTTGATGCGCCCCGGCTCGTCGCGGTCTTCCAGCGCGAATCGCGGGATGATGAACACCACCCGCCCTCCGGGCCGCGTCACGGTGCGCATCTCGGCCAGCGCGCGCCGGTACAGGTCGCTCAGTTTGTTTGAAACATCGCGGAACTTCTCCGCCTGCAGCGGCCTGCGCAGCGGCGGCCCCAGGTCGGGCTCGCTGACGCACGCGTCGAAGTAGAGCGGTTCAGCCAACTTGTGCAGCGTGCGCGCGTCGCCCAGAATCACCTTGGGCGAGTTCCCCAGACCAAAACGTTTTTGCAGCCATTGCCCGTTGGCGATGGCGTCGTTCACCGCTTTTTCGCTGAGGTCGATCCCCACCGGCGTGAGCCCCATCAGCGCGGCCTCCATCAACACGCCGCCCGAACCGCAGAACGGGTCGAGCACGGTGCGCGTTTCGGCGGTGCGCGCTAGGTTAAGCATCATGCGCGCCAGCTTGGGCGGCAGCATGCCCGAGCGCGCGTCGCGTTCGGGGCGGCCGTAGTCGCGGGTTGAAAACGCCTCGTAGTCTTGCAGCCACGCGGTGCGGGCGAGCGTGAAGCCCTTTTCCGCCGAGGCGTGAATCAGAATTTCTCCGCCGCGTTTGAAGAGGTTGTTGCGGTCGACCTGCGCGCCGGTCAGCAGCCATGAATCGCCTTCCGATTCCGGCAACACGAAACGCACCGAGCCTCCCGTTTCCTGCATGCGCGTCTTGATGGCGGCGGCGGCGTCGTGCAGCAGGCCGTGAACCTTGCGCTTGCCGCCCAGCGGTTCCGTGTCGCCGAACAGCGACAGGCCGAAGACGGTCTTGTCGCCGGACTCTTTTAAAAACGAAAACGTTTCCGAATCAAACAACCGTTCCGCCAGCGCTTCCGGCGAGAAGGCGTCCGGCGCGAGTTGGGCGCCGGTTTCCGCGAAGCGAACCGTCCCGCCCAGTTCTTCGCACAGCGCGCGGACCGGCGCGTCCGAATCCGCATCGGCCAACAGCGCCTCGCCGCGCGGTTCGAGGCGGCTCAGCGGCGATCCCATGCGCTGGTTGACCGCGATGATTTCAGCGGTGGAGAGTTCGGCGGCGCGTCCCAGTTGAAACAGGTAGGTGGGCATTCCGGTTATCTCAATTCCACTAGAATTTCTTTAATCTTCTCTTTGTCGACTTCGACGCCCAGCCCCGGCCCGGCGGGAACCTCCAGCCTGTCGCCGGACGGCGTCAGCGGCGCTTTCACCACGCTGTGCGCGAGAAACTGCGGGCCGTTCAACGCGGCGGGGTAGCTCAGCCCGTACGCGCCGTACAGCGCCAGCGAAGCCGCCAGCGACACGCACGGATCGGTCAACCCGCTGCCCAGAAACATCAACCCCGCGTCTTCGAGAATCTCCACCTGGCGCCGCGCCGGAAGCAGCCCCCCGCATCGCGCCGGCTTCATCGCCACCCCGTCGAGCAGATCGAGCCTTATCCACTCGATCAGGTCGCGCGGCGCGATCATGCCCTCGTCGAGAATGATGGGCAGCGCGCCCTGCTGGCGCAATCGCCGGTAGCCGGATATCTCGTTGGGCCGCAGCGGCTGCTCCAGCACCGCCGCCCCCAGGTCGGCCAGACGCGGCGCGGCGTACAGCGCCGAGGCCAGGTCGTAGCCGCCGTTGGCGTCCGCCCACAAAAACCCGCCGGGAACGCTTTCTTTCACCCGGCGGCACAGTTCGAAATCGGTCTTCGGATCGGGGCCGACCTTGATGTTGAAATTCTCATACCCCTTCGCCTTGCCTTCTTCGATGGAGGCCTCCAGCGTTTCCAGCGAAGCGGGGTTGAGCGTCCATGACAGCCTGATCGGACCGCCGGGCGCGCGGCCCCACTGTTGCGCGAGCGACAGCCCCGGCGCCTTGCCGATCAGGTCGTGCAGCGCGAGGTCGATCCCCGCCTTGGTGATGGGCATGCCGGTCGATTGCCCCGGCGAGATCGCCTTGTTCATCGCCGCGTGCGCGCCGTGAAGGTCGAATGGATCGCGCCCGGTCAGCACCGGCGCGAGGTAATTTTCGATGGCGTTGACCGAGGCTTCCAGCGTCTCGTAGCTCCAGGTTGGCATGGGGACGCTTTCCCCCCAGCCGGTGGTTCCGTCGTCGGCGGTGATTTCAACCAAAACCGCCGCGCGTCCCAGCGCTTCGCCGCGAGGCCCCTCGAAAAACTTGAACCGCCCCCGTGTCGGATACCGCACGGGGTACGCCTGAATCCGCTCGATCTTCATATCGTTACCCTGAATGGGGTCTGACTTCTTGCTACGCCATCATTTAATCAGACGCGCGTCGTAGGGAAAGGGGGGGAATCGTGACGCCGTATAATGCGTTCGAGGTGGAGAAATCTCTCTCGTTGCGATATCTTATCTAAAGTTTCGATATAACAGCGAGTTTTCGACGTCATGGAGGTCAGTATGAAAAAATATGCGGCGCTCTGTTTCGCGATCGGTTTGAGTCTGGTGTTGTCGTGTGCGAAGGCGGATGCGCCCGCCAAAGCAAAGGCGGATACGCCCGTCGCGGTGGATGACCAGTTAACTTTGGAGCCAACCGGCGTATCGCTGGACGCGTCCGCGATTCAAGCAATGGTTGCGGTCGTGAACGATGTGCTCGTGAATGACCTCGCGGCCCCTCATCAGGAATTCGTTGATGGTTTTCAACAGGCGTTGAACGAGTATGACGAAATCCCGTATTCGATTGATGTCGTCATCTCCAATCTCCATGCCTATTTGCTTGCGTTTATCCAGAATGAAAAAGGCCATCTCAGCGCTGCGGCGGGTCAAAAAGCCGTTCACCAGATGATGAAAATCGTGCGTATCCGGGTGGAAAAACAAATTCCCGTTCTAAGCGAAGACGAAGCGCGGGCGGCCCAGACGCAACTCGATTTGCTGCAAGACGGGGTGATGGCGGCGGTGGATGACGCTTCCGTTGAATTGAGAAAAGACACGCATATGGATGCGGTGTTATCCGTCAAAAAAAAGCAGATCGCCCATCTCATCGAATCCGGACGGACCTCGTTGACCAGTCCGTTTTTCGTTTCATCTCCCTCCAACGTGAATGACGAATCGGTGGCGGCTTTGCTGGAAGACTTCACGAATGCGGTGGATAAGGTGCTGAACACGTCTGAACCCATGGAACGGATTCTTGTCCATGATTCGGCGTGCGATTTTGGGGTGGTTATCGAGCCCGAACCGATTCGCCGACTAAATCGCATCCTGGCGCTGGATTGCATATTCAGAATCCTGTACATGGAGCATCTGGACCGGGAGACTCTCAACCCGCCCTCGGCGTCCAGTAAGGATTGGATGCGGAAAAACGCCGATGTCCTGAGCCGGCTGGATGAAGCGATTCAGGGAGAGATCATCCGTTCTGGAACGGAGAGTGA
This sequence comes from bacterium, assembly GCA_016125385.1. GTDB lineage: Bacteria > Hinthialibacterota > Hinthialibacteria > Hinthialibacterales > Hinthialibacteraceae > WGLV01. The sequence goes on from WGLV01000035.1 coordinate 84,657, forward strand.
AGCGGAACGGCGGCGCATTGAGCAGGCTGCGGAAAAGGTGATGGAATCGAATCGCCTTTCACGGGAGAATTAAATTGTATTCCACATGGGTGACCGCGTTTATTAAATCGCGCCTTACGCTCGTTGCGTGTTTCTGCCTGGCGTTGTGCCCCGTGAGCGGCGCCGGCGCGCAATCGCAATCCATCGTTGTGAATCTCGCGCCCGACGAGGTCAACGAGACGGTTTTTCAACGCCTCGCTCAACTGGGCGCTCAAGACGATTCCCGCCGCGTCGATCTCGGCGCGGCCGCGATCTTCTCCTATCTCAATCAGCCGCGCCGTCAATGCGAAAAAAGCCTGACCGATTTCCTCGCGCTGGCTCAGCGGTACGAGGTCCCCGTCGTCGTGCAGCTCGACGGCGAACAGTGGTGGGGCGCCCGGCCCGATCTCTGGAACTGGTGGGACCCCGCCCGGCCCGGCTACGAGCCCCGCAATCGCGAAAACGTCGAATGGTCCGGCTGGAGCCCTGAATCCGCGCTCAAAATCGCCTGGCGCAACTGGGGACGCCAGATTCGCGTCCTGCCGCCGCCCAATCTGATGAGCGAGCGCTACCGCCGCGCCTGCCATGAAGAGATGCGCGTCCTGATTCCCCTTATCCTGAACTGGCGGAACCGCTTGCCGGAAGAAAAACGGCGTCTGCTGATCGGAATCAAACTGGGGTGGGAGAGTTCCATCGGCGTAAACTCGTTCTATTACCCGAACGGCAATGACATGCTCAATCGTCCTGAGAGCGAAGACCCTCAATCCGGCCTTGAGGCGGCGCGCGTCCCCGATCGCGGCGTCGCGGCCATCGGTTACGCCGCCGTGTCAACCATCGGCCTTGCGACTGGCGGCGAGTTGCGTGAAGCCGATCTGACCGAAGTCGTCCGGCGTCATCTCGAAGACCTCTGCGCTCTGGCCGCTGAATTGGGCGCGCCGCGCGATATCCTGTTCACTCACGTGGCCGGATGGAAGGAGGGAGAAAACCTGTACGAGGCCGGGCTGAACCGGTACGCCTGTCCGGGTTGGAGTTTTTACCGCCACGCCAGCGATCCCGCCGAAGACGTTGGAGTCCAGCGAGCCTTGCGAAAAAGCGACGCCCCGTACTGGGCTGCGGTGGAGTGGTTGTTAACGGGCGAGCATGACGAGTCTCACTGGCGGAACGCGTTCGAGCGCACCCTGTCCGATCCGAAGTGCCGCTATCTTTGCATATACAACTGGAGCGGTATAAAAGACGACCTCGCGGCCCTCGGCGCCATTCGGCGGGTCGTGGGCGAATAGGCATGTGGTTATTGTTTCATCAGCCGCGCGTCATATTCGAACGTTTCCGGCTTGCCGATTTTAAACCGCTTGAAATCGGGATGGCGCGGATTGATCAGATAATTCAGTTCGGATGGAATAATTACGCTGGGCACGGCCAGCGCCGCCGATTCCCCGCCTTCCAGCCACCGCCGCCCCATCTCCTGCGTCTCTCGCCCGAACGGTTGGTCTCTCCAATTTCGCGGGAGGTCTCCGATAGACAGGCGCGTACACATGGCTTCATCGAAATCGATCGGGATCAGGTTGAACGATCGCATGTGAGCGGTTTCGTTGACGTGAACCAGCAGTTCCAGCACCGCCAGCGACGCATGCGCCGCCGTGTATACCATGGGTACGCCCTTGGGATTCCAGCGCCCTCCGTATCGCCGCGCCCCCTCTCCGTCGAAGGCTTGTTTCGCCTGTTCGGCGAAAACGATGCGCCATGCCGTGATCGTCATGAAAAGACGCCGTGCTCGATGCGTCCCAACAGGTCTTCCACCTCGCGTCCGCCCACTTCGGTGTCTGAAAATTCAAGCGGCGTCTTCCCGCCCAGCGCGCGCGCCGGCGTCTTCATCCAGTCGGCGCCGTTTTCCGGCCCGCCCATCAGCCGCGAAGCGAGGCTGAACAATCGCGCCACGCGGTAAATGCGGTCCGATTCGTCTGGCTGCATGCGGCCTTCCTTCTTACGCCGGTTCAGCGTGCGGATGGGGATGTTCACCGTCTCGGCGAGCGTCTGGTTGCTGATGTCCATCGCGTCGCGCAGTTCTTCAAAGGCTGAAAAGGGGAAACCCTTTTTCAATGCTGGAATGACGCCAGTCGTGTGAGACGGCAGAGACGTGAGTGAGTTTTTTCTCTTTTTTTCTGTTTTCGTCGCGGTGGTCATGTCTCGCCTCAAATATTTGCCATATTGCCATTATAGCATGGCCATTCGGCGAGATGGAAGGATTTTTTCGCCGCTCTCACGCACCCCGCGCTTGAACCGCCTGTTCGAGAGTGAACTGGTTTTCGTAGAGGGCTTTACCGATGATGAGGCCGCTGATCGCGCCTTCCGGCAGGCGGCGCGCGAGGTCCGCCACGGCGGTGACGTGCTCCAGCGAGCCTACTCCGCCCGACGCGATGATGGAGAACGGCGACGCCTCCGCCATGCGCGTCAGCTGCTCCAGATTGGGGCCTTCCAGCGTGCCGTCGCGCGCGATGTCGGTGTAGATCACCGCCGCGATCTCCAGCCCGGCGAATTCCTTCACCAGGCCGGTCGCCATGACCTCGCTGGTTTCGCGCCAGCCGCGCGTCGCCACCCGGCCGTCGCGCGCGTCGATGCCCAGCACGATCCGCCCCGGATATTTCTTCGCCGCCTCATGCGCGAGTTCCGGCGTTTCGAGCAATACGCTGCCCAGAATAGCGCGCGTCACGCCGATCTCGCCGAGAACGCGGTCCACCGCCGCCATGTCGCGCAGCCCGCCGCCCAGTTCGGTCGGAATCCCCGCTTCCTTCACGATGGCTTCGATCGCCGCGCGGTTCTGCATGACGCCGTCTCTCGCGCCGTCCAGATCCACGATATGAATGATGTCGCCGCCGCCTTCGCGCCACCGCCGCGCCACGCTCGCCGGGTCGGTTCCATACACGGTTTCCTGGTCGTATTCGCCGCGCAACAGGCGCACCACCTGTCCGCCGCGCAGGTCGATGGCGGGGATGAGATCGATCACGAAGAAGCCTCCTCTTTCTTCCGGCCGATCCGGGTTTCCGTACCGTTCATCAGCCGCTTGATGTTGGTTTTGTGTTTGTATATCAGCATCGCCGCCGCCAGACAGGCGAACAGAAACACCTCGGTCGAGGGCGCATAGCGCGCTTCCATCATGCGCAGCGCCAGCATCACCGTCACCATCGTCGCCGCGCCGGTCATGGACGCGATCGACATATACTTCGTGGTGAACAGAACGATGGTAAACACCACCAGCGTGATCGTGCACGAAACCGGCGCCAGCGCCAGAAACACGCCCGCCGACGCCGCCACGCCCTTGCCGCCGCCGCGAAAGCCGAGAAACAGCGTCCAGTTATGCCCCAGTATCGCGGCCAGCCCCGCCGCGATGGCGGTCCAGTCCATGCCCGGCGCCAGCGTCCGCGCGATCGACACAGCCGCCGCGCCCTTGGCGATGTCGATCGCCAGCACGGGCAGGCTGATCCACAGCCCCAGCGTACGCCAGGCGTTGGTGAAGCCGAGGTTGCCGCTGCCCACCGTCCGCAGGTCGACGCCTTTCACCGCGAGCCCGGTGTAATACGCCGTGGGGAACGAACCCAGCACGTATCCAATCACAACCGCCAGAAAATCCCATCCGTTCATGTGCATGTTCATCGAGCCGCCATGTGGTGGATGGCGCACTTCCTCCATTGATAAAAAAGTCGGATTTACTTCTTCGTCTGTTCCCGCTTACGGAAGATCAGCCGGATCGGCGATCCGGTAAAGTCGAACGTTTCATATAACCGGTTCATCAGAAACCGCTCGTACGAAAAATGAATCGCCCGTGGATCGCTGACGAATACCACGAAAGTCGGCGGCGCCACGGCCGCCTGCGTCCAGTAATACATCCGCGGCGCCCGGCCTTTGCTGGCGGGCGGCGGGTTCTTCGCCAGAATGCCCTCCATCAGCCTGTTCAGTTCACCGGTTGGTACGCGGAAAAAATACTGTTCCAGAATCCGCTCCACGTTGGGAAACACGCGCTGCACCCGCTGTTTGGTCAGCGCCGACACGAATTCGATGGGCGCGTAATGCAGAAAGGGAATCTCTTTGCGGATCACCTTTGAATAGTCCGACGCGGTGTTGGTCTCCTTCTCAACCAGATCCCACTTGTTGACCAGAATCATCGCCGCCTTGCCCGCCTCGTGCGCCAGCCTGAACACCTTGGCGTCGGTTTCGGTCAGCCCCTCGACGGCGTCGATCATGAGAATCGCCAGTTGACAGCGTTCCAGCGCCGCCTGGTTGCGCAACAGCGCGTAGCGGTCGAGCCCCTGGCTCATCTTGCCCCGCCGCCGGATGCCGGCGGTGTCGATCAGAAGATACGGCTTGCCGTTGATCTCGATCTCGGTGTCGACCGGATCGCGGGTGGTCCCCTGAATGGGCGAGACGATGGCGCGCTCGTGTCCACAGAGCGCGTTCAACAGGGTCGATTTGCCCACGTTGGGGCGCCCCAGAATCGCCAGCCCCGGAATCTCGGGAATCGCGGCGGGGTCGTGCTTCTCGGGCAGATGATCGACGATGGCGTCGAGCAGATCGCCGATGCCGTAGCCATGCGATGACGAGATCGGATAAAACCCGTCGAGCCCCAGTTCGAAAAACAGGGCGGCGGTTTCCTCGTCCTTGGCCGGATTATCGATCTTGTTGATCGCACAGATGACGGGCTTGCCCAGCCGCCTCAAAAAATCGGCGATGTCGTGATCGATCGGCGTGGGGCCGGTCTGCCCATCCACAACGAAGATCAGCGCGGCGGCGTCGATTACAGCCCGTTCGATCTGCTCCTGAATCACATGGGTGAACGGGTCGTCCTCCGAGCCGAAGATGCCGCCGGTATCGACGATCTGAAACGCGGCGCCGTTCCAGTCGGTGGGTCTGAATTTCAGGTCGCGAGTCACGCCCGGCTGGTCGTCGACGATCGCTTCGCGCTTGCCGAGAATTCGGTTAAACAGGGTCGACTTTCCCACATTGGGGCGGCCGATGACCGCTACGGTAGGTAAATTGGTTGACATTCGTCTCCGCCGTTTTTCATGGAAAACGGTGACCGTTTTAAAATAGCCCGAACGGCGCCGATGACCTCGCTCGAACAATCGTTCGAGAGCGCGTCTCAGGCCTTCTCCGGATTGAAGACATTATGATACTCGCCTCTTTGACTTTCCATAATGAGAATGGAGCGTACTGGTGACGCGCTCCGGTGGAATTTCGCCTGTCAAAGCGTGATTAATAGACCGGAACGAAAGCGAAGGGGGGCTTTCGCGAGAAAAAGAGGCAAGCGGGATTCAGGAGGCGGATCGTTGAGGTTCCGCGCGGAGTCGACGAGGTGCTTCCGGTGGCTCAGGCGGTGCGCAAGCGCGGCGAGCCGGAGCGGATGATTCCCTTTAGATAAAGCCGAATATCGGCGGGAAACAGATCACGACAACCCACGCCCATGTGGCATAGACGGGTATATAGTCGGTTTGCCATCGCTCAAGCTGGGTGAATGAACCCTTGCCCCATAAAAAGCGGAAATACAGCCATGCCGACCAGGTCAGATTAACCAGCAGAATGAGATTCATGCCGAGCGCGGCGGTCCGGTTTGGACTGAAACCAAATTCCGAAATCCGCCAGCTGATGGCCAGCAGCGCCAGCACGTCGACGATTAAAGCGCTGAGAACCTGTTTTCATGAATTGAGTGCCCGGAGGACCTGCCGGATTGCGTGAACGCGAATATAGTTTTCTGAATGTCCCGGCAGGATTTCATAATCTTTGGATAGCCGGCGGCCATGATTCATCCAGGCGAAGGTGCGCTC
>WGLV01000034.1 GCA_016125385.1 bacterium
CACCTTTGGGGACTCGCGATTCAACCCAAGAATTTCTCCCGCTTCGTGCACCTCGCGTCCCAAAAGCAAACCATGCAAAAAATCAAAAACTCATTGCATCACGCTGTTTTCTATGCCCACGGATAGCCAAACTAAAGAAAAAGGCGCGATTGATCGCGCCTTTTTTCTTTTCACCGCTATGCTAGAATTCGTATTCCTCTTGATTTGTTGTGATTCGATCTTCAACCCTGCGCAACCCAACCAACCTCATCCCATCCGGGAGAATGGTCATGAAGCGAAACGCCTTCACGCTCATCGAGCTGTTGATCGTCGTGGCGATCATCGGCATTCTGGCGGCGATCGCCGTACCCAACTTTCTCAACGCTCAGGTCCGCGCCAAGGCGGCGCGCTGTTTTTCAGAAATCAGAAACCTGTATCAACAGAACCTCATCCGGCAGAGCGATACCAACCTGTGGATGGTCGATGGCAACGACGCCGGCACGGGCGACGACGACAAATGCAACATCAATAACTGGGGCCCTTCTTTCTGGGGGATGAGCTGCGAACAAGCCAACCTGACCTGCTATTCGCCCAACAAAGACGGCCGCATCTACTCTCAGTTGACCACGCCGGTCGCCTATATCACCAACATCCCCATCGACCCCTTCACCAAGGGGGTGTTTTATACCTACGGAACCAGCCATTGCCCCAATTCGCCGCTGGGCGCGTACTGGTGTTTTATCGGCGCGGGCCCCGATCAGGATGAAGACGACGTCAGCTGGCTCATCAGCCAGGGCCGTTCAAGACCCTACGCTCCCAGCAACGGCGTGGTTTCGGACGGCGACATCTGGATGTCGTTCAAATTGAAAAACCAGTCGGACCGAAGTTACGACGCGGCGTTCGGCCAGTATCAGAACTCGTTTTTCTGATTCGATCACCGCTGTTGGCGAAATGGAAAACATCGTGGATAATAAAGCGATCCGTTCAAAATCACATTCGGGAAAAGGTCTGAATCAAAGCATGAAAACCAAAGCATTCACCCTGATCGAACTCCTCATCGTCGTAGCCATCATCGGGATTCTGGCCGCCATCGCCGTACCCAACTTTCTGAACGCGCAGATGCGCGCCCGTATCGCCCGCGTTTCGGCGGACTTCAAGACCATCAGCACGGCGTTCGCCATGTACCAGATGGACCGCAACTCGTATCCGCCCGATCCGGGCGGCCCCTGCGTCGACGTGCAGGCGTATTACCGCCTGACCACGCCCACCGCCTACGTCTCGGGCGTCAGCATGTTTGAAGACTTCTTCACCAATGAAACCGCGACGGGCGCGGTCGGCGCGGCGTGCATGTTCAACTATTACGATTACGGCATGGTGCCGTACATCACGAAATCGGGCGTGGGATACGTGGTGATCAGCTTCGGCCCCGACCTCGATCTCGACATGGGCTGGAACGAAACCTCGATGAAAGCGCTGAAAAGCGGCCAGGGCAGTCAGCTCACCTTTCTGTACAACGCCACAAACGGGCTGGTTTCATCCGGCGACCTGATTCTTACCGGGCTGGGGCTCGCCAATAAATAAGCGGGGCCTGATTTTAACGATCGCGAACATTCGGCGGGCGGGACGTGTTCCCGCCCGTTTTGTTTTATCCGGCTAGACCGGCGCGCATCGCTTCGATACATTGATGGGCATGAACAGACGGGTCTTCAGGAGGGCTTTTGCCATGCACGACAACAAGGGAATCACACGACGGGCGTTTACTCAATCCGCCCTGGCCGCCGCTGCGCTGGCCGCGGCGAAACCGGCGCTGAGCGCCGCGCCCTCGGGCGTGAAGATGTATAAAAACCTGGGCGTGGGACATCTCCGCGTCAAAGCCGACCTTCAGCAGGCGATGAAATACGCCGCCCAATATGGCTTCGGCGGAATCAACGCCGACCTGGGCGGTCTGGCGAAGATGAGCGAGTTTGAGCGAAAAGACTTCGCCTCCATGCTGAAAGCGCACGGTCTTCAGTGGGGCTCCAGCGGCCTGCCGGTCGAGTTCCGCAAAGATGAAGACACGTTCAAAAAGGGGATGGCCGACCTCGAAAAGAACGCGGCGATTCTGCAGAGCGCCGGCGTCACGCGCGTCGACACCTGGATCATGCCCAGCCACGCCGAACTGACCTACCGTGAAAATTTCCGTCAGCACCGCAACCGGCTGCGCGAGGCCGCGCGGATTCTGAAAGACCACGGCCTTCGCTTCGGTCTGGAATTCGTCGGACCGCAAACGCTGCTGGTGGCGGAGCGGTATCCATTCATCCATACGCAGAAAGAAATGCTGCAACTCTGCGACGCCATTGGCACGGATAACATGGGCCTGTTGTACGACAGCTACCATTGGCACTGCTCGGGCGGAACGGTGGACGAAACCCTCTCGCTGACCAACGATCTCATCGTCGAGGTACACGTCAACGACGCCAAACAGGGCGTGCCGCGCGCCGAACTGCTCGACGGCCAGCGCGAACTGCCCTGCGCCACCGGCGTCATCGACATGAAAGGCTTTCTCAACGCGCTCAACAAGATCGGCTACGACGGCCCCGTTACCGTGGAGCCCTTCAATCAGCCGCTGTGGGACATGAACGCCGACGACGCACTGAAGGCGACCATCGCTTCGCTCGACAAGGCGTTTAACCTGATCGAGGCGTGAATTACGGCGTAATTTTTTTCATTGCATTGATCCGGAGCTTACGCCCTCCCTGCGCGATATCAATCCATACAAAACGAACCGCCGGAGCGGGACTCATTCCCGCTCCGGACAGGTTGCATTCGCTTCGCGAGAACGTATCAGCCGCTCGCGAGACGGATGGCATTCTGAAGTCCACGAATTGCAAAGGAGAATGGCTCAATGAAGTCAACCTGGTTTCGAACGCTGATCCTGTTCGCGATGTTCGCCGTCTGCGCGCCGTCATGGGCCGCGGACAAACTGGTCATCAAAGCCGATGAAGACGAGGCCGTCATCTCGAAATATCTGTACGGCCAGTTCGCCGAACATCTCGGCCACTGCATCTACGGCGGTTTGTGGGTGGGTGAAGACAGCTCCATCCCCAACACGCGCGGCATCCGCGACGACGTCGTCACCGCGCTGAAAAAGCTGAACATCCCGGTATTACGCTGGCCCGGCGGGTGTTTCGCCGATGAGTATCACTGGCGCGACGGCATCGGGCCGCGCGATCAGCGCCCGCCGATGGTGAACAGCCATTGGGGCATGGTGACCGAAGACAATTCATTCGGTACGCACGAGTTTCTCGACCTGTGCGAGATGCTGGGTTGCGATCCCTACATCAGCGGAAACGTCGGCAGCGGCACGGTGCGGGAGATGCAGCAGTGGGTGGAATACATCACCCATGAGGCGGGCGGCCCGATGTCGAACCTGCGCAAAGAGAACGGGCGCGAAAAACCGTGGAAACTGCCCTTCTTTGGCGTGGGGAATGAGAACTGGGGCTGCGGCGGCAACATGACGCCCGAGTTTTACGCGGACCAGTACAAACGCTTCGCCACGTACGTGCGCAATTACTCAGGCAATCGAGTGTACAAAATCGCCTGCGGCGCCAACAGCTTCGATTACAACTGGACGGAAGTGCTGATGCGCGAGGCGCGCCGCCAGATGAACGGCCTCAGCCTCCACTACTACTGCGGCTCTGGAAACGACAGCCGCTCGGCCACACAATTTGAAGAAGACGACTGGTTCGCGCAACTGAAGCGCGCGCTTGATCTCGACACGCTGATCACCCATCAGTCAGCCATCATGGACAAGTACGACCGTGAAAAGCGCGTGGGCCTGATTCTCGACGAATGGGGCGCGTGGCACGCGGTCGAACCCGGAACCAACCCCGGCTTTCTCTTCCAACAGAACTCGCTCCGCGACGCGCTGGTCGCCGGCCTGTCGCTGAATATCATCAACCAGCACGCCGAGCGCGTCCGCATGGCCAACATCGCCCAGATGGTCAACGTGTTGCAGGCGATGGTGTTGACCCAGGACGAGAAGATGCTGGTCACGCCCACCTATCACGTATACGAAATGTACAAAGTCCATCAGGACGCCGTGCTGGTTCCGGCCGAGTTGATCTGCCGCAAGTACCAGTACAAAGACGACTCCATCCCCGCCGCCAACGTCTCCGCCTCCAAGGCGAAAGACGGCTCGCTCAATATCACGCTCTGCAACCTCGACCCGAACCAGCCGATCGAGATGGAATGCGAAGTACGCGGCTTCAAAACCGGAAGCGTCTCAGCACGAGTGCTGACCGCCGGCGATATCACCGCGCACAACACATTCGACCAACCGCAAGCCGTCGAACCGGCGCCTTTCAAGGATTTCAAGAAAACGAATGATGGACTGACGCTGACGCTGCCCTCCAAGAGCGTGGTGGCGATTCACATCACGCGGTAAATCCGGCAACCGTTACAACCTCCGCGACAAAAAAAGGGATGAGCCTCACGGTTCATCCCTTTTTGCTTTTCATGTGAGTTGTTGAATCAGGCGGCGGCGTCTTCGCAAAATTGCAGCACCACCGGCTCGTCATCGACGAGAAACAGCATCGACGCTTCGTCGCTCGCGGCGCGGGACCACAACAGATGATCGCAGTCTTCGCATTCGGGCAGCCCCAGATCGACTCGGGCGGCGCCATACAGGTCGGTCAGAACATGCCCGCCGGTGACGTTCAACAGTTCCATCAGCGCCGCCTGTTTGAATTTGTGCGTTTCATCGTCATCGAGATCGGTCCCGAGAATCGACGCCGCCATACCCAGCGCCAACGCTTCCGAGATCATCAGACGCAGCCGCCCCTGTCTGTCGCCGCGAAAACCGATCGATCCCGCCAGGCACGCCGGGGGAGGTGGTGGAAACATCGGCGCTTCCACCCGTTCGCCAAAAGCGAACGCGAAGGGTTGCAGTATGCGGCAAAACACCGCTTCCACCGTGGGCTTCCACTCGGCGCTCATGCTCCTTCGCCTTTCGCTTCATTCACCGCTTCCGCGATCATCTCCGGCGTAAACGGTTTTCGGATAAAGGCGCGAACACCCAGCGCCTTGAGTTGCTCGATTTTGTCCTGATTGCCTTCGGTCGAGACCACGATCACCGGCGTGCGGTCGCCCTTCTCCTGGCGAAGTTTGCGTATCATTTCCACGCCGTCCAGAACGGGCATGTGAATATCGCTGAAAATCAGGTCGACCGGATGCTGGCGCAATCGTTCGATTCCTTCGGCGCCGTTGGACGCTTCGAAAAATTCTTCGACCGGAATCTCCGCCAATTCCAGCGTCTTGCGGACCACCGCCGGAACCAGTTTGGAATCATCCACCACCAATACTCTCATAAAACACCCCTTCATCAGGCGTTGGCGTTTAGCCACCCGCTCAGTTTTTCCAGCCCGTCGTGCATACGAAACACCGCCATTTCGGCGTGATGGGTGGTAAAACCAAGCCGTTTTTCCGAATCGCTTGAGGTATGAAAACTCAGCCCTTCCCGCCCCGACCCGATCCCCGCCATGCGGGATAACGCGTCGGCGACGTGAACCAGATCGGCCAGCGTTTTGAGATTTTCAGGCGCCAGACCGGGCTGATGATGAGCCCTCGCCGCCTCGCACACCGCGACAGGAAATCCCCATCGCGACAGAGCGCGGGCGCCCGTCTGACTGTGATCGAATCCCCAGACGAAACGCTCCGCTTCATCCACCGCGATTCCCTGTTTGTGAATCAGATCGAAAACCGGCGTGAAATCGAGATGCATGACGAACTCGCCAATCCACAATCCAACGTCGTGAGTGAATCCACTCAAGAACGCCAGGGGAGGCCGGGGCAATCCGCATTCACGCGCGACGTATTCCACACCAAGCCCGGTGGCGAGCGAATGAACCAGAAGATCGTTTTTCGCCATGCCGAAACCGCGCAACGGCTGAGCCAGCCAGTCTCGCATGGCGCCCGCCGCGGCCCATTCCAGACAAACGGAGGGAGAGAATTGATTCATCAGATTCAGAATCGATTCCGACTCGACTCGCGGATCATCGGCGTGGATCGCGCGCGCCAGATGGAACATCGAATCCGCCAGTTCGGGGTGTCCCGCAAGCAGGCTCGCCGCTTCGCCCGCCTCCATGTCGTCGTCGCATAATACTTCGATCAGCCCGGCGGCGGCTTCAGACAGAGGGGGCGCGTCATCGATGCGATTGAAGAGTTCCGGCGACTGATTCATATCGAGTATTCCTCCGACATGGATCGTATCCAAGTTTCACCCGTGGCCATAAAGAGATACATCGTCCGAGGCTTGGAGCCGCCGCAATCTTCACCGCGAATGAGCAGGTTGCTCTTCCACAGGCTTTTTCGCGCGGCGGCGTAGTTTTTGTCTCCGATACGAAAATGGCCCTGTTTATCCAGAAATTGACCGGCGCCCGCCAGTTTGATGACGATCCGCCGGCGTTGGGCGCCCTGTTCGTACATCGCGTTCAACAGCGCTTCGATTCCGGTATCGACGAACATCGCCGGGCGTTGCCGCGCACGGTCGGGGCTGGTTTTGGAATCAGGCAGGAGGCAGTGAAGCATCCCCCCGACCATCGCTTCGGCGTCGAACGCGGTCACCCCAAGGCAGGATCCCAAAGAATGCGTCGCCAGAATCGCGCCCGGCTGATTCACGACTTTAAAATCGGATATCCCAACCGATACCGGCGCGCGGGAAGGATCGAGAAAATGAATGGTTGACATCATCGCGGGCGCACACGCTTTCTAAACGCATAAATAAGCATCACGAAATACCATATACAAAACATACCTGTTTTCGCCCGGGAAACAATTCACTCAGTGAATAAAAGCAGGACGGATTTTCATCATGAAACCGATGTTCGGCGCATCTTGATTCCAGCGCCGTTTCAAGAGAGAGTACTCTTTTGAGTTGATTCGCGCACGGAACCTAAACTCGACATCAAACCGTTTCTGGAGGATCAGATGAAAACCTATAAGATCGGGATCATGGGCGGCGACGGCACCGGCCCCGAGGTCATTCGTGAAGGCGTCAAAGTGCTTGACGTGCTTCAGCAAAAGGCTGGCTTTAAATGCGAATACGTGGATTTCGACTTCGGCGGCGACCGTTACATCCGTACCGGCGAAGTGCTGCCCGCCAGCGCCATTGACGATCTGCGCAAGGTCGACTCCATTTATCTGGGCGCCATCGGCCATCCCGACGTCAAACCCGGCATCCTCGAAAAGGGCATTCTGCTGCGCGTCCGCTTTGAACTCGATCAGTATATCAACCTGCGCCCCGTCAAACTGTACCCCGGCGTCTGGACGCCCGTCAAAGACAAGGGGCCGGATGAAATCGATTTCGTCGTCGTGCGTGAAAACAGCGCCGGCATCTACACCGGCGGCGGCGGCATCATCAAAAAAGACACGCCCAACGAAGTCGCCATTCAGGAAATGGTCTACACCCGCTTCGAGGTCGACCGCTGTCTGAAGTACGCCTTTGAATACACTCAAAAGCGCAACAAGCGCAACACCCTCACTCTGTGCGGAAAAACGAATGTGCTGACCTATGTCTTCGACCTGTGGGAACGCGCGTTTCACGCGATGGGTGAGAAAGACTTCCCCGGAATCAAACGCGATTACGCCCACATCGACGCCACCACCATGTGGATGGTGAAGAATCCCGAATGGTTCGACGTCATCGTCACCGGCAACATGTTCGGCGACATCATCACCGACCTGGGCGCAATGGTTCAGGGCGGCATGGGCGTCGCGGCGGGCGGCAACATCAACCCCGAGGGGACCTCGATGTTCGAACCCATCGGCGGCTCGGCCCCCAAGTACACCGGTCAAAACGTCATCAATCCCATCGCCTGCATCGCGGCGGGCCAGATGATGCTCGACCACCTTGGCGAGACCAAGGCGGCGGCCATGCTCGATCAGGCGATCAGCGACTTTCTCGGCAGCGGCACGCTGCCCGGGCTCAGCGTCAGCGACATCAAAAAGGCGGGCATGTCGACCAGCAAGATCGGCGACGCCATCGCCCAGCGCGTTCAGGATATGTAAGACCGATCATCATCGGAAGCACGAAGGGGACGGCGTTCGCCGTCCCCTTTTTCATTCGAATCAGAATATGCGCTCTACACGCTTCACAGAAACGGCAGCGGGTCGCCCTTGCGGTACGCCAGCGCGAGGCAGGTAGCGACGAGAACGCCCTCCTGCGTGGAGACGGTAATGTTGTAGTTGCCCGTCTTACGGGTCTGTGAGATCAGCCGAGCCTCCGCGCTCAGCCGCGAGCCCACCGGCGGCGCGGAATGATAATTCATCGTCACGCTGAGCGCGACCGTGACCGTGCCCGACGTATTGCACGCCAGTTGAAACGCCTCATCCGCCAGAGAAAAAATGGCCCCGCCGTGAACCATCCCGAAGATGTTCTCCATCTCCGGCGTGCAGGTCATCTCGACCCTGGCGTACCCCTCCGCCAGATCGATCAGGCTGACACCGCAGCGTTGCGCGAACGGCTCCTGCTCGAATCTTGCGCCGATGGCCGACTTGATTTGCTCGTCCATGATGCCCCCCTTATGAATCATCCGAGTTGAGTGATAACGACTTTCAGACTTCTGATTCTGAATAAACTCTGGTCTTGTCGCGGAAAATCACAACAAATCCTCATCTTCGCCACGATTGATCCGGACATAACTTTGGCGACAAGATATATGAAATGGCACAAATTCTGCAAAAATGATAGCCCGACAGCGTTTTTATGCAGGAGTCAGGGTAAAATGGGCGATCAGTACATTCCAATTGGGCAAAATTTGCCGGTCAATGAGGGTTATCCCACGCAAACCGCGTCACCCGCTCAGCCGCAGGACGCGAGCGGCGTCTCGTTTCAGGATATCCTCAGCCGTCAGCAGAATCGCGCCACCGGCGGGATCACCCCCTACAGCCCCGTCCGATCAGAACCCCTGCCGCCGCAGTATCAGGACCTGATCCGCAAGCAGATGGAAAACATGCCAGCCAACGTCCCTCAGGGTGATGACCTTTCGCAGATGATTTTGCGTAATCAGATGGAATACAACCAGTCGAAGATGGCGCATGACGCCGCGCGCGCCTCGGAGGCCGCCGCTCCCCAGCTACAGCAGCCGGTTCAGCCTCAGACCTACTCTCAAGCGGCGGCGCAGGGCGTCGGTGGAGGTGGCGCGTTTGGCGCGGCGCTGGCGAAACCGTATGAGCCCAGCCAGAGCGCGGAGACGGCGCCCGCCACCGATCAGGCCACGGAAACCAATGCGCAAACCGCGATGACCACAGGCGCGGCGGAAGAAAAACCAACCACCACATTACGCTACCGCTGGACGGAAGAGGCCAGACCGGCGGCAAACGCAAAGGCGCGTACTTCCGCGTCACAGACAGTTATCACCGGCGATGATCAAGGCCCCACCGATGCGTTTTTAGGATTCTTCAAAAACGTGGGGAGTTTTCTGACGATGGGCTTTTACCGTCCTGACGGCGAAGCCGAGCCGGAAGGAGTCGAGCGGGTGGTGTATCCGTTCAAGAAACTGCTCTGGGACGCGCCCAAGTCGCTGGTCTACGACACGCCGGCGAGTTTGATCCACGCCGCGTCGAGCGACGAAAGCCCGGCGATTGAAAATCCCGCGCCCAGCCAACCGGAACGAAGCTACGTTTCACTGCGCCGAGGTGCGGGCTCGAAACCCTGGCTCAACCGGGGATGACTGCTTGTTGAATGGTAGTTTGTTCTCTCGTATCTCAATACTTTTCCAAAATATTCAGCTAATATTGAAACGAATCGTCGATTTTCGAATCGGTGATGATTTGTGAGTTTTCGTCCATATAAATAACACGTCCATTCATTCCTGCTGCTTCCTGCAATGCCGGGTCCATTCCTGTAGTCAGCATATATCGCCCTCGACCCCCGCGGCCAGAGTAAAAATTCACGAGAAAAGGCGTATAAATATGAACAGTGGAGTCGTAGAGAGCCAATCCATCTCCTCCTTTTCCCGCATGTCCTGGACCTAATAATATGCCAACGGAGGCATCTCCACCATCCCCTCCCTATACATTATTCGCCGCATACCAGCCCGGCTCGATTGTACAAAAATAAACGGAAGAACGGTTTATTTGTATTCCATCCCCACCCGATCCAGCATTTAACCCATTCCCGGGAACGTTGGGAGCGGGACCGCCGTTTCCGCCTCGAACTGCAATGCGGTTAATCCAAATTGTGAATTCTCGGCAATCTGAAAGAAGCATGCCGGGGCTCGCAACCTTTATCGGATTTCCGCGAGTAAACGGTAGAAAATCAAAATCACCGCCAATCACTTCGGCGTCAAACAGTTCCAACGTTGAATCGACAACCTGATTGGCGACGAACGAGACGAATCCATAATTCCCCTCCGCCGTAATTACGGAATTCATGATTCTTACTTGAATTCCCTCCGCGGGGCCAATCGTCAGGCAAGGATTGCTGTTTGAAAAGTAGTAGTATGGATAACTTGAAGTTTGCATCGAGTTGCCCTGGATCGTCGAGTTTTGAAGCGCTAGATTCGCTTGCGTCACCACGGGGCAATTAAGATAACTATCATTGATCGCCACGATGCCCGATTGAATAAGAACTCCCGCCGCTCCCTGGCTGAATAAAGACGTATTCGCTCGCGCGGGTTGAGTAACATGAATTCGGTCAAAATCAATAGTGGAATCAATAATACATATCATGTAAGTTGAAGACCAAATATCCATCGCGGAGACGAGTTGCGCGGGTTGATCGCCACCGCTTCGGATCATCAAATCCTTATCCGAAATCACAAGTGTATCCGCGTACCCGGAATGATCGGGATTCTTTGAATAATTTAAAATTTGCACTATTTCCGTCCCCAGCACGATTTCATCCCCGCTGGCGGCGAGGTTGACGGCGTCTTGCAGCGTGGCGGCGTCAGCGGGAATCGTGATCGTTTTGGCGAAAGCGGTTGAAACAATTGCGCACACGAACAGCCAGACGGCGAGCGAAAAAAACAAACCGCGCATGGGAGCCTCCAGCGTGAATTTATCAGTACAATATCGCAACTTCCGCGAGTTGTCTTTATTTTTTCTGCGCTTGAAAGTTCCTGTTTGCGCGCGGTAGGCTTGAAGCATCCCATTCCAAGGAGAACAAACGGCATGAAATCAGCCACCGAGTATCTCTGGTTCAACACGCCTCACCGGCGCGATTACATCAACATCACTCAAACCGTGGCGGATATCGTGAGAAAAAGCGGGATTCAGGAGGGATTCGTCATGGTCTCGGCGATGCACATCACCGCCTCGATCTACGTCAACGACGCGGAAGACGGCTTGATCGAGGACATCGACGAATGGCTGGAGACGCTGGCGCCGTTTCGCGAAAACTACCGCCATCACCGCACCGGCGAAGACAACGGCGACGCCCATCTCAAAAACCTGCTGATGCACCATCAGGTGCTGGTTCCGATCACCGGTGGGAACATGGACCTCGGCCCGTGGCAGCAAATCTATTACGCGGAGTTCGATGGAAGGCGCAAAAAGCGGGTGATCGTTAAAGCGATTGGCGAGTAAAGCGCTTTCAATAAGAGCCCCCGGTTTCCGCCGCCCGGATAAATTCATTTTCTTTCTTATTATTCGGGTTGGCGAGGCCGAAGGCCGAGGAAACCCAACCATAAACCGGGACGGGGCGGGCGGGTGAAAATGAATTCACTGGCGAACCGGCCGAATTCCTGAATGAGTTCCCGGGCATATTCCTAAAAATACGTCAGTATTGCCCGATCAAGCCGCGCAGGCGGTAATACGTATACTTGATGTATTCGTTCTGCACGTCGAGCACGCCGTCGATGCGGCCCCACCAGTCGGTGACGTCATAGGCCGGCGCGGGAGCGGCGACGACGATCACTTCGATGCCTGTCCCGGCGAAGACGCGATCCATCGCCCATTGTGCGCGGCTCGATTGAAAATAGCCCGCCACCACCAGCGCCGAATCGGCGCCGCGATGGGTGAGCCAGTCCTTGAGGTACTGGGCTTCCTCCCACGTGCTGAACAGGGTTTTGGTGCTCCAGGCGACGTCGCGGTCTGATATTTTGCGTAATTGCAGAACCGCTTCGCAGAGCCGCCCTTCCATTTCAATCAGATCGCCGTAGGGCGCGTCATCGGGCGGGGTTCGGGGATTAAGCATCAGGATGAGCGGGGCATAGCCTTTTTCAAACAGCTCCGCGCCCTTTTCCAGGCGGAAGGTTCCGCCGCCGCCCAACACGGCGATGACGGAGCATTTTTTCGGCGGCGGGTCATGAACCAGCGCGCCGCCGATCGCCCGCAAAACCGGCTCATGAAAATACCACGAGGAAACTCCAACCACCGCCGCAATCAGGACGAACCCGACCAGCAGACGTCTCCACGACAGGCGGCGAACGCCGGCCGCGTCTTTCTTGTACAGCGAGAAAGGAGGCAGCTCAACACGAGGCCGCCCGCCGCGATTGACGACGGTTCCAGACCGGGGGAGTTGAAGTTTTCCACTCATAAGCCCGTCAGGCGGAGTTCAGATGCGTATCGATGCGTTCGATGGCCTCATCGATTTCATCCGTGGTTTTAAATCCAATGATGAAAGCATCGACGCAATCGAGTTGAGTGACGAACTTTATGGATCGATCGCGGCGTTCGGCGTCGGTGAACTCGCCGTTGCCAATCAGTTTCATCCCGATGACGCCGCTGCCCTGCGCGTGAATCTTGCGGATATGGCCCAGCGCTTCATCGCGCCGCCCGGCTTCCGTCCATTCACCAGTGGGGCCGTCCATGTGGGTTCCGTCATGATTGACGCGCACCAGCGCCACATCGAGCCACGGGCAGCCGTGCATATCCGCCAGCGGATTCAAACCGTGGGCGGAGGCCCCGTGCGAGCGGATCGCTTCGCGCGCCTTGGCTTCTTCAAGACCGTCCATCATGGGCCGCAGCTCGTCGGTCCACTTTCCACTGGTGGTGCAGTGCAGCAGAAAACTGTCGAAATAATCGGTATTGAGTTCCTTACGGAAACGATCGATCTCTTTTTGCGGCACATAATCGCCGTGCCATTTCATTTTGGTTTGAATGACATAGGTGTCACGATCGACGCCTTTGAGCGCTTCGGCGAGCATCTCGTGCATCCCATCGTAGTTGTCGGCGGTATCGAAAAAGCGGATGCCGCGATCGTAGGCATGCCGAACCAGTCTGGTGAAACCGGCCTGTCCCAATTCACGCTGAATCGCGCCGCTGTTGGTTCCCGTACCCATACCCAACCGGGTTACTTTCACGCCGGATTTCCCCAGCGTCACCCAGTCCACGGCGGATCGTCTGGCAACGGTTTCGGCTGCGAATGAACGGGAGCCGGCGGCGGCGCCCAGCGCAATAGCGGATTGATGAATAAACGCGCGTCTGGTCAGTTTTGACATGAACACTCTCCCTGTGGATTAAGGCTTTCGGATAACGATCGGCGCCTTGCCGTTCGTGATGATTCGATTTAGTCTGAGCGGTCCGGCGCCGGTTTCACCACGTATGTTTTCAGAATCGCATCCGCTCCGCGAGCGGCGCGCTCAACGAGTGACGATTCAATCCCATCATGAACCCGAATAAAATCAACAGGCAAGGCGTAGCGTAATAAATCGGTACATTATAACCGATTCATTTCAAGATGAACATGCGTTTTTTCTCTTCTCACATCCAGAGTGAACCAGGCGAGGGCGCGTTTTCACAAGCGATCGGCCGCTTGAGCGAGGCTCGTCCCTTTCTGACGCTTTGCCTGATCGGCGGGGTGTTGTATCTCACATGGCTGACCGCTGAACCGCTCCGCACGCACATTGAAGGCTATCGTGTTGAAGCCGCGTGGGAGATGCTGCATTCCGGCGATATGGCGGTTCCAACGCTGAATGGGCGGCCCTACCTGGCGAAACCTCCCTTTCAATACTGGCTGATCGCGCTGGTTTCGCTTCCATTCGGCGAAGTTACTTTACTCACCGCGCGCATGGTATCTGGCGCGTCGGTCATCACGGTGATGTGTATGCTGTTCGCATGGGGCCGCCGGATCGCGGGTTCGCGCGCGGCGTTTTATGCGGCGATGGTTTACGCGCTGGCGCCGCTCATTATTGAAAAAGGGCCGCGCGCCGAGCTGGAATCGCTGCTGGCGGCGCTGACCACCGCCTCAATTCTTTTGTTATGGCGCGCTTGTGAAAACGAACGCGGCTGGGTAATCACGCTGAGTTCTGGAATCGCGCTTGGCGCGGCCAATTTGACGAAAGGGCCCGTGCCCTGGCTGATTTTCATCTGCGCGTGGCTGGGTTTGATCGCCGCCAGCCGGGGGACGCGAAAGCGGATCGCCGTTCGCGGGCTCGCCGCGCTTGGCGTCTCTCTGTTATGCGTCACGCCGTGGGTCATCGCGCTGCTGGCGCGCTTCGGCCCCGGCGATCTCTACCGCATTGTGTACGACGAGGTGCTCGAACGCACCGTTTCAGAACGAGAGATCATCCACGAGCCGTTCTGGTATTACGCGCATTCGCTGTTGAAAGGCTTCGCGCCGTGGAGCCTGCTCATGCCCGCACTGTCCGCCTGGCGCGGCGTAACCAAAGCATTGAACGACGAACAACGCCGAGCGGCGGGAATGATGATCGGCTGGTCTCTGGGCGCCGCGCTGTTATTCAGCCTGTTTTCAGGAAAAGAGACGCGCTACCTGATTTCGACTTATCCCGCCTGGGCGATGTGGATGGCGTGGGCGTGGACCGAAGCCACACAAAGGGGCTGGCTGGCCGCATACCGGCGTTTTCTCACCATCGCCGTATATTGGGGAGCGCCCGTATTATTGCTCGCCGCCTGTTTCATCCTGCCTGGTTTCTTTCAGCCCTTCGAAACGTACTGGCTCGGTTACGCCGGTTTCGTCCTGCTGATAAACGCGGTTGGATTGATGTACGCCGCGCAAAGGTTCAATCTCAAGACGACGATGATCGCCGCGCTGGCGCTGTTGGTGATCGCGTTTCGAATGAGCTTCGTGGGAACTTACCTCACGGAACGATCCGTGAGTTATCCTTTTGCGTCAATCGGCGAACAGATTCAACAGCAGCTCGAAGCCGACGAGCCGATGGCGCTTGTCGGTATCTATCGCGCCTATCTGCAATTCGCGGTGAAGCATCCATTTCTCTATTATGAAACCGGCGATGAATTTCAACGCGCGCTTCAGGATGGCGAACTCGACGGGCGTCTGGCGCTGTTACAACCGAAGCACGTTGAATCGCTGCACGTGAACGCCCCCGAATTACTGGCTCGCATGAGTTTCATCCAGCAATGGAAAACCGCTCGCGATGAATTCGAGTTATATCGAATCAATTAACTTTTCCGCATAATAGTTAACTCCCGCTTGCCTACGATAAGCATTCCGTTTGCGCTTCATCCATGCGTTCACCTCATCCGCTCGCACAAATCAAATCAACAATCTGGAGGTTTTTGAATGAAACGATTGCTTATTTTGAGCGCCGCGGCGTTATTGACCGCGGCGGGATCCGCTCACGCTTTTGAATTCAAGGACGGTCTTGAAGGTCCGTGGGTCCAGCCCGAAAAAGTGTTTAATTTCGCTTTTGAAGGCGATGGCTTCGATGAAGACTGGTTCGTCAGCAACGTCAACTGGATGGGCGACAACCAGTTCGACATGATTGCTGAAGAAGTCATCAAAACCGAGGGTGATTATTCGCAGGCGGCCAACGCCTACTGGGCCAACAACGCGCCGCGCGATCTCTATCTGGCGCGTAAGGTCGACGGCCTCGAACCGGGCAAAACCTACAAGGTGACGCTCGACTGGCGTTTTGATGATGGGGTCAGCGCTGAAACCACCAATCACATCATGTACGACGTGCGCGACGGAGATCAACAAAGCCAGGCCGCCATCGCCGACATTGAAATTTACGGCGGACACGATCGGCCCAATACCACTCGGATCGATGAAGCGGAGGGGACCATCGGTGATGGTCAGTTCCATACGATGGAACGCATTCATACGGCATCGGAATCGTCAATCACTTTCATGATGATCGTCCGCTTCTGCCATGACGATCCCAGCAAGGGATTCGCCGAGCCGTTCGACGCCAACTGGCTTTATCTCGATAATTTCGTCGTGACCGACGCCGCCACGCCGGTCAGAGACTGGGCTCTGTATTAAACCGGTTGTTTTCTCACCTGAGATGAAAGCCCCGTCCATTATACAAAGGGACGGGGCTTTTTTTGTTAAATTGGCCGGCGCGGGTCCATGCCTGTGCATAAAAAAAATCCCCCGGACTTTCGTCCGGGGGAAGCGGATATCACTACGATAATCGGAATTCGAATCGATCAGAACAGCGACCAGTCCGTGACGGGAGTACCGCCGCCCGCAGGGACGCCCCAGATGTCATACAGGTTGTAGCCGGGGTTGGTGCTGTACTTCGTGTTCAATTGCAGCGTCACCGAGACCAGAGTCTTGTTGGGATTAACCGGAGTGATGCACTCGAAGATCGCCGGGTCGCGCGACTGCGCATAGGTGCTGGCGCCGCCTTCCAGCCGGTCCATACCATTGACCAGCTGACGGGTGTTGGCGAACTGAATTTCGCCGCCGTCGTTGAACCAGTCATCCGCATGGAACGTACCGATTTCCGTGGTGCCGTCGTCGTACTTGAAGGTCGCATCCAGTTCGCCATCGCCGTTGCCGACGGTCTGAGCCGAACGCAGTTCCTTGTACTTGCCGGGCGGAACCATGTCGAAGGTGAAGGGCCCCATCTGTTGAGCGTTGTTCATGAACTTGATCGAGTTCTTCAAGCCCAGTTCCAGGCTCGTGTTGTTGTAGGGTCCGAGAATGTGACCGTTGAGACCGCTCATGTGGTCGACGGGAAGACCGTAAGCGACTACCTGACCGCTGAGGTTGGCGACATCAGTAAAGTAGATGTTACCCGTTACGATCAGATAGTAGTTGTTGCCATTGTCGTGGCCGAACCCGGGCACGCCAGTGACGGCGTCATCGACCTGATCGATAGAGATGACGTCCCACGCCGGCAACGTGGCCGGACGGTTCGGGTCGTCGATCCGCAGATTGACGCGGCCCGCGCCAGCCGGAGGAATCGCCGGAACCGAACTGATCCACAGGTTATCGAAATAGGCGTTGCCCGTGGCGCCGCCGCGGCGGAACCGGAACGAAGCGACGTCGCTGATGTTGTCGGCGCCCTTGGCGTCCGCCGTATCCCAACGATCCGTTTTGTCCGGGTCAACCCACATTGAAACCTGGCTGTTCGCTCCGTTAATCTGGATTCGAGCCAGGATGTGATGCGCGACGGTGTAATCCGCATTCGTCAACGCATCGGCGTTCGTCAGGTTGCCGATACCGAGCTTCGCGGCGTTATACGGCTTACCGATAAAACTCACTTCCTGACCGGCTTTGTTGTAGAAGGTAATGCCCGACCAGTGATTGGCGGCGGGGCCCCCTTCTTTATACGTAAACGAAACCCACACTTCACCACCGATGGGATTGACGGGCAAAGTACGGGCGATGCCGTCCGTATTGTCGCCAGTCAGCTTCACCGAGTAGTTGCCGGGGTTGTATTCCGTCGGCTGCGATTCAACCAGCCCCGCGTCCAGCGTGGCGGTATCGAGCACCGCGTTAGTCAGCGCGCCGGATTTCGTCCAGGCGGCGCCATTCCAGTTAAAGCCGCCGTTGCGGCCTTCCAGGGTTTTACCCGCCAGTTCGTTGCTGTTATTGGAGGGATAGGAGAAGGTTTCAGCCACGTTAAAGGTAATCGCGCTCAAAGTCGCCGGACCGCCGACGGGGAGATCGAGGTTGCCGCCGACCGCGTTGCTGGTTCCCCAGTTCAGCGCCGCGACATTGATGTCGCTCGTCGCCGTAACGGTGTAGCTGAGTTTCTGCGAACCGGTCACGTTGCTCAGGTTCCAGGTGATGACGCCGTTGGCGAGCGTACCGCCGCCAGTGATGCCGGTCACGCTGGTGGCTTGAGGCGGAACCGCTTCTTTAATCACCAGTGAGGAAATCGTCTGGCCTGTGCGGACGTTAACGTTCAGATCGACGTTAAACGTCTGCCCGGGAGCATATTCGCTGACCGGAAGCGCGCGGACGACTTCAAACGGATATTCGGTAATCTGAAGTTGGCTGACCTCGACGGTACCCAGCAGCGAGTTGTCATGCGAGGTGCAGGCGATGCCAAACAGATATTCCGAACCGATGTCTTTCAAAAAGACCGAGCCATGTTTAACCCAGGCGCCGCTTAAATTCTGATAATAACTTTCCACCAGAGGCCCGACTTTGCGGATTTTGAACATGCCGTTGGTTTCTGAATACGCGATGATGCCAGATCCCGCGCTGTTGACCGCTTGCGAATCGCGGCTCTGCAGCTGGTGGCCGTTATCGGAACGCACCATGCAGAAACCATTGGCCGCGCCCGAACTGAGGCTGGAACGGACCATCAGACCACCCTTCGTCCAGGTGGGTTCACCCGGAGCGGTAACAAACAGATCGGCGGTCGCTTCAAAACTGCCGGTCATCTTCTTGTACAGATAGTGCATGCGATCGCTGGCTTCCCAGATATCGCCGCCGCCGCCGGTCACGGTGTAGGTTCCACTCGCGAACGCACCCGAACCGGGACGGGTGAATCCGCCCAGATCCAACTGGTTGGTAAACACGCCCGCCGAGGCCAAAGACAGGAACGAAGGAGCGGTGGTGACCTGTTCGAGTTTGACGTTGCTTACTTTGCCGGTGGCCAGAGCGGTATTATTCTCATGGTTGGTGACGGCAAAACCGATTGCGTAATTCGCGTTCGATTTCATGCCGGCGACCTGAGCGGTGGCGCAAAAATTCCAGGTCGTACCATCCTTTGAAAACTCGGCGTAGATCACGTCAAGCGGCGCCCAATACCCAATTCGCAGGTATACGGGGCCCGCCACTTCCGTCGCGGGATCGCTGGGCAAACGACCGCGCCCATCATGAGAACGCGCCGTGGATCGCTCGCGATACTGAGGCGAAACCAGGTCGTTCAGTCCGCGTAACGCGTTAACCATGTGCCCGGAAGATCCACTCGCACCGTTCGCGCGAATCATCGGCCCGATCTTCGCCCAATCGTTGGTTCCGTGGTCAATCCACTCGACCAATCCCGATACACGCCAGCTTTCGCCGATCGGTTTTTCGGTATACAGATAAAATCCTTCGTCAGCGTTACCCCAGATGTCGGCGCCGTTGCCCTTCAGGGTATAGACGCCGCCCGCCTCCGACGCGGAGCCGGCGACTTTGGTCCCGTCGCCCAGATCCCAATCGGCGGTTTTGTTAAAAACACCGGCGCCTTGTGCGAATACCGGCAATGACGCCAGCGCGAACGCCAACGCCAAAAAACCTATTTTTTTGTACTTCATAGGTGATACCTCCCAGTAAGAGATTCATGAATATTTCGCGGAATTTGTTGGTAGGGATGATTGATCGTCCGCAGTGGATACCGCGCACAAACCATGAAGATTCAGACCCTTTGAAGCAAACTCACTCCACCCCAGCGAAAGAAAATGAAACCGTTGTCACAGGCTACTCGATACACATCACCTCCCATCCAGTCAACTCATCATCAGGTCATTCAATTTAATAGAAATACAAACAATCAAGGTATATTGCATGAAAACCGATTCAATTGTCAACCTTAAAGATGCGATTAAATTAAACATCGAATCAAAATAGACAGAAAAAATTCCCGGGCCGAAGCCCGGGAATCGTGATTCTATTGCAACAACAAAGCGTAAGTCTAATTAAAACAGCGACCAATCTGATACCGGCGTACCGCTGTCGGCGGGAACAGCCCAGATGTCGAACAGGTTGTAACCAAAGTCAGGATCGACGTCCGCGTTGTATTCCAACGTAACCGAAACCAGCGTTTTGGCCGGATCGACCGGCTGAATGCACTCAAAGACAGCCGGGTCAAAACGGGCGTCAAATTCACTGGCGCCGCCCTGAAGACGGTTCATGCCATCCACCAGTTGACGGGTGTTGGCGAACTGAATTTCGCCGCCATCGTTGTACCAGTCATCCGCGTGGAACGCGCCGGTGCTGGTCGTACCGTCGTCATAGGTGAACGTAGCGGTCAGCTCCCCATCGCCGTTGCCGACGGTCTGAGCCGAACGAAGTTCGCTGTACTTGCCGGGAGGAACCAGATCGAAGGTGAACGGTCCCGTCTGATCGGCGTTGTTCATGAACTTGATCGAGTTTTTCAAACCCAGATCGTCAATGTAGTTGTTGTACGGTCCAAGAATGTGGCCGTTCAATCCACTCATGTGGTCGACGGGCAAACCGAACGCGACCACCTGACCGCTCAGGTTCGCGACGTCCGTGAAGTAGATGTTGCCCGTAACGATCAGATAATGGTCGTTGCCATTATCATGACCGAAGCCGGGGATGCCGGTGACGGCGTCATCGATCTGATCGATGGAGATGACGTCCCACGCGGGCAGATTGGCCGGACGATTGGGATCGTCGATCTCGAGATTGACGCGGCCCGCACCGGCCGGCGGAAGCGCCGGAACCGAACTGACCCACAGGTTGTCGAAGTACGCGGAGCCTGAGGCGCCGCCGCGGCGAAGCCGAATCGACGCTACGCTGTCAACGCTGTCCGCGCCTTCGGCGTCAGGCGTGTTGATCCGGTCTTCCTTGTCGGGATCGACCCACAGAGAAACGCTGCTGTTCGCGCCGTTCACGTTGATGCGGGCGAGGATGTGATGGTTTTCATTGTACGGAACATCCGTCAACACGTCATCGCCAGGCAGATTGCCGATGCCAAGCGTTTCGGCGCCATACGGCTTACCGATGAAGCTGACTTCGTTGCCGTCAGCGTTGTACAGGGTCATGCCCGACCAGTGATCCGCGGCCGGACCGGTTTCTTTGTACGTAAACGAAACCCAGACTTCACCGCCGATGGCGTTGACGGGAAGATTGCGGGAGATGCCGTCGGTGTTATCGCCGGAAAGTTCAGCCGAGTAGTTACCGGGGTTGTATTCCGTCGGCTGAGACTGAACCAGACCCGCATCGAGGGTATCCACGTTCAACACGGCGTTGGTCAGATCGCCTGATTTCGCCCAGGCGTTATCGGAGCCCCAGTTAAAGCCGCCATCGAGACCGACGATCGTGTCGCCTTCCAGTTCGTTGCTGTCGTTGGAAGGATAGGAGAATGTTTCAGCGACGTTGAAGGTAACCGCTTCAAGACGCTTGGCGCCCGCGACGGGCAGTTCAAGACCATCGCCCGTTGAGGTGCTGGCGCCCCAGTTCAAGGAGGCCACGTTCACGTCGGTGCTGGTGGTTACAGAATAGCTGAGCGTTTGAGGAGCGGACACACTGGACAGAGTCCAGGTGATCACGCCATCCGCCAGAACGCCGCCGCCTGAGATACCGGAGATGTCGACCGCCTCGGGCGGAACCGCTTCTTTAATCACCAGTGAAGAGATCGTCTGACCATCACGCGGATTCACCTGAACGTCCACGTTGAAGGTTTGACCAGGCGTGTAGTTGGTGACCGCCTGAGATCGAACGACTTCAAACGGATATTCTGTCACCTGCAAGTCGCTGACTTCAACGGTCCCCATCAGGGTGTCGTCGTGAGCCGTGATCGCGATACCGAAGTAATAATTCTCACCGATATCGGTCAGAATCGCTTCACCGTGCTTCACCCACGCGCCGGCGGTATCCTGATAGTAGTTTTCAACCAGGTTGCCGACTTTGCGGATTTTGAACTTTCCATTGGTCAGATCATACGCCAGAAGGTCTGATGCATCCGCGGAATCCGTGGACTGCGACGAACGCTGCTGCATATGATGTTGTGCGTCGGAACGCAACATGGCGAATCCGTTGGATGAACCGGAGCTCAGGTTGGATCGCACCATAAGACCGCCTTTGGTCCAGGTGGGCTCGGCGACGCCGGTGATGAAAATATCGCCGGTCGCTTCAAAGCTGCCGGTCATCTCTTTGTAAAGGAAGTGCATGCGGTCGCTGCCGCCCCAGATATCGCCGCCGCTGCCTGAAACAGTATACGTACCGTTGTCGAACGAAGCGGAACCGGGTTGATTGTAGCCGCCAATGTCGAGCTGACTGGTGAAATCACCCACGCCGCCCTGATTGAGAAACGCGGGAGCGGTGGTGACTTGTTCCAGTTTCACATTACTCACCTTGCCGGTGGCCAGCTGATCGTTTCCTTCGTGATTGGTAATCGCAAAGCCGATGGAGTAAGACGAACCCATATCGGTAAGTTGAGTCGAAGCGACGTCATACCAGGTCGTGCCGTCAGTGGACACTTCCGAGTAAACCACGTTCAGAGGCGCCCAGTAGCCGGTACGCAGATAGACGGGACCGGTCAAATCCGTGGCGGGAGCGCTGGGCAGGCGGCCGCGGCCGTCGTTGGTTCCCAAACCAGCCGCATCGCGGAATTCGGGAGCCACCAGCGTATTCGCGCCCTGCAACACCGTGAACATGTGGCTCGAGGCGGTATCAGCCGCATCGTTACGAACCATCGGGCCGAATTTCGCCCAGTCGTTGGTACCGTGGTCGACCCATTCCACCAGGCCGGAGAGCTGCCAGCTTTCGCCCGCGGGCTTTTCGGTGTAAAGGAAAAATCCTTCATCGGCGTTGCCCCAGATGTCGTTACCGTTGCCCATCAGGGTATAGACGCCGCCATTTTCCGTGGCGGATCCAGCCACTTTGGTCCCGTCTCCCAGGTCCCAATCGGTTGTTTTGTCAAATACGCCGGCTCCTTGTGCGAAAACCGGCAATGACGCCAACGTCAGAGTCAGCGCCATAAATCCAATTCGTTTCAATTGCATAGGTATTTCCTCCTGACAATTTGTCTGTCGCAGAGATGAGTTTACAGATTTGCGATAGGTGGGGATGAGTGAGAGCGTTGCAGGGAACCGCATTGGAAAAAGGAAGATTAAAAAAGAGAAAGAGTAGCCAGATACCATCCCCACAAAAGCAGCACGAAAATTTTTTCAGGGCGAGTATGTGCGAGTTACCTCTAAGGCATCACCTCCAATCATAATAATAGACATGACATATATATAACTATACAACAATACTGCGTAATTGTCTATTTTCTCACTCTTCCAAGGGGTTTGTCAACACGAAAATCGTGAATCAAGGCAGATAATTGGAGAAATAAATGAAAAAAGTCTCCGTGAGACCACGGAGACTTTAAATTTCAACTAACTCATGTTTTTTGAGCAGGTAATAGATTCGATTAAACCCATGAATTATCGCTGAATACAGATCATTTACTCATATTCTGGAAATGCTCTCCGTCAGAATAACAGCCTCGCCGCCCGAGACCTCCAACACCCCACCGTTGACCTTGAAAACATGTACCGAATCGCGATTTTCGGTTACGGTGAGCTCGCCCTCCTGTAGAAGCGAGAGATAGGGAGCATGATTCGCCATCACGCCGACGTACCCCTCCCAGGCAGGGGCGATGATGGATTCAACCCGCCCCTCAAAGAGCGTTTCTTCCTGTGAGATCACGCGGAATGGATAGGTATTCGCCATAATGGGCTCCCGTCCGGTTACGCCATCTTCCTGGCGTTTTCGATGGCTTCTTCAATCGTTCCGCACATGTAGAACGCCTGTTCGGGCAACTCATCCAACTCACCGGAGGCGATACGCTTGAAGCCTGCGATGGTATCAGAAATCTTCACGTAACGCCCAGCGCGGCCGGTGAACTGCTCGGCGACGAAGAAAGGCTGCGAGAGAAAGCGCTGAATCTTGCGGGCGCGCTGTACCGTCACCTTGTCGTCGTCGGAAAGTTCATCCATACCGAGAATGGCGATGATGTCCTGCAGGTCTTTGTATCGCTGAAGAATCTGCTGGACCTCGCGGGCGGTCTCGTAATGATCCTCGCCCAGAATGCGCGGATCCATGATGCGGGACGTCGAGTCGAGCGGGTCGACCGCTGGATAGATGCCGAGTTCGGCGATGGGACGCGACAGAACGGTGGTGGCGTCAAGGTGAGAAAACGCGGTGGCCGGCGCCGGGTCGGTCAAGTCGTCAGCCGGCACGTAAATGGCCTGAACCGAGGTGATGGAGCCTTTTTTGGTGGAGGTGATGCGTTCCTGCAGGGCGCCCATCTCGGTCGACAGCGTGGGCTGATAACCGACGGCGGATGGCATACGGCCCAGCAGAGCGGACACTTCCGACCCCGCCTGGGTAAAGCGGAAGATGTTATCGATAAAGAGAAGCACGTCCTGACCGCGCTCGTCGCGGAAGAACTCCGACATGGTCAGCGCGGAAAGCGCGACGCGCTGGCGAGCTCCCGGCGGTTCGTTCATCTGACCGAAAACAAGAGCGGTTCGGTCGATAACGCCCGACTCGTTCATTTCAAGCCACAGGTCGTTTCCTTCACGGGTACGCTCGCCGACGCCGCCGAAAACGGAAACGCCGCCGTGCTCGGCCGCGATGTTGCGGATCAATTCCATGATAACGACGGTCTTGCCGACGCCCGCGCCACCGAACAGCCCGACCTTGCCGCCCTTGGCGTAAGGCGCCAGAAGGTCGATGACCTTGATGCCGGTTTCAAAAATCTCGGCGACCGGAACCTGCTCTTCAAACGAAGGCGCGGGACGATGGATCGGATATCGATGGTTCGGCTCATTCACGCCGCCCTTGCCATCGATGGGATCGCCCAGGAGGTTGAACATCCGGCCCAGGCACTGATCGCCGACCGGAACCGAGATCGGGTGACCGGTGTCGACCGCCTGCATGCCGCGCACCAGACCGTCGGTGGAGGCCATCGCGACGCAGCGCACCATGTTGTTGCCCGTGTGCTGCGCGACCTCGACGGTCAGGTGAATGTTCCGCTCATCATCATCGATGTGGATTGCATTGAGGATGTTGGGCAGATGATCCGGGTGAAATTCAACGTCCACCGTGGGACCAATAATTTGCCGCACATATCCGACGTTAGCCATCGTGACGCCTCTCTTTTTTGATCGTGTTGTTCCGTATTCGTCTGAAAATGCTTATGCTTCCTATTCTATTGACCCCGGTCAGACATCCATCGAGGCCGTGTCTCGCCGCCCCGCTATTCAAGGGCGTTGGCGCCGCCGACGATTTCAAGAATTTCCTTGGTAATCGACGCCTGGCGGGCCTTGTTGATCTGCAACGTGAGCGAATCGATCAACTCGCGGCAGTTCAGATTCGCCGTGGTCATGGCCATCATGCGCGCCTGATGTTCGGTGGCGAACGCATCGACCACGGTGAAGAGCAACTTCGTTTCGAGATATTTCGGCAACAGCCCTTTCAACAGGGTCTGCGGATCCGGCTCGAAGATGTAATCCAGCGGCTGGCGTTCTTCTTCGCCCTCTGACTTCGGCGCGAGTTCATCGCTTTTGAGCGGCAGAAGCACTTCGCGCCGCGGCCGATACGTCATCGCGTTGATCGCCTGATTGTGGATCAACTCAATCGAGTCGAATTTCCCTGAAAGGAACAATTCGGTCAACTCGCGAGCGATCGCCAGTACGCGGGGCACATCGACGTTTCCATTGAAATCGATATGAGCGTTAACGATGTTGACTCCACGCCGCACAAAAACGCTGTTGGCGCGTTTACCGATGATGTACAGCGAGTTCGGCTCGGCCAGCGATTTACGGTAATCGTCGGCGTATCGAATAATGGTGTTGTTAAACGCTCCGCACAAACCGCGATCGGATGAGATCACCACCAGCAGACGGCGTTTGATTTCGCGCTGCTGCAGAAGGGGCTGCCCTTCCGATCCGACTGAGCCGACCAGATTCGCGATCAGGCGCTGCAGGCGATCGACGTAAGGCTTCGCCTTGGTGCGCCGGTCCTGGGTGCGGCGCATCTTTGACGCCGCCACCGACCGCATGGCGCGGGTAATCATTTGCGTGTTTTTCACCGAGCGCAGCCGCCGGCGTAAATCTTTCAATGAAGGCATATCTCGATTCCCCGATTCAGGGTCGCCGTACTGGTATCATTCCGAGCGATCAGGCTTTGGTGAATTCGGCTTTAAACTTCTCGATCGCTTCCTTCAATTTGGCTGCAACGCCTTCTTCGACGATCTTTTTCTGCGCGATCGATTCGACGACGTCGGCGTAGTTGGTTTCGATGTACGGATACAGTTTCTTTTCAAGTTCATGAACTCGTTCAAGCGGGACGTCATCCAGAAAACCGTGCGCGCCCGCGAAGATGATCACGACCTGCTGAGCAAGCGTCATGGGATTGTACTGATCCTGCTTGAGGATTTCAGTCATGCGCTGGCCGCGCGTCAACTGCTGCTGAGTCGCCTTGTCCAGATCGGAGCCGAACTGGGCGAAAGCGGCGAGTTCACGGTACTGGGCGAGGTCGAGACGCAGACGGCCGGCGACCGACTTCATCGCCTTGGTCTGGGCGTTGCCGCCGACGCGCGAGACCGACAGACCGACGTTAATCGCCGGCTTGATGCCCGCGTAGAACAGATCGGGCTCCAGATAAATCTGACCGTCGGTGATGGAAATTACGTTGGTCGGAATGTACGCGGAAACGTCGCCCGCCTGAGTTTCGATGATCGGCAGCGCGGTCAGCGACCCGCCGCTGTTTTCATCGCTCAGTTTCGCCGCGCGTTCAAGCAGGCGGCTGTGCAGATAAAAGACGTCGCCCGGGTACGCCTCGCGGCCCGGAGGACGGCGAAGCAGCAGCGACAACTGGCGATACGCGTTGGCGTGCTTGGAAAGATCATCATACACAACCAGCACGTGCCGGCCGCTATAGAGAAAATACTCTCCCATCGCGCATCCCGCGTAGGGAGCGATGAACTGGAGCGAGGCGGATTGTTCGGCGGTCGCGGATACGACGGTGGTGTATTCCATCGCGCCGTTCTTGGCGAGGATGTCGACCACGGCGGCGACGCTGGAGGCTTTTTGCGCGACCGCGACGTAGATGCAATACACGTCGGTGTTTTTCTGGTTGATGATCGCGTCGATGGCGATGGCTGTCTTACCGGTTCCGCGGTCGCCGATGATCAACTCACGCTGGCCTCGGCCGATCGGAATCATGGAATCGACCGCCTTGAGGCCGGTCATGAGAGGCTCTTTCACCGGCTGGCGTTGAATTACGCCGGGCGCGGGCGATTCGATGTTACGGAACTCGCTGGTGGCGATGTCGCCCTTGCCGTCGATCGGCTGGCCCAGCGCGTTGACCACGCGGCCGACCATGGCTTCGCCGACGGGAACGGAGGCGATACGGCCGGTGCGCTTAACGACGTCGCCCTCTTTGATGTTCCGGTCGGAACCGAAAATCGCGGCGCCGACGGAATTTTCTTCGAGGTTGAGCACCATGCCCATCATGCCGCCGGGGAATTCAAGCAGTTCGCCGGCCATCGCGTCTTCAAGGCCATAGATCACGGCGATCCCATCGCCGACCTTGAGGATGCTGCCGACGCTTTCCATCTTCAGATCGGTTTCAAACGCCGACAGTTCTTTTTCAAGAACGGATGTAATTTCTTCCGGTCGCAGAGCCATTTGTTTCCAGCCTCTCTCCATATAGTCGCCGGCGGGTTTACGACGCCAGGCGTGCGTGCGTCAGACGGCGCCGGAGCTGGGTCAGGCGCGTCTGAATGGTGTCATCAATCAGCGTGTCTTTAAACTGAACGCGAACCCCGCCCAGAATGGCGGGATCGACCGCGTAGGTCAGTTCAAACTTGCATCCGCAATAGTCATGCAGCCGACCGCGCAACTGGTCCTTTTCTTCATCGGACAATTCGACGGCGGTGATGACCTTGCCTTCGGTGAAGCCTTTCTCCTGCTCGATCAGGTTGTGGAACTCCTCAAGGATATCGATGAGGTGATCCAGCCGTCCTCGCTTCAGCAGAAGAAGCAGAAACCGGTACATCAGTTCGGACGCGTTGCCCTCAAAGGCGTGTTTGATGACGCCTTCTTTTTCTTCCATATTAAACTGAGGGCCTTCAAGAAACACCTTGAACCGGGGCCGGCCGATCACGAGTTCACGCAGCTCCGCCGCTTCACGCTGCGCGTCGTCCAGCGATGTTCCGTGTTTCTTCACGGCCGCGAGCAGGGCCGATGCGTAATTTTTCGCGACTTCGGGTTCCCGCTCCACGGTCAGTTCCTCTCCAGACGATTCAGAAAATCGCCTATCAGATCGCGGTGCTTTTGATCGTCGAGACG
The DNA here is from genome assembly GCA_016125385.1 of bacterium. Classification (GTDB taxonomy): domain Bacteria; phylum Hinthialibacterota; class Hinthialibacteria; order Hinthialibacterales; family Hinthialibacteraceae; genus WGLV01. The sequence goes on from WGLV01000034.1 coordinate 28,147, forward strand.
CTCACGGATGATCTGCTCGGTCGCGTGCAGCGTCAGGTTCACGATATCCTGCTTCAGCTCTTCACGAGCTTTCTGCGTCTCGTACTGAATATTTTCCCGGGCCTTGTCGAGCAGAGCTTCGGAGTCCTGACGGCCTTTTTCGCGAATTTCGTCGGCGGACTGCTTTCCATCGTTGAGAAGGTCCTGCATTTTTCTGCGAGCTTCCTCCTCGACGGTTTGCAGGCGCTGTTCGATTTCCGACCAGCCCTGTTCCGCCGCCAGACGGAGTTCTTCGGCCCGCTTGAGATCGGACTCGATCCGGTCACGGCGCTCGTCGATGGCGGAGAGGATGGGGCCGTAGGCGTACTTTTTCAGGATCCAGTAAACCAGGAAAAAGCACAGGATTACGGTGATGATATCGGGCAGCATCGCGATAAACTGCGATACCACCGATCCATCGCTTTCATGCCCGCCCTCGGCGGCGGCTGTCACCAGCGCCGGAAGAGCCTGAAGCAACTCGAAATTCACGATGCCGCCTCCTCAAATCGCGCCGGCGATCCGCCGGCGCTCTCGTTTTCAATTAGCCGCGAATAAAGCTGGAGATCAGCGCGTAGATGGCGAGCGCTTCGATGAACGCCGCGCCGATGATCATGGCCAACTGAATGCGGCCCGACGCTTCCGGCTGACGCGCCATTGCTTCCATCGCTTTGCCGACGGCCATACCCAAGCCAATACCGGCGCCGATCACGGCGAGACCCAGACCAATGTGATACGCGCCCTGCGCCGTCAACATGGTTGCTACTTCTTTTACCGCTTCTGATTCCATTTTCGCCTCCTGGTGTTTCGTCCACTCGTAGGGGACCCATTCTTTTATCGTTCAAGCCGTCGACATTCGGCTTGGGTAATTCCGGTTTTTACCCGCGCTCAGTGCACGTGTTCGCCTTCGTCGTGATGCTCTTCATGCGGCAGAACCAGCGAGATATACACCGCGGAGAGCAGCATGAAGATCAACGCCTGAATCGCGCTGAGCAGGATCGCGAGAAACATAAAGGGCAGATGCAGCGGGATACCCACCGGCGCGGAAGACCACATGACGTGCATCAGCCCCACGCCCAAGAGCAACCCCACGCCCAGCAGGATTTCTTTTCCGTAGACATTTCCAAAAAGACGGCAAGCCAGCGAGATGGGCTTGATAAACTCCTCCATGACGTGGAGGGGCAGAAAAAGCGGAACCAGACACCAGCCGATCGCGTCTTTCGGCTCACCCATCAGGTGAAACAGGTATTTGGCCGGCCCGAGACGCGTGATCGCGGTGTATTGCACATAAAAGAATGTGCAGATGGCCAGCGCGGCTGTCACCTGAATATGCGCGGTGGGCGCCGCCATGAACGGAAACAATCCAAGCAGGTTCATGAACAGAATAAAAATGAACAGCGTGGCGAGAAACGGAAAGTAGCGCCGCGCTTCTTTCGGCCCCAATATCCCCTCGACGGTTTCATACAGCCCTTCGAGCAGAATCTCGGCCAGCGCCTGCATACGGCCGGGCCTCACACCCGCGTCTTTACTGGCTTTGCGGAAGAAATAGTAAATCACGCCGATGGCGATCAGGACGAAAATGACGATTTTCTCTCGTTCGAGGAAATGAAAAATCGCGTTGTTTTCGCCGAACAACTCGCCGAACATGCTGATAAACGTGGGCAGCTCGGGCGGATGACCGCCGCCTTCGGCGGCGCGGATCAACACGAGAGAGAGGAGATTATTCATTCCTGTCCGTCCTTCACGGAATCGCAAACCGGAACCGTGCCCGGATTGTATTTCTATCGTTTGTGCTCCAGCCACGCGGCGCGTAACGCCCGCTGTAACAGGAGTACGAAGGGAATCTGAAAGCCAAGAATCGCGGCGAGGACTGAAAACCGGACCGTCAAAAATAATAATGCGCCCAACCCGTACACACCGATAATCTTGAGTTGAGCCAGCATCATGAGCCGCCACGCCCTGCGCGGGCCGAGCAACTCCACGAAAAAAATCTGCAACGCCCAGAGATTCAAGGCGGCTCCGCACCCGCCGATCGCGACGCCGAGCGCGGCTTCCGTTCCCCAAATGAACCCGCTGAATAGGGCCAAGCCCAAGGCGGTGAGGAATGAAAGGCGAATTACTCGCCTGAGATCCTCAAGATCCACCCATTTTCTCCAGTTGGTCCTGAATCTTTTTTATGACAAAGAACGATTGCCTGAAACCTGAAAACACGCCCAGAAGTAGAAACACAACCTTGAGCCAGGGAATCCCAAACTGCTCGCCCAGCCATTCGCCGATGAAAAAAAAGGCGATCGGATATAACGCGAGAAACACCGGGATGAATGAAGCCTGCCCGATGATCCGCAACCAGCCGGGATCGGTTCTGCCAGGACGTTTCGTGGACATCGGTCCACCACAGGCGATGGGGGTATCGCTTACTTCCCCTCAGCCGAAAAATGTTGGAACATAGTAATGGCGCGCTCATGCGGTGTCAACGGCCAAATCAAAAAACATGGATATTTTTTTTACTATATTGATTAGAAAAATCGAAATTACGGGAAACCCATGTAAAATTCACAACATCCGGCTCTTCCAATCATCCTATGTATTCCATTCTGACGCGGCAAATGCGCGACTATAGTATACTGTCCGGGTCAGCGCCAGAGTCATTGGCATCGAATAATTCATAAAAAATGATCAAAATCACTTCTCATTCTGGCTGAAAAATCAACGATCTTGCATTTTTGTTAAACCGACTGGAAAAACTTAAGTTATGAGCTTCACAGACCGTGTTTCACATGAAAAACACCTGCTTTCCTTCCCTGCTGCGCCTTATGGTCCGGTGGGGATGATGTATCCCAATCTGTACGGCGTGGGCATGGCGAGCCTGGGCTACCAGCAGATCTACCGCCTTTTTTCCGAATCGGGTTTCGCGGTAGAGCGGGTGTTCTGGGATAAAAAAGGCCGCGAGACGCGCAGTCTGGAGAACCGGATTCCGCTTTTTCGCTTTCCCGTACTGGCTTCTTCGTATACGTATGAACTCGATATCATTCACATTTTGCAGATGTTGATTCGAGGCGGCGTAGCCCCGTTGCGGGAAGATCGCGGGGAGGAATCCCCGATTCTGATCGTAGGCGGGCAGGCGGCGACGGCGAATGTCAGGCTGCTGACTCGTATCGCGGACGTGGTAGCGATGGGCGAAGGCGAAGCGCTTACACCGAACCTCGCGCAAGCGCTGGCTGAAACGCAGGGTCAGCCGCGCGAAACCGTATTGCGGCGCATCGCCGACACAGTGAGACACGTTTATGTCCCTTCACTTCACGGCGCCTATGACCCCATCCTTCACACCGCCCACACGCTCGACCCGCTTGACTCGGTCGACTGTCATTCGGTGATTCTCGCCGAGGCGGACGAGTTCAGCGGCGCGTTTCTTCTTGAAATGTCGCGCGGCTGCATGTACCGCTGCAAGTTCTGCATCGTGCATTACATGAACGGTTCGGCGCGTTACCGCGACTACGACCGGCTGATCGGCGCGCTCGATCGGCATCAGGACCAATTCAGCAAGGTGGGGCTGCTGGGCGCGGCGGTCGCCGATCATCCCCGCGTCGAAGACGTGACCGAATGGCTTGTGCGGCGCGGCAAGCAGGTCGCGACCTCCTCGTTGCGCGCGGAACGCATCAGCGAGCGCTTTCTTGAACTGCTGCGGGAGGGCGGCCAGCATAACATCACGGTCGCCCCCGAAACGGGAGGAATCGAAAGCCGCAAACGCATGCGAAAGGGCGTCACTGATGAGAAATACTTTCGCCTCGCGGAAATGGCGGGCAAGCGCGGCTTCCCCAGCATGAAGTTGTATTTTGTGATCGGAACGCCTGAGTCGGACGTGTTCGACGAAGCCACCGAGATCGTCCAGTTCGGCCGCGCGATGAACGAGGTGTTCACCAAAAGCGGCGGAGGCCGGCTGACCATCACCGTCTCGCCATTCGTTCCCAAACCAACGACGCCCTGGGCGGAGGGCTCGCTATGGGACGCGCGCGCGGTCAAGAAAGCCTCGCGCATCATCCGCAAGGAGCTGGCATTTCGCGAGAACGTCAAGGTTCCGCCAGTCAACGTGAAAGAAGCGCTGGCCGAGACGGCGTTATCATGGGCGGGTGAGGAGATCACCGGCGAGTTGATCGATCTGGCGATGAAAGAAGACGGCCTGGAAAGCGCGTTTTCAAACTTCGATTTCAGTACGCTGGCGCGCGACGCCGGCGCCGCCGCCCTGCCCCACGAGACCGAACTCGCCTACATGGCGAAAGTCAATCAGTCACGTTCGACCGCTGAATCACACTCGGCATAACTCACGAATCGACCCAAAACGTGGTAGGATGTTCAACCACGTATGAACAGAACCATCGTCCTTCGAATCATTGGCGTTATTCTCGCGGCGTCGCTGCTCGCGTGCGTTCTCTACTCCCCCGTCTTCGCAATGGTCGCGTCATGGGACTGGACCTATCCACCCGATCGCGTGTTTCGCCGCGTGTGGATGCTCAGCGTAATCGCCGGGCTGATTGGCGGCGGGCGCTGGCTGGGGTTTCGTCATCCCGCGCGGGTTGGATATCGCTTCAGCGCGGGCTGGGCGCGTAACGTCGCGTGGGGCGCAATCATCGCGTGGGGATTCCTTGGCGCGCTCACCGGCCTCTACCTGCTGGGGGGAGCGTGGAGGTTTCAACACGAATATAACCTGACCAAAGCGTTGATCGCCGGACTGATTCGCGGGGCGCTGGTGGCGGGGTTGGAGGAATACGTCTTTCGCGGGCTGATCTATTCATCGCTGCGCGTCCGCTGGAGCTGGTTCAGGGCGGCGGCATTCTGCAGCGCGATCTTCGCCTCGCTTCATTTTCTGACCGGCGCGGGACACGCCGCCGTGGAAGCGCCGGACGCGTGGTGGATGGGCTTTTATCTCTGTGGAACCATGACGCTCAATATGCTGTATCACTTCACCCCCTTCCCCGATGCGCTTTCACTCTTCTTCGTAGGGATGATTCTTTGTTATGCGGTCGAGAAAACACGAACGCTCTGGTATGGCGTGGGGCTGCATGGCGGCTGGGTGTGGTGCGCGGCGGTGTTGAGCGAGGTTTTCAGCCGCACGGGACGCATCGATACATATTACATTGGCGGCTCGCGCCTGTTCGACGGCGTCATCCCGATGGCGGGTATGGCGGTGGTGTTTCCCATCACCTGGTGGCTGATCCACCGGGGCTGGGCGGCGACGCAGCCCGATTTTGAATCAGAATGAAGCCGTCACGCATCCAAGACCTCGCTTATAAATTGAATCCTTTGATAAATTCCGCGAACTGAGACCACCCGGTGGCGGCTTTGATCACTGTCGGAACGGAGATCCCCGCGAACAGCCCCAGACAAATCGCCCATGTAATCAGGTAAGTCACCGTCTCTCCCCAGAAGACGTCGCGATGGTGTTCTTCGCTCTTCAATTCACGCAGACGGGCGATTTCCGTCGGCAGTTTGTTCAGCATGACGAAAAACCAGCCGACTCCTCCAATCGCGAACGCGTAATATACGATTCCAGCCAGCATCATGAACGCTCCCGTGTTTGAATTACGCTATTCTTATAGATACGCGAATATTGTTCGATTTATTCCATAAAACTCCCAAATAAAAACGGGCGGCTGTTTGAAGGCCGCCCGTTTCTGGTTCCCGAAGATGCACACGCCAGATAGCGCGTGACGATTAGAAACTATAGATTACTTCCAATGAGACCGTGTCCTGCGCATCGTCAAGACCGGAATCATCGACGAAGATATCTTCGCTGGCGTCATCATGCCGGTATTCGACGCGGGTCAGCAGACCGTCGACCACCTGATACCCCAGGGTCGCGGTGATTTCCCACAGATTGGTGTTGGTGTTGGGCGCCAGCGGCGCGAACAGACGAATGTTATCGTTGTCTTCAAACCATTCGCCGCGTAATGCCGCGTAAATCTTGTCGTTAACGTCGTAGCGGGCGTATCCACCCACGCCCCACCACTGCGCGTCGCCGCCATTGAGGTCGGCGTCTTCCGAGTCGCCATAGTCAAAATTCGCGCCGAGACGAAGCTGATCGGTCGCCTGATAGGTTCCAACCAGATCGTATAGCCAAGTGTAACTGCCGTTATCGCCCGGCATTTCAGGGCCGTAGGAAAACGAATTCTGAATGAAAATCTTTTCTGTCGGCATGGCGCGAATCGCGACCGAGTGAGACAGGCTGTCGTTGGTGTCTTCCACCGTGTCCCAGCCCTGGGTCAGAGCATAACTGACTTCCCACATTTCATTCACGGTGTAAGTGAATCGCGCGCCGGTGTTGGTGTGGGGAATCGCGTAACCGAACAGCAACGAACGACTGAATTGATCGTTCATTCCACTTTCGATCTCTTCATACCCGAAAAACGACTTGAAGCGTCCCACGTCAATCGTCAGACCGTTGCCTACGGGAGCGATGTAGGAGAGATAGGCCTGATAAATGTTCAGGTTGCCGTCGTCGAGCACGCCGTCGCCGCCGCCCAGAATGGGAGCGTCTTCCCCGTACATCATGTCAACGCGGAAGCCGACTTCGTCCACATCTTCGGGGAGTTTATCAAACGAAAACTGCAACGCATGAAAGTCGACGAAGTCGCCTTCATCATTGTCGAAGTAGCGGTACGAATTCATATCCGTGGAGGGATCGCTCAAGTTGTAGTTAAAGCCCAAGTCGATATAGCCGCCGATCTCGATTCCCCACAGCATGTCTGATGTCGCGTCGGCCAACGGCCCCGCGGAAACAGGAATCGCCATTGCGCAAATCGCAACGGCGCATGCGAGAATGACTTTGTTTTTCATCGTGAACTCCTTACCTCTTTCAACGAAAGATGTTGAAAGCACTCAGTGAACTGCTCTGAAACAATCGGGAACCAGACATATATTGTAAGGTTCATCGTCTCAGTCTCAATCATTTCCCCGGAAAAATCAGACTTGGGTGTAGCAATCGCACCACAGAAATAACAAAATTGTTGCGTTACCTCGCGCCAAATCCCATAATTTCATGCGAGGTCCGCTTGACAGGGCGCGTCTCGCCGAGTTTTAGATTAATCGGATTATTGCTTTTCTTGCCGGGGCGGATTGCGGAAGATGGCATGGCAATCGTTACAGGTTTGGCCCAGCGATTTCCATGACTTCTGAATCAGGTCCGGCCCCTGTCGGCCCGTTTTGTACTTGCGCAGCGCGTCTTCGAGCATTTGCGCATTGACGATCCCGGCGTTCAGCATGGGTCCAAACGGCAGCTTCATCGCTTTCGCTTCATCCAGACGGCCCAGTTCGACCAGATGTTCGCGGAGCATCAGCGCTTCATGCGGCGGGTCTATGTCGGGATGATCGGCCGGAACGCCCCATTTCGCTTTTTCAGACAGCCCCAGATTTTCAAACGCGTGCGACACCCCCACCATGTGAGCCACCATCGGCGGCGTATCGGCGCTCGCGACATACGTATCGGGCAGCGCGTCCAGCGTCTTCTCCTCGGCGGGCTTCGATTCCAAAACGCATTGATACAATCCGGTATATTGCGCGCCGGTCCCGGTCTCTCTCATCGCCGCGACCGCCTGTTCAGGACTCCACTCGCCGAGGACGGTCATCGCCATCGCTGCGGCAGTCGGCCCACGGTGCTCGCCATGATGGCAATGCAGATAAACCGGTCCGGTCGCGTCGCGCACCGCTTTGGCGATCATCAGCGCCTGGTGATGCGTCATGCCGTCATAACCGATGGGGAAATGAATGTAGCGGATGCCTTCCTTGCGGGCGGCTTCCACATCAGGCCGGGCCCCGTCAACGCTGATGATCGTAACCACGCCCATCTCTTTTAATTCATGAAACGCGGCTTCGCCCGATGGCTCGGCGCCACTGAACACGTGATCGCTGTAATGGAACAGATTATGCAGGTCTTTGCTGGCGAGTTTTTTCGCGGTAGATTCGATCTCGGCGTGGACGCTGAGCGTCACGGTGAACAGGCCGAGTAAAACGCATGCAAATTTCATCCAGTTCTCCCTGATGACAAAAATGGGGTTGGTTTCACGGATGCGAGCGGCGATTGGATAGGGTATAAAGTAATAGATAACACATCTCACAGACACTGTAAATAAACGTGCGGCGATTTAACAAAATGAATGCAACAGGCGGCGCCCGCTTCTGGATCGAATCAATTCAACAATTCAATCGAATATGAATTTCAAATTCACATTTTCCTATCAATCAACCGGTAAAAAATGCTAGAGTGAACCAGTTATGAATTGGAGGTCATCTGAATGAAACGGGAGAACGGGTTTACGTTAATCGAATTGCTGATCGTCGTCGCCATTATCGGCATCCTGGCGGCCATCGCCGTGCCGAACTTTCTCAACGCCCAGTTGCGCGCCAAGATCGCCGGGACTCAGAGCGACCTGCGCATCATGGTTGACGCCATGCTGGAATACCATCTCGATAACAACTCCTACCACATGCATCGCGACGGGCTGGGGCAGCAGTTTCCCCTCACCACCCCCACGCCATATCTCACTGGTTTTCTGTACGATCGCTTTCAGGCCGCACCCAACATGAACCAGGCGGCGGGATTCGTTAATTCAAAAACCTATTACCACTGGATTCCCGCGCGCACCCACCTCGACCTGTGGTCGGGCTCCGGCCCAAAGGGCCATCCCTCGCTGAAGCGCGCCACTTCGGTCAAAAACGGCGGCGTGGTGGATGGGTGGGGCCCAGCCGGCGTGCGCGGCGGCCCGCCCTACGACCCATCGAACGGCCTCATCAGCCTGGGCGGCTTCGTGCGCGAGGTTCCACCCGGCTCGGCGATTCAGGGGCAGGGTTATTAAGCGCGGTTTTTGATTTGCTCCACGACTAAAGCGCCTCATCCGGAATGGATGAGGCGCTTTTGCATGACACGATAGACACGATAGACGATCAGCGGGCGCTAAAGCGATACATCGTCACCTGATGGTAGTCTTCGTTCTTGTGAAGAATCGTTGACGGGAACTGCGACTTGTTGGGCGAATCAGGAAAGTGCTGCGTCTCCAGGCAGAAACCATAGCGGTACTGATACGCCACGCCGCCCTTACCGACGTTGCTGCCATCAAGGAAGTTGCCGCTATAGAACTGCACGCCGGGTTGAGTGGTGTAAAACTCCAGCACGCGGCCCGACTCCGGTTCATACACGCGGCCGCCGAAGGTCAGCGCGTCCGCCTCGATCTTGTTCAGCACGAAGTTGTGATCGTACCCCCCGCCGATTTTGATCTGCGGATCGTCTGAATTGATACGCTCACCGATGGGATGAGGCGAGGTGAAATCCATCGGAGTCCCCTTCACGGAAAGAATCTCGCCCGTGGGAATCAGCGTGTCATCGACCGGCGTATACCAGTTGGCGTTCAGCGTGAGTTCATGGCCGAGGATATCGCCGAGGCGTTGGTGGCCGCGCAGGTTGAAATAGGTGTGGTTGGTCAGATTGAGCGGCGTCGCCTCGTTGGTTTTGGCGCGGTATTCAATGGTCAACTCATTCTGATTGTTCAGGCTGTAAGTCACTTCGCACCGCAGCTTGCCGGGGTAGCCTTCTTCGCCGTCTTCGCTGACGTAGCTGAGTTCGAGCGCGGGCTGGCCATTATGCCGAACGACTTTCGCGTCCCACACCCGCTTGTCAAAACCAGCCACGCCGCCATGCAGGGCGTTGGGGCCGTTGTTGCGCGCGAGAGTGTACGTTTCGCCGTCGAGCACGAATTTCGCGTCGCCGATGCGGTTGCCGTAACGCCCCACGATGGCGCCGAAATACGGGCTGTCTTTAAAATAACCGTCCAGCGTGTCGAAGCCCAACGTCACGTCGTCAAAGTTACCATCGCGGTCGGGCGCCTGCAGCGACACGACGATGGCGCCGTAGGTCATAATACGGGCGCTCATGCCCGCCGCGTTGGTGAGGGTATAGATGTCGATCGCTTCGCCCGACGGGGTTTCGCCGAAAGGAGCCTTCACGATGTCGAGTTGGGGCCGCGCGGGTTCGCCGGCCGCGTACATGCTTTCAACGGTCATATTCAATACCACCAGTGTCATCACAGCCATGATGAAGATTGTACTGACAAGTTTTTTCGAATTCATTCGATTTCCTCCACCGAATCGGTTAGCCGCTAGCGGATCAGGATGGCGGCGTCGATGAACTGACCGCCGTCGTCCTGATGGCAATGGACGGCGATGACATTGTCACCTTTTTTGAGGGCTTTTTTCAATGCGCCGGTGACGTCGAACAACTGATAGCGGTCGTTCCAGCGTTTCCGTTCCCAGATTAATTCGCCGTTGACGTACACCTCGGTCGCGTTGTCATAGTGAATGACCAGCCCGGCGCGGTCAAACTCTTCTCCGTCGTAAGGAAAATACCGGCGCAGCCAGATGTCGGGCGCCGCCCATTCCGTGCCGGTTCTGCTTTCCCAACCGTCCTTCTTCCCGAAACCCGCGGGGCCGCTCGGCCACGACGAATCATCGTAATCGGGATCAGCCCATTCATCGCCGGGTTTTTCGGTCACGTATTTCCAGACGGGGCTTCCGTCAGGCGCTCCGCCCAGCAACACGTGCAGTTCCGCCGTGACCTGCTCGGCTTTCAAGGGTGGGTTCTGTTCATACGCGGCGGTCTGCGATTGAATGGCGCGCAGTTTTTCCGCGTCGAACTTGGGCGTGCGGTCGTAGTAATAGATGCCGTTCTTTTCCTGTTCGATGTCGGTCAACTGGGTGTAACAATAACCAAACAGATGGCGATTGGTGAGCAGCGCCTCGCATAATCCCTTAAAGCGCGCGTAAAACTCGTCGAGCGTTTTGGGCTGATTTCCGTACCCCCACGAATCGCCGCTTGCGTTTTTATACCAGCCGATCCCGCCGAATTCGCTGATCATAAAGGGGATTCCACGCTTGTTGCCATCGCCGTAACGGGCGGGCATGGAACCGGAATCGAAATATGTGATCCAGCTCTGCTTGAAGGCTTCAGGATTCTGATTGTAATCATGCGCGTCCAGCACCTCGGGATCGGGCAGGCTGTGCGTCCAGCCGCTGGTGTCGATCACCGGCCGGGTTGGATCGAGCGAGCGGTTGAGGCGGGCGACGGTATTCTGCAGTTTGCCCGCCGAGCTCGGCGTCTCATTGAACGTACACCAGCCGATGATGCTGGGATGGTTGCGGTCTCGGCGCACGATTTGAATCCATTCATCGATCAGCGGGCGGTTCACGAACGGATTATGGTAATCGGCGCCGTAGCTGGGGTACTCGCCCCAGACGAGGTAACCCAGTTTGTCGGCCCAATAGAGAAAACGGGGCTCAAAGACCTTCTGATGAAGCCGCGCGCCATTGAAACCAACCGCCTTGGAACGCTCGATGTCGCCGCGCAGGTCGTCATCGGTGGGGGCGGTCCAGATTCCATCGGGATAAAACCCCTGATCGAGTACGAGACGTTGAAAGACGGGTTCGCCGTTAATAAGAATCGCGCCGCCTTCAATGCGTACGTCGCGCAGACCGAAATAACTGTTGACTTCATCAACGATTTCGCCGCCTTTTTTCAGCCGGACTTTGAGATCATACAGAAAGGGGTCATTGACCGACCACAGGCGTTTGGGCGAAAGATTGACGACCAGCTGATTGTCACGCCACGCGGCGGGCGTTTCCGCCTCGCCGGCGAGTTTTCCATCCGCGAACGCCTGGACTGAAACCGTCAGCCCTTCGGAGGGGCCATCCACCTCGGCCTGAATCAGGATGCGCGAGGCGGCGGGATCGGGGGTGACGTGAAAGTCGCTGAGAAAACTTTCACCGACGCCTTCCAGCCAGACGGTCTGCCAGATCCCGGTGGTGCGGGTATAGAAGATGCCACCGCTCTTTTCTTCACGCGACTGCTTACCCAGCGGTTGCAACCCGCCGGCTGAATCGTCGTACGCGTGAATCAGCACCGTATTTTCGCCCGGCTTCAACGCCCGGGTAACGTCGAATGAAAACGCCGAGTATCCGCCTTCATGATCGCCGATATAGACGCCATTGACCCATACTCCGGTCAGCCAGTCGCAGGCGCCGATGTGAAGACGAATTCGATCCGCTTTCCAGCCGGCGGGTACGCTGAACGTCCGCTTGTACCAGACGTTCTTCATAAACCCGGTTCGCTGAATGCCGGAAAGTTTGCTCTCGCGGCAGAAGGGAACGGTAATGGTTTCGGGCAACGTCTCCATGGTCAGAAACGACCCATCATCGACGTCATTGGTTTCGGCGTATTGCCATTCGCCGTTAAGATTGAGCCACTGATCTCGCTGCATCTGCGGCATGGGGTGTTCGGGCCGCGGAATTTCCGCGCCGAATGACGGCGCGATCAGGAGGAGAGTAAAACATGAGCAGAAAAACGCGTTACGGAAAGTCATGGGATGAATGCATCCTTCCTTTGATGATGGCCCGCCGGCAACATCGTCCAGCGGACAAGCCCAACCATAGTACACGATTCAAACCGCATCGAACAACCAGTTTGCGTCTTTTTTCATGACGCTTTGCGTCTCCCGATCGCGCATCAATGACTGGAAACCCGAGAGACGATGATTTAGCATCAGATAGTCACTTCACAAAGAGAGCGAGAACCAATCGATGAATCGAATCATGACGGCAATGGGGATTTTGGGAGTTTCGTGCATCCTGATGCTCGCACGTCCAGCGGACGCGGCGCCGAGCGAACACGTGCTGTTCGAAGGCGGGCGAACGGCGTATTCCATCGTGATCGGCGAACAGGCCAGCGATTCTGAACGCTGGGCCGCGTTCGAACTGAAGCGCTGGCTGGGCGAAGTAAGCGGCGCCGGCTTTAACATTGTCAGCGACGCTCTCGCCAAATCAGGACCCGAGATCGTGGTGGGGTTCAACCGCCGCGCACGCGATCTGTTCGCCGCGGCGAATGAATCCATCGAACCTCCCGCCAAGATGGACGAAGCGTTCCGGTACACCAACCTGGGCGAAGACCTCGTCCTGTACGGCGGCGCTCAGCGCGGAACGATGTACGCCGTGTTCGCGTTTCTGGAAAACGAACTCGGCTGCCGGTGGTACACGCCCACGGTCGAGTCGATCCCCGAGCGCGATCGCTACGCATTCACCTCTCTCGACCATTCCGAAAAACCGGGGCTGCGGGTGCGCAACGATTTTTATTACGAAGCCTTCGATCCGATCTGGGCGGCGCGCAACCGCGTAAACGGCTCAATGTCGTATCGCGAACAGCCCGGCGGCCTGGAATGCTACTGGGCGGTGCACACCTTTTATCCGCTCGTGCCGCCGGAAGAGTTTTTCGATTCTCATCCCGAATATTACAGCCTGATCGACGGCAAGCGCACTCACGACCACGCCCAACTCTGTCTCACCAATCCCGATGTTCTGGCGATCGTCATTGAACGCATCAAGAAAGTGATGCGCGAGAATCCGCAATACCTGATTTATTCGGTTTCACAGAATGACTGGCGCAATCCCTGCCAGTGCGATGCCTGTCAGGCCATCGCCCAGCGCGAGGGAAGCGAATCGGGGCCGCTGCTGTGGTTCGTCAATCAAGTGGCGGCGGCGGTGGAAGACGAGTTTCCCGATAAATACATCGGCACGCTGGCCTATCAATACACCCGCAAACCGTGCAAGACCATTCACCCGCGCGATAACGTGGTAATCCGGCTGTGCAGCATCGAATGTTGCTTCGCGCACGATTTTCTCTCATGCCCGCAAAACAAATCGTTCGTGGAAGACGTCGAGAACTGGGCCGCTATCGCGCCTCATCTTTACGTGTGGGATTACGTGGTGAACTTCTCTCACTACATCATGCCCTACCCCAATTTTAACGTCTTGCAGCCGAATCTTCAGTTTTTCCGCGATCATCACGCCATTGGCGTCATGGAGCAGGCGGCGTACCAGGGGCGGGGCGGCGAGTTCGCCGAGCTGCGGTCTTATCTCATCGCGAAACTGCTGTGGGATCCGGAATGCGACGTGCAGCGCGTCATCAACGATTTCATGTATGGGTACTACGGCCGTGCGGGGCAATACGTGCGCGCCTATTTCGACCTGCTTCACAATCAGCTGACGCCGGAGACCCATATCCATCTCGGACTGCGCCCCACCGACGCTCTATTCAGCGACGAGTTCGTCGACAAAGCGCTATCGTTATTCGATCGAGCCGAAACCGTCGCCGGCAACGACGACGTGCTTCATCGTGTTGAGGTCGCGAGCCTGCCGGTGTTGTATCTGAAATGCAAACGGACGCCGGACAAAGCGGTCGCCGACGGAACCTATCAGCGCTTTTGCGAAATCACCGAGCGCGAGGGAATTACCTATTACGCGGAGAGCGGCGAACGTCATCGCGCCGCGTTTCACGACCAGATGCAACAGGCGGAAGACAGAGTACGCCACAATCAATCGAACTGAATCACGGATCGGGCGCGGGGGCCGCGTCAGGGCCGCCTGCGCCCGATCAGCGCAACCAGTTCGCTTAACACGCGCGGTAACGCCATGCCACCGGGCGCGGCGACGTATTTCGACCTCCACACGGGCGCGAATTTGTTTTTGAAAGCGCGCAGCCCCTGAAACCCGTAAAACGCGTCGCCGTGGCGGAAGATCAGGTCCATCGCCTTGTTCCAGAGAGGCGACAGCGGGCGCGCCTCAATGCCTGACAGCGGCGCCATGCCCAGATTAAACCACTGATAGCCTTCTTCCCTCGCCCGGAGGATGAGTTCAATGAAAAGATATTCCATCGCGCTGGGGGGCGCGCAGTTCGCGTGACGCATCAGATCGATGGAAAATTCCTGACGATCGGCGCTCATCCAGATGTTGGCGAACGCAATCACCTCTCCGTCCTGCTTTAACACGGCGCAGGGGAATTGTGAAAGATAGGATTCATCGAAGAAGCCCAGCGAAAAACCCTTTTCATGCGCGTTTTTCGCAACGAGCCACTCATCCGAGATCGTCCGTAACCGGGGCGCCAGGCGGGTGACGTCTTCCTTCGCCGCGATCTCGAACTCGACTCCGGCGCGCGTCATGCGGCTGACCGTCTGCCGTAAACCTTTCCTCGCGCTGCCCTCCATCGAAAAGTCAGGCAGATAAATACGCGCTTCTTCGCCGATCTTGAGCAGGGTTAATCCCAGTTCGACGTAAAGCGGAGCATTTTCATGATCGACTTCATAAAATACCGGTCCGCCCCCGTAGCGATCGCTCTGTTCGAAAAACCGCCAGACAAGCTCAGCGAATTCTTCCGGCGCGCCCACCGGATCGCCCATCGAAACCCACGAACGCCCCTGCACGGCGTACATGATGAAAGCGTCGTGTTTTTTATTGAACAGAAATCGCTTATCGCCCAACAATGCCAGATTGGCGGGCGTGCGTGGCGACGAGGCGACGATAGCCCGGACGGCAACCAGATCGGCGGCGGTGGGTTCTCCCGGCGGCGGATCGGCGGGTTCAAGCATACGCCGGACCGCGTAGACCAACAGCACCACGCCCATTCCGACGCTGGCGCGCATAAAGCGGGGAGCGTCGCCGCGCAGAGTGAAGCGCCACCACAAATCGTTGGAATAATCGACGTGTTTATACGCGAATAGCCCCAATCCGATCGCGCTCACCACCGCCATCAAAACAGCCGCGATCCACCCCGGCGTCAGCCGCTGATGAATGAACGCTCCCTTGCGGTAAAAACGGCCGCGACAGGCGATCAGCGACGCCAGCACCAGAGAGAGGATGATCGCCTCTTCATAATCGAATCCTTTTAACAGCGAAAAAATGACGCCCGCGTACAACAATCCCACCGTCAACCAGTATGCGGAATCAAGCCGCCGGCGAAGACCTTGCGACAACAGCAGCAGCCCCACCCCGGTCAGGCTGCTCAAGAAGTGCGAGGCTTCAACCAGGGGGAGAGGCACGACGCGGCGCAAGAGACGAAGCCGGTCGAGCATGGCGGGCGACGTGCTGGAAAACAGCAGGATCACTCCCGCGACGAATGTGGAAAACGACAGCAACGCGGGCGCGGCGGCGCCGCTCCAGCGCCCGGCGGTTTTCATCACGCGCGTAAGCGGCTCTTTCCATGACCGTGTTTCATTCCACGCCAGCATCGCGGCGGCGGCCAGCAGCGGCGCCAGGTAGAAGATGACCCGGTACGCCAACAGCCCCGCCACAGCGGTTTGGAGCGAACTTACCGCCGCGAATTTGAGAACCACCAGTTCGAGCACGCCGGCGCCGCCCGGCGCCTGGGTGAATACAATCGCGAAAATGGCGCAGAGATACGCAGTGAGAAAGGAAAAATACGACATCCGCAGCCCGGGCGCGATCAGCAGATACAACACGCCGGCGGCGATGCAGAGATCGAAAACGCCCAGCGCCGTCTGCAACAGAGACAGACGCGTCGACGGCAACTGGATCTCTTCATCGCGCCAATAAAAACGCCCTCGGTGAAGCCGGGTCATCAGAATATACCCCGCCACCAGGGCAAGCAGGACGAACCCGAGAACACGCGGCGCCAGCGAAAGCACGCCGCTGAGTGGTAGCGCATCCCCCGCCGAGATGAAGGTCACTCCCGACAGGGTCAGCAACCCGAGCCAGAACGTGGCGCTGAGCAGAAACACCACCTGAACGATTTCGAGCCCACTCAATCCCCACGCTGAATAGAGGCGATATCGAACCGACGCGCCGCCCAAAAGCGGGCCGAAGTTATAACTCGCCACGAATCCGCAGAACGAGGTCATCGCCACCCGGGTATACGCCATCGGGCGCCCGATCGTCCGCACGGCGGTCAGGTCGTACATTGTCAGCAGGAGGTAGTTGAAAACCGTCAGGCCGATCGCGGCGAAAATACGCCACAACGGGAGATTTAGCAGGCTGGTTTCTATCTCGTGGAAGTGATAGTCGTGTAATTCATGATGCAGCAACACAATCGCGCCAACGACCATGAAAAACGAAAATATCGCGCTGGCCGCACGGCGGATCGATGAAACAGGAACCATCGAAGGCATCTTCATCAGCGGAGTCCGGAGATCCGCCGCAATCGCTCCATCCCCAGATCGGATTGGATCAAAACGCGATTCCAGCGCGATGCATCCATCATACCCGTATGCGCCTCAAAACTCGATACGCCTGAAGCGCATGCACCGCTCTATGCGATTCGGATTCACCAGAGCATCTGTTGAGCCGCGAGGGCGCCTTCACGCCGGAAATGGTCCGCCGAAACAGCCGGATCGCCCAGCAGGCCGTATTTTTTCGCGGAGACGTGAAACAGATTTTCGATCTGCTTCGCGTAAGCGCCATGACCGCGAAAGCGTTCGCCGAACTGACTGACGTTCAGCGCGCCGCCGCGCACATCCTGTACGTGATGGAGGATTTTGTCTTTCCGTGTGGGAAAGCGTTTTTCCAAAAACCTGACGAAAACATCTTTCACTGCATACGGCAGCCTCAACAATATGTAGCGGGTGAACGCCGCTCCCGCCTTCGCCGCTTCGGCGAGAATCGCGGGAATCTCCTGATCGTTCAACCCCGGCACAATCGGCGCGCACAAAACGCCGACCGGCGTACCCGCTTCTCGAAGAGTACGGATGGCCTCAAGCCGCCGGCGAGGCCGTGAAGCGCGAGGTTCCAGCGCGCCAGACAACTCGTCGCTCAGCGTTGAAAGAGAGATGAACACGCTGACCCCATCATAGGCGGCCATTTGTTTCAGCAGATCAACGTCACGTGTGATCAAGTGGTTTTTCGTCACGATATAACAGGGATTCCGGTGTTCAAGCAGAACTTTAAGACAACGCCGTGTGAGTTGCATCGATCGCTCGACCGGCTGATAACAATCCGTAACACCGCTCAACGCTAGAGGTTGAGGTTTCCACGAACGCGAGCGCAATTCACGGCGCAATAACTCAGGCGCGTTTTCCTTGACGAAGATTTTGCTTTCAAAGTCGATTCCCGATCCCAGGCCAAAATATTCATGCGAGGGCCGCGCGTAACAATAAGGACAACCATGTTCACACCCACGATATGGGTTGATACTCGCGTCGAAGAGGATATCTGGACTGGTGTTATACGCGATGATCGAACGCGAAACGTCGCGCAGGTAGGCGGTACCAGGGGTAGCGGATTCCTCTCCGTCATCACGCCAGGGTTCGACATGGATACGGTCGAAGCGGTTGGCGGGGTTTCCCCCGGCGCCGCGTCCTCGCTGGGGCGGAAGCGCCGTCGAATCCGCGATGTACTCTTTGGATCGCCCGGGACGATCGCCGGCCGATTCGGATCGCTCAAATTCAATCATTGATCTTCCGACACGTTCTTTTTTTATGGCTTGGCTTGGCGAATTCAATATAACTGAACTTTTGTTCACTTTCAAGTTAAAAAATCAATCCTCCCTCCGGTTGCCATTGATCAAGCCATACCGGTTATGAAAAGATGAGAGGTTGCGAACATTCTGAAAACATGAGGTATTTCGTCATGAATGAATTGTTGCGAAAATGGATGCCCCCGCTGCTCGCGCTCGCTCTGCTGGCCGCTTCTCTGCCTGGACTGGCCCAATCGATTAAAGCCGACGACCTTCCCGCTCCAGTCAAACAGGCGATTCAGTCCGACCTGTCAAACGGAGCGAAACTGGGCAGCATTAACCGCTCGGCGCGCGGCGATGAAGTTTCGTTTTACATGCAGATCAATCGGCCCAAACAAAAACGCCTGCATCTGATTGTCGGCGCGGACGGCAAAGAGATCGACCGCTGGGAAGACGGACAGATCCGCGTACACAACGGCCGCCTGATGCGGAAAGACGATCCGTATTCGATCCACACAATCCTGACCGGACCGGCGGGCGATCCTGACGGCTCCAAGCACGATTTTTATAACGCGTTTTTCGGCGTGTCGAACGTAGGAGGTTCGGCGCTGGCCTTCGATCTGTACGGCTTCGACGCGGAAGGCAACCTTTCAGAAAAGAGCGCGAAGTACGTCGCATGGATCGGCGGCGAAGTGGAAATCTTCTGGACCGGCGGCGTGTGCCGCGTACTCGGGCCGGACGCGCCCACCAGTAAGGAAGGCCGCATAAAGGCGGCGGTCAGCGCGGCGAAAGCGCTCGCCAACGTGAAACAGATGGTTTATTGGATCGACGGCCCGGACGCGGCGGAGATCGCGGCGGCGTTTAAAAAAGCCGCGCCCGGCCTGACCGTTGCGGCGCCGAACGGCGATCTCATCACCGAAGGAGAAGGCGCTCCCAAATTGATGGTTGGCGCCATGCCGGAAGCGAAAAACGGAAACTACATCCTTAACAACGAACCCGCCAGCTACGAAGCGCTTGAAAAAGCCAGCATGCTGCCCGATGAAAAACAGCCCTGGACGCCGGATAACTCGGTGTTGAGCAAAGAGGAGCGCGACGAAGGCTTTATCTCATTGTTCGACGGCAAAACGCTGAACGGCTGGGCTCCATTGGGCCGCAGGGACGGCTTCGCGGTTGAAGACGGGGCTATCGTCTGGAAACGCAGCGGCGGCGTCGCCCTGCAAAGCCGCAACCGCTACGCTGACTTTATCTTCCGCATGGAGTACAAGATCGGTAAAAACATCAACAGCGGCGCCCAATTCCGTACACCGCGCGCCAACCGCGCCTCGCGCACAGGCTTCGAGCTGCAACTCTTCGGCGACTACGGCATGGCACCCACCAAACACCTGACCGGTGCGGTTTATGACGTGCTGGCCCCCACCGAAAACGCCTCCAAACCGTCGGGCGAGTGGAACCAGGTGGAAGTCGATTTCCGCGGCCCCAAGCTGAAAGTCACTATCAACGGAAAGGTCGTGCAGGACATCAGCTTCGACGATTATGAAGAATTGAAATACCGCCTGCGCGATGGTTTCATCCGCCTGCAGGATCACGGCGGCTTCGTGGCGTTCCGCAACATCCGGATTAAAGAGCTGTAAGCGAAGTCACGCCTCTGACATACTTTATTTCCTCTTTCACGTCCCATCCGCGATCAAGTGGATGGGACGTTTTTTATAAAAAAGCAAATATCCAATGCGATAAGTATTTAATAAAAATCTCCCCGATGCTCCCGCTTTGATTCGCACGGCGATCCGTTAGACTAGATGCGGCGCCGATCGAGCGCGTATCAACAGAACTCTGGAACAACGAGGGAAAACGGAATGCTGGGATGGTTCACCCGAAAAAAAGCGGCGGCGCCCGCGAGCCCCAAAGCCTCCTCGCTCATTTTGAATCCCGACCCGAAAGACTATTCGGTCTTCAGGGGGTATTTCGAACGCGTGGCGATCGAAGACGGCGTGTTGCATGTGTCGGGCTGGATGCTGTCTCCGCACGGGCCGTATGAAAAAGCCATCCTGTACATCAACGGCGTCCGGCGCGCCACCGGGAAAAAAGTGATGCGTCCCGATGTGGTCGAGGCGCTGCCCCGCGTCGCCAATGCCGAGGGCTGCGGCTTCGAATTCGCGGTCAATCTCTCCCCCGATGAAACCGGCGAGATGATGTTGCTCTCCGCGCGCGGCGTGGCCCGCCAGATGGAACCCGGCCGCATGGAGTGCGCCTTTTTCAGCGACATGTACGATCGCCTCCCCACCCCGCCCGTCAAACTGATCGAGCGGGTCGACGGTACCGGCCAGGCGCCGTTTTATCTCTTAAAAGGCGCGCAGAACTACTGGGAACTGCTATCGGTGTTACAACGCCACATCTCGCTCCCTGAAATGGAACGCATCCTCGATTGGGGATGCGGCCCCGGCCGGCTCACCGGCTTCTGGCTCCACTACGCGCAGGTCGAACACGTCCACGGCTGCGACATCGATGAAGAGGCCATCGCCTGGAGCCGCGCCACGTTCCCCGGGGGCCGGTTCAAAACCGTCCCGCTCGAACCGCCGACCGATTATCCCGACGATTTCTTCGACGCGATCATTTCGATCTCCGTCCTGACTCATCTCGATCGCAATCTCCAGAAGGCCTGGCTCAAAGAAATGGAGCGCATCGTCAAACCGGGCGGCGTGGTGGCCGCCTCGTTACATGGATTGACGGCGGCGCAATCGGCGCTGAGCGAGGCCAGCCTTGAAAAACTGGTGGAGGAAGGCGTTTTCGACGCGCAACGCGACGATCATCTCGATGGCGTCGCGCCGCGGGGATACTACCGATCCACCTACCAGACCCGTGAGTACGCCGAGCGCGAGTGGGGCGAGTTTTTCACCATCGCCGAATACATTAATCAGGGGATCAGCAACTTTCAGGATTTGATCGTATTGAAAAAACGCAAGCGTACCGGCGCCGCGCCGTCTCCCGACGCCCTCGCCCGCCTGAAACGGTGAAGATTCAGCCATACTCGCTATCGATAGCTTTCAGTAAAGCGAGCAGCCGAGGTCCTGCCGGTCAGGCGATCGACGTCCCAGAGTTGGACCGTGTAATCTTGATGAACGAAACATAGGCTTTCGCCATCTTTAGTCCATCTAAGAGCCCGTTTGCATGAATATTCATCTTGAGCTATGCTGACTCATCTGTTTTGATTTTTTCGGTTGAGGCAAACGGAATGCGGTACGAAAGCGATCTGACGGATCGGGAATGGGAAACGATTCGCCGCCATTTCGAA
>WGLV01000023.1 GCA_016125385.1 bacterium
GGCCGTCTCAAAATCGGGCCGCCGGTATGACCGGTGGGCTGCAAAAATCGGCCTTTCGCCGATACAGTATTGTCTCCGGCGCCGCGGGGTTGAACACGGTGGCGCCGGAAAGCCATCCCCACAATGCTTGAAGGAAAGACCCACGATGACGGAAACCATCCCGGCGGCAACGTACTCCAGCGACCAATCGCTCGCCAAAGCCCTTAAACAGCTCGGCGTATCATTGAAGCCCAACGAAGCGCGATCGATCCGAGAGCGCATCGGCCGCGAACCGACCCGGGCCGAGCTCTTCGTCTTTGATATCGAATGGAGCGAACACTGTTCGTACAAAAGCAGTAAACGCCTGCTGAAAAAATATCTGCCCACCCAGGGGCGCTATGTCATTCAGGGCCCCGAAGAAGACGCCGGCATCGTTGAACTGACGGTGAAAGACGGCGAGCGCTGGGGAATCGTCTTCGCGCACGAAAGCCACAATCACCCCTCGCAGGTTCTGCCGAACGAAGGCGCCGCCACCGGCGTCGGCGGCATCGTCCGCGACGTGGATTGCATGGGCGCCTCGGTGATCGGCGTCGCCGACTCGTTACGCTTCGGCGACCCCAATGGCAAGTTCGCCGAACGAACCCGCGCCATCGCCGAAGGCGTCGTGGAAGGCATCTATCATTACGGCAACGCGCTGGGCGTCCCCAACGTGGGCGGCGACGCCGTCTTTCACGAGCGCTACGACGACAACTGTCTGGTCAACGTCGTCGCGCTGGGGCTCTTGCGCGAGAGCGAGATCATCCACAGCCGCGTCCCGCCCTGCGGAGAAGGGTATGACCTCATTCTGGTCGGCAAACCCACTGACCGCTCCGGATTCGGCGGCGCGGCCTTCGCGTCCGGCGTCCTCGATTGGGAGAATGAAGAAGAAAATAAGGGAGCGGTTCAGGTCCCCGATCCGTTTCTCAAAAACGTTCTGCTGCATTACAAATCGACTCACGCGGTTCGTGAACTGGTCCGCGAGCGGGGCGTCCCGGTGGGGATGAAAGACCTCGGCGCGGGCGGCATCGCCTGTTGCGCGTCCGAGATCGGCGCCAGCGGCGGCTTCGGAATCGAGTTGCGTCTCGAAAACGTCCACGTTTCCGAAGAAAACCTCCCGCCTGAAATCATTCTCTGCGCCGAGACGCAGGAACGATACATCTGGGCGGTTCCGCCTGAACTCACGCCTGACGTGCTGCGCATCTATAACGAAGACTGGGAGCTCCCCGCCATCTGTTCCGGCGCGGGCGCGCACGTGATCGGTAAGGTCATCAAAGAACCTCAAATGCGGGTCTGGCATCACGATCAGCTGGTCGTCGATCTGCCCATCGAGTTCGTCGTCGAAGGAATCCAATACCAGCGCGAGTCGCGCGAACCGCAAGCCGCGTTCACGGAACCGGCGCTGGAGCCGCTCGCCGATTATTCTGACGTCCTCGCCGAGATGATCGCCAGCCCCAACCTCGCCTCCAAGGCGTATATTTATCGCCATTACGATACCGAGGTGCAGGGCCGGGGGTATATCCGGCCCGGCGAAGCCGACGCCTCCGTCATCATCCCGCTTGACGATTCTCCCGTCGGCGCGGCGTTGTCCGTGGATGGAAATCCATTTTATGGCGAACTCTCGCCCTATTGGGGCGGCGCGCAATCCGTCGCTGAATCGATGCGAAACGTCGCCGCCGTGGGGGCGACCCCGCGCGCCTTCACTGACTGCCTGAATTACGGCAATCCCGAAAAACCGGAAGACTTCTGGGCGCTCGAAGAAGGAATCAAGGGCCTCTCCGACGCGGCGCGCAACCTCTACGATCCAAAGGGAATTTCCGAACCCGTCCCATTCGTTTCGGGCAATGTCTCGCTGTACAACTTCTCCACCAATGGCTTGTCGATCCCGCCCTCGCCCATCGTCGCCTGTCTCGGCGTCATTGAAGACGCCTCCCGGGCTGTCACGATGGAAGCCAAATCACCCAAAAATCTCCTGCTGCTGATCGGTGACCGCTTCAATGAACTGGGCGGTTCCGCCTATTATCAGGCGAGAAAAGCGGGCCTCGGCGCCAATCCGCCCCAGGTTCGCTGGGAGATCGAGCGTGGATTGATATATGGAACCATCGCCGCCATTCAGGCGAAGCTGGTGGTATCCGCGCATGATATCTCCAACGGCGGCCTGTTGCTGAGCGTGGTTGAAATGGTTCTCGCTACCCATCCGCGTTCCGGTTTTGGCGCGAAGCTGAACCTGAAACCGCTCGGCGGAGCGTTGCTCGATGACGCGTTGCTCTTTTCCGAATCGAGCGGCATGATACTCGAAGTCCCGCCGGTGAATCTCGATCCCCTTCGCGAGTTATTGAAAGAGTATGGGCTTGCCGCGCACACGATCGGCCAGTTTACGGTCGATGGCGCCGTTCGGGTCGCCGGGGTGGATGGGAAGACGATCGTTAGCGCCAACGTGGCTGACTTGCGCGCGCGGTGGCGCGGAGACTACGGCCTGACCGCTTCGGAGTAAGGGTTGAAAGGAACCATGCAGAAATGAAAAAGCAATCGTCTCCGCGTATCGCGGTCTTGCAGTTTCCCGGCGGCAATTGTGAATCGGAAAGCGTTCGCGCTCTCAATCGCGTTGGTCTTTATGGCGAGGTCTTCCGCTGGAACCGCCCCTCCGATGAACTGAAAACGTATGACGGGTACCTCGCGCCGGGCGGATTTTCGTATGAAGACCGGGTTCGCGCCGGCGTCATCGCCGCCAAGGAACCTTTATTTGAACGACTGGCGATCGAAGCCGAAGCGGGCAAACCCGTTCTTGGAATCTGCAACGGCGCCCAGGTGCTGCTTGAAACCGGCCTTGTGCCCGGAATTCATCCCGGCCGGGTTGAGATGGCTCTCGCTCATAATTACATCACCCACGCGGGCAAGGTGGTTCGCCGCGGGCATCACTGCGGGTGGGTGAACCTGCGATGTGAAGTGCAGCCCGCGCGGACGCCGTTTACCCGCCTTCTTCAGTTCGGCGCGGTGTCGCCCATGACGGTCTCTCACGGCGAGGGCCGCTTCACCACCGCCGATTCGGACTTGCTCAAAAAACTGGAAGAGAATAATCAGATCGTCTGGCGCTATTGCAATGACGACGCGCAAATCGAAGAAGGCCTTCCCGTGAATCCCAACGGGTCGCTCTCCAACATCGCCGGTTTGTGTAATCCCAGAGGCAATGTCGTTGCGCTGATGCCTCATCCCGAGCGCTCGTTCTTTTTGCGCCAGGTTCCCTCGACCTGGAGTGGTGCGTGGGGCGAACTACGCCGCACCAACGCACGTCATCCTGAACGATGGGATGTGGACGGCCCCGGCGCCGCCGTGTTCCGATCACTCGCCGGTCATTTCGGTCTATAGCGTGCAATGCGCGGAACCGCTTCTTGCTGAATAATAAACAAATCGGTTTATTTAATGATTGATTGTAAAGTGGTACACTTACACAGTGTGCTGCTTTGATGGTAAGATAACTCCGTTTATTGCAAGATTGTGGTGTGCCGTCAGGGGTATTTGTAATCTCTTGTTCAAAATGACGATTTCATTCTGTGATGATTCAAATTCCTGATGCGCCCCGCCGGGCGTTAGGAAAGCGAGGCGATGACGTTGGAATCCTCATTACCCCCCAGGACGGAAGACGGCTTGACCACGCGGGAAGCCGGTCAGGAATTCATCCCGCTCGACGCCAACCAGTTGACGCCGGGTAAAGAATATCAATTCCCCATTTACCTTTTTCACGAGGGCCGGAACCGGTACGTCCTTTTTAAAAACGAGAACGACTCGATTTCCTCGGGGCAAATGGAGTCGTTGACCCGCGAGGGCAAGCGCTCGGTTTTTATCCCCAAAGGTAATCTTCAGGAACTCAATCAGGCGCTGACTGAAAATCTGGCCGGTCTGATCGATGATCCGTCCGTTCCAATTGAAGCCAAAACTCAGCGGGTTCATGCCGTCTCCAGAACGGTAATGCAGAACCTGTTTGACGCCCCTCCTGACAACAAGGCCTTCATCCAGACCTCAAAACACGTCAGCGATTCAATGGCTGAATTGATGATCCGTGAACCGGCCTCGATCTCCCAGTTGGCCACATTACGCACATACGATTACTACACCTATACTCACAGCATGAACGTCTGTGTTCTCGCCGTTGGGCTGTATTCCTATATGAATCCACGTGAAACGCCAGACACCATTAAAGATATCGCCCGCGGAATGCTGCTGCACGATATCGGCAAATGCGACGTGCCCACCGAGTTGACCAACAAAAAAGGCAAACTCTCCGACGCCGAGTGGGACGTTATGAAAAGCCATACAGTCAAAGGCTTCCACCGGCTCGAAACCGACGAACAGCTCACCAGCGATTCGCGTGGAGTATCGCTAATGCACCATGAAGCGCTCGATGGCTCGGGTTATCCCGATGGGCGCGGGGCCTCCAACATCCCGTTCACTTCGCGTTTGTGCAAGGTGGTTGACGTGTATGATGCCCTCACCTCGCGCCGCTCGTATAAAAAAGGTCTTAAACCCTTTGAAGCCCTTCGCTTGATGACCTCTGAAATGAAAGACAAGATCGATCAGAACATTCTGCGTGAATTTATCCTCTTTATGGATCAACTTAGCAAAGCGAACGTCCGCCGCTGAACCAGATCCGCGCCGCTGGCACAAGGCGGAACGCGCGATCCGTGCTACACTATTGTATTGAATAAATCCAGAACGATAGAGATTGTGTGACGATTGGTATGGACCTGTCCAACAAACAGAATCTGGCGCGTGAATTCACCCGCGAAATCGCGAAAAACAAGGCGAAGCAGTTGGGGGTGAAAACGGACGAAATCACCACCCGGGTGGTCGATGGCCAGGCGCGCTGGGTCAAAAAGATTGATGTCGCCTCCGAGTTGGAACGTCAGCGCCAGATCAGCGCCAAAAGCGTCATCCGTTCCATCCGCGGCGGAGAAAACAGTCTCTATGGACGGATTCAGGCTGAATCGGATCGCATCCAGCTCCTGCTGGCTGAATACGCCGAAAGCGAAGAACTGAATCCCATTGAGCGCCGCGATGCGTCCGCCATGCTCGAAAAAATCGTCGCCCGCGCGCATGATACCGCCTCTCAGATCGCCGGCAACGAAGATCAGATCGAAACCACCAAAGCTCAAGACCCCGTCTTTCAGCAGGCTGAACCCCTCCTGCTGGCGATGCACGCCGCCAAAAAAGAAGGCGATATCAAAAAACTTCAGCAGTTGAGCGTACAGAACGGCGACCTGCTGCGCAAATACGAGATCCGCCGTAAATCCATCCAGCCGCTGATTCAGACCGCCAAATCGCTGCGCCTGGTGTTGCAGAAAGAATTCTGGCGCGTGCTTCAACATTCATGGAAACTTCATGCCGCTCGCGTTCGCCGCGCCGCCTATCTTTTACAGAACGTGGATAACGCCCGCAAGCAGACAAAAGCCGCGCAATGGAAAGAAGACCTCGAATTCGTCGAGATCAATGACAAAGCGTTTGAAATCCGCCTGACGAACTTGTCGTCCAAATGCCCCGCCGCTGACAAGGATGAAGATGTTCAAATGAAAGAGTGGGATCCCGTTCTCGCTACGATGGTGGAACTGCTTGACGATTGGGTTGAGTTCGGCGGTCAGGCGGCACAGGCCGCGGCTGCGTATACCAAACCCGACGGGGGGTCTTCATCCCGCATGGCGTTTCAGGATCAAAAAGATTGATTTTTATTCTTCGTCCATCCACGTTTGTTTTACGCGTTCCAACAGAGGCTCCTCTCCCGTAATCTTATTCATACAATCTCTGCGTAGTATGATGGTTCCCGTGGACGCGGCCCAAATAAGTCCGTCTGTAACACTGGCGGCGCGCCCGCGAATGGTTGTAAACGGCACAACAATCCTGAATTCTGGAGAATAACGTAATGACCCGTCTGTTTCATTTCGCGCCCTGGCTGCTGCTTGCCTGCCTGCCCGTCTGTTCGGCTCAACCGCTGGTGATCGCTCATCGCGGCAATAGCAGCGTCGCGCCTGAAAACACGCTCGCTTCGTTTCGCGCCGCCGTCGAGCTTGATCCTCAACCCGCGTATGTTGAACTCGATATCCATCGTTCTTCTGACGGCGTGCTGGTCGTGTGTCATGATGAAGACACGGCGCGAACCACGGGCGTTCCCGGTCTGATTCGCGAGCAGCCGTTCGCCGCGCTGCGCAAACTCGACGCGGGCTACGCGGCTCAGTTCGGCGGCCGTTTTAAAAACGAACGTCTCCCGCGTCTGGAAGAGGTGCTCGACCTGGTCAAAGACACCCCGGTGGGCGTTATGATCGAGTGCAAACAGCTATTGGTTGAAGACCAGGTGATCGACATCCTGCGTAAGCGGAATGAACTCGATAAACACGTCCTCGCCAGTTTCGACGAGATGACGATTTACCGCGCCAAACAGATCGAACCCCGCCTGCGTACGCTTTATCTCGCCGGTGAGCTCAACGACGTAGGGATATGGCGCGGCAAAGACGTCAACGCCGATATCATTGGCGCTCAGTTTAAATCATCGCTTGACAGTCTCGCCCGGGCGCGTGAAAAAGGCTTCAAGGTCTGGGTCTGGACGGTGGATGATGAAGACATGATGAAAACCCTGTTCAACGCCCCTGTCGACGGTCTGATTACCAATCATCCCGCCCGGGCCTTGTCGGTGTTGAAGGCGATGAACTAAGCCATTCGGCGAAGGGAGAGCGATGTCATGAAAAACATGTGGACCATCGTTCTGCGCCTCGTTTTGATGGCGCTGCTGGTTTCGCTGCTGATCACGGTCTTAAACACGCTGGGCGTGCCCAATCCGTTTTACAATCCCTTCGCCCGGCCCGCCGCCATCCCTCGTGCGGTCACCCCCGGAGGCTCGGTTGGCGCCGATGAACAGAACAACATCGATATCTTCAAGCGCTTTTCTCCCTCGGTGACCTTCATCACCAATTCCGAATACCGCCGTCAGAGTCTCTTTTCACTCAACGCCGTCGAAATCCCCACCGGGTCCGGATCGGGATTCATCTGGGATCACGACGGTCACGTCGTCACCAATTTCCATGTCGTGTATCAGGCCGATGTGATTACCGTCACCCTTCACGATCAGAGCGCGTGGCGTGCGGCGGTGGTGGGGTACGACGCCGATTACGACCTCGCCGTCTTGAAGATCGGCGCGCCTCAAGACCGCCTTCAACCGGTGCTGGTGGGCGAGTCGAACGAGTTGCAGGTCGGGCAGAAGGTGCTCGCCATCGGCAACCCCTTCGGCCTCGATTCCACCCTGACGGTCGGCGTCATCAGCGCCCTGGGCCGCACGATTGAAGCCATGAGCGGCCGCACCATCTTCGATGTGATTCAGACCGACGCCGCTATCAACCCCGGCAACTCCGGCGGGCCGCTGCTCGATTCATCCGGCCGGCTGATCGGCATCAATACCGCCATCCTCAGTCCCAGCCGCACCAACGCCGGGATCGGCTTCGCCGTACCGGTTGACACCATTAACCGCGTCATTCCCCAGTTGATATCGCGCGGCGAATACCGCAAACCGGTGCTCGGCGTGGTCCTGATGCCGAGGTACATTCTTGGCCAGTTGGGCATGGATGATTTGAAAGGCGTGATGATCATGCGCGTTCAGCCGGGCGGACCCGCGCAGAAAGCGGGGCTGCGTGAAACCGTTGTCGACCGCAACGGCGACATCAATCTGGGCGATGTGATCGTCGCGGTGGATGAATTTGAAGTGTCCAATGAAGACGATCTTTTTCACGCGCTCGATTCTCATTCGCCCGGCGATACGGTGACCTTGCGCATCGTTCGAAACGGCAAAGAAGAAAAAGTCTCTATGCAGCTCGGCGTCAGTCAGGAACAATAAGGATGGTGAATCTATCGCCCGCTGGCCGGTCATCCGCCGGGGAGTCGATTTGAATGGTTGAAACGAGTCCACCGCCGCGCCGCGTGTTGAGAAGAACGCGGCTCGTGCTGCGCGTTCTGACCTGGTTGCTGGTCACGGCCGTGGCGTTGATCGCGGGCGGGTTGTGGCTCCTTCAACAACCGTCGAGCCGGGCGTGGCTGGAAGAACGCGTCAACCAGCGTATCCCCGGCGAGGTCACGTTCGACTCGGTCGGCCTGTCGTGGCAGGCCGCCATCCGCCTCGCGCGCGCCCGCTATCACAACCGCTTTGGCGAAAGTGAACTTGATATCGAATCGCGTTCGCTCGATCTGACCGACGTGTTGTTCGGTCAGCCTGAAGCCGTATTACGCGATGGAATCGTCACTTGGGCGGGTGAAAGCGTACTGTCCGTCTCCAACGCGGTTGTACAGACTCCCGCGTCCGGCGGCGATCAACCGTTCCATTTCATGATCGATCGCGCCCGCGTCGATATTCGCCCGTTTTGGGCGGGTGAACGCGTGAATTCATCTACATCTGAACAGGCCGTAACCGCGCCTCCCATGATGATTGACGTGGGTGACGCGTCAATCGTGACGCCCTGGCCGGTTCCCGCGTATGCGTGGTCCGGCTCCATCCGGATGCTTGACGATCTTCATGCCCTCAATGCGGTGATTCATCTCGCTACGCCTGTTGCGTCCAGCCAGAATCGCCTCAGTTTCGGAATCGCGGCCAATCCGGTCGACGCCGCCTTGACCTCCATCCAGATGCGCGCCAGCGCCTTCCCTGTCAATCTGGTCACGCCGGTGACGCTTGAAGCGGTATGGAACGGCGTACTTGAAGTTACCCCTGCCGTATTCGGCTTTCGCACGGAAGGAAAATGGCGCGCCTCCGATCTCATCTTCGCCTCAAGCGGCGGGCTGATGGTTGACGCGCCTGAATCGATCGCGTCCGCGTCGCTCGATATATCCAACCGCTTCGAACCGATCGCGGTGACGGCGGCGGTTGAACACCAGCCCGTTCGTCTGTTCGTTCCTTCGCTGGGTGATGTATCCGCGCCAACCGGAACCGCGTCACTGTCCGCATTGCGGCTCGACACGCCCACGCCCTCGATTGACGCGCGTTGGAATTTGCATTCGCTTGGCGAGGTGTCCACCCATCTGGCGCGATGGCCGATCGAAGCGACGACGCCGGTTGAACTGAAAACCGCGTTGCCCGTTCAGCCCGTGAAAGGCCTTCAACAGTTCCTCCCCCTGCAATGGAGTTCTTATCTGGACGGTATGGATGGACGGTTGGGGCTTAACGGTTCGCTCACGCTTCTCAATGGCGCGCTCGATCGATTTGATTTGCAGGCCAGTTGGCTCGATGGCGCGTACACAGTGGGCGATCTGGTCATTTCCAACGCGACATTGCGCGGTCCTGTACGCGGGGCGGGTTCAAGCCTGACCGCTTCATTACAGGGGGTCGCGGTGTTGGAGTGGCCTCTTTCGCCCACGCGCCCGTTGCGGATTCCACTGCCTCCGCTTTCGCTGGCGTACAACCTGAATTGGAAGAGCGGCTCGTTCAATGTGTCGTCTTCGACGCTGGCCTTTAAGTTCTTGGATGATTTTCACGCCGAGGCGTCGCAAAACGGTTGGCGTCTCACCGGCTCAATCGATCTCGAAAAACATCTCAAGCCCTTGATCGCGATGCTGGCTCCTGAAACCGAACGGGAAATTGAAGGAACCGGCGTCGTTCAGGTTGAAATCAAAGGAAATCCGAATGAAATCGTGCTGAATGCGCGATGCCCCGACCTGATGGTCTATTCATTCGATCGCGATCCCGCCATGGGCGCCCAAATGCGGGGCGTGACGCTGAAATGGACGTGGACCGCTGAAAAGGCGGGCTGGTCGTCAGACGCGCTGCTTCGCGCGACTCATCCCTACGTGTCGTACAATGGCGTCGACGCCGAATGGCCGGGCCGGCCGCTGCTGGTTGAGTTGAAACAACCGCGTTCGTCGTTCGATGATTTCAGCCTGATCGTTCAGCCCCCCGGCGGCGGCGTGGGCGGCCTTGACTATCATGCCAACCGCAACGGACGCCTGTTCATTGAAAACTGGGATGTCAAATCGTGGGTCGCCCTGTTGATCGATCGCTTTATCCTGAGCCGGAGCGGCGAAGAACCCTCGCTCTATGAACTCACGGGAAAACTGAACGGTGAGTTCGTTCTCGAACCGCCTCTTGCGTCTCCCTCGTTGACTGGAAAATTAACCCTGTCGCGAAGCGATTTCACCTGGCCCTATCAGCCTGAATTCCGTACGCATGATATGACGGTCTCGGCTCCGGTTTCGTGGCCGTTGCGGTTCGATCGTTTGCAGGGCGAACAGATCCTCTTTCGCGCCGCTTCGCTCTCCATCGAAAACGCGAGTTATCAAAACGTCGAATCCATGTTGCCCATCACGCCTGACGCGATTCAACTCAGCGGTGGAGCGTCCGCTCCCATGTTCGGCGGGGTCGCACATCTTGACGATTTGCGCGTTACAGGATGGCAATCCGCTTCGCCTCGGGTGGAAGGAATCGCGCGCTTCGAGGGCTTCGATCTCGCGCGTCTTCATTCCCTGTATCCATTTTTACCCGATCGCGGGACGGTTGATGGTGAATTGAACTCGTTGGCGCTCTCGGGTGACGTATTAACCGCGTCCGGCGCCATGCGCGCCTCGGTTTTTGGCGGAACCATCACGCTCGACGACTTCCAGACCATCCGCGAACCCGGCCGGCAGGCGATCTGGAAGATGGACGCCTCATTCTCAAAACTCGACCTGGAGCGCCTGACCGATTATTTCGATTATGGAAAAATGACTGGCCGCATTGGCGGCGAAATCAAACGATTTGAACTCACATTGCCGCCGGTCGGCTCCAACGACTGGCCTTACCCCAACAGCTTTGATATCCGCGTGTGGGACGACATGCAGGGAACAGGCATGATCAACCGCGAAACGCTGGAAAAGATCGTCGATCTGGGCGAATCGGATGCGTTTACCCGCCTGGTGGCCGATCGCGAAAATTACGTCTATATGAATCTCGGGCTGCGCGCCGAACTGGCGGACAACAAGATGAAGTTGTATGGAACCTTGAAAGACAATATGTTTCTGCACGCTGACGAGGTCGCCGCCGCTGTGCGGCGCATCTTTGTTCCCAGCGAGTGGTTCACCAACACCATCAACATCCATCTCGCCAACCCCGAAGACGAAATCCCGTTCGATCGCGTCTGGCAGCGCCTTCAATCTCAGATCAAGGGTGAGTAGTTTCCTGTGAGGCTTTCTTCTGATAGTGGCCGATCAGCCAGTCAGCCGCTTCGTCCACATCGTTGACGAAGACCAGTTTCGCGATCAAACCGTCGTCGATCTCGGTATACGCGCTGAGGCTCGTTACCGCTTTCCGCATGGCTTCGCCCACCACCAGCAGCGGCTTGTTCCCACCCGTGACGATCAGGTTCCACGCCAGAAACAGTTCGGCCAGCGTGCCGATTCCGCCATCAAGAACGACGTATGCGTCGGATATGCGCATGAGGGTTGAGATCCGTTCGTTCAGGTCGCATGAATCGATCGTCTCGCTCAGATGAATATTCGGCTTGCGGTTGAAATGCGTGGCCAGCGGGCCGCATAACACGCCGATCGCAACGCCGCCCGCCGCCCGCGCTCCCCGGCTGCACGCTTCCATGACGCCGGTGTATCCGCCGTTGCTGATGCGAAACCCCGCTTCGGCCAGCCGCCGTCCCAGCCGCTCGGCCCGCGCCGCTTCATCGCTGTCCTGTGCAATCGCCGCACTGCCGTAAATAGCCACCGTGAAGCCTTTTGACATGAGAGAGGTGTCCTGATTACTGCTCGTGATGTTTGAACTGACCCGAAGATCCGCTTCGGGTGCTGCCTGAACTATATTCTTGCCTTTACTCATACTCAAAGGTACCATTTACAGATACCACATCGAACGGCTTCGTGAGTAGAAAAGCATAATGACGATTGAGGCGGGCATGACCAGAAAGAACATTTGTATCTACGGCGAAGAAGTCCTTCGCAAGAAGACCAAATTCGTCAAAACATTTGACAAAAAGCTGGAAAAATTCATCGACGACATGTTCGATACCATGTACGAAGCCAACGGCATCGGCCTCGCCGCGCCGCAGGTCGGCGTGTTGAAAAAACTGTTCGTCGTCGATACCCTCGAACCCGGCGAAAAGATGGCGATCGCCAACCCCAAAATCATCTGGCAAAGCGAAGAAACCTGGGGGATGAAAGAGGGCTGCCTCTCCATCCCCGGCGTTGAGGGAGAAGTGATTCGTCCTCGCGTCATTCGCGTGAAGGCTCAAAACGCCTACACCGGCGATGAGATGGAGTTCGAAGCCGAAGACTTGCTCGCTCGCGTCATCCTGCATGAAAACGATCACTTGAACGGCGTCCTGTTCGTCGATCATCTGACATCGTCCGACCGCGCCGAACTGGAGCGCCAGCTGCAGGAACTCGCGGTGGCCTGAACGCCGTCCGGGCGCCGCGCCGCCAACGCATGAATTCTGGTGCGAATGATCTCTTGTGAACCGGCTTTGAACGATAAGAAAAAGATCGATGCGAATTGTATTTTTCGGTACGCCTGACTTCGCTCTGCCCACGCTCGACGCGCTTCACAAGGCGTCAGAGATCGATGTAACGGGCGTTCTGACTCAACCAGACCGTCCAGCCGGACGCGGCAAAAAATTAAAACCTTCTCCGGTAAAAGCGTGGGCGCTCGAACACGATCTCCCCGTGCTGGCTCCTGAAAAACCCAAAAATCCCGAAGTGATCCCCTGGCTGCATGAACAGGCGCCCGAAGCCATCGTCGTGGTCGCCTATGGCGGGTTCGTCCCCCGGACGGTGCGCGAATTACCGCCGTACGGTTGCGTCAATCTTCACCCTTCGCTGCTGCCGCGATATCGTGGCGCCGCGCCGATTCAGTGGGCGCTGCTCAATGGCGACGGCCAAACCGGAAACTCAACCATGTACCTTTCCGCCGGGTGGGACGACGGCGATCTCATTTATCAGGAACCCGAATCCATTGATGACGCCGACGATTATGGGAGCTTATCGCGGCGTCTCGCTGAAAAGGGCGCCGTCCTCATGGTCAGAACGCTGATCGATATCGAGGCGGGAACCGCGCCGCGCACCCCCCAACCCGAACAGGGCGTCGTCATGGCGCCGATGATTCAGAACGAAGACGCCCGCGTGAACTGGAACCGTCCCGCGCGTGAAGTGTTTAATCTCATCCGGGGGCTCAGCCCCATTCCCGGCGCCTTCACTGAAGTCGGCGGCGAACGTTTGAAACTGTTTCGTTGCGAGATGATGCCTTT
Organism: bacterium; assembly: GCA_016125385.1. Lineage (GTDB taxonomy): Bacteria > Hinthialibacterota > Hinthialibacteria > Hinthialibacterales > Hinthialibacteraceae > WGLV01. Next base: position 13,257 of record WGLV01000023.1, read on the forward strand.
CGCGGCTGATGCCCAACCCGGTGAAGTGATTTCAACCGAGTTTAATACCATTCGCGTCGCGGCGGCCGATGGCCAGATCGAGATTCTCGAACTGCAACCACCCGGCAAGCGCCGCATGCGAGCTGCCGATTATCTTCGCGGCCATCCCATCCCCAACGGCGCGCGCTTCGTGTAACCATGCCTCCAACTTCGCCCGGGCGAACTGATCTTCTGATTCATCTTTTCGCGTTCTTGCTTCAGGCGGGGTTGCTCGTTTTGACGGGCGTCGCTTCCACCGGTACGACGCCTCCCTGGGCGTTTACCGTCTATCTCATCCTCGCCGCTCTGTCGGTGATTCGTGCGCATGAAGCCGCCGCCCGGTTTGAAACCCGCCTGATTCTGATTCCCGCTGTGGTCGGCTCAGCCATCGTCGGTTTTTGTTTGATTATTGATATGCCCGCGATGTTCTGGGGGTTCATGGTCCCTCGTCAGCTGCCGGTCTGGGTTCGCCTCATCTGGATGCAGACGGCCCTGCTGGCGTTGCATCCCGGTTTCGCCGCGTGGTTCGCCGCCCGCGTCCATCGCGCGGCGGAGGCGATCCGTTCGTGGGGATGTCTCAGCCCCTTGACGTGGGCCACCGCGCTCGCGGCGGGCCTTGCGCTCTGGCTGATCCATAGCCAGAACGTTTCGTCCGACGGTTACGACTGGTTGCGTTACAGCCTCGTCCCCAGGCAGTGGGCGCTGTATCTTCGCGAACCGCTCGGCACGCTCATTTTCCGCCTTGCGGTGCTGGCGGGGCAAAAATGGTTCCACTGGGACCCGTATATCTCGATCAGCCTGCTGACCATCGTGTGTGGAATCCTGACCGTCATGCTGTTGAGCCGGGTTATCGCCTGGTTCGTGGAACCCGCCTTCGCCGCGCCGTCGTTGTTGCTGATCGCGGCCTCGTGCGGTTTTACTCAGGTATTCGCGGGCAACATCGAGATATACGCGCTGCTTCAGCTCGGCCTGGCGGCGTACCTGTTTTGCGCCATGAAATACGTGCGCGGCGAGTGGTCCGCCTGGGCGCCGGGGCTGGCGTTCGGCCTGCTCTTTTGTACGCATCTGTCTGCGGGATGGTGGGCGCCGGCGTTTCTGCTGCTGCCCGCGTTGCGCTACAAAACCAGTGGTGGATCGCCAGCACGCGACTTCGCCGCGATGGCGGCCGCATCCGCCGCGCCGGTGATCGCGCTTGCGTTGTTTCTGCTTGAATATCGGTATGGTGGGAATCCGTCGGAGATGATCGCCCACTTTTTCAGCGACCAGGTGATGAACGTGGGGACCGACGCCGCCATGTTTCACAATATTGTTGAATATCTTTCGCCTGAGTACTGGCTCATGCAGCTCAACGTGTACTTTTACCTTGTCGCGCCGGCGTTTCTGCTGATCCCGTTTCTGCTCGCTGCGTTTCGCTCGTGGAGAGCGCTCCAGCCGCGCCACGTCTGGCTTGCCCTGATGGCGGCGTTTTACCTGGCGTATAGCGTGGTCTGGCGCGCTGACCGCCCTTACCCCTCCGATTGGGACCTCTTTTCCGGACTCGCCGTTCCCCTGGTGCTGACATTGTGCTCGGTGGCCTCGCGCCTGAAGGTGAAAACCGATGCTTTACGACTCGCTTTCGCCCAGATGGCGGGTTTTTCGCTGACGTACGTCTTCCTCCAATTGCTCCGCAATCATCTCAAGGCGACCGATTGGCCGCTCTTCATGTAAGTTCCCTCGCATAAATTCTATCGCGGTCGCCAAAATAACGTGAGTTGGCATAGGGTAGGCGGGAGCGAATGGATTCAGTACGTCTCGCTCTGAAAATCGCTCTAATCGTAGTTTCCCTTGGCGAAGGGGAAATCGTTGGAAAATTGATCTTCAACCGCAGTGAGAAGGTTCCCGCCGCTGGTGATCCCGTTGGAGGCGTTGTACGACTCGCCGTCGAAGACGCCGTCCGGCCCGTAACTGATGACGAAGTACGCCGCGTTTCGGTTGCTTCTCACCGGATCGTTTGAGTTTTTGTTATAGGCGAAAAAAGCGGGTTCGCAGTGATATTGCCCCACCGTACAACAGGCCCACGGCCATTCGTCCTTCCGTTTGGGATCGGCGAAAACGTCCATCACCGACGTGTTCAGATAGGCGATGGGAGTGGTTACGTAGCGGTGCTGAGCGGGGTTTCCGTCGATATGCGGCGGGTAACGGTTGTTATCCATCTTGTAGAGGATGTAACTGTTGGCGATCGATTTTTCTTCCGACATCGCCCGCGAAACCTTGGCTTTGACCTGCGCGTTCAGAAAATTCGGAACCGCGATCGCCGCCAGAATCCCGATGATCGCCACCACGATCAACAACTCGATCAACGTAAAGCCGTTGCGTCTCATATCCACGCTCCCCGATAGTCGATTCAATCGGCATGAAGTCACAACAGAGTAAGATAAGAGTAATTGTACCATGCCCATTCTGGAGCATTCAAATAAAAAATAGGAACAAACAAAAACAGGCTGCGCGACGCCCGCCGCACGGCCCGTGTTGAAGGGGCAGGATTAAATGAAATTACCGGGCTGGAATGGATTTCCGCCACTCATCCTTTTGCAGCCCGATCTCATCGAAATCGATCGGCTTGAAGCCCGCCGCCAGCGCGGGATGATCTTTCGGCAATTGGTAGTGATCCTTCCTCCACTCGATCCCATCCGATGACTCAAAGACGAAGTTGTTCTCAAAATCCACGTCGCTCTCTTTGATGTTCTGCAACTCCAGCCATTTCCCGCCGTAACTGATGTTAAGCGCTACCCGGTTGCCCGCCGGAAAGGCCGGATCGCCATCCAGAATCGTGGCGAGTTTTGGATACCGTTCGCTGTAGGGCGGCTGATCGAAATTCATCGCGCTCAGTTTGTCATACATATGCCACTCGCCGCCCTTCACGATATACTTCGCCGCCCAGCCAATGCCGCGTCCGTCGACATGCACAGCCGGTTCGCAATCAACCATCAGATTGTTTTCAACGAGGTTGTCGCGGCCGCCGCCGATAAAAGCGCCCACGTCCGCGTGATCGAAGATATTGCCGATGATCGTTACGCCGCTGGCGGCGTCGTCGAGGTAAACCGAGTTGGAGGCGTATTTGTACGGCCCCGAGATATCGTGAAAATAGTTGCCTCTGACGATGTGCCCGCGCATGGTCCAGTCGCGCCCGATGTAAAACGCGCCCACGTCGCCGGTCTGCTGGCACAGGTTATACACTTCGTTCAGTTCGAGTACGTGATCGTTGCCGCCGAACAGCACGCCGGCGTGCGGCGAATCGTGAATGCGGTTATGCGCCATGCGGTTGCCCACGCCATGCAGCGAGATCGCCGGCTGGTAGGTCTGAACCCAGCGTCCATAGCGGAAGATATCGTTGTTGATCGCCGCGTGATGCGCGGGCGTCAGCGATGCGCGGTCGCCGCCTGAGATCGAGATCCCGCCCTCGCCGGTCTCATACACGTCGCATGAGACCACCTGGCACTCTTCGCCGCCGCTGACGGCGACGCCCTTCTGCCCCGTGTTGCGGATGACGCAGCCCGCCACCCGCACGTTCTTTGAATCGCGAATCGTCACGGCGGTTCCCCGGCAGGCTTCCAGCGTGAGCCTCTCGATACGCGCGCCGTTCGCGCCTTCGATGGAGACGATCGGATCGTCCAGCATCGAGACGATGACTTCGGCGTCTTTCATCGTCTCCGGAGGCCACAGATACAGCATGCCGGCGTCTCGATCGAGATACCACTCGCCGGGTTGATCGAGTTCTTCGAGCAGGTTGAGCGCCATCCAGCGCTGGCCTTTGGTATAGCCGTATACGCCGTGCGGCGGCTCGGTGTAGATGGCTTTCGCGTCCAGATCGAAATGATTGACTTTGACGTATGAATCCGCCCAGTCCTGCGTCCAGTAGCCGTGCAGCCATACGTCGCTGGCTTTGCTCCAGCGCGCGGGCCGGTCGCCTTCATAGGTGAACACGCCGCCGTCTTTCCCCTCGGGCGCGCCGGTGATTGGCGCCCAGCCCTGGTTCGGCCATTGCGCCAGCGTCAGCGGTTTGCCGTTAAAAAACACTTCCAGCGCGGCGTGTTCTTCGGGGCGCCCAAATCCACGGACTTTCAATTCGCCGAAATCATCGACGCCTTGCGCGCGCAGATCGCATTGCATCACCGCGCCGCGCGCTTCTTCAGGCAGCCTCTGGAGCGCGTCATTATTGTCGATGGGTTTGAAGCCGGTGATGACGCGTCCGCCGATCAGCCGCGCGCCGCTCATGCCGCGCAGGGTGACCGGGTCGCCGCCCGTGATGCGCAGGCTTTCCGTGATGGGGTAAACGCCCCGGTGGATGAAGATCACGTCGCCGCCGCTCGCGGTGCGCGCGGCGTCCAGTGCACGTGAAACCGTCGCGAATGGATGGCCCGCGTCGCCCGCTGCTCCGTCGTTTCCAGTGGGCGCGACGTGAAATTCGGCCGCGATGGGCGTCAAGGTGAACAAGGCGATGAGCAAGCACGGCGTGACGAGACGAAAGCGATTCATGGCGTCATACTCCATAGGGATGGATTGCGCGTGCGGTTCAACCACGCGCCGCGCCCAACATAAACCGCACACGTCTGAATGTATAGATGAGACAGGTAAAGGCGAGGGGGAAAGCGCCGCGTACAAAAGTGATTGGACCGAGTTGCTATTTGGCGCTTGGTTCGTATTTTTCTCGAAGGCGTGAGAAAACGTGTTCCGCGTCAACGCTTGGTCCACTATTGATACCGTCCTGAATCAGCTTGCGAAGTTCATCGATTTCCAATGACTCTGCTTTGCGTTTTAATTTCCAATTCCAAAGGGCTTCATGAATTATTTCACTCGAGCTTGCGTATTCACCGGTTTCCACGGCGGAATCAAGCATGGCGATCAAATCGGTAGGTAAGGCGACGCGAAGTTCTTTTACGGTATTCATAATATATTCTCCATAAGCATTATAGTATCAATTATTCTCGTTCTCTCCAAGTTGATTCTTGAAGCGATGGGCGCCGTGGAAGTACCTCTTTACCGGTACAGCCCATGCTCTTCGATGAACGCGTTCACTGCTTCGGGAACCATTTCGCTGACGTCGAGCCCCTCGCGCAGGCGCCGCCGGATATCCGACGATGAGATTTCCATCAGCGGCATCTCCACCGTATACAGCCGTTCATCTTCGTTTGGCTGGCGTTCCAGTTCGAAACCCGGGCGTGAAAACACCGCCACGCTGAACTCGCGCGTCAAACGGTCGCCTTCTTTCCATGTGTGCAGTTTGCGCATCCAGTCGCCGCCGATCAACAACACGATCTCGCCCCATTCGGGATGTTCGCGCCGGAACGAGCGCAGCGTGTCGATGGTATAGCGGAACTCGCCCTGCCTGATTTCGTAATCGCTGACTTCATAGGAGGGGTTATGAGCGGTCGCGAGCCGCAGCATGGCGAGGCGGTGCTCGCCCGAAGCCACGTTCGACTCGCTTTTGTAGTGCGCCTTGCCTCCGGAGGGAAGAAAGATCACACGGTCGAGCGGCAGCGCCTCGCGCGCGGTTTCAGCCAGCGTGAGATGCGCGAGGTGAACGGGGTCGAAACCCCCGCCGTATACCCCGGCTCGAATCGGCGATGCGTCCGTCATCGGCGCCCGTTACTCCCGGATGCTTCCATCGCCCAGAACGATGAACTTCTGCGTGGTCAGTTCGACCAGGCCCATCGGGCCGCGCGCGTGCAGTTTGTCCGTCGAGATGCCCATCTCCGCGCCCAGTCCGTATTCGCCGCCGTCTGAAAAACGGGTCGAGGCGTTGACCATCACCGACGCTGAATCCACCTCGCGCAAAAAGCGGTTGGCGGCGGCGTAACCCTCGGTCACGATGGCGTCGGTATGATGCGAGCCGTAGGTTTCAATGTGGTCGATGGCGTCATCGAGCGAATCGACTACGCGAATCGCCACGATCTTGTCGAGGTATTCGGTATACCAGTCGTCTTCCGTCGCGTTGACGACGCTTTTGTCGAGCGCCTGGGTGTGCTGACAGCCGCGCACTTCCACGCCTGCCTTCTTCAACTCGCCCAGCAGGTCCTTCAGAAAATCGCCCGCGCGCCCGCGATGAATCAAAATGGTCTCCGCCGCGTTGCACACGCCCGTCCGCTGGGTTTTGGCGTTGAGGCAGATCTTCATCGCCATGGCCTCGTTCGCGTCCTGATGAACGTAGACGTGACAGTTCCCGTCAAAATGCTTCAATACGGGAATTGTGCTCTCCTCCACGACCGCTTCGATCAGCGCCTTGCCGCCGCGTGGAATGATGACGTCCAGCAGGCCGCTCAACTTGCACATTGCCTTCACCGCCTTGCGGTCGGTGGTTTCGATGAAAGAGACGATCTCTCTCGGCAGCTTCAGACTCGCGAGCGCGTCCTGCAGCAGCCGCGCCAGCATGACGTTCGAATGAATCGCCTCCGAACCGCCGCGCAGCAGGCAGCCGTTGCCCGACTTGAGGCACAGCGCCGCCGCTTCCATCGTGACGTTGGGGCGCGATTCGTAAATCATGCCCACTACGCCGATCGGAACCCGCATGCGTCCCACCCGGATGCCGCTGGGCCGCACCCGCAGATCGGTGATCTCGCCCACCGGGTCGGGCAGCGCCGCCACTTCTTCCAGCATCGACGCCATCCCTTCGATCCGCTTGTCGTTCAGCTCAAGCCGGTCCAGCATGGCCGGGGTGAGGTCGTTTTTGCGCCCCGCTTCGAGATCGAGCTCGTTCTGCGATTGAATATTCGCCTTGTTTTTGCGGATACGGCGCGCGGCTTCGATCAGCGCCTGATTTTTGATCGCGGCCGGCGCGCGGGCGATGACGCGCGAGGCCTGCTTGGCCTCGGCCGCGGTTTGCTGGACGTATTCTTCAACATTCTTGATTTTGGGAAGATCGACGGTCGCCATGATTGGTCGCTTTCGTGCTTGGGTTATTCCAGTATTGTGAATATCGCGCGCCGTCCGTCAAGCGCAAAGAACCAGCCAGGCGTTTCCTTGACGCGATTCATCCATTCTGAAAAGATGAATCGTTCGGCGAATTTCGTATTTCTCTATGGAGGTTTTTTCAATGATTGATCTGACGACCCGGCGCGGTTTTGTAAAAAACACGTCGATCGGCGCCGTGGGCGCCGCCTCGCTCGCTTTCGGCATCGGCAAAAAAGCGTGGAGCGCCAATGAGGAGATCGTCCTCGGCATCATCGGAACCGGCGGACGCGGCCAGAGCCTGCTCAAGCGGCTGACGCGCGTCCCCAATTGCCGCATGGCCGCCGTCTGCGACCTGCGCGAAGACCGGCGCAAACAGGCCGCCGCCATCTTCGACGGCAAACCGGTTCAGTATCAGGATTTCCGCGAGATGCTCGAAAAAGAAAAACTCGACGCCTGCATCGTCGCCACGGAAGTCGGCAACCACGCCAAGGTCGTCGTCCCCGTGCTCGAAGCGGGGCTTAATTGTTTCAGCGAAAAACCCATGGACGCCAACGTCCAGAACGTCGACGCCGTCACTCGCGCCGCCCGCAAGGCGCGCGGAATCTACCAGATCGGCTTCCAGCGCCGTTACGCGCCCGCCTTCATGGATGCAATCCCTCACATCCACGCCGGAGAGATCGGCGAAGTCGTCTTCATGCAGGGCTGCTGGCACTGGGACTGGGGCGTCGGCGGCTGGGTGGCCAACGTTTCCGTATCGGGCGGCGAACTGGTTGAACAGGCCTGCCACCACATGGACGTCATGAACTGGGTCATGGATGGAAACCACCCCGTGAAATGCACCGCAACCGGCCACATCATCGGGCCGGGCCGCGTGCTCGATATCAACCCCGACGCCAACGACCACACGCCGTGCGATCACTATTCCGAAGATCAGTCGGCTGTGACGTTCCTGTTCCCCAACGGCGCCATTTTCTCATACACCCACCTTTTCTATCTCGCCCCTCAGTTCACCGAAGAAAAACTGCTGGTGCATGGAACCCAGGGCGGCGTCGATCTGCGCGCCGGAATGTTGTATTCACGCGATAAAAACGTTGAGCCAAAACAGATCGCCGAAAAAGTCCCCAGCTGGGAATACGGCACCTTCGAAGAACTCAACGCCTTCGTCAACGAACACGTGCGCAATCACACCACCCCGCGCAGCAACGTCGAAACCGGCCGCGTCTCAACCTTGATCGCCCTGATGGGCCATCAGGCGATGTACAATATGCAAAAGAAAGAATACGAACCCAGCGTCGTCACGTGGGAAGACCTCGGTACCACGACCGGCAAAGTCTGATAACAATTGTCGATTTGCTTAAACAGAAACCGCTGATTTTTTCAGCGGTTTTTTTGTCCTGGGTGAATAAAAACAAGTTACATCGCATCGGGAAACGGTAAAATGGTGTTGATGTTTTCTTTTCACGTTGCGCGGGCCTGAAAGGCTATTCTTTCCATTCCATTGCACGGATGTTTGAGCCAACTGAAGGATTTTCGATGATAATAACCCTGATCGATAATATCTGCCTCTTGTTGGCGATGAGCATCTGCCACGCCTTCGTCCTTCGCCATTGCCGGAAAGGTACCCTCCAATATCAACTGATCGCGGGGGGGTTGTTCGGATTGACCGCCGTGGCCGGCATGATGAACCCGTTTATCCTGGCGCCGGGCATCATCTTCGATGGGCGCTCCATGATTTGTGGCCTCGCTGGTTTATTTGGAGGCCCCGTCACCGCGTTGCTTGTCTGTGTGATCGCGGGAGGCTATCGCGCGTATGTTGTCGGCGGCGGCGGCGTATTGATGGGTCTGCTGGTTGTTCTGATGACCTCATGGCTGGGCGTCGTCTTTCATTATCTCGTCAAACAGCGGCCTCAGCGGCTGAATGAACTCAATCTGTATCTTTTCGGTCTGCTGATCCATGCGGTGATGATCGGCCTGATGCTGTTCCTTCCCGCGAATGTTCGCTTTGAAGTTTTCAGGCGGATCACGCTGCCCGTGATGATCCTGTTTCCAATCGGTACCGTCCTGATAGGCAAACTCCTCCGCGATCAGGAAATTTTCGTATACATCCGCAACCAGGTGGCTGAGGGTGAACGCCGGTTTCACGAAGCTTTGATAAACCTTCCATTCCCCGCCGTGATTCATGATGAAAACGGCAAAATCGTGTTCATCAACCGGCTTTGGACCGAACTTTCCGGCTATTCTCATTCTGAAATCCCTACGATCGACGACTGGGTCGAATTGGTTTACGAAGATCGAAAATCGGAAATCCGCTCTGGAATCGCGGCGTTGTATCAATATGAAAATCGGATTCAGGAAGGTTCCTTCTTCATTAAATCCAAATCGGGCGAAAAGCGAATCTGGGATTTCAACTCCGTCCCGCTTGGGCGGGATGAGAACGGAACGCGCCGTGTAATGAGCGTCGCGGTAGACGTGACTGAAAAACACGACCGCGAAGAGTTGCTTAAGGCCGTGTTCGACAACGCGCCCGTGATGATCAATATCTTCGCGCCCGATGGACGATGCGTGTTCGTGAATGACGCATGGCAAAAAACGCTGGGCTTTTCGCTGGAAGATATCAATTCACCAGGCTTTTTTGAAAAAATGTATCCAGACCCCGAGACGCTTGACCGGCTGAATCAGGCGATCCGCAAAGCGGAGAGAAAATGGAACACCTACAGGACTCTGACCGCGAATGGGTCCGTACTCGACACCATGTGGATGACGACTCGCCTGTCGAACGGCTACATGATGGGCATCGGACTCGATATCAGTGAACTGAAGCTGCTCCAGCAGCAATTGCTGCAATCGCAGAAGATGGAATCGATCGGCCGTCTCGCCGGCGGCGTCGCGCATGACTTCAACAACATCCTGACCGCCATTATCGGGTATACGGAATTCGCGACCAACAAGGTTGATTCCGATCATCCCGCTCATGGCGATTTGATTGAAATCGGCAAGGCGGCCGACCGTGCGGTCCATCTGACCCGGCATCTGCTGGCCTTCAGCCGCAAACAGATTCTTCAGACCAAAGTCATCGACCTCAACGAACTCATCGTCGACCTCGATAAAATGTTGCGAAGGCTCATTGGCGAAGACATCGAATACGTGACCCTGACCAGCCCTGAACTCTGGAGAATCAAAACCGACCCGGGACAGGTCGAGCATGCACTAACCAATCTGGTTATCAACGCGCGAGACGCCATGCCGTCGGGAGGCAAACTGACCATCGAAACCAGAAGCGTCCATCTCGACGAAACCGCCGTGAAAAAGCATCTCGATATTCCCTCCGGCGACTACGTGATGCTGGCCGTGTCCGACACCGGAGTCGGAATCCCGCCAAACCTGCTTGAAAAAATCTTCGAACCATTCTTCACCACCAAGGGAAAAGGCAAAGGAACCGGGCTGGGCCTTTCAACCGTGCATGGAATCGTCAAGCAGAGCGGCGGCGACGTGACCGTCTACAGCGAGCCGGGCGCGGGAACCACGGTGAAAATGTATTTCCCCCGCGTGGATGAATCGCCGCGGATTGAAAAGCCTCATGTCATGCAAATCGATCGCTATCGCGGCGATGAAACCATCCTTCTCGCCGAAGATGATGAACTGGTGAGAAGCATGATCGGCCAGACGCTGGGCGCCGCGGGCTACAAAGTCATCTCCGCTTCATACGCGACGGAAGCGATTGAAATATTCGACCGCACGACAAAAATCGATCTGTTGATCACCGATGTCATCATGCCCCAGGTCAGCGGAAAAGAACTGGCCGAAACGCTTCAAAATAAACAGCCCGGACTGAAAACGCTGTTCATCTCGGGTTACACGGACAACGCGATCGTTCATCACGGCGTACTGGATGAAGGCGTCCATTTTCTCCAGAAGCCGTTTACGTCTCAGCAGTTGCTGAAAACCGTCCGTGAATTGATCGACCGGAATTGATTGCGTCAGAGTGGTGATTGAAGGAGAGAAAGCGAAAGCGTCGCGCTAATCGCCCTGTTGAACCCCTGAAACCTCTTCAATTTTCAGAATCACGACGTCCTTGATTTTCTCCGTCGAAATCAAAAACCGCACTTTGATCTCGCGATCCCCCTGAATCAGGTTTTGAAACGCGGGGATGCGGTAAAGCGTTTCGCCGGTTTGGTGGGTGTGCGTGACTGAATTCCGAATCGCGCACGCTTTACAATGAACGGTCTTGCCACAACCGCCTGCTTTCGCGTGTTTGCATTCCATCACGTCGCCGGCAAGACGCCCCGTAGCGCACTCCAGACTTTGACAGGTCAGCTCAAGGGCTCTGTCATTCGCTGAAATCACGCGGCAGTCATCGTCGACCAGCAGAATCGGAATTTCAAAACGGTTGAGAAAATACTGAATCTGGAGGGGGTTTTCCTGAAAGAGTTTTTCCGCGCATTCGATGCAGATGCCATGCGAAACCATCCCCGGTTTTCCAACCGCTTCAATGGTTCCCAGATGAATTCCGCACCAGGCGCAGTATTTTTCCATGATGTCTCTTCAGGATGCGAATTTAACTCTATCGCGAAACTATACGTCCCTCATTTGATTTTGCCAAGTTTAAAGGTCATGTCGAATGATGAGGTTTCAATAAGAATGTGAAAGTGGATCCCCATTCTTTTCATCGGCTCATCTCCGCCGCCAGACGCCCCAGCGTCTGAATAAAATGCTCTTTATCTTCCGTGAAAAACGCCGCGTTGAGCCGGATAAAATGCTGAAACCGCCCCGAGTTTGAAAAAACCGCGCCCGGCGTGATGGTGATGCCCCGATCCAGCGCCCGCCGCAATAGTTCGACCGCGTCGATCCGCTTTGGCGCTTCCACCCATACGTAAAAGCCGCCCAGCGGCGGATTGATTTTGACCTCGCCGGGAAAATACCGCCTGACCGCGTCCGCCAGCGCTTCCGTTCTCGCCTGGTATTCCTTCCGGATGCGCCTCACGTGGGCGTTGAAGCCGCCGCTCGACAGAAACTCCGCGATCGCCATCTCCGGAAGCCCCGCCGTGGCGATGTAGCCCGCCGCCTGCAGGCGTTCGATGGCGGGGCTCAGCGATCCCGCCGCCGTCCAGCCTACCCGGTATCCCGGCGCCAGCGATTTGGAGAATGATGAGCAGTAGTACACCAGCCCCTTCCGGTCGAACGATTTGAGGGCGCGCGGCCGTTCGTCTCCATAGTGAAGGTCGGTATACAGATCGTCTTCAATAATGGGAATCTCATAGTCGGCCATCATATCCACCAGCGCCTGCTTGTTCGCGTCCGTCATCAGCGTCCCGGTCGGGTTGCTGAAGTTAGGAATCACGACCAGTGCGGCGATCTTGTGATGGTCCAGCGCGAAACGCAGCGCCTCCTGACACAAACCGCCGGGATACGCCGTGGGAATCTCCAGCGCCTTGCAGCCCAGCAGTTCCAGCATTTGCAGAAATTCGTAATAGGTGGGCGACTCGACCGCGACGATGTCGCCCGGCTTGCAGATCGCGCGCATGCAGAGCGAGACCGCGTCCATACAGCCGAAAGTGGTGACGATATCGTCCGGATTGATGGTGCAACCGGCGTCGATCATCCGCCGTGCGATCTCAACCCGCAGGTGAAAGTTTCCGGGCGGAACGTTATACCGCATCGCCTCCACCGGCTTGCGCCGCGCCAGCGCGCCCAGCGTGCGGTGCAGTTTCTCAATCGGCAACAGATCCGGGCAGGGAATCCCCGCGCCAAGTTGAAACAACCCTTCATTTCGCGTGTGATGAAAAATGTCGAGAATCAGGTCGCTGACCTGTACGGGTTTCGGTTCGCCGGGCATGCGCGCGGGAGCGGGCGCCGGCTTCCGTGCGGCGAGCCGCACGAAGTGCCCCGATTTGGGTCTTACCTCCACCACGCCCCGGTCGTCGAGCTGGCGATAGGCTTCCATCACCGTGCTGATGCTGACGTTCCACTTTTCGCTTAACCGCCTGACGGACGGCAGACGTGAACCGGGCGGATAGACGCCTTCTTTGATCAAGCGGTGAATCCGCTTCGCGGTTTGCTCGTACAACAACGTCTCATTCAGATTCGATTCGACGGACGATGAAACCATGTGAGTGTCTCGTGCATTACAGATTTTCTTGAATTGAGCATAACAGTTTTGGTGATTCTGAACTGTTATGCCGATTTTTTTTGATTCCTATATCTAGGCCGATCTGTTCGTAAACCTAAAATTAGTAGTGTATTGACAGAAAGTCAGAAACTCGGATTCTAAAAGGAGCAGAAAATGTGTATAAAAGAATATACAAATTTTTTTCAAAAATTCAATGTGATTCAAGATGAGATTCGACGCAGGCGTCAGCGCTCGGCTGTGCGGGACCGGGAGACGCTTGGTTCTGAAATGGTGGAAAAAGTAGACGAGGATTCTTGTGAAATTGTCGATGAGCGAGAGAGCGAGGCTCCAACCCGGTCAGTTCACCCGAGGCCCGTTGGAAAAAAAGCCCGGGCCGCCTGAACCTTGCCGAGGGGCGGCGGAAGGCTGGCCGGATTGATCCCGGCCAGGTTGATTGAAGCCGAACAGCACGTCTAACACGCCTGAGCCGTTCCCTTGGTTCCGTGCGGGAAGCGCCGTGTCGCTGGCGCCGGTTTGAGAGCGTTTTTCCAGCAGTTTCAACTCGTTCTCGCGCTTGTCGCGGTCGACTTGTTCCTGCTCGCGTTTCAGCTGGTTTTCTTTGCGGTTGGCTTGCTCGAACTGCGCCGGATCGCCCCGGTCGATGGCGTCGCGTTGTTGCAGCCGAGCCAGCGTCAGGTTCCGGTCCAGCCGCTGCTCGTCCGTTTCGATCTCGCGCTTTTTCTGTTGCAGTTCCTGTTTGGTGGGTTCGGCGGTTTCTTCCGGGTCTTTCGGCGCGAGTCCCTGATCCTGCTTCGACTGTTTTTCGCTATCGGTCTGTTGAACCTGTTGAGCCTGGTTGATGGGGTTGTCGCTTGCCGATGCGGGTTGCGGCTGAAAATCGGGCGCGAAGCCGTTCGAGTCGCTCTGCGTGACGACGGTGGTGAGTCCGCCGACGTACACCGGGCTGACGTTGCCCACGCCGAGCGTGAAAGTCCGGTTTGAGTAAATGATGTCTTCGCCGCGAGCCAGCGCCTGCGCGCGCAGCCGCGTTTCGTTGCGCTGCTCCTGAATGGTGACGAGACCCGCGGTTTGTGTCTGAGGCGCGTTCAGACGGGCGGCCGGTTCGCCCGGATCCGGCCGATAATTGACGACGGGAATGCTGCCGATGGGAGACGGCGCGCTGACCATGATCTCGTCTTCTTAAGGCTGGTTTTAATCCTTGATTCTCAAATGGACACACCTGCCCATCATCGCCATTATCGCTCCATTTTCCCAAAATCTGAAGCGCTTTTTTTATTAAATTTTACCGGTAGATAATTGATTCCAAAACCGCGTGCCGCCCATAATTGTTGATCGAATTCATCATGATAATTTGTGGGATGATTTTGCCGGATGTTGAATTTCTGTTAGACAAATATGGCGCACGCAATCCGCCTTTTGCCATAATCGTCATTAAGAGTGAATGATCTTGATAAATCTGACAAAGTAACCGGAGTTGTGAGCTGATATCAATTGTTTTTGAGGCATTATGAATTGCATTTTCTTTTTTTATCAATTGAGAGTATGATGGATAAACCGGGCTCGCTCCATGTTGAGTTGATCCGCCGGTTTTGGAGAGTCCGCAAATTTTTCCGTTTTTGGATGTTTTTTTTATCAAATAAGCGTATGATAATAACTGGCGGAATAATCCGCTCATAATGGAATTCCCGTTTCGTCTGGCTTCATTTTTGCTTAGTACATCGGCATCAAGGCATCGAATTTGGTGATTGCATCATGGTTCAGCTGAAAGACGAAAAACATTCCATCCTTATCGTTGACGACGACCGCTCATATCGCAGCATCTTGAGCAACGTGTTCGCTCGCAGCGATTACCGTGTCTCCACGGCGGAAGACGGTCAGGCCGCGCTTCAGTTGATGGAATCGCTCCCCTATGATCTCGTTATCACCGATCTTCAGATGCCCAACGTGGATGGAGTCGCTCTCATCCAGACGCTTCAGAACCGGTTCCCCCAGACCCGGGTCATCGTCATGAGCGCGTACGCCGACGAAGATCGCTATCGGTCGTTTCTCTCCAATCTCAGCTGCCGATGTTTGCCAAAACCCTTCCGCCGCCTGGATGTGCTTGAAATGGCCAGCCAGATGTTGCAGGATGGCCCGGCCAACGCCGTGGAAGAGTAAAACCGGACGCTGCGCCTCGTAATCGGGTCCCCATTATCGACGCGGATTCTTCACGTGATTATCTACCATCATTGACAGGAGTCATGTTCATGCACATTCGGCGTATTGCGGTTATTGGCGGCGGAACCATGGGCCAGGGCATCATGCACGTCGCTGGCCAGTCTGGTTTCAACATTCTGCTTAAAGAAGTTTCTGACGCGGCGATTGAACGCGCTCTCGCGGGCGTGGGCGCCGAAATCGATGATGAAATCGTCAAATGGGGCCACACCGTCAAAGAAAAAGAAGCCATCCTGGCGAAAATTCAGCCCGTCAAGTCGCTGAACGAGCTGAGCGACGTCGACCTCATCATCGAGGCCATACAGGAAGACCTGGAATCCAAGGTTGAGCTTTTCCAGGAACTCAATCAGGTCTGTAATGCGTCCACCATCTTCGGAACCAACACCTCGACCCTTTCCATCAGCAACCTCGCGGCTGAATCGGGACGCCCCGAGCGCTTTATCGGAATCCATTTTCACGCTCCGGTGTATCGCCGCCCGATCGTGGAAGTCGTCCGGGGGCTCGAAACCTCGGATGAAACCGTGCGCGCCGTCAAGAATTTTTCCTATGAAATCGGCAAAACCGCTATCGAAGTCTACGAATGGCCAGGATACGTAACCACCCGCATGATGATTCCTCTGATCAACGAAGCGGTTTACGCGTTGATGGAAGGCGTCGCTTCCGCGCAGGACATCGATAAGGCGATGGAACTGGGCTGCGGTATGCAGATGGGGCCGCTCCAATACGCCGACGCGATGGGGCTCGACACGGTCGTGTTTCAGATGGAGCACCTGTTCCGCGAACTGGGCGATGTCAAATACCGCCCCTGCCCGTTGCTCAAAAAGATGATCCGCGCCGGTCATCTGGGCGTGAAGTCCGGTAAGGGATTCTTTGAATACGCCCGCCCCGAGGCCGCTCGCGTCAAACTCAGCGTAATTACCTGACATCGATTTCTCCAACAACATCAAAGCCGCGCCGGTTCCTTCCGTCGCGGCTTTTTTGTCTCTAATGACTCCCGTTTTCGTATCTGGTGCTGAAAAATCATCAGAACTCGCGCTGCGCCGATTCCCTGAAACCAATTGTTTAATATTGAGCAGATTGGTTGGAATTCAACTACATTTATGTAGTCATTTTGAAAGCGCTGCTTGAAAACGTTCTGATTGATTCTCATTTAAACTCCATTATCCCAATAGGTTAGACGCAAATCTCCTACGCGGATGTAGGATTGGCATGTTCGTTGCCCTTAGCAGGAAGAAGATTTTTTGAAATCGGCTTTTCTGTTCAACCCCGGGATAGAGCAAAGCCCAATATTCAATTTTCAGTACTTTCAACTCGAAAGGAGAGTTCTGCTCATGCCAATTTCAATGTTGCGAGCAACTCGTTTGATTGGATTTATGGCTCTTTTGCTGGTCGCCTGCTATGGGTTTGCTGGTCTCGTTCACGCACAGGATGACGCCGCTCCCGCCGAAACGGCGATGACAGCCGACGCGCCCGTCGACGACGCCCCGACGCTTGACAGCCTCCAAGCCGAAACCGAAAGCATCCGGACGGATGGAAACATCCTCTGGACCTGCGTCGCCGCGTTTCTGGTCTTCTTTATGCAAGCCGGTTTCGCCATGGTTGAGTGCGGTTTCACCCGCGCCAAAAACGCCGTCAACATCATGATGAAAAACCTGATGGATTTCTGCTTCGGGTCGCTCATCTACTGGGCGGTCGGTTTTGGCCTCATGTTCGGCGTCACCAACGGCTTTTTCGGCACGACCGGATTCGGCCTGTATGGATACATGACGACCGCGGATGGTGGAACCGACTACTGGACCTACGCCTTCTGGATGTTCCAGGTCGTGTTCGCTGCTACCGCCGCCACGATTGTTTCAGGCGCGATGGCTGAACGCACCAAGTTCAGCGCCTACCTGATCTACACCTGTTTCATCAGCGGTCTCGTCTATCCGATTTTCGGTTCCTGGGCGTGGGGCAGCCTGTTCCAGGGCAATGGCTGGCTTGAAGGTATGGGCTTCATCGACTTCGCCGGTTCCACCGTGGTTCACTCGGTGGGCGGTTGGGCCGCGCTGGCTGGCGCTCTCGTCCTTGGCCCCCGCGTCGGCAAGTACGGTCCCGACGGAAAACCCAAAGTCATCCCCGGTCACAACATCCCGCTGGCCGCGCTGGGCGTCTTCATTCTGTGGTTGGGTTGGTTCGGCTTTAACCCCGGCTCCACCACCACCATGGGCGGCGACCTCGCAGTGATCGCGGTTACCACCAACCTCGCGGCGGCCGCCGGTTCGATTGCGGCGATGTGCACCGCCTGGGTCATGTTCGGCAAGCCTGACGCGGGCATGGCGCTCAACGGCGCGCTGGCCGGTCTGGTTGCGATCACGTCGCCTTGCGCTAATGTCAGCCCTCTGTCCGCGATCATCATTGGTCTCATCGCCGGCATCCTCGTCGTGCTCTCGGTTATCTTCTTTGACAACATCGGCATCGACGACCCGGTTGGCGCGATTTCCGTCCACGGAATTTGCGGCGCCTGGGGCACCCTTTCCGCGGGTCTCTTCGCTCAGGAAGCCTTCGGCGGAACGAACGGTCTCTTCTTCGGCGGCGATCCCGGCGTGGTGGGCGTTCAGTTGATCGGTATCGGAGCCTGCTTCGCATGGACCTTTGTGACCTCCTTCATCCTGTTCAACGTGATCAAAGCCACCATCGGCTTGCGCGTCACCGAGCAGGAAGAGATGGAAGGTCTTGATTACGGCGAACACGGCGCTTCGGCTTACTCCGACTTCTCCGTCGTCGCCAGCCGCTAAGCGATATCGATTCAAACCAAACGAAACGAAACCGATCCGGTTAAAGAACGCTAGAGGGAGATGACCATGAATAAAATCGAAGCCATCATTCGGCCCCACAAACTTGAGGATCTTCGGACCTCGTTGGAAGAAGTCGGGGTCACGGGTATGACGGTCAGCGAAGTCCGAGGGTTCGGCCGTCAGCGCGGCCACCATGAACTCTACCGCGGCCGTGAATACACCGTCGCCTTTCAACCCAAAATCAAAGTCGAAGTCGCGGTCAAAAACGATATCACCGAGCGCGTCGTCGACGTCATCCGTAACGCGGTCAACACCGGCCAGGTCGGCGATGGAAAAATCTTCATCTATCCGCTGACCGACGTGGTCCGAATCCGCACCGGCGAACGTTCCGAAGAAGCGCTCTAGGCGTGATCTCGAAAGTTCGTTGATCGCAGTGCGGTAACACAATAAAGCAATGCCTGATTCGCAATACAAACGCAGTGAATGGGCGGAGCCGCTCTTCCCTCTCCTGGGGGGAAGGCGGCTCTTTCGTGCGTAACAAATTGATGAATTCATCCGGAGAATTGGTTGGCTTCCGTCAATTGGATGTTCGAATCGAATCCTGTGATATCCGTGAATGAAAAATATTGAGGTTTCACGGATACGGTCCGAACGGAATGTTGGCGGGTGATTGTTGCCTTTTTTTCTCCGGTGTGAATAATCCTTAAAACGTCCCGTAACCACGGGGGAGGTATGCTGATGAAATTGGTTATCTCGAAGTATGGTCGCGTTTGTCTGTTGCTTTTCGCGGTATGTGCGTTGGCCGCGCCGGCGTTCGCGCAGGAGGCCGCCGCTGAAATCGATCCGGGCGACACCGCCTGGCTTCTGGTTTCAACCGCCTTCGTCATTATGATGACGGCGCCGGGCCTCGCCTTGTTTTACGGCGGTCTGGTCAGTCACCGCAACGTGCTCTCAACTCTCATGCACAGTTTCTTCGCTCTGTGTTTGATCAGCATTCAGTGGGTGTTGTGGGGATACAGCCTGTCGTTCGGTTCCGATATCGGCGGTTTGATCGGCGGCGGCGGCTACCTTGGTTTCATGGGAGTCGGAATGGACGCCAACGGGACGATTCCCCATTTGCTCTTCGCCATGTTCCAATGCACCTTCGCCGTGATTACCTTCGCGCTGATCAGCGGAGCCATTGCGGAACGCATGAATTTTGCCGCCTACGCCGTTTTTATGTTGCTCTGGACGACGATCGTTTACGATCCGCTGTGCCACTGGGTCTGGGGCGGCGGCTGGCTGGGCGCTTACGGCGCGCTTGATTTCGCCGGTGGAACCGTCGTCCATATCAGCTCCGGCGTATCCGCGCTGGTCGCCTGTATGATTCTCGGCCCCCGCATCGGGTTCCCCGAAAGCATCAAACCGCCGCATAGCATCGTCCTGACGCTGATCGGCGCCGCCCTTCTGTGGGTCGGCTGGTTCGGATTTAACGCGGGCAGCGCTCTGGCCGCCAATGGAACCGCCGCCCTCGCGTTCGCCACCACTCACACCGCCGCCGCGATGGCGGGTCTTACCTGGGCGTTGATCGAATGGGCGGTCAACGGAAAACCCACGCTCCTCGGTTGCGCCACCGGCGCCGTCGCCGGCCTGGTCGGCATCACCCCCGCCGCCGGATTTGTGGAAGTTCTGCCTTCCATCGTCATTGGCGCGGGCGCGGCGATCGTCAGCTTCATCGGCGTCAATGTGTTGAAAACCAAATTCGGTTACGATGACTCGCTCGACGTGTTCGGCGTGCATGGTTTGTCTGGAACCTGGGGCGCGATGGCCACCGGCGTTTTCGCCACGGTTGGCGCGGAAGGCCTGATCGCCGGCAACCCGCAGCAGGTGTGGATTCAATTCGTCGGCGTCGTGGCCGGCGCCGCCTGGGCTGGCATCGGTTCTTTTATCATTCTCAAAGTGATGAGCCTCTTCATGAATCTCCGTGTTTCGGAACTGGATGAAGTCTCCGGCCTCGACCTGAGCGTTCATGGTGAAGTCGCGTATAATTACACTGAGGCGGGGATGAGTCCGGCCAGTCACTACAAGGAGTAATGGGCGATGAATAAAATCGAAGCGATTATACGGCCTCACAAGCTGGATTCGCTGAAGACGGCGTTGGAAGAACTCGGCGTGATTGGAATGACGGTGACCGAAGTGCGTGGCTATGGACGCCAGCGAGGCCACAAGGAAATCTATCGCGGCCGTGAATACACCGTCGAATTTCAGCCGAAGGTGAAGGTGGAAGTCGTGGTGAAAAGCGACGTCACCGAACGCGTCATCGACGCCATTCGCAATGCGGTGAACACGGGCCAGGTCGGAGACGGCAAGATCTTTATCTATAACATGTCCGACGTGGTGCGTATCCGCACGGGCGAGCGCTCCGAAGACGCGCTCTGATTCTTCCGCGAAAACACAAACTCAATCTGAAGGGCGGGGGGAGTTTCTCCTCCCGCCTTCGCCGTCTCAGGGCCGGGCGATAAACAGCCGGTTGACGCGCGAAGCGTACAGCCGATAGCCTTCGCCTCGTGTTTTCAGTTGAATGGTTCCATCGGTATCGGTTCGCAACAGGTGGGCGTCAATGGCGTAATACCGCTTGCGCGCGTCGGGATGCGGATGCCCGTAGGCGTTGCGGCCCACCTCGATCACCGCGAATTCGGGCCGGGTTTCATCCAGCAATACCTCGCTGGATGAATACCGGCTGCCGTGATGCGGAACCTTGATCACGTCCGTGTCCCAACCCTCCAGCCGATCCGCCAGTTTGCTTTCCGTGCCGCCGCCGATATCTCCGGTCAGGAGCAGATCGAAATCACGGTACCGGACCCACATAACGATTGAAGCTTCGTTCACGTCTTCACCCGTCGCGTCCGGAGGCGGGTTCAGTACAAAAAACTCCACGCCATCCAGCGTAAAACGATCCCCGCGCTGAACCGCCGTGCGCTTGACGCCGCGCCGCGCCGCGGCTTCGGTAAAACGGCGGTACGACTCCGTATCCGCTTCCTGCGATCCCTCCAGAATCATTCCCACCTTCAGATCGCCGGTAATTCGCGGCAACGCGCCGATGTGATCCGATTGCGGATGACTCAACGCCATGACGTCGATGCGGCCGATCCCGCGCGCGAGCAGATACGTTTCCAGATTCGTGCGCCGGTCTTCATACCGCGAATTGGGCGCGGGGCCTCCGTCCATTAATAATGTCCGCCCGGCGGGCGTTTCGATGAGGGTGCAGTCGCCTTGCCCCAGCGAAACAAAATCGACGCGCAGCGGGGCGAAGGCTCGTTCGGCCGAAGGAATCGCCGCCGCGCAGATCATGATGAAAAGCGCGGCGTGTATATTCATGATCCGGAGGGCGCCCAGCCGGCCCCATTCCATCAGCGGTCTGGCCAGCAGCAACAGCCCCAGAAAGATCAGGATGAGCGAAACCGCGTTGGGGCGTGGAATGCTCCACAAAAAGCGCCCGTCTCCCGCGCACCAGCCGATAACGGACAGCATCGCTTTCGTCAGGACGAGACAAACCCAGCCGAGAGCGGATGAAAGCCAGCCCAGCGGCGTCAGCCAGCTGACAGCCCACAGATAAAAACTGGGCAGCAATAACCCCAGCAGAGGAATCGCCAGCAGGTTGCCCGCGATGGCGCCGAAACTGACGTCGAAAAACGAATACAGCGTAAAAGACGCGAGGCCGGCGGTGACGATGGATGACGCCAGAACGCCTTCAACAACAGGCCGGGCGATACGAGGCGTCCTCAGGGCTAAAGACAATTGAAGTGGATGAAACAGCAGTAAAAAAAGAACCGCCGTGAACGATAATTGAAACGAAAGTTGAAACAACTCCATCGGATCCATCAGAAGAATCAGAAACGCCGCGAATCCGAGTGAGTTGATGGCGTCGACCCGCCGCCGCGTGATCGAGCCGCCAATCAGTACGAACGCCATGATGACGGCGCGGAGAGTGGGGACGCGCCATCCAACCAGGCATAAATAAAACAGTGCGAATACGACGGTGAATGCCGCGGTCTTTTTTCTCTTGATTCCCAATCCGTTCAACGAAAAAGCCCATGCCGCGAGAATCAGCGTTACGTGAAGTCCACTGATCGAAATCAGGTGCGACAGGCCGGATTGATGCAGCCGGTTCCTGAACGCCGCCGATAAATCGCCGCGCAATCCCAATGCCGCTGACGACAGCAGGCCGATCGCGTCCTCGTCCGTTTCGCCGTTCAGTCTTCGTTTGAGTTCGCTTTGCGCCCGGTACGCCCATCCCCTGGCGGGCCGCCAGCCGGGGCGCGATATCCGTTCGATCGGCTGGTTGGCGTATAATTCTCCATAGACGTCACGAGCGTATTGGTACGTCTGATTGTCAAAAACGCCTGGTAAAAGCGGGCCTCGAATCGGCGTCAGCCAGCCGCTGATGGAAACCGCGTCGCCGGGTTCGATCCCCGCCGCCTGTTCCCGGGAGGCGCTGACTTCAAGATCGCCTGAGAATCTCCGCTCCCGCTTCCATTTTTCGATTCGCGCCTGGGTGACAATCAACCTGACGCCGCCCGAATCTCGCGGGTTGATCTCTTTAACCCGGCCGGTGAGCAGCACGGGTGACGTCTCCGCCGCCTGTCTGATTTCCTCCGCGCGAACAAACTGAGTGTGCTCCACGGAGGCATGGCGCAGCAGACCGAATAACGCGGCCAGACCGATCGCGAGCGGCCAGCCGAAACTCCGATCCACGTCCATATACCCCTGTTTTACCGCGAAAAACGATAAAAGAACCAGCAACGCGGTGAAGATAAGCGCTCCCGGTGCGGATACGGGAAAATAACGGGCGGCGATGATCCCGATGGCGAATGCGAGCGAAAGCCGGGCCATCGGGCGGGGAATCGCCGGCGGCTCAGAACCGCCTGCTTCAGAACCGCCGGATATGATTTCTGCGTCCCGGATGGGCTTCATGGAGGCCTGTTTTCTCGTAACCGGTTTAAATTTATTGGTTAATGTTGCTTTTGGGCCCGAGGTTGCCTTTTGTTAGGATTTTATAGTAATCTAAAACCCCTGTTGATCGAGCGCAAGAAAAAAGGTAAATTAATTAGACATCACGGTGTACTCAAGATACGCTATAGGTAAAATGTGTAGGAATCCCTCTTTGTGATTTCAGGAAATTCTTGAAATTATCTTGACATCCGGGGGGTAGTTCCCTAAAGTAGAGCAAATCGCGTAAAATATGTGCGCCTGTAAATGATTCACGAGCCAGGGAGGAGGAGTAACCGTCACCATACTTTTATTTTGTAAGATTTGATGGTGGGAAACACCACAAAAAAAGTTCACAGAAGATGTGAAAGGAGAGTCTAGGATGAAAAGAGTGCCGGTTCTCGCTCTATGTGGAATCGCGGCTGTTAGCCTTATGGCTGGCAATGCGATTTCCGCGACGATTGAAGCGAATGATACGCCGGACGTCATTCTGAAGGCGGGTCCTGATGGAACCGCGGCGGGCGCGAACGCGTTCGACCTGGATGATTTCTTCAAGAGTGACGACGGTGCGGCGGTGGACGTGTCGATTAACGGCGCGGCCGCGACGAAAGATGGTAACAACGTGGTGAGCCTGTATTCGGAAGCCAC
>WGLV01000032.1 GCA_016125385.1 bacterium
CAGCCTTTCAAGGCTGGGTACGAAATTCTCGTTTTTTCGTGTCCTTCTGATATTTCGTGTTTTCGTGTTTCAATGAGCGTAATCACAGATGACCTGAATCTCCGTTAAATTGTAGAACTCGCCGAATGACCAAACCTGAATATCCTTTTCATCCCGCTCATTCTGATTCAGGTGAATGCATCTTGCTTGTTTGCTGTTCGCCCCGAATGGGGCGGGTGCTGATAGCCCAGCCTTTCAAGGCTGGGAACGAAATTCTCGTTTTTTCGTGTCCTTCTGATATTTCGTGTTTTCGTGTTTCAATGAGCGTAATCACAGATGACCTGAATCTCCGTTAAATTGTAGAACTCGCCGAATGACCAAACCTGATTATCCTTTTCATCCCGCTCATTCTGTTGCAGACAAAACACGCTGGGTATAGTTTACTGAATCCGCTTGAGATCGAAATTTTCAAAAAACGCTTCCAGTTCCTGCCAGCGAGCGTACGCCGATTCCAGTTCGCCTTCCAGTTCGGCGAGACGGTCTTGCGCTTTCACCACGATGTTCGCCTCTTTTTTATAAAACTCCGGCGATGACAGGTCCTGGTTCAAGCGGTTCATCTCGGCTTCCAGCTGCTCGATCGCGGCGGGCAGGCGTTGAACCTCCTGATATTCCTGTTGCAGCCGCCGTTTTTCGTTATAACTCAGCCGTTTTGAATCGCCCGTATCGCGTGGAGCGGATTCCTTGCTGTCGTTTATTTTCTTTTCCGCCGCGTCGTCCGGCGTCTTGCGTTGCGCCAGCCAGTCGTCGTATCCGCCCACGTATTCCGCCAGCCGCCCCTCTCCCTCCAGCGCGATTACGCTGGTGACGGCGTTATTGAGAAACGCCCGGTCGTGACTCACCAGCAAAACCGTGCCGGGATACTCCACCAGCAGGCTTTCCAGCAGTTCCAGCGTCTCCATGTCGAGGTCGTTGGTGGGTTCATCAAGCACCAGCATGTTGGATGGATTGGCGAACAACTTCGCCAGCAGCACGCGGTTGCGCTCGCCGCCTGACAGGATGCGGATCGGAGACCGGGCGCGTTCGGGCGTAAAAAGATAATCGTTCAGGTAACTGTAGATGTGTTTGGGCTTGCCGTTGATCGAGATGAATTCCGAGCCGCCCCCCACGTTTTCGATGACGTTTTCATCAAACCGCAACTGGCCGCGCAGTTGATCGAAATAGGCGATCTCCAGTTTGGTCCCGTGCCGCACGCCGCCTTGTTGCGGTTCGAGTTCTTTCAGCAGTACCTTGAGCAGCGTGGTTTTCCCCGCGCCGTTGGGGCCGATCACGCCGATCTTGTCACCCCGCATGATGGTGGTCGAAAAATCCCGGATGACGGGCTCTCCGCCATATCCAAAAGTGACGCCTTCCGCTTCGATGACCAGGTCTCCCGAGTCGGCCGTTTCCTGCATGGTGATTTTCGCTCCGCCGAGGCGCGCGCGCCGCTGTTTCCGCTCGGACCGCATGCGTTCCAGCGCGCGGACGCGCCCTTCGTTGCGGGTGCGCCGCGCCTTGGGGCTTCGCCCCAGCCACTCGGTTTCTTCAGCGATTTTTTTATCCTGCTGCCGATGCTGCATTTCTTCGATGCGCAAGGCGTCTTCCTTGCGGACGAGATAATCCTGGTATCCGCAGTTCCATGCCAGCAGGGCGCCGCGGTCGATCTCGACGATGCGCGTCGCCAGTCGTTGCAGAAACGCGCGGTCGTGGGTGACGAACACCAGCGAGCCGCGAAAGCGTGAAAGATAATTCTCCAGCCAGCGGATCGATTCGATGTCGAGGTGGTTGGTCGGCTCGTCCAGAAGCAGAACGTCGGGATCCGACGCCAGCCCTCGCGCCAGCAGCACGCGGCGCTTCCAGCCCGCCGACAGCGTTTCGGCGCGCGCGTCGCCGTCGAGGCCCAGCTGTGAGATGACGATATCGGTCTGTTGCAGGTGCTTCCAGTCGTCGTCCTTGCCTTTCGCTCCACTCGCGATGACGTCGAATACCTTGCCGCTGAGTCCGGTGGGCACGTCCTGGGGCAGGTACGCCGCGCGAACCTCCGGTTTGCGTGATATCTCGCCCCCGTCGATCTGAAACTCGCCCGCGATCGCTTTCAGAAAGGTCGATTTGCCAGAACCGTTCCGCCCCAGTACGCAGACGCGCTCGTTTTCTTCGAGTTGAAACGAGACGTGGTCGAGCAGCGGCGGGTCGGTCAGCCGAATGAGTAGATCGTGTACGGAAAGTAAAGCCATGAAGTTGAAACCGGAGAGAAATAACGATTCGAATTTTCCACGTGGCGATCCGCGCGGAAACAATAGCATACGTCCGAACCGGGAGAGTTCAATCTCTGACGCATCGCATGCGGGTTGACGGGTTGATTCACCCCGACTGCTTGCGCCGTTCAAACAGGGGAATGGTAATCGCCAGTACGAGGATGATGTACAGCGTCAGGTACGCGCATTCCTCCATCACGCCGGAAAACGACTTGCCGAATGACATCACGTCGTGAACCGCCTGCAGCGCCCAGAAGGTCGGCGTAAACATCGCCGCCGTACGCAGGCCGGTTGAAGCGATTTCGATGGGCCACCAGCATCCTCCCAGCGCCGAAAAGAGCATGGTGACGAGAATGCCGATACTGGTCACCTGCTTCTCATCTCCGCAGAGCGAACCGATCAATACGCTGATTGAGCCGCACAGCAGGGCGAAACAGAGCAATACCGGCGCCATCGCGGCGGGATGATCGCCCAGCGGAACGCCGAACATCCAGTAACCCACGACGAGTAACAACGCCGCCTGCAGAAGCGGTTGAATCGTGCGCCCCAAAATCTTGCCGAGAAACACTTCCAGCGAGGAGACGGGTGCGGCGATGATCCGCGCAAGCTGTTTGTTGCTGCGTTCCACCACTAATGTCACGCCGCCGTACATGACGCAGTTCATCATCATGAACATGACCAGGTAACCCGGCAGGGTCAGCGCGAAACCAACCGGCGGTGGACGCAACGAGGGGTGCTCCTGATTCTCGACGCGCATCTGCATCGGTTTTTTCAGTTCTTCGGCGAACCGTTCTTTTGTGCGGTCCGTCCATCGGTTCGTCACCACGTCGGCCGCCGCCAGCGCGCCGTTATATTTGACCAGAGTACGAACCAGCCGGGTCTGCGCCGAGAGTGAGCTTTCCTGTCCGCCCTTGCCCCTTACGAACTGTACGTGCGCCGGCGTGCCTGCAAGCACGTCGGCTGAAAACGTGGCGGGAATCACGATCGAACACGGCCAGTACTGCACGTTGATCTCATCGGTGGCGGCGCGCACGTCGACGTAGTATCCGTCGGTGCGCAACTCGTCGATCAACAGGCTCGAAAGTTCGTGTTCGTCGTGGTTGATGACCGGAACCCATACCGTCCGGGTCTGCGGCGAGTTTAATACCGCGGCGAAGAGATAAATGAAGCCGAGCGGCATCAATCCCCACCACACCGGCAGCATCCGGTCTTTGAACATGCGGCGAAGGTCGTTCAGTGCGATGCGGAGCACGTTCATACGATTCCGCCTCGCTCAAACCGCCGGGTGTTCAGATAAAAACCCAGTCCCGTCATGACCGCCCCCGCGCTGAATAGCAGCGCGAGTTCCTGGGCGTATTTCGTGACGGGGTCACCCTCCATAACGCCCTGCAGACAGAGAATGCCCCAACGGATGATGGTCCAGTAACCGATGTCGCGCAGAAACGGCGGCATCTCCTGATAAGGGAAAAACGCGCCGCCCAGAAACGAGGAGATCATGATAAACAGGATGATGATGGCGTCCGCGGCGTTTTTCGATTTCATGAGGGCGTGAATCACCGCCAGAACGCCCGTGATGCAGAGATTGCATGCCCCCGTGACGACGATCAACATGACGAGGTTTCCCCAGTGAATGCCGAACGCGACCGTCGTAAACACGACCAGCATCGCTTCGATAATGTAACACAGCAGAAAACTGCGCGCGATTTTCGAGATCACGATCTGGCTCAGCGTGATCGGCGCCGACGCCATGCGCATCAGCGTTTTCCGCATGCGTTCCTGATTGATGTCGTCCATCGAGGTTTGCGCGATGAAAAACAGCCACATCAACATCGTGCCGGGAAACATATATAGAAAGATGTCCTGATTCATCCCGCGCCTCCCGCCGCTGCCGGGGTGAGGCTGGCGATGAAATCGGCGGCTTTTACCGTATCCATTTGCACCAGCGGCGGAAAGAAATACGTCTCAACCGCCTCCATTTTCTGCATGCCCCGGTACACCAGCATCGCCGTCCCCCAACTGGAGGGCATCTGGTCCTGATCGAACAGATCGATGGCTTGACGAATCTCCGGCCCGGCGAAAGTTAACACTTCCGAAACGCCCACCGCGAGAATGTCGGTCCCCTGTTCGATCACCTTGGGTAAAAGCTGCTGCGCGGGATTCTTATAGAGCGGAATAATCACGTCTTTTCCGTCGAGCAGATCGTCCGTCATGTTTTCAGGCATGACGACCATCGCCGAAACTTTGCGCTTTTCCAGCAGCAGAATTCCCTCATCCACCGAATCGACGAAATGAAACGACAAGTGACCGCGCGCTTCATTGGATGAATCGCTCGAACTCATCATGTCCGAAAAAAATCCCTCATCCTGATCCAGCACCGCAACGTCGATATGAATGTCCGGCTCATCGCCTTGCGAACCGAAGGCGATCGAGATCAGCCAGACGAGTACGATGGGGATGCACGTCATGATCAGCGTCCCCCAGGGCCGCTTCACGTCGCGCCACAGATCCTTGGCGATCATCGAGAAGATCACGTTCAATCGCGTAACTCTCTTCCCGTCAGTTTTAGAAATACGCTTTCCAGGCTGGGTTTCTGCAGGCTGAAGTCGTCGAACGAAATCCCGCCCTCCGAAAGCCGCAACACGATCTGCGACAGATGAATCCCGTCGTTGGGCAGCACGAACTTCGCGGCGCCGTCGCTCAGGCTGAGATAATTGACCTCCACGCCTTCCAGCGCGGCGCGAAACGCCTCGGCGTTGAACGTTCCATGAACCGACGCCACCTCGCCGTCGCCCGCTTCGCGCGCCAGTTCATCCAGACCGCCGATTTTCAAAATGCGGCCGTGATCCATAATCGCGATCCGCTCGCACAGCGTTTCGGCTTCTTCCAGATGATGGGTGGTGAAGAGAATGCTGACGCCTTCGCGCGCGATCTCACGGATGATCTCCATGATGTTGTTGCGCGCCTGTGGATCGATGCCGACCGTGGGCTCATCCAGAAGGACGACTTTGGGGTGATGGATCATGCCCGCCGCCAGATTCAGCCGGCGTTTCATTCCGCCTGAGTACGTGCTCACCGCGTGGTTCGCCCGTTCGGTGAGTCCGACCCGGTCGAGCCACATGTCGATATTGGCTTTCAGTTCCTTTGAGGTGAGGCCATATAACCCGCCCCAGAAGCGCAGGTTTTCCCGCCCGGTCAGTTCTTCGTACAGGGCGATGTCTTGTGGAACCAGCCCCAGGATGCGCTTCGCCGCTTTGGGCTGTTCCCATACGTCAAAATCATCAATGAGAATCCGGCCCTGATCGGGGCGCAACAGGCCCGAGATCATCGACAGCGTCGTCGTTTTTCCCGCCCCGTTCGGGCCAAGAAAACCAAACAACTCGCCAGTGGGCGTTTCAAATGAAATGCCGTCCACCGCGTGTAATTCACCGTAACGTTTGTGCAGATTATCAACCCGAATCATGCTACCCCTCGCTTGAAGGCGGACCTGCGTTGCAATAAACAGCGAAAAAACAGAGAAATACCTCAGAATATACGAACCCAATCCGGGTAATATTCAAAAAGATCGTTATTTTCTTTTCTTGCCGGGTAAAATAGGGGAATCGTCGCTCCCACCCATCCGCCGTAATCGCGCTATTCAATCACACCGGATACGAAAAGGGCAGGGCGCCAACATGCGATAGAACAGCGGAGAGCGGGATTTTTCGAAATCTTTGATCCTGATTATGGATTTTCACCGGTTCTGAGTATAATCTTCCAATTTCTCGCCGCCTCCAACTCATTCGGACGCCTCCGGGTGATCGTGATGTTTCAGGATGCCGCGGCCTTGAGTAGGTATGAGCCTGACGCGCATTAATGACCTGTCTTCGCTGTCCGAGACGGCGTACGCGGCCCAAACCAGCGGCTATGACGAGTGGTTTGACGCGGAAGGAGAGTTGCGGCCCGATTATCGCCCGCTTGCGGAGGCGATCGCGGGGCTTGGCAAAGACCGCCTGAACGCCGTGTGGGAACGCGCGCGCCTTCAGTTGTTTGAAAACGGCGTCACTTACAATATCTATCGTGAAGGTCAGGAACTCCGCCGGCCCTGGAGCCTCGACCCCCTGCCCATCGTATTTTCTGAAGACCATTGGCGAACCCTCGAACAGGGCCTGCTTCAACGCGCCCAGATCCTGAACCTCCTGCTCGCTGACGTCTACGGTCCTCAACGCCTTCTGCGTGAGCGCATCCTGCCCGTTGAATTGATCTTCGCCAATCCGGGTTTTTTACGGTCGTGCGCCGGGTTCAATCCAACCCGCGGCATCTGGCTTCATCGCTACGCGGTCGACCTCGGCCGAAGCGTGGAGGGGCAATGGCTGGCGATCTCCGACCGCACTCAGGCGCCGGCGGGATCGGGGTTCGCACTCGAAAACCGCATTGTCACCCATCGCCTGTATCCCCAGGTCCTGCGTGAATCGAATGTTCGCCGACTGGCGGAATTCTTTAAACGATACCTGAACACGCTGGTTGAGTTGCTTCCGCCCGCTCGTCAGGAAGAACCCCATATCGTTCTGCTGGGGCCAGGTTCCGAGCATGAAGCCTATTTCGAACACTCCTATCTGGCCAAATATCTGGGGCTGAATCTCGTCGAGGACGCCGATCTGACCGTCCGCGACGAAATCGTCTATCTCAAGACCCTTGAAGGGCTGGTTCAGGTTGATGCCATCATCCGCCGGGTTGAGGATTGGACCTGTGACCCTCTCTGGATGAACGACCGCTCCAATTCCGGCATTCCCGGGCTGACGCAGGCGGCCCGCGCGGGCAAGGTGCTGATCGCCAACGCGTTGGGCAGCGGCGTATTGGAAACCCCGGCGCTTTTGCCTTATCTGCCCGAGTTGTGCCGCTTCTTTCTCGCACAGGAACCGCGCATCCCGTCCGTCCGGACATGGTGGTGCGGCGACCCCGATTCACTGCGGTTCGTCCTGTCCCGCTTCGACTCGCTGATCATTAAATCGGCGTTCCCCATGCGAACGTTTGAAACCGTTTTCGCCTCCGATCTCGATTCAGCCAGCCGTGAAGAACTCAAACTGCGTATTCAGGCCGCCCCGCATACCTTTATCGCTCAGGAAAAACTCAACCTTTCCACCGCGCCCGTCTGGGACGGCTCGTCGCTCCAGCCTCATCACCTGATGCTGCGTGCTCACGTGGTCGCACGGCCCGACGGTTCGTATGCCGCGATGGCGGGCGGCTTCACCCGCGTCGCCCCGATCAGCGGCTCTCTGTCGGTGACGCAGAAGCGTGGAGGGGCCTGTAAAGATACCTGGGTCGTATCGACCCGCCCGGTTGAGCAGATTTCCCTGTTGCCGAAAAGCGGTGAACCGCTCGAATTACGCCGTGCGCCTCGCAACCTGCCCAGCCGGCTCGCCGACAACCTGTTCTGGATGAGCCGCTACCTGGAACGCGCCGAGGCCGATCTGCGTCTGGTGCGCATGCTGCTGACCCGCTTCACCGATTTGCTTGAATTCACCGAAAACGCCGAGATGCAGATCCTCGCCGGTCTGATATCGGAACAATTCAACGTTCCGCTGCCCAGCGAGAATCCGCATCAGGAAGGCATTAACGCCGATCAGATGCACGCCTTTCTCTACCAGTTGATCGATCTTGAAGGAGCCGATCGGAACATCCGTACCACTCTTGGCCGCCTGCGCGCGCTGACCTGGAAGGTCCGCGACCGTATCTCCAGCGACGCATGGCGCATCCTGACCGTGCTCGATCGGGACGCCCGCTATGCACCCCAAAACAATCGCCTCTCATTAAACGACTGGCAGGATCGCATCAACCGCATGCTGACCGGACTGGCGGCGTTCAGTGGTCTTGAGATGGAAAGCATGACGCGCGCCACCGGCTGGCGCTTTCTCGATATGGGACGGCGTCTTGAACGCGCCATGTCCATTCTGGAGCTGGTCCGGCGTTCGATTACCGATCTCCGCGCCGATGAGGCGATCCTGCTGAAACTCATTCTGGAGATGTTAGACTCCGCCATGACCTATCGTTCGCGCTACGTGGATGAAATCCAGACCGGCGCCGTGGTCGACCTGATCGTTCTCGATGAAACCAATCCGCGCTCTGTCGCGTTTCAGGTAGAGGCTCTCGCCGGGCATGCCGCCATGATCCCGCGTAATATCAACCAGGCGGTCCGTTCGCGGGAGGAACGCCTCGCGTTATCCGCCCTCAATCGCCTTCGCATGGTGGAGGTGTATGATATATGTGAGATCGATCCGGATGGACGACGTGAAAAACTGGAGGATTTCTGTACCAGCGTCGGCGATGAATTGTCTTCATTTTCCGATACGTTATCGCTGGCGTATTTCAGTCACGCCGAAGAACTGCGGTTGATGTCGAAACAGAAGAGTTGACGCGGGGCGCGCGATGGCGATCTATCAGATCAAGCACAAAACCCAATATCTCTATAATCTCCCCGTCACGTTGTGCGATAACAAGGCGTTGATCGTACCCCGTACCACGACCACACAGCGTCTGCTTGAAAAATTTATTTCCATTCAACCCGAACCGGTCTATCGCCGCGAGTTTTTTGATTATTTCGGCAACATCGTCCTGTCGTTTTCCGTCCGTGAACCTCACACTGAATTGACCGTCGTCGCCCAATCGGCCGTCGAATGCTTCCCTCGTCTGCTGCCCGACGCGTCCAAAACCCCCTCGTGGGAGACGGCGGCGCGCAACGTGCGCGACTTTTTCGAGCGCGAAGCCTTTGACGCGATGCAGTATCTGTACGAGTCGGCTTATGTCCCTCTCGATCGGCGCTTCCGCGAGTACGCCGCTCCATCGTTCCCGCCGGGACGCCCGGTGTTGCAGTGCGTTCTCGATCTCACCGCGCGCGTCAACGCCGAGTTCAAGTACGATCCCAACTCCACCGACGTCGCAACGCCGGTTTTCGAGGTGCTCGAATCGCGCCGGGGCGTCTGTCAGGATTTCGCCCACCTTCAGATCGCTTGCCTGCGCGCGATGGGCGTTCCCGCCAAGTACGTCAGCGGATACCTCCGCACCACCCCCCCGCCGGGCAAGCCCCGCCTTCAGGGCGCCGACGCGTCTCATGCCTGGGTTTCCGTCTATGTTCCCGGCGCGGGCTGGATCGACGTCGACCCCACCAACAACGCCGTCGTCTCGACCGACCATATCGTGGCCGCATGGGGGCGCGATTTTGATGAAATCAGCCCCATCAAAGGAATCATCCTTGGCGGCGGAACCCAGACCATCAGCGTGGCGGTAGATGTAATCCCCGCCGATTCACGCCAACCCGCGACCGTGTAAAAAAACAGACACCAGAATGGGACGCCCATTTGAATATTTGAACAATTTTGTCTGATTCAGAAACTCCAACGACGCATAACAAATAACCAACATCCTGAATCGACTATCTTTATACAGTTTTACGTTTTTGTCGTGTATTTTGCGATAACCGGTTCGTTTTTTGCTACCATAAAGGGGCGTTCCTGTTGATGACATGAATAACCGCCGGCGTTCGGTTTCGCAAGAAACCTATCGTCCGGAAATCATGCAACCCCCTTGAAGTATTGATCTATCTGAATTTTCGGAAGGTTTGTATGGCGATACGAATTGCTTTGCGTCATCAGACGAAATACGACTACGACCGTCTGGTCGATCTGGCGCCCCAGGTGGTTCGCCTGCGCCCGGCGCCGCATTGCCGGACGCCAATCCTCAGTTATAACCTTGGCGTCCAGCCCGAAGATCATTTCATCAACTGGCAGCAGGACCCGCACGGCAATTACCAGGCGCGTCTGGTCTTCCCTGAAAAGACCCGGCTCTTTCATCTCGACGTCGAAGTCATCGCCGAGATGATCTCGATCAATCCCTTCGATTTCTTTCTGGAAGAATACGCCAACAAGTTCCCGTTTAAATACGCTTCCACCGAACTCGCTGAGCTGACTCCGTACCTTGAAACCTTCAAAACCGGGCCGAAATTCGATGCCTTTCTGCGTGGAATCGACCGCACCGCCCGCCCCACCATCGATTTTCTGGTTGAATTGAACCAGAAAATTAACAAGGCGGTCGACTATATCATCCGTCTTGAACCCGGCGTGCAGTCGCCCGAAGAAACCCTGACTCGGGGCAAGGGCTCATGCCGCGATTCGGCCTGGCTGATGGTTCAGTTGCTTCGCCGTCTCGGGTTCGCCGCCCGCTTCGCCTCCGGCTATCTGATACAACTCACCGCCGATGTCAAATCGCTCGACGGTCCTTCAGGCCCCGAAGCCGACTTCACCGATCTGCACGCCTGGTGCGAAACCTACCTGCCCGGCGCGGGATGGGTGGGGCTCGATCCCACTTCCGGGTTGTTCGCGGGCGAAGGGCACATCCCGCTCGCTTGTACGCCCAACCCTCAAAGTGCTTCGCCGGTGTCGGGGATGGTCGGCAAATGTGAAGTCGATTTCCACCATCACATGGCGGTGACGCGGATTCATGAAGACCCGCGCGTGACCAAACCCTACACTGAAGATCAGTGGAGCGAAATCGAAACACTGGGCGATCGGGTCGATGACCATCTCAACCGTAACGGCGTCCGGCTGACGATGGGCGGCGAGCCGACCTTTGTCTCCATTGATGATATGGATGGCGAGGAGTGGAACGGCGCCGCGCTGGGCCCGAATAAATTCAGACTCGCCAAAACGCTGTATCTGCGCCTGCGCGACCGCTTCGCCAGCGGCGCTCTGTTGCACTTCGGTCAGGGGAAATGGTACCCCGGTGAGTCGCTGCCGCGCTGGGCGTTATCCTGTTACTGGCGCAAAGACGCCGAACCGGTCTGGAACGATCAATCCCTGTTCGCCACCGGCGATGAAGACCTCGGTCATACCATCTCGGATGCCCAGCGATTTATCCGCCGTCTGGCTCAACGTCTCGGCGTTGATTACCATTACGCCGTTCCCGCGTGGGAAGACCCCTATCATTTCATCTTTCATGAGCGCAAGACGCCGGTCAACATCGATCCCCGTTTTTCCAACCTTGATGAACCTGAAGAGCGCCGACGCCTCGCGCGCATCCTCGAACGCGGCCTCGAAAATGAAGTCGGTTATGTCCTGCCGCTCTCCCGTGGGCCGTTCGGCTTGTCGGCGGAATGGCAATCCGGCTACTGGGCGGTTCGTACCGAAACCCTGTTCCTGATTCCCGGCGATTCGCCGATGGGTTATCGCCTTCCACTCGACTCGCTCGTCTGGGAGCGTGAAGAAGACCGCCAGTTCACCGAAGCGTATGATACCAGTGCGCCGCGTGAACCGTTGCCTTCGTATAAAAGGTTGACGGGCGCGCGTCAGCCCAAAATGCAGACCGCCGCCCTCGCCGCGTCGATTTCACGGCCCGGCTTCAAGGCCGCCAGCGGCTTCGATCTGGGTGACGCCGATCCGCTTCATCCCGCCGCGCAACTGCCCGGCGTCGATGCGGCGTTGTCGGGGCTGGTGAGAACCGCTCTGTGCGTCGAGCCGCGTGAAGGCCGCCTGAACGTCTTCATGCCGCCTATGCGTTTTCTTGAACAATACTTGGAACTCGTCGCCGCAGTGGAACAGACTGCGGCGGAGTGCGACTTGCCCGTTCGGATCGAGGGCTATCACCCGCCGTCCGATCCCCGCTTGCGGGTGTTCAAGATCACGCCCGACCCCGGCGTCATCGAGGTGAACATCCATCCCTCCGAATCGTGGCGTCAGTTGGTCGATGTCACCACTGGTTTATATGAAGAAGCCCGGCTCTCTCGGCTTGGAACCGAAAAATTCATGCTGGATGGCCGCCATACCGGAACCAATGGCGGAAACCATTTCGTGCTGGGCGGAGAAGTCACGGCGGACAGCCCCTTCCTCCGCCGGCCGGACCTGCTCAAAAGCCTGTTAGGCTTCTGGAACAACCACCCCTCGCTGTCTTACCTCTTTTCATCGACCTTCATCGGTCCCACCAGCCAGGCGCCGCGAATCGATGAAGCCCGGCATGAAGCCGTGTATGAGTTGCAACTTGCCTTCGATCAGATTCAGGATGGCGTTGAATGCCCGCCCTGGCTGGTCGATCGCGTGTTTCGTCATCTGTTGACCGACCTGACCGGCAACACTCATCGCGCTGAATTCTGCATCGACAAACTCTACTCGCCCGATTCGGCCAGCGGCCGCCTGGGCCTCGTCGAGTTCCGTAACTTCGAGATGCCCCCTCATTCGCGCATGAGCCTTACCCAGCAGCTTTTGTTGCGTTCGCTGGTGTCGCTGTTCTGGGAGCAGCCCTATCGCGAACCGCTTGTCCGTTGGGGAACGCAACTGCACGACCGCTATATGCTGCCTCATTTCGTCTGGCGCGACTTCTGCGACGTGATCCACCGTCTGCGTGAAAATGGATACGCTTTTGAATCCGAGTGGTTCGCGCCTCATTTTGAATTCCGCTTCCCCAGGGTTGGGGCTGTGGCGTATGACGATGTGGAGATCGAACTGCGTCAGGCGCTTGAACCGTGGCACGTTCTCGGTGAAGAGGTCCACGCCGGCGGGACGTCGCGATACGTTGACTCTTCACTCGAACGCTTGCAGGTGCTGGTCTCGGGCATGACCCTCCCCCGCCATACGGTTTCCTGCAACGGCGTCGAACTTCCCCTGCATCCGACCGGGCAGGCGGGGCAATTCTGTTCGGGGGTCCGGTATCGCGCCTGGCGTCCGCCTTCCTGCCTTCATCCCAACATCGATGTGCACTCGCCGCTGACATTCGATCTGATCGACAACTGGAACCAGCGCTCGCTGGGAGGCTGCGTTTACCATGTCGTCCATCCCGGTGGACGCAATCACGAAACATTCCCCATCAACGCGCTTGAGGCGGAAGGCCGCCGCCATGCCCGTTTTTACGTTTTCGGACACACGCCGGGCAAAGTGACGCCGCCCGCTCGATACGATAATCAAGACTATCCGTTCACGCTCGACCTCCGCGCAACCATGAGACGCTCCTCCGACAGGTTGATGCACATTTAGCATGGGAGGACCCGGTAATGTTTGAACAATACGATACCGAAGGCTTTTTTGACGAACTGTTTGAAAGCGGCGGCAATCCGAGAACTTTTGCCCAGCCGTTGATTCAGCGAATCGATTCCATGCCGAAAGAAGACCTCTTCCGCCGCCAGACCGAAGCCGACGCCGCCTTCATGAACATGGGCGTGACCTTCACCGTCTATGGCGAAAATGAAGGCACGGAGCGCATCTTTCCCTTTGATATCATCCCCCGTCTGGTCGATGGACGCGAATGGGAAACCGTTGAAAAAGGCCTCAAACAGCGCATCTGTGCGCTCAACCTGTTCATCAACGACGTCTACAACGATCAGAAAATACTGAAAGACGGCGTCGTTCCGGCTGACCTGATCCTTTCAGCCGCCAGTTTCCGCGAGCAGTGCATTGGCCTCAAACCGCCGCGCGGCATCTGGTGTCACATCACGGGGACCGACCTGATCCGCGATAAAGACGGTTCGTTTTACGTCCTTGAAGACAACCTGCGTTGTCCCTCTGGCGTGTCGTATGTTCTTGAAAACCGCCACATCCTCAAACGCACGTTCCCGTATGTATTCCAGACCTCACAGATTCGAGCGATTGACGATTACCCAAACCGTTTGCGCGATCTTCTCGAATATCTCGCGCCCGATCCCGTCGCCAATCCATCCGTCGCGGTGCTTACGCCGGGCGTGTATAACTCGGCGTATTTCGAACACTCGTTTCTCGCGCGGCAGATGGGCGTCGAACTGGTCGAAGGGCGTGATCTGGTTGTGCGCAACGGCTTCGTCTACATGCGGACGACCAAAGGCTTTCAGCGCGTCAACGTACTCTACCGCCGCATTGATGACGACTTCCTCGATCCCAAGGCGTTCAACCCAGAATCGCTGCTGGGCGTACCCGGATTGTTTGATTCCTATCGCCAGGGCAAGATCGCGCTGGTCAACGCGCCGGGAACCGGAATCGCCGACGATAAGGTCATCTACGCCTTCGTGCCGAAGATCATAAAATACTATCTCGATGAAGACCCGATCCTGCCCAACGTGCCCACATACGTCTGCTCCGAGCCTGACGATATGAAGTACGTGCTCGAAAATCTCGATACGCTGGTAGTGAAAGCCGCCAATGAATCCGGCGGATACGGAATGCTGGTGGGCGTCCATTCCACGGAAGAGCAGCGCGCCGATTTCGCCGAACGCATCAAGGCCAACCCGCGTAATTACATCGCCCAGCCGACCATCTCGTTATCGCGCGCGCCGGTGATCGTGGGCGACCATTTCGAGGGGCGTCACGTCGATCTGCGGCCCTTCATTCTGTATGGTGAAGACATCTTCGTGTTGCCCGGCGGTTTGACGCGCGTCGCCTTGAAAAAAGGCTCGCTGGTGGTCAACTCGTCGCAGGGCGGTGGCAGCAAGGACACCTGGGTCGTCGCCGACCAATACCAGCCCATGCGGCGCATGGAACAGACGCAAACCGCGTCGATGGCGCAGGCGAGTTGACGGGTGAGCGTGAACGGATCGTTTTGGGAATGTGGGAATGGAATGAAATTCCCGCCTGCGTCGATTGGTGAGGGAGAAAGTAAGACAGGAAGGATAGGGTAAATAACATGCTCAGCCGCGTCGCCAGCGCAATCTATTGGATGAGCCGCTACATTGAACGCGCCGAAAACGTCGCGCGTTTCGTTGACGTCAACTTTAAATTGATGCTTGATATGCCCTCCGGTACGCATAACCAGTGGGATCCGCTGGTCAGCATCACTGGCGATCTTGAGTGGTTCAAGAAAAAATACGGTGAACCGACTCAGGCCAACGTCGTCCAGTTCCTGACGTTCGATTCGGAATACCCGAACTCGATTTATTCCTGCCTGGAGATGGCGCGTGAAAACGCCCGCTCGGTTCGTGAAGTTATTTCCAGCGAAATGTGGGAACAGATCAATACCTTTTATCTTTCGACCAAAAAAGCGGCCGGCGTCAAACTGTCGCTCGACCGGATGCACGATTTTTATGCGAAAGTGCGCGATGGCAGCCATCTGTTCAGCGGAATCACTGATGGAACCATGTCGCATGGCGAAGGATGGAACTTCGCCCGCATGGGCCGCATGTTGGAACGCGCCGACAAGACTTCGCGGATCGTGGATATCAAATACTTCATCCTGCTGCCCAGGTCATACGACGTGGGTACGCCGATCGACAACATTCAATGGTCGGCGCTGCTCAGTTCCGCTAGCGGTTTTCACATGTACAAAAAACAGTACGGCCACATCGACCCCAACAACGTCGCCCAGTTTCTTATCCTCGACCGTCACTTCCCGCGTTCCATTTCTTTCTGTCTGATCCGCGCTGAACAGTCGCTGCATGAAATTTCCAACACGCCCGTCGGAACCTTCAGCAACGAAGCCGAACAATATCTCGGCCGGCTGCGCTCTGATCTCAACTTTACCTCGATCAAGGAAATCGTCGGGCAGGGAATGCACGAGTTCCTCGACGGCTTTCAGATCAAACTCAATGAAGTGGGCGAAAAAATTCATCAAACCTTTTTCGACCTGTCCGTTGGGCCCAGCGAACACTTCTTCAAGCAGGACCTCTATCAAGTGAATTAATTTCTACCGTTCAACCGCAACCCGCTCCAATCGCTGCCGGCGCCTCGTCAGGAGCGGATGCATGTAGCACAGCCTTGCATGGCGGGGTACTCTGCGCACAATCCGAAAATATGGGCGCTGCCTGCGGGTAGGCGTTGGAGAGAGGATGTTTTACAGTAGTTCCCGATTCAGACTTCCATCGGGAGATTGAAACGTGTTATCCAGCCGAGCTATCTTTATTTTCGTGTTTGTTTGCATCACCGTGCTCACCGCCTCCACCCAGCCGGTCGATTTGTATTCCGATACCTGGGGCGCCACCGATGGCCTGGGCCGCGCCGTTCCCGGCTATGACGAATGCGGTCCGCCTGAAGCGGATCGCTGGGTGGGGATCTTTTACTGGACGTGGCATACCGAGGGGCGCGGCGGTCCCAATGACGTGACGAAGATACTCGCCACGGCGCACGACGGCGTCGTCGATTGGCCTGATAACAACGCGCCCTATCATTGGGGTGAGCCCGAGCTGGGTTATTATGTCATGACCGATCCATTCGTCATCCGTAAGCACGCGGCGTTGCTGGTTGACGCGGGCGTTGACGTTGTGATCTTCGATACCACCAATCCACCCTTTACCTTCAAGGAAGAATATGAAGCGCTCTGCCGTGAATATACGGCCATGCGCGCCGAAGGCGCCCGCACGCCGTCCATTGCTTTCATCACGCCCTTTGGCGACCCCACCCCCGTGACGGATCGGCTGTGGGATGACCTCTACAAGCCGGGTAAGTGGAAGGATCTCTGGTTCCAGTGGGAGGGCAAGCCGCTTCTGCTGGCCAATAAGGAGTACATCCACGATCCGGAAATGCTCGATTTCTTCACCTTCCGCCGTCCCATGCCCGATTACTGGATCGGCCCCACGGGCCCCGATCAGTGGAGCTGGCTCGAGGTCTTCCCTCAGCATGTCTTCAAGAACAGCAGCGGTCAGGCGGAACAGATGAGCGTCGGCGTCGCCCAGAATGCGCTCCCCGATACGCCCGGTCCGGCGCCGATGTCGCATAAGGCGGGCGCGATGGGCCGCAGCTGGCATGACGGCCATAAAGACGAGCGCGAGGGCGCCGTGAACCTCGGTCTCAACTTCACCGAACAATGGAAACGAGCGTTGCAGGTCGACCCTCACTTTATCTTCGTCACGGGCTGGAACGAATGGATCGCTGGCCGCTACCAGGAATGGAGCAAGTACCGCGAATCCGATTGCTATTACCCCGGCGGCCTTTTCGTCGATGAATACACACAGGAATACAGCCGCGATTGCGAACCCATGCGCGGCGGTCACGGCGACGCGTATTACTATCAGCTGGCCGGTTTCATCCGCCGTTACAAGGGCGTCCGGGCCGCGCCTCGGGCGTCTGGTCCCGCCGCCGTAACCATTGACGGCGTTTTTGATGAGTGGCTGGCCATCAAGCCTGAATTCCGCGATGCGCCGGGCGACGTGACTCACCGCGACTGGCGGGGCTATGGCGATCTCGTTTATCGCAACGACTCCGGCCGCAACGATATCATTGTGTCCAAGGCGTCGTATGACGAGAAGAACCTGTATTTCTTTGTCAAGACCGCGTCCGCGATGACGCCGTATACCGATCCGTACTGGATGCTGCTTCTGATCGACGCGGACCAAGACGCCTCCACCGGATGGCTGGGGTACGATTTCGTCGTGAATCTTCAGGTGCTTGATGAATCAAAAACCACAGTCAACGCCTGGCGCGGCGGAGAGTGGACCGGCGCTGGCCATGCGTCGTATCGTGTGGCGGGCGACTGTATGGAAATCGCGATCCCGCGTGAGACGCTGGGGTTATCCAGCGGCGATCCGTCATTCGATTTTCACTGGGCGGATGGAATCAGAGGTTTTGACGGAGCGTCCGAACTGGGCCTCAATGGCGACAGCGCGCCCGACCGCCGCTGGAATTACCATTTTGAGGTGGAGTCCGATCGTTGACCCGAATCGCATGAATGTGAAATAATAACGCGTTTTGGGGATCGTCGCGGTCTGGGCTCGTCTTGATGTTGATTGCTTAGATGGTTCAGAGCAGCCAACGGGAGCTCTTGGTGCGAATGATCCAATGACTTGCTTCCGGCGCTGCCGGTATAAAGGGGATGAAACATGAATGACGCCAAGTCTCATGATGCGTTGAACGCCGGTCAGACCGCGCCGGTCGTCGAGGAATACGAGCGCGAACCCGTCCCGCAAAAGGCGCGCCTCGGTTTTCGCAGTTTCGTCGGCATGTACGCGGGCGAGCATTGCGCCGGTACTGAACTGATGATCGGCCCGCTTTTCGTCGCGGCCGGCGTCAGCGCCTTCGACCTGATCGTCGGTCTGCTGATCGGCAACCTGCTGGCGGTGGCGAGCTGGACCTTCATGACCGCGCCCATCGCGACCCGCGCCCGCCTTACGCTGTACTATCAGCTCGAAAAAATCTGTGGACGCAACCTGGTCACGCTTTACAACCTCGCCAACGGCGTGATGTTCTGTTTTCTGGCGGGTGCGATGATCACCGTCTCCGCCACCGCGGCGGGCGTATGGTTTAATTTCCCCATGCCCGGCCTCTCTGATTTATATCCCAACAGCGCCGGATGGGTGATCTCGATTTACGTGATCGGAATCCTGATCTCGGTGATCGCCGCATACGGCTACGAGAGCGTCTCGCGTTTCGCCAATATCGCGGCGCCGTGGATGGTGCTGGTCTTTCTCGCGTTCGGTTTCGTCGCGTTGCCCCAGCTCGGCGTGAAATCGATCGGCGAATTCTGGACCGTCGCCAATCAGAACATCTGGAAGGGCGGCGATCCGCTCCCCGGTCAGATCAAGTTCACTTTCTGGCACGTCATGTTCTGGTCCTGGTTCTGCAACATGGCCATGCACATCGGTATGTCCGACCTCAGCGTCTTGCGTTACGCCAAAAAATCATGGTATGGAATCTCCTCGGGCGCGGGCATGTTCGTCGGTCATTATTTCGCCTGGATCGCGGCTTCGCTTCTCTTCGCGCTTCAGCTTCACCGCGATCCCTCCAATACAGACGTGCTCCCCGGGCCGATGGCGTATGACGCCTGCGGCGTCGCCGGATTGATTTGCGTCATCATCGCGGGATGGACCACCGCGAATCCAACCATCTATCGCGCCGGGCTGGCGTTTCAGGCCATCATGCCGAAAGTGTCGCGTTTCAAGGTGACCATCGCCACCGGCCTGCTCGCCACCAC
This sequence comes from bacterium, assembly GCA_016125385.1. Classification (GTDB taxonomy): domain Bacteria; phylum Hinthialibacterota; class Hinthialibacteria; order Hinthialibacterales; family Hinthialibacteraceae; genus WGLV01. Next base: position 19,092 of record WGLV01000032.1, read on the forward strand.
AGCCGGCATGTTCCCCGCCATCGCCATGAAGCTGCTCGATTTCGTCGCATTATACGGCCTCGTGCTGATGCCGATGGGCGCGGTGATCTTCGTCGACTTCTGGCTGATCGACCGTTTCGGACTTCATAAGAACTACGCCGAACTCAGTGGAGTCTCATTTAACTGGGCCGCTGGACTGACATGGTTCCTGACTCTGGCGGTCTGCATGGGGCTCGTGCTGTATGGTGGAATCCAGCTCTACTTCGTCAGCCTGCCCGGCTGGTTCGTCGCGGCGATCTTGTACGTCGCCCTGAGTACGGTTTATCAGAAGCCCATCGTTCAAAAGGCGTGAGAGAGGAAACCCAAAACCATGAAACCACTGTACATGTTGATTTCATTCATCGCATTAATCGCTACCGTCGGCCCTTCCGTTCTGTACTGCATGGGGTCGATGGATTTGAATCTCGTTAAATGGATCATGCTGCTCGCCACCATCGTCTGGTTTATCGTGACTCCGCTGTGGGTCGAAAAAGAAAAACATCAGGAATAACCATTCATCCGATCCGCATTTCATTAAACGGCAAAACGCCCCACGTGGATTCTTCCGCATGGGGCGTTTCGATTTCAGGACGCTGCCGCTGAATGCTGCTACTCATCCAGTATCGCCCTGAGCTGGTTGAGATCGTCTTCGTTATTGGCCGGGTCGAATCCGGTGGCGTTTTCTTCTTCGATCAGCTTCGCTCGCGCCGCCTCCAGTTTTTCGATGAGACCTTTGTCATTAGACGTAACGAACACGGTGACGTCGCCAAATTCGCCTGCCAGCCTGACGCCAGGTTCCATTCGCTCAAAATCCACCGGGACCGCGCCGTCCGCGTCTACGCGGACGATCTCCCGGGGAGTGCGCAAATAGGCGGGCAGGGGAAAAGTCAGTTCCGCGCGCCGTGGCGGTCCGAATCGAAACACTTTTTTATTTGGATCGGGCTGATACGCCAGATCGAGCACGAACAGTAACGCTCCGTGCGGTGACGTGATGACGCATAAATCCCACAGGGGCTTTCCGTCATGCTTGATGCGCTCGTAATGGTACGCCGCGCCGCTGAGATACCAGGGTTCGAGCATCTTGATCTCCCGGTCGACCCGAGTGATCGGCTCGATCAGATCGGGAAACTTGAGAATCGATTTCAGGCTGAGGTTAAACCAGTACAGAGATGAAATCCGATTCGCCAGCGCATGATAGGCCTGTGCCCTGAGTTCATCCGGCGTGGGTGAAGTTCGTTCCCGGCCCCCATAATGGTCCCATCCCTGATGAGCGCCTTGCGACCAATATCCGATCCCGTTGGGCCGGTTCAATTCGCGCAGGCTGCGCGTCATATCGCCGATCGTTTCCAGCGGGGCGCCCCAGCGCAGTCGTTCGTCGCCCCAACGTTCGTATCGCGGCCAGGCGTCGGGCGAGGGAGCGCACACCCGGTAGGCGTCGTAATGAGGAAAATCAGACAATCCCGCGTAAAAACGCCAGATTCGTTCTTCGCTGTGGGTAACTGTGGTGGCGAGGCGGGTTCGTTGATATGGCGCCAGTTCCTGCCAGACCTTCATCGGTGGAACCGGCTTCCCGCCTCCGTATTGAGGTTCACCAAGAAACTCCACCGCGTGAATTCGGGGAAGCATCGCATCCGTATCGTACCGATCAAAGTCGTCCAGTTTATTGAAATATTTCAGTGGATAGTTCGCGTACAAAGCGGCGTCGTCCGTGTAGCCCGGCGTATCGGCGATATGAGCGGTGTTGATGTGCATCCGTTTCAGCGTCTTCAAAAACGGTTCGAAGCTGAGCGAATTTTTCCCATGAATGTTCGAGTTGACCCACCCGCCGCTGATGTCGAATTCTTCTTTGCGGATGCGAAGATGTGTCCATAACGTCTTCGCCTCGCCTTTCTCATCGTGAAGCCTCACTTCAATCGCGGCGTAGGTAAGTGGAAGAACGCCGGTTTTTACTCGGGCGCAGCCTTGATCGCCGGGGGCGATTACGCCGTCATGCGGAAAACGCTCCAACGATTCGATCCACTCACCCGGCTTGAAAACCCTCCATGATTCGTTCGAGTCAGGAGTCCATAATCGAACGCCGTCCAGCGTCAGCGCGTCCGATTGCTGGTTATTGATATGCAGGATGATTTCGCTCGGCGCGATGTCGTCGCTTCCCGGAAAACTGACCGAGGATATCCAGACGGTGGGTTGCGTGAGTTCAATCGAAATCGATTCCGCCGCCCTCCCATCGGGCGTAATGCTCAACTCCGCGGATGTTCCGATTCCCCAATCTTGATGCCGCCCGTTCCAGCTCCAGACCGTCATCGCGCCGGGCGGCAGCGTAATCGGATTGTTGGGCCACGCGCCGGGCAGGTCATGCCAAGACCACTCATTCCCGGCCACAAGTTCATCGGGCGTCTTGCCACGAAGTTGAATCTTCGTTTCCGCTCCATACGTCGTTTCCTGATCCGAATCGTTCCGCAAAAAAATCTGAACGCGGGCGCCCAGGTTGAAATCCGTCTCCATGCGGTAGCGCATTTCCGTCGATTGCACATGCGGCGTCACCGTAACGCCTTTCAGTGACAATGCGAATAGATCCGCCGCCGTGATAAATGAGAGAGAAAGTAGGATGAAAATCCGGAATATCCAATTCATGTCTGATTCCTCTAAAGCCGCCACGCAGCGCGTCAGCGAGGATTTTAATTCCAATAGACTCCAATCGCTCAACCGGCGTGCTCTTCACTTAATGCGCAGTCAATGCCAGATCGAAATCATACGTCCCCGATCCGATCACAATGCGGTATTGGCCGTCTTCATTCTCCGTGGTCTTGATATCGTCTCGCCCGCTGAGCGGCTTGCCTGATTCACTCGACTGGCCTGGCTCCGCGTTGGCGACTCGAACCTCGGCGCTTGTATTGGCGGGAATCCGGACGTGCAGCCGCAGGCGTCCATTTTCCTGTTTCCAGTTGGATTCAATGGTTCCCTTCGGCGATTCAAAACTCGCGTTCACCCACTCGATGCCGCTCACCAGGTTTGGCGCGATGACGATCCGGTTGTACGCGATAGAATCTTCCGCCTGATCGATGCCCGCCAGCCCGCGATAGAGCCAGTCCATCAAATGGCCCAGCATGAGGTGATTGTTCGAGACTTCCCGTAATGCCGCCCACGATTCGGTCAGCGCGGTCGCTCCTTTTTTCAGTTGAAAACCATAGCCGGGCGCGTCGTCGCGCGCGGTCATGTCGTAAAGCAGCTGAGACGCGCCGCCATCTTGCAGCGCCTGCACAAGGTAATGAAACCCCACGTCGCCCGCCGTCAGCGCGTTCCCCGATTCGTGAATCGATTCAACCAGTTTTTTCATCACCGTGCCGCGGTCGCGTTCATCCACCATCCCGTTACAGAGAGGCATGGCCATCGCGGTCTGGCTTCCCGTTGAATAAACGTGTGTTTCCGAATTGTAAAACGTCTCGTTAAATCGTTTTCGAATCGTATCCGCCAGCGCGCGGTATTGCTTCGCCTCCGCGCCGCGTCCCGAAACATCCGCCATCCGCGACATCAGGTCCGCGTCCTGATAATACGTGGCGGTAGCGGTCAACGCCTTGGGCGTGAGTTGCGCCTCGCCGGGAAAATTCGGTCCGAGGTCATACCAGTCGCCCAGACCGTGCGAGAGAATATGATCGTCCGCTTTATTGCCGAGGTAGTCCATATAGCGCGTCATCATCGGCCACGCGTGTTCAATCTCATCCGCGTCGCCATACCATTGATACACCATCCACGGCAGTATCACCGCCGCCGCCCCCCACTCCGGCGAGTCGCGGAAACCGCCGTCGAAAAAGACGTATTCCGGCGCGATATCGGGAACCAGCCCGTCTTCCGTTTGCGAGTCAATCATGTCTTGAATCAATTGTTTGTAGAGCAGGTGAATGTTGAAATTATAGTGAATCGCGCTGCCCATCAGGTGGGTTTGTTCGAGCCAACCCAGTTTTTCCCGGTGCGGGCAGTCGGTCACCACGCTTTGCAGGTTGCTCTTGATCGCCCATTGAATGAGCGAATCGATGCGGTTGAACAACGGGGTTGAACATTCAAATCGCCCCGTCGCCGGTTCGGAGTTGCGCGTGTGCAGCATCGTCAGTTCGTGGATTCGCGGCGTCTCTGCTGATACATCCCCTCCGGCGGGCGAGGCGCCGTCCGCCTGAATATAACGGAACCCGTAATAAGTGAATCGCGGCCGCCAGGTCTCGATCCCCTCGCCCTTCAGAATGTACGTATACTGATGTGGATGACCCGAGGCGTTCTGATTGACGCGCCCGTCGTCGTTGATCAGTTCGCCGGGCGTCAGCGTCACCGCTTGTCCCTTTTGACCTGAAACTTTCAGTTCGAATACGCCCGACGCGTTCTGACCGAAGTCGTACAGGGTTGAGCCGCCGCCGATCGTCCGAATCGATTTCACCTCAATGCGTTCTTCCGCCTTGAGTGGAAAATCGATTTCCGCGGTCAGGTCGCCGCCCGGCGCCCTCACCTCCAGCGCGGGTCTCCAATTCGAATCATCGAAACCCGCTTTGTTCCAGCCGGGCTGTTCGAGCCGCGCGTCGTAATCCTCGCCGCCATAGATGCTGGTGAAGGTGACAGGAGAGGGCGCCGTTTTCCATTCCGGGCTCGACACGATGGCTTCGTGCGTCCCATCGGCGTAATCGAGGCTGAGCTTGCAGATCGCCTTCGGCATGCCGTATGCGATGACCAGTTTGCGGTATCGCTCCCGATTGATGTTATAAAATCCGTTGCCCACAATGACGCCCAGCGCGTTGGGGCCGCCGTGCAGCATGTTTGTTACGTCAAACGTATTATACAAACAGGTCTTTTCGTATCGCGTCCATCCCGGCGCCAGAAACGAATCGCCGATCGTCTCGCCGTTCAGGCTCGCTTCGTATTGCCCCAGCCCGCAGACGAACAATCGCGCTGAGGCGAGGGGTTTGTCGATTGAAAATTCAGTGCGCAACAACGGGACAACGGGCCGCTGCTTCCCCTTGTCGCCGAGGCCGTCGCCGGAACCATGTACGCCGGGGAAAACGATCTCATCGGGCGCGAGTTCCTCATAGCCGATCCACCGCGCGCCTTCCCAGTCGTCCTCGTCGTACAGCCCGGTGATGAATGACGCGGGCTCGCTCCAGTCCGATTCCTCGCCGTTTCCGTTCCAGACTTTGACTTGGCGCCAATAACAATGATCCGCTTTCAGCGCGGGGCCTTCATACCGGACCCATGTGCTCTCCTTGCTGGATACTTTCCCTGAATCCCATACGTCGAATCGCCCGTCGAGAAGAGCTTCTCTGCTGGATGCGATCGCGATGCGCCGCGCCGTCTGCGTTTCTCCGCGTTGATCGGATGAGAGAATCTAGCTGAAGTGAAGATCCGTCGCGGACACGCCCGTGGGAGTTGCCTTTCCTTCGCAGAACGTCGAATCGATCCGCATCGCGGCGAAAACGTTTGCGCAGGCGAACACAGCGATGAATAAAACCGTAATGGAGTAGCGGTGGATGGTTGAGTGAATAGCGTTCATTGTGCTTTTCCCTTCGAGAGCGGATGATTTCGATTCAGCATGAATTGTACGGAAAAAAAGGCCGGGCACGCCAGCCGGGTGAAGCCTTTTCATGTTTTTGATATCATCCTATTGAGACGCGGTCATCGCGCGAGGGAGGATGATATGATTCGAAAAGCGTTTCTGATGCGGGTGAATCCCGATCGGCATGAAGAATACCGGCGCCGGCATAATCCAATCTGGCCTGAGCTGGAAGCCGAACTCAAATCTCACGGCGTTCACAATTACTCGATCTGGCTGGATGAAGAAAGCAGCCTGTTGTTCGCTTCCGTCGAGATTGAAGACGAAGCCCGCTGGGCCGCCATCGCTCAGACGGAGGCTTGCAGGCGCTGGTGGGCGTTTATGAAAGACATTATGCCGTCCAATCCGGATAACAGCCCTGTCTCGAAAGAACTGACCGAAGTCTTTCATATTGAATAGCGCGGTTGAAATAAAATGGGATGCCTGAGAATGCTCATCATCCAGATAATCGCATCAGTTGTTGTCTTCGCCCTGTCAGTGGTGAGAATAATTCGAGCGTTTCTTCTGCGTAATGTGAAAAAAAACAAATTGGAGTGCGAACGATGATGAATCGACGATGGATGACCTTACTCGTGATCGCCGCCCTGACGTCCTGCGGTTTGACGGCGGCTGCCGCTGAACTTGAAACCGCGATCTCTCAAATCGGCCTGGGCTGGGCGAAGAATTCCATCAATGCGGTGATCTTCCGCAGAAACTCGCTCGTAACGCATGGCGAGTTTCAATACGCCGCGTACTATGACGAACAGGGCCGCGTTATTCTCGCCCGCCGCGAACTGGGCTCCGCCGATTGGACGACTCATGTCACGCAATACAAAGGCGATGTCAATGACGCTCATAATACGATCAGCATCATGGTCGATGGCGGCGGCTATCTCCACATGGCGTGGAACCACCATGTCGATCCTCTCCATTATTGCCGGAGCCTCAAGCCTGAAAGTCTCGAACTGGGCGATCCCATGCCCATGACCGGTCTTCATGAAGATCACGTCACCTATCCAGAGTTCCATCGGCTCGCCGATGGCGGCCTCATTTTCTTTTACCGCGACGGCGCGTCGGGGCGCGGCGATCTCATGATGAATCGGTATGACCTCAAAACCGGAACCTGGACTCAGGTGGGAGACGCCTTTATCAACGGCGAGGGGCAGCGCAACGCCTACTGGCAGGCCGCCGTCGATTCACGCGGCGTGATTCATCTCTCCTGGGTCTGGCGCGAAACCGGCGACGTCGCCACCAATCACGATCTCGCTTACGCGCGGTCCGAAGACGGCGGCGTGACCTGGCTTCGCTCCAATGGAGAGCCGTACAAACTCCCCATAACGCAGGAAACCGCCGAATACGCATGCCGTATTCCACAGTCGAGTGAACTGATCAACCAGACCTCGATGGTCGCCGATGCGCAGGGACATCCCTACATCGCGACCTACTGGCGTCCGCCCGATTCGCCGGCGCCGCAGTTTTTTATGGTCTATCATGATGGAACCCGATGGAATACCTCACAGGTGACTCATCGCACCGAATCCTTTACTCTCAGCGGCGGCGGTACGCGGCGTATCCCCATCTCGCGGCCTCAGATCGTCGCCGACGCCGCGCGGGGAACGGCCTGCGTGGTCTTTCGCGATGAAGAAATGGGTGAGGGCGTCAACGTGGCGATCTGTTCCGATCTGGCCAACCCCGCGTGGAAGATCGTAAAACTCACCACGCGACCCGTCGGTTTGTGGGAGCCGACCTACGATACGTTGTTATGGCGGCGAGACAAAATCCTCAGCCTGTTCATCGAAAAGGTGGGGCAGGGAGACGGCGAAAAACTGGAGGATCTGCCGCCTCAGCCGGTATCGGCGCTCGATTGGAAACCCGCTTCGTTCAATTCAAATTCATCGAATTGATGTTTATGATCACAATTCAACATCACTGAATGACCTCGCAGGAGAGACGCAATGAAATACGCATGTCAGTTTTTGATCGCCTTGCTTTTGACTGGAGTTTGTTACGCCGAACCCGCGTATGACGTCGTGATTTACGGCGGCACGTCGGCGGGCGTGGCGGCGGCGATTCAGACCGCCCGCATGGGCCGCTCCGTAGTGCTGGTCGCGCCTGAAACGCATCTGGGCGGCCTTACCACCAACGGACTCGGTTGGACCGATTCAGGTGATAAATCCGCCATTGGCGGAATCAGCCTCGAGTTTTATCAGCGCGTTCACGAGTATTACGAAAATCCCGATGCGTGGGTGTATGAAAAGCCGGAAGACCTCAATCGGGGCCGCGGCTCCGGCGTGTTCGATCCCAACGCCGATTCCATGTGGGTCTTCGAGCCGCACGTCGCCGAGAACATCTATGAAACCATGCTTGCCGAAGCCAAAGTTCCCATTGTACGCGACGCCTGGCTGAACCGTGAAGACGGGGTCGTCCTGAAAGAGGGGCGCATCCAGTCGATCGCGACGCTGGACGGAAAGACGTATGAGGGAGCGATGTTCATTGACGCCACCTATGAGGGCGACCTCATGGCCGCCGCCGGCGTGCAATACACCGTTGGCCGCGAGGCGAACGCGAAATACGGCGAGCGTTACAACGGCGTCCAGAAGGCCGCTCGCCATCACGGTCATTATTTTACCCACAAGGTCGATCCCTACGTGACGCCGGGCGACCCGGCCAGCGGCGTCCTGCCCCGCGTCAGCGCCGCCGATCCCGGTGAAGACGGCGAGGGCGACGCGCGCGTTCAGGCTTACTGCTTCCGTATGTGCATGACCACCGTGCCCGAAAACCGCGTCGAATGGCCCAAGCCCGATGACTACGATGATCTGCAATACGAAATCCTGCTGCGAAACTTCGAGGCGGGCGACTCGCGCCTACCCCTCAAGATCGACATGATGCCCAATGTCAAAACCGATACGAATAACAACTGCGCGTTCTCAACGGATAACCTCGGCATGAATTACGATTACCCCGACGCGTCGTATGAGCGCCGCGCGGAAATCCTCGCCGAACATGAATCTTATCAGAAGGGCCTGATGTGGACCCTCGCCAATCATCCCCGCGTTCCCCAATCGATTCGTGACAAGGTGAGCCGCTGGGGCCTCGCGAAAGATGAATTCACTGACAATGGAAACTGGCCCCGCCAACTGTATGTGCGTGAAGCGCGCCGCATGATCGGCGAATACGTCATGACCGAACACGATTGCCTGCGCACCGTCGAAACGCCCGGTTCCGTCGGCATGGGGTCGTATACCATCGATTCCCACAACGTTCAGCGCTACATCGACGCGAACGGTTACGTGCAGAATGAAGGCGATATCGGCGTGGGAACCGGTGGACCTTACATGATCGCTTATGGCTCTCTGACGCCCCAAAAAGAACAATGCGCCAATCTGCTCGTCCCTGTCTGTCTCAGCAGTTCTCACTCCGCCTACGGCTCGATCCGTATGGAGCCGGTATTCATGATTCTCGGCCAGTCGGCCGCTACGGCGGCGGTGTTGTCGATTCAGGATGGCGTGGCCGTTCAGGATTTACCCTATGACGAGTTAAAAACCCGCTTGCTGGCTGATGGTCAGCGCCTGACGACCAACGCTCAACCCAAAACGCCGCCGGTTTCATCCTCCAGCCTCAAAGGTGTTGTGGTCGATGACGCCGACGCTCAACTCAGCGGCGCTTGGACAAAAAGCACCAGCATTTCTCCATTCGTGGATGAGGGCTACCAGCATAACGAACGCGTCAGCGACGCCTCCGTTTCGGCTCGCTTTCAAACCTCGCTGCCGTCCGGGAAATATGAGGTTCGCTTCGCTTATTCCGCCAACGCCAATCGCGCCACCAATATCCGCGTCGCCATCGAACACGCCGATGGACGCAAGGTGGTTGCGCTCAATGAACAGCGGAAACCGGAGATCGACGGTCTGTTTACTTCGCTGGGGACCTATTCATTTTCGCAGGACAAACCCGCCGTGGTGGAGGTATTGACCCAGGGCGCCAATGGCTACGTGATCATTGACGCGGTTCAGTTTTTGCCCGAAGGGGACGCCAAAATCCGCGATGACAAACAATATTAGCTTGAAGGCGTGCTGCCGGAATGCTCCGGTGGGGGCATGCTGAATAAGGCCCAATAGAGCTCGGGCGAACAGATTGAATCGAATTCAACGAAACAGGCTGTTCGCCTTGAGCTATGTCTTGCTTTTCATATACGCGCCTTGTGAATGGGCGAATGACATTGCGAATCATGGGAGGAAAACTCACATGGCGAATACGACTCCCCACGTTCGATTATGCTTCCGCCTCGCGATGTTGGCGCTTGCGTTTCTTTTCGCGCGGGCCGCGTGGGTTGAGCCCATCGATCGCCAGGCGTTAACGTCGCGTCATGATCCAGCCCTGACGGAATTTGACGCCTTCGCGCCGCTCTCGGTGGGCAACGGCGGCTTCGCGTTTACCGTCGGGGTCACCGGATTGCAGACCCTGTCGAAAGAATACGCCGGCGCCATCCCTCTCGGTACGTTGTCGCAGTGGGGCTGGCACACCATCCCCGCGCCTGAGCCATACCGTCTCAATGACGCGGTTCAGTGGTTTGACGCGGGCGGTGATAAAAAGCCTTACGTATCTGAAACGAAAAGCGCGGCCGCCCGCTGGCTGCGCGCCAATCCTCATCGCCTTCACCTGGGTCGTATCGGCTTCGTGCGGTCCGGCGGCTCCCCCGCCGCCATCCAGCGTGGGGATGTTCAGTCAATTCACCAGAAACTCGATCTCTGGCGCGGAGTGATCGAAAGCCGCTTTCAGCTCGACGGCCAGCCGGTGACGGTTCACACGCTGTGCCATCCCGATCTCGACCTCGTCGCTGTTCGCATCGAATCGCCCCTGCTTGCCGATCGGTCGCTGGGCGTGGCGTTTGAGTTCCCGTATGGCTCCGATCAATGGGGCCCCGGCATGGCGGATTGGAACTCGCCCGATCGCCATCAGACCGCGATCGTCCATCAAACCGGCTCCAGTCTCGATCTGTTGCGTACGCTCGATCGTGACCATTACGCCGTGCGCATTGCCGCGTCCCCGGGGGGCGTTGTACAGCGTGAAGGCCCGCACCGGTTTGTGATGACCTCGTCCGGCGGCGATACGCTGGAGTTCGTCTGCGCCTTCGCGCCTGAACTGAACGAGAATCCCCTCCCGTCTTTTGCGCGATGCCTCACCGCCTGCGAAGAACACTGGCGCCGCTTCTGGATGGAGGGCGGCGCCATCGATTTCAGCGGCAGCCGCGATCCGCGCGCCGCCGAGCTCGAACGCCGCGTCGTGCTGTCCCAATACCTCACCGCGATCCAGTGCGCCGCCTCGTCGCCCCCGCAGGAATCCGGCCTCACTCACAACAGCTGGTTCGGCAAGTTCCATCTGGAAATGCACTGGTGGCACGCCGCGCACTTCGCGCTGTGGAACCGGACCGCTTTGCTCGAAAAGAGCCTCGGCTGGTATCGCGATATCCTCCCCGCCGCGCGCGAGACCGCGCGAGCTCAAGGGTATGCCGGTGCCCGCTGGCCCAAGATGACCTCGCTGGATGGCCGCGAAAGTCCCTCCGGCGTCGGCGTCTTTCTCATCTGGCAACAGCCCCACCCCATTTATTACGCCGAACTCTGTTACCGCGCTCATCCCGATCGCGATACCTTGGAGCGCTATCGCGATGTGGTCTTCGCCACTGCTGATTTTATGGCGTCGTACGCCCGGTGGGATGAAAAAACCAATCGCTACGTGCTCGGCCCGCCGCTCATCCCCGCGCAGGAGTGCTACCCGCCCGCCTCGACCTTTAACCCCGCGTTCGAACTCGCCTATTGGGCCTGGGGCCTTGAACGCGCTCAACTCTGGCGCCGCCGTCTGGGCCTCGATCCCGATCCCGAATGGCGAAAAGTCCATGACGCGCTTTCGCCGCTCCCTGAAAAAGATGGCCTCTACGTCACCACCGAAGCCACACCCGTTGTGTTTGAAAACGCCGATCTGCGCCGCGATCATCCGTCGCTCGTCGCCGCCCTGGGCATGTTGCCTCAAACCGGCATGGTGGATCCCGAGACCATGCGTTCGACCTTGCACGCCGTCTTCCGCGATTGGAACTGGGAGAGCACCTGGGGATGGGATTACCCCATGCTGGCCATGACCGCCGCCCGGCTGGACGAGCCTGGCCTCGCCGTTGACGCCCTGCTGATGGATACGCCGAAAAACCATTTTCTGCCCAATGGACATTGTTACCAGCGGCCCAACCTGCCCACCTACCTTCCCGCAAACGGGGGGCTGCTCGCCGCTGTCGCCATGATGGCCGCCGGCTGGGACGGCGCACCCTCCGGAAACGCGCCGGGGTTCCCCTCGGATGGCTCATGGCGCGTCCATTACGAAAACCTCAAACCCATGCCGTGAGGAAATTACATGAAAAGCCCCTGAAAATTTCCAGGGGCTTTTCTATTGGTATTTGGTATCAAATTCAAATCACTGAAATCAATTTCGTGAAAATTGTAAAACAGTAATCGAATCGATCGGAAAAACGCCGGCCGCTGGCCGTTATTGGCTGTGATCGCCGTGATTCGATCGCATAATGTCGCCGTTTGAGATCAGCCCGTTGGTGGGGTGATACGGTACGCGTGACGGGTCCCATCCCGGAATATCGAAATGGGGCGCCACCACGTGGCCCACAGCGATGACGCCCACATCGTCGTTACGGTCCGGGCCGAAACTGTACAACACCCAGCGGATGTTGAGCGGCTTCGCCCAGGTGGGCCAGTAGTTGTTCGGTGAAAACGATTTGTAATCGACGTAGGTATAGCCGTAGTTCCCCGTATCGGTCGCCCCGCCATACGCCTCGGGCGCTTCCGAATTGAATGGATCGCTGTCCGGAATGCTGCTCATATACGATACCGGCGAGGTCAGGCGGGCCAGCGCTCCTTTATAACGCCACTGGTTGTTCAGATCGTGACGAAACGGCGGATACGCGTTGTGATCGAGAAAATACATCTCCAGCGCGTCGCCCAGCGAACGCATTTCGCTTCGCGCCGCCGCGACCTTCGCTCTGATCTGCGCGTTCAGAAAGTTCGGTACGGCGATGGCGGCCAGAATGCCGATAATCGCGACGACGATCAACAGTTCAATCAGGGTAAACGCTTTTTTCATGACTCCTCAAATCCCGCTGGAATCGGCGCTTCGGCTGAAAAAGCGCTCAACCGTGAACGCCAGTCTTTTCGCATTGTAGTAACAAGATTCACGCCAAACCACGGAACTCCATTCGATTCATCCTGCGATGAAATCTCTGAAACCGCCGCGAGGGAAAAACCGCCCTCGCGGTTTTTACTTTACGTCCAAATCGGGTTACGCTATCGAGTGATATAAACCATACTCAATCCGGCTCAGTGTTGATTTTGTGACTGCAAAAGAATCCGATTTTGAACACATCGACCGCTCCAGCGCTTCCGGCGGGTTAGACACTCCAATCCAGTTCTGCCCCGGCGTCGGGCCTCGCCGCGCCCAGTTGCTCGAAAAAATGGCGATCTACACCGTGCGCGATCTCCTCTGGCGGTTCCCGCGTGGATATGAAGACTACCAGCATGTCTCGTCTATCGCTCATCTGGCCCCCGGCGGCGCCGCCACCGTGATCGGCGAGGTGATTTACGTCGAGGCTCGCCGCCCCCGTGGAAAAAGCCGGGTACGTCACATTCTTCAGGCCACCGTGCGCGACCCCGGCGGTGAGCTGGAAGTCGTCTGGTTTAATCAGCATTATCTCGCGGATAAAGTTCGCCAGGGCGCGCGGCTCCGCCTGCATGGCAAGGTCGATGGACGCGCGCCGTTTTTCAAAATGTCTTCTCCCAAACTCACCGTGCTGGGAGAAGACGGCGAAGCCGCGCCGGGTGGAATCCAGCCGCTTTATCCACTGACCGAGGGCCTGACTCAGAACGTCGTCCGCAAAATCGCCCGCTCCGCGCTGGAGCGATTTTCGCCGGATATCGTCGAATGGATTCCCGCGCCGATTCTCGAACAGTATGGCTTCCCGGCGCGGGCCGAAGCGTTCCGCGTGTTACACGCGCCACGGCCCGATGAAGGCGCTCCGGTCGATTCCGCCCCGCCTGAAGAAGGGCTGTTGTTCGATCCCGCCGCTGATGCGGAAGAGGAAGGCTCGGGCTATTCGCTCTCCGGCGATCCCGCCCGCGCGTGGGAACGCGCACGCCGCCGGCTGGTATTTGAAGAGTTTCTGCTTCATCAATACTCGCTTCGCCGCGTTCAGGGCGAGATGAAACAAATCGCCGGCATGGCCCATCCCGCGCCCGTCCCCGACCCCTTCGCTGCTGGCGAACCTCCCGATGAATGGACCCTGAATTCTTCCGATCCGCTCGCCTGGCCCGCGTGTTTCATCCGTGATTTGCCGTTTGAGTTGACCGCTGAACAGAAAAAAGTCTGCCTCGAGTTTCAGGCTGACATGCTGTCCGGCGCGCCCATGAACCGCCTTCTTCAAGGCGATGTGGGGTCGGGCAAGACGGTGGTGTCGATATACGCGATGGTTCTCGCGGCGGCGGGCGGTTCGCAGGCGGCGATGATGGTCCCGACTGAAATCCTCGCCCGTCAACACGCTGCTTCCTTGCGCCGCTTTACCCAATCCATCCCCGCGCTGCAATCGGTGGTGTTAACCGGGGCGGTGAAGGGCGCCGAACGCCGCGAGATTCTCAACGCCATCAAGACCGGCGCCGCTCAACTGGTTATCGGTACACACGCGCTCTTTCAGGAAGGCGTCGAGTTCAATCGTCTCGGCCTGGTGGTGGTCGATGAACAGCACAAGTTTGGCGTCGAACAACGTGAGCGCCTGATCGAAAAGGGCGAACATCCCGATCTGATCGCCGCCACCGCCACACCCATCCCCCGGACCCTGTCGCTGACCGTCTTCGGCGACATGGATGTCTCCATGATCGCCACACTGCCGCCCGGCCGTCCGCCCGTAATCACCCGCTGGACGCAGTGGTTCAACGAGCGCAAGGTGTGGGGCTTCGTCGATGAAAAACTCGCCTTGGGCCAACAGGCGTACATCGTCTGCCCCGCGATCGAGCCGTCCGAAGCCAAACCCGATCTCCCGTCGACCGAAGCGATGTACGAGCGCATCGCCTCTGAATTTCTCCCCCATCGCCGTATCGCCATGCTTCATGGAAAACAGAGCAATGAAGAAAAAGATTCGCTGATGAATCTGGCGCGCGGGGGCGAACTTGACGCGCTGGTGGCCACCACCGTCATTGAGGTCGGCGTCGATCTTCCCAACGCGACCCTGATGGTGGTCCTCGGCGCTGACCGGTTTGGTCTCGCTCAACTCCATCAGTTGCGCGGCCGGGTGGGGCGGGGAACCGAAAAATCGTATTGTATTCTCATCACGCCCGAACAGATCTCGCCCATCGCCGAACAACGCATGCGCCTCATGGAAAAAACCCGCGATGGCTTCGTCATCGCTGAAGAAGACCTGCGTCTGCGCGGGCCCGGCGAGGCGTTCGGCGCGCGCCAGAGCGGGCACGTGCGCTTTCATCTCGCCGACCCTCTGCGTGACGCTGAACTGTTGCGCGACGCGCACCAGTGCGCCCAGAGCCTTTATCGCGCCGACCCGGGGCTTGCCGATCCGGCTCATCAACCGCTGAAACAGGAAATCGACGGCTTATATGGCCGCATGGAGGCGCGCAGGCCGTCTTGACGGGATCGCCCAGGCGAAATGTAAAATGAAAATTGGCGTCGCAAAAATCCGCGATATACTGAAAACGTGGTGATTGCCCAATCGGATGCTTGACGGCGATTGGTTCTTTTGACCTTTGGGAACATTCGGCGAATGAAGATGGAAGAATACCAGGAACACCTTGAACGGTTGATTCAACGGATTCGCGCGGGCGACGCCGCCGGCGCCGAAGCCCTCGTTCTCCAGATGCAACCCTGCCGCAATCAGTTGGATGCGCTTTCTAAAGAAAACGAACGCCTTGAAGAAGCCGAGCGCATGCGTACCCGTTTCCTCGCGCTCATCTCTCATGAGTTGCGCACTCCGTTAAACGCGATCATCGGCTACAACTCTCTCCTCGAAGACGGCGTCTATGGCGATCTGAACGATCGCCAGCGCAAGGCCGCCCGCCGCATCGACCGTAACGCCACCCGCTTGTTGACCCTCATCAACCAGTTGTTGGACCTCTCGCGTCTTGAGGCTGGCGTGACGGCGGTGTTCCATGAAAAAACCGACGTAAAAAAAATCGTGGATGATGTCATTGGCGATTATCAGGTGGTGGCTGAAGAAAAAGGCGTTGAATTGCTCGTGACCCAGCCGCGCCGCGAGGTCGCCGCCGTCACCGATCCAGACAAATTTCGTGAAATTCTCCGCCAGCTGATCTCCAACGCGGTCAAATTCACCGATCGTGGCTCCGTGACCGTCGTCATCAGAATCATTGACCGATCCGTGGTGATCGAAGTCGCTGATTCCGGGCCTGGAATCGAAGCCTCTCGCCGTGAAGCCGTCTTCCGCCTGTTTGAGCGTGATGACAATGCGCCCGCCAGTCCGGTTGAGGGCGCGGGGCTGGGTCTTGCCATCGTCCGCCGCCTGGCCGATCTGCTGAAGATCGGCGTCTCGCTGCAAAGCGAACCGGGAGGCGGCTCGGTTTTTCGTCTCGCGCTTCCTCTCGAATGCGATCGCGCAACCGCTGAACCGCATGAAGAACCTCAACCCGCCGCGCCCCCCGAACCTGCGCAAGAGGCTGCGATTGCTGATTTTGACACCGGTTCACAGTCCGTTCTGATCGTTGATGACGACCCGTATACGGTCGAACTCCTCTCCGATTTTCTCGAAACCCGCGGCCACTATCACGTCCACAAGGTGTACAGCGGTGCGCACGCCATGTTGCGTCTGACCGAACAGCGTCCCGATTACCTGCTGGTCGATCTGCTGATGCCCAATATCAAGGGCGAGCGCGTGATCGAATACTGCGCTCAGATGTGGGGCGCTCAGGTGATGATCGTTGTGATTACCGGAAAAAATCTCGAACCGGGTGAGCGTGAACGGCTCCTTGCGCAGGGAGTTTCAGATATAATACTGAAAGGGGATTTGCGTGACCGCGCCATGCTGTCCACGCTCGAACGCATCATCCCGATCCCATCTGTTGCTCCGTAAACAACTTATGTATTCCCATTATTTTTATTTCCCTCCGACCTGAACCACCCCATCGGTCTTCATGTTTTTTTCGATCCAGTTCGGTTCAATTTTAAAAGCGGATGAATCCATTTCGATTGATGGTTCCGCGATACGGCGGGCAAACGGCGGCGAGCGTTTGAACTCCTGCGTCAGCTAGACTCCCGAAATGCAATGGCGCTGTCTCATCGTCAATCTATGCTTCTGCTGAATGCGTCATCGATTCTGATGATCGTTCTGATATTCATTACAGACCTTCTCTCCCCACAATATTTTGCTCACGGATCATTGTTTATCATCCCGATCGCTTTGGCATGGATAGCTCGCGGCGTCCGAATGATGTGGTGCGTCTCGGCTTTGTCGATCTTTCTTACGTGGCTCGCTTTCGGACTCACTTTTTCCGATCATTCATTGCCGTTTACGGTGGCGAATCGCCTGATATCGAGTGGAGTCATTGTCGTCCTGACGATGGTTTTTCATCGATTTCTGTTAAAAGAACGAAGTCTCGAACAAAAAGATGAAGAGTTGATCTCGCAATACCGTTTTTTGAACGCGGTCGTGAACGGCATGGATGAAGGCGTGATCGTGTTTAATACAGAGGGCCACGTGATTCTGCAAAATCGAATGGCGATCGGCTTCTTCGATTCGGAATTATGTCTCTTGCCGATTACCCAATGGCCGGAAGCCTTCCAGTTGATCGAGGCGCAGGGTTCCAAGCCGTTGCCCGGAGATCAATTTCCGATATATCAATCATTCCAAAGCGGCGCGTATTGCGAAGGCGAGTTCATGATTCGCAATGCGAATTATCCCCAGGGAGCGTGGCTTGAAATGAGGGCGTTCCCCATATTCGATCCCTCGGGTGAAATTGAATTATTTGTCTCATTGTTTTCAAATTGTACGGATACGAAAGAATTGGAAAGACAGAAACGTGAGTTTGAAGACTCCCTTCACCAGGCGCGGAAATTGGAAGCGGTCGGTCAACTGACCGGCGGAATCGCTCACGACTTCAATAACCTGCTCACCGTGATTGTGGGCAACGCTTCCATTCTCGAAAGCCTTCTACCTTCTGATTCGAATACGAAAAGTCTGGTGATGGAAACTCGCGCCGCGGCGGAACACGCCGCCGAGTTAACTCATCGCTTGCTCGCCTTTTCTCGAAAACAGACGCTTGAGCCGCGCATGGTGTATGTCAATGACCTGATCGCGAATATGAGGACCCTCTTTTTGCGCACGCTGGGTGAGCAGATCGAAATTCAGTTTATCTTTAAACCCGATCTCCCCGAGTTATTCGTCGATCCCTCACAACTGGAGTCGGCTGTCTTGAACCTGGCGATCAACGCGCGCGACGCCATGCCAAATGGAGGCGTGCTTACGATTGAAACTCAAACGGCTGTTCTGGATGAAGCGTACGCGGCGCGCCACAATGAAGTGACGGCGGGTGAATATGTGATGATCGCGGTCTCGGATAATGGTGAAGGCATGAGTCCGGAGGTGAAAGAACGCGCGTTTGAACCATTCTTCACCACCAAGCCGCAAGGCCGGGGAACCGGCATGGGGCTCAGCATGGTTTTCGGTTTCGTAAAACAATCGAAAGGGCATATCAAGATTTACAGCGAGGCGGGAGAAGGCACGTCGATCAAAATGTATTTCCCCATCCAGAAGGTGGATGCCGCCGTTCCGGACGCAATTCCCGAAAGTCATCCCATCCCGCGCGGAGAAGGGGAGACGATCCTGCTTGTCGAAGACGACGGCATGGTTCGCGCCTATGCGTGCCGGGTTCTGTCGAAACTCGGCTACAAAGTGATCGAAGCCGGCTCCGGACCGGAAGCGCTGGATAAGTTACAATCGAATCGCGTCCAGTTGCTGTTCACGGACGTGATCATGCCCGGTGGAATGAATGGTGCTGAACTCGCCGAACACGCGCGGAAAATCGACCCTTCCCTCCGGGTTCTGTATACGTCGGGCTATACCGAAAACGCGATCGCTCACCAGGGCCGTTTAGATTCGGGCGTGATCCTGATTGCAAAGCCGTATTCCATCGAAACCTTGGCGGATAAGATTCGACAGGCTCTTGAATCAGTAGGCTGAAGCGCTGAAAAATTTCCGTCGAAGTATGAGCCGAAAGACGGATGAAAATGAAATGACGTCTGAAGAAAAATGGATTTTAAATAAAACTTACCCAACAAAGATTTGAATAAATCTTCTTGAAGTTTGATATCGAATTACATCCGCACTCAATAATATAAAAAAACTCATTCGACGGGAGCCCCGTCGGCGGTTTCGCTTTCCGGGAGAGAAACGGGAGAAGGTTCCGGCTCGCTGGTGAGCGTTTTCTCCTGCGGCAGATCGCGGTAACTGGTAAGAATCGAATCGATCAGGTCTTCGCTGATAGTGACGCCCGCCTTGGAATAGGCGTAGAGAGCCGCGCCGAAGATCGGCTCCATTTTCGGCGGCGCCACCTGCGCTCCCGGCAGCAGGTAGAGAATCTTGCGCCTCAGCATTTGGTTGTAGTATGAACTGTGAACCAGCAGCCCGCCGCTCATCACCACCGGCACGCTCTCCTTGAACTTCAGACGCCGGTGAAGCGCTTCCACTCCCAGCGCCAACAGATCCGCCTGCTGGTTTAACAACTCGTCCGCCGCCGTGTCGTCTTCATTAGCGGCGCGGATCACCAGCGGCGCCAGTTCGGCGACGCGTTCCCGGGTGGCCTGTTCTGAATTGACCCAGTTCACCAGTTCGTCGGCGTCTTTCAGATTCAGGTGGGTGAGCAGCCGTTCGCCAAGGCTCGAGGGGCCGTCCAGTCCGTCGCGGCTGCGCAGAATGGCGCGGATCGCTTCCAGCCCGATGCGGTAGCCGCCGCCTTCGTCCGACACCAGCGGGCCGTACCCGCCGACCCGTCCGGTCAGGCCGTCTTCGTTACAGCCGAACACCATCGATCCCGTTCCCGCCATCACCAGCATCCCGCTGTCTGACAGCGCGCCGCTGGCCAGCGCGATCTCCGCGTCGCTCACCAGCATGAAAGGAATCGTTTCAAACAGATTGTCGAACAGGGGTTTGAGAATGCGGACGTCCGAGTCGCGGCCCACGCCGGCCAGCCCCATACACACGCCCCGGCATTCCGCCGGTTTGGCGTGCGCCGTCGCCAGCGCTTCTTTGAACAGCCGTGAGATCACCCGCGAGGCCTGGCTGGCGCCCACGTTGTGGTAATTCACTGAAGGGCCCCGGCCGGCGTATACGACGCGGCCCGAGTCGGTAATCAAAATCGCCCGGCAGGTGCTTCCGCCGCCGTCCACGCCAAACACGTATGGCATCGTCTATTCGCCGCCCCGCAGGCTTTTATTTTCGATCTGTAGAATCTTCAGTTTCATTTCCAGGTCTTTGACCTGGCTTTCATAGCTGTTTTTCAATTCCTGCAGCTTCTGCTGATACTGCTCCCGCTCCTGCTGCAACTTGGTCTGCCAGCGTTCTTCCACTTCTTTCACCAGCGCCGGGTTATCGGTCTGCGGCGCCACGTCCATCGGGCCTTGATACACCGATTGCGCTGTTTGTGGATTCGCCGCCGTGTTGGGTTGTTGTTGCGGCGCCGCTTGCGCTTGCAGTCCGCCCGAACCCTGCGTGGTATTCGCCGCCGTGTCGCCGGTCTTCAGGTTCAGGTTGATCAGTTCGCGGCCTTTGTCGGCGACGTTCGTCATACCGCCCTGCATCACCCAGCCGACGATCAATAACGCCACCACGCTGACAAGGCCCAGCGTAAACAGGGCGTTGCCGCCGCCGCTGCTTTCCGTGTTAGCGGGATTGCTCCTGCGTCCTCTCTGATTCATGGTCCGAAGCCTCCACGCTTGGGGTCGGCTCGGCGCGTAGATCCACCTTGATGGTTTTGCGGTCTACGACCTTGAAGGGCATGATGGCCACGAAAAAGTCCATGGGAAAAATGCTGTACGCCGGCGCCTTCAGGTCGAGCTCCTGCACCCGCTGACCATACTCGGGGTGATCGAGCGTGAGCCGGTGTTTTCCGTACCAGTCGATGTTGAATTCGGTGGGAGTCACCCCTTTGGGTTGGAAGTCATAGTGGACCTTCGCCCCGGGCGGATCCGATTCGACCCGCACCACGGTGCTTCTGCACCCCTCAACCGAAACCGCCGCAAATGCGAATAAACAGATTATCAGCGTCCGACCGATCATACGGAATTCTCCGTTAGTGGATATTACAGCCCGTGCAACTGGCGCTGTCAACAGTTTTTACTTGATTTTCCCGCCATCTCCGCGCGATTGGGCGTGTTCGTCACGCGCCGTGATAATTCGCCCAGACTTCTCTGATCAGCTCCAGATCGGTGACCGCTTCGATTTTTACTTCGCCGATTCGCGTGGGCAAAACAAACCGAAGCTGCCCCGATTTGACTTTCTTGTCTCGAAACATGCTGTCGATCATCGCGTCCGCCGTCAGTTTGGGCTTCTCCAGTGGAAACCCGGCTTTCTGAATCAGCCGCCGGATCGCCTTCACCACCCCGGGCGGCGTAACGCCCAGTTTTTCGCCCAGTTCCGCCTCGGCGATCATGCCGATCGCCACCGCTTCGCCGTGCAACAGCGTCTCATATCCGGTCAGCGCTTCCACCGCGTGGCCGATGGTGTGGCCGTAGTTGAGAATGGCGCGCAAACCGTGCTCGTGCTCGTCCTGCTCGACCACGCGCGCCTTGATGCGGCAGTTCCACGGCACGATCTCGTTATAAGCGCCGTCTTCGACCGCGAGCAGGGCGTCCAGCGAATCGCCGGTGCGTTTGAACAACTCCGCGTCCTGAATCACGCCGTGTTTGATGACCTCCGCGAGGCCCGATCTCACCTGGCGCGGGTCCAGCGACTTCAGCGTGTCTGGATCGATCAGCACCGCGCGCGGCTGATGAAACGCGCCGATCAGGTTCTTGCCTCCCGCGTGATCCACACCGACCTTGCCGCCCACGCTGGCGTCGACCTGCGCCAGCAGCGTGGTCGGGACCTGGATGAACCGCATTCCGCGCAGATAGGTCGCCGCCACAAAGCCCGCCATGTCGCCCGCCACCCCGCCCCCCAGCGCGATGACGCCGCCGTCCCGCTCCGGCTTCAGTTGAACCATGGCGTCGTACAGCGCCGAGATGGTCTGCAGATGTTTGTTGGTTTCGCCAGTGGGGAAGGGAATAATCTCCGTCTTGAACCCCGCCGATTCGATCGAGCGTTTGACGCGATCGCCGTAAATTTCCGCGACGGCGTCGTCGGCGATGATCGCCAGGGGAGAGTGGAAGCCCAGTTTACGCGCGTAGTCTCCAACCTGGTCGATCAGACCGTTGGCGACGCTGATGACGTAGGCCCGGTCGCCCAGGCCCACCGTGATTTCCGACAATTGAGCGGGTACGGTCATGCGGCGGGCGTCTCTTTCTGTAAAGAGACGGCGTTCCTTTCATTCGATTTTGCGTTGCTGGAGTATATCACCCCGCCCGCCGTTATTCACCCGGCATAACGCGCCGCGCCCCATCTCGGACGGTAGCAGCGGAACTTTCACCGTGATATGATATGAAAAGGTCTTGTTGTACAATGACCGGATAAGGCAAAGGCTCCCGATCACCCGTCGATAGCGGCCGCTGATTTGTGAAGAGCGGCTGATATACCCCCCTCCTCTCATCCCCATGAGTTGAGTCCGCACGGCCCCGGCAGGCTTTCGCTGGATGCAATCAAAAACAATCGATATAAGGAGTATCCGTATGAAGTCGTTGCGTAACACCATCACCCTGACCGCCGTGGCTCTGGCGTTGATCGCCTGGGCGGTCCCTGGCTTCGCGGCGGATCAATCCGCTGGAGGCGATAACGTGGTTTTGAAAGTCGACGGTAAGGCGATTTCTGAAAAAGACATCAAGGAAGACATCGATCAATTCTGCCTGGCGAACGCGGGCCGCATCCCCCCCGCCCAGATGCAGAACAAATACGCTACCTTTTTCTCCGGCGCCAAGCGCCGCCTCACCCGCGCCGAACTGCTCGACGCTCAGTGCGCCAAACTCAACATCCCCACGCCAACCGATCAGGTCGATGAGCTGATCAACGAAGTCAAAGGTCAGGTCGGTTCCGATGAACAGTATCAGGCGCTGTTAAAACAGCAGAACATCACTGAAAAAGAGCTGCGCGAGACCTACGCCAAACAACTTCGCTTCCAGAATCTCCTCAAGCAGGAAGTCAAAGATCCCGCCGAGCCGTCTGAGGAAGAGCTGAAGAAGTTCTACGACACCCAGCAGCAGTTTTTCAAACAGCCCGAGCAGGTGAAGGCTTCTCACATCCTGCTCATGGTCGATGAAAACGCTTCCGGCGCCGACCGCCAGAAGGCGAAAGACGAGCTCGCCGCCATCCGCAAGGATATCGCCAGCGGCAAAACCTCCTTCGCCGACGCCGCTAAAGAACACTCCCAGTGCCCCTCGGCGCCTCAGGGCGGCGATCTCGGGTATTTCGGCCGCGGCCAGATGGTAAAGCCATTTGAAGACGTGGCGTTTACCTTGAAGCCCGGTGAAATGAGCGACATCGTCGAAACCCAGTTCGGCTACCACATCATCAAGGTGACCGACAAAAAAGAGGCGGGCGTCCGCTCTTTTGACGAAGTCAAAGACCGCATCAGCGAGTTTTTGAAACAGCAGGAACAGCAGAAACTGGTTGAGGAATACATCGACGGCCTCGAGAAAGACGCCAAAATCGAAACCGTCATGTCGGACGACGCATGGCAGAAAAAGTATGGTGGATCGGCGCCCGCCGCCGGTTCGCAGCAGATTCAGATCGACCCTGATTCACTGAAATAACCGGGGCATGGCGAGTCGATCGAGTTTCATGAAACAATTCGGCTCAGGTATTTGACGGATCAATCTCGTTGCTTTGATTGATCCCCATTCCTTCGCATTACCCGGTATTCGCATACCCAACGGAGCGGCCCCTCGCCGCTCCGTTTTTCTTGCCTCCGATGGAATATCCTGAATATCCTTCTTATCCTGTCCATCCTGATTCAAACAAGATATGTATAGCCAACCTTCATCCGTATGCCTCAGCGCCAACGAGCGCGCTTGACTCGCACAACTCAAACAATTGCTTCAGGCGCCGCCTGCGTGTTTTCGTGATTCAAAAACGCCATCATACTCACACCGACGCTTTTTTTATCCTGAATATCCTTCTCATCCTGCCTATCCCGATTCAGACAAAATTCGTGCTGCCAGCCTCGATCTCGCGTGCCTCAGCGGCCAACGGAAGCGCTCAATGCCTACATTCCAATACTGGAAAACCGACACTGTCGGCCGGTGGCCGCGCCCCGTTCACCTTTTCCTCGTGGATGCTGTATCATATCACTCCGGCTCGCCCGGAGCCGCCATGCGGTCATTCCTTTGGGGGGAGAAGAATCATGGATTCATCCCGACGCCAGTTCATCGCTTCAGCGGGTTGCATTGCCGCAGGCGCCGCGTTGGCGCCTTATGGCGCCGTCGCCTTCCCGCGTCCAGACAAAAACGCCATCTCGCTTGCGACCTGGTCCATCGTGCGCAGCTTTCACGCGGGCGTATGGAAGCTGACGGATGTCGCGCGCATCGTCCGCGAAGATTTCGGCCTTGATGGAATCGAGTACGTCAATCAGTTCTTTGAAGTTCCAACCTCGAATTATCTCAACCAGCTCAACAAGGCCGCCGCCGATCATGGAGTCCGTAACGTCCTGATCATGGTCGATCTCGAAGGCGCGATGGTCGCTCTCGATCCGGCTGAGCGCCGTCAGGCGGTCGTCAATCATCGCAAGTGGGTCGACATCGCCGCCTATCTCGGCTGCCACGCGATTCGCTGCAACGCTCACGGCGGCAAGGGAGACCGTCTCGAAGACGATCCCGATTCCATTCAGCGCGCGGCGGAATCGTTCACCGCGCTCATGGAATACGCCCGTCCCGCGAAGATCAACGTCATCATCGAAAATCATGGCGGATTGTCGTCCGATCCGCGCTGGCTTCCGCGCTTGTGCGAAACCATCAACAGCCCCGATTTTGGAATCCTGCCCGACTACGGCAACTACCACAAAGGCGACGATGTGTACGAGGCCGTCAGGCTGGCTATGCCGTATGCGAAGGGCGTGTCGGTCAAAACCAGCTGGATGCCGGATGGAACCCACCCCGGCTACGATGTCGAAAAGCTGCTCTCCATTTCAAAACAGTCGGGTTTCACCGGTTTCTGGGGAATCGAATCGGGCCTGAACGCAGGCCGTCAGCTCACCTCTCCCGATGAGATTAAAGAAGCTGACTGGAAGGCGGTAATGTTCACCAAGCGGGCGATTCAGAAGATCGTCTTCGCGTAAACCGATCGCCGGACTTCCCGGACCCGCTAATTCTGATGATCTGGGCGGTGGAAAACCCTCCACCGCTCATCTTCATCCTGCCCATCCCGTTTCAGACAAAATTCGTGCTGCCAGCCTCAATCTCGCGTGCCTCAGCGACCAACGGGAGCGCTCAATGCGTACATTCCAATACTGGGGAGCCGACACTGTCGGCCGCTGGCCGCGTACCGTCTACGAATACAATTTCGCCTCCTGACCGGCATTTTTTGCACATCCCAACATCCCCCTTTGTGGAAAACCTGTGGAGTACTAAAAAGAGTTAAAAAGCGGAAAATTTTTCCTTGACTCGCTTTTGGGGGTAACCTATACTCAATCCAAAAGATAGGTCGAGTCATCTAAAATGGATTGTGAAGCGCTTTGACTGAAGTCGTTCAAGCCGTTTCTTTCATTTACTGAACTTTTCCGATCTGGGAATCGATACGAATTTTATAAACAGGCAGTGAGATCGGCGGTTGTATATGAGTCATCCAGACCTGCTGGATCAACTGATCGCCGCCTTTGAGCAGGAAACGGCGATTTATCAGGAAATGCTGACGTGTTCCGAAGAACAGGCGCTCATTCTTAAAGAAAAAGCGCCCAATGAAGACGCGTTAGCCCGTCTCATGGCTCAAAAAGTCAAACTGGCTGAGAGTGCCGAACGGATCGAGGCTGAACATCAGCCGATTAAAGATTCATGGAAAGAAGTCTACACCGCCTTCAGCGATGAAGAACGCGCCCGGGCGGCTCAGGCCAAAGATCGATTGATGGCGCTGCTTGAGCGCTTGCAGCAATTAGAGAATGACATTGTCATCGGGTTGAATCGTTGTAAAGACGAAGTCGCGCGCCGGCTGGTCGAGCTCCAGAAGAGCACGGCGATCAGCAAGGCGTACGTACAACGCACGCCGGCTCCCTCGCGCTTTATCGACAAGCGGCGCTAGCCGTTTTCGTTTCGCGCGGCGTCCGGCGAACCAGCGATGGTTGAGGGCGAAGTGAACGCACAAGGTCTGCATACCCAGTCTCCCCCCGGCGCGCCGGCCGACGCCGCCGCGCTGAAGGAGTTGTACGCCCAGTACAACCAGAACACCGAAAAACTGCGCCTCGCCTTCGAGCGGCTCGAACGCCGTTTCCGTGAAATCGATCCCTACAACATATACAATTCCATTACCGAGGCGCTCATCACCCTCGACCGCGATGAAAACATCCTGACCTGCAACGCCGCCGCCGAACGGATCTTTGAACTCAACGCTCATCAGGCCGCCGGGCGGTCTTTCCGCGACGCGTTGCCCATGTGCGTCCGCTCCTTTGAAGACCATGCCGAGCGCGCCGATCCCGGCGCGCGGTATGAAATCCATTTCCGCAACTCGGGCGGCGATCCCATGTATCTGCGCGGGCGTTATTCGCCCCTGCTTGACCGCAATGGCGACGAAATCGGCTATACCTGCCTTTTTACCGACCACAGCGTCGAGCGCCTGCTCGAAGAAAAAGCGCGCCGTCAAGACCGCCTCACCGCGCTCGGCGAACTCGCGGCGGGCGTCGCCCATGAGATGCGCAATCCGCTGACCACCATTCGCGGCTATCTCCAGATTCTGCCCGATAACAAAGACGATGATGAATTTATTCATGAATTCTCCGATAATCTGATCCGCGAAATCGACCGCCTGACCCGCCTCACTGACAACCTGCTCAACATGGCCAAACCCATTTCGCCCGAGCTCCGGCGCGTCTGTTTGTCTGAGACGGTGACAGCGGTGGCTGATTTTCTCGCTGATAAACTGAAGTCCGGCGGTGTTTCGGTCGAAATTGAAGAGAGCGCCGAGTCGTTTCCCGTCCGCGTCGACGTCGATCGCATCCGCCAGGTCTTTATCAACCTGTTCGTCAACGCCGCCGAGGCCATGTCGGACGGCGGCCGCGTTTTCGTGCGCCTGTCGCGCCGTACTGAAACCTTCTCGTCCGATGAAGACCCCACCGTCTTCGTCGTCGCCGAGGTGGCGGATAACGGTCCGGGAATTCCGCCGCAACTGATCGACCGGCTGTTCGACCCGTTTTTTACGACCAAAGATACGGGAACCGGCCTGGGCTTGTCGTTGACCAACCGCATCGTGGAAGAACACGGCGGTTTTATTCGTGTTGAGAGCGCCGCTGGCGAGGGCGCCCGCTTCTGGGTGTTCTTGCCCGAGGCGGATGAATCGAAAGGGTGATGAGGGAAAAGGCTGATGCCGCTGAAGAAACTGCTGGTCGTGGATGACGAAGTCGGTATTCAAAACCTCCTGCGCCGGGTGCTGAAGGGCGAGGGCTATGACGTACGTACCGCCGGCAGCGGCGAAGAGGGCGTCTCCATGGCTCAGGACGATGCGCCCGACCTCGTGTTATGCGATATCAAGATGCCGGGCATGGATGGAATCGAAACCCTCGCCGCGTTGAAAGACGTTTCTGATGAGATCGAAGTCATCATGCTGACCGCCCATTCCACCGTTGAAAGCGCGGTCGCCGCCATGAAACTCGGCGCCGCCGACTACCTCAAAAAACCGTTCGACGTCGACGAACTCAAAATCACCATCAGCAAATGCCTCGGCGTGGCCGATCTCAAAAAAGAAAACATCCAGTTGCGTGAAGACGCCGGTCTGCGCTACGGCCTCGACTGCATCGTCGGCGCCGCACCCAAAATGCAGGAAATCTTCGAACTGATCAAAACCGTCGCCCCCACGCCCAGCACGGTTCTCATCCAGGGCGAGAGCGGAACCGGTAAAGAACTCATCGCCGGTTCCATCCACTATCTCAGCCCTCGCCGCCATAAACGTTTTATTAAAGTGAATTGCGCGGCGATCTCTGAAGAACTGCTGGAGAGCGAACTCTTCGGCCATGAAAAGGGCGCTTTTACCGGCGCGGTCCGCTCCGCCGAAGGCAAGTTCGTCATGGCCGACGGCGGCTCCATCCTGCTCGATGAAGTCTCCGAGATGAGCCCCAAACTTCAGGCGAAACTACTGCGCGTCCTTCAGGAGAAAGAAGTCGACCGCGTCGGGGGGCGGGAACCCATTCCCGTCGATGTCCGCGTTATGGCGTCGACCAACCGCGATCTCGAAGAAGCGATCAAAAAAGGCGAGTTTCGCGAAGATCTGTATTACCGGCTCAACGTCGTATCCATCGCCTTCCCGCCGCTGCGTGAACGCAAGAGCGATATTCCCGAGCTGGTCACCCATTTCGTCGAGCGCTTCAACCAGGAAATGAACAAGCGTATCGAAGGCCTCGCGCCCGACGTGGAAGACGCGCTGATGCGTTATTCGTGGCCGGGCAACGTCCGCCAGCTGCAGAACTGCATCGAGCGCGCCATCGTGTTATGCAAAGGATCGGTGATTCAATTTCAACACCTCCCCCCTGACGTGGCTCAGGGCGGCGCTGCCCCTGGAGCGGGTCCTTCACTCGCGGAACCCTCCTCCAGCATTGAAGTGGGCGTCACCGTCGCCGAGATGGAACGCCAGCTGATCTTCAAAACCCTTGAACACACCCAGTACAACCGGACCCGCGCGGCGGAAATCCTCGGCATCAGCATCCGGACGCTGCGCAACAAACTGAACGAGTACAAAAAAACGGGCGATCTGCCCGAGATGGAAAAAGTCGGCGCCTGATCGCCGCCGGGCCTCCGCGCCCGTAAAATAAAAAAGCGGGTACAACCCCGCGGCATGGAATCATGGCTGATACGTTTGGCGAATCCAAATCGGCTCTCGAACTGGCGCTTGAGCTCGGCGTGCGCGCTGACGCCGTGCTGGCCGCCATGAATTCGATGGGCATGGAGGCCGATGACCCCACCGTCGCCATCGATCCCATGATCGAAGACCAGCTGATCAACCAGATGGTCGACTCCGGCTCGTTGCCCACCAGCATGCAATCTGGCAAGGGCCGCCGCAAGCCATCCGATGATCTCTTTGTCGATGATGAAATCGTTAAGGCGGGGCTCGGCGCCAGCGAAAACGGCTACAACGATACCAGCATCCCGCGTCAGATCACGCTTGAATCGTCTTTTGACGAACCCGAAGGGTTCTTCAAAAAGATGTTCGCCAAAAAGAACAATCTGGCCAAATCGCTTAAAAATAACGCCTACTCGCCTGAAGAAATCAATTCGTTCTTCTCCGCCGGCGTTCCCCGCGAGACGCGTAGCGTTTCGCCGTTCGAAGAACAGGAACGCAAACAGCGCGGTGAAGAACCCTCCGCCGCCGAGCATGAGACGGCGGATGAAGACCTGATGGACGACGCCGCCCTCGACGAGGCCGGTTCCGATGAAGAATTTGACATGGGCGGCGACGACACCGCCCTGCAGGCCATTGATGATTATGTCCCCGATGATGGGGAAGAAGGCGTGGACGAAGATGTAAACGCCGATATGGACCTGCTCGGTGAAGCCGATCTGGAGGAGATGGAGCTCGATCCTGATATGATGGAAGAGCTCGAAGACGTCGACCTCGGTGACGCGGACCTCGACGCCGACCTGGCCGATCTCAGCGACGAACTCGGTCTTGATGATCTGGGTGAAACCGAAGAAGTCGGCGATGAAGACCTCGACGCTGAACTGGAAGAAATTTCTCTCGATGACGAAGAAACTGAAATCGGAGAAGGAGAAGCCGAAGAGGGCGAAGAACCGGCTGAAGGTGAAGCCAAAGAAGCCCACGAAGAAGAGGAAGATGAAGAAGAGCACGTTCCCGGTTTCATCGAACGCATGCTCAGCCGCGTCCACCTGACGCCCACCGAAACCTGGGCGTTGATGGGCGGTTCGCTGGCGCTCATGCTGGTGCTCTTTGGTGTGGTGACCTGGTGGTATCTCTATGACAGCCCCAAGGCGCGCGCGACCTTATACGACAAAGCCGTGGCCAGCGTGACCGAAGCCAATCAGATCGCCGAAGACCGCGATTACGTCGTCAACGAGATGTGGAAAGAAGAAGTAGCCAAACTGGAGACCGCCGCGGACGACTTTAAGGAATACGTCGAAACGTTCCCCACCAACCTGAATACGCAGGAGGCGTTTCATCAACTTTGCGATATCACCTTCCGTCTTGCCAATATCTATGAAAAACACGATAAGCCCGATCTCAGCGAAGAAGACTACCGCCAAACCGTTAAACGCTATCAGAGTTTTCTGAAATACATTGAAGAACGCGCCAACGGACTGGTGAATACCGACGCCCCCGCCTCGGAAAAATACGCGGACGTGGATCTGCAGAAAGAGGCCCATTGGCGCATCGCCTTGGCGCAGCGCAAACTCCAGCGCTACGACGAAGCCGTCAAGGAATTCGAAGATTTCATCAACCGCTACCGCACATCGCCCGACGCCATCAGCGCCGTGGTCGAAATCGGCGATCTCTACGCCGCCTGGGCCAACGTCAATAAAGAAGAAGAACTAGACCTCTTGCAGAGAGCGGTCCAGCGCTACAAAGACGCGCTCGACATGCTTCCGGCTGAACGTCATCGCCAGCGCTCCGACTTGTACGGGGGCCTCGCCCGCATCGAGTATCGTCTGTATGAACGCAGCCAGGACCAGCAGCGCAAAGAACAGGCCGACGCCCACCTGCGCGAGTCGATCGGCTTCTACGAACAATCCGAAAACGAAGCCCGCCAGGTTGAAAACCTGACCTCTGACGAGAAAAACGAAATCTTCAAACCGCTCGCCGATCTCTATCTCAAACGCGGCAAGGAAGCAGGCCGAAAATGGAGCGAATACGAAGAATCCGCTCTGACGTTTCCCGAGGGAATCGCCTACCGCAAAACTTTGGTCGACGAGGCCAACAAATCCCGCGATGTGGCGCAGGAATTTCTCAACAAAGCCAACAATTTATACGATGAAATGCTGCCCGGCGCCGGTGAAGACCTCAAGCAGGATATCCTCTACAACAAGACCGAGGCGCTGTTCATCATGCGCAAATATCCGGAAGCGCAGGCCGCCGGCGAAATGCTGGTCAATTCCGGGTTGCAGCTCAAACCGGAGATCAACGCCAAAATTCACTATCTTCTCGGCCACATCGCGTGGGAGATCGCCAAACAGACCGACGATTACACCGACGTGAAAAAATACTACCGCAAGGCGCTTGAAATCGATCCGTTCTATCCCAAAGAAGAAAACGGCGAGATCAGCCACCTCGCCGAGCTGCGTCTCACCAACGCTTATTTCCTCGTCGATAAAAAATATGAGGACGCCATCAAGCGTTATCAGGCCGCGGTTGAAAATTATCCTTCCACCGATTACTCGTTCCTGACGCTTTACTGGTATGGCAAGGCGCTCGACGCCTACGCCGATGAAACCGAAGGGCAGGCGCGCGACGCGGCGAACAAATTCGCCGGCGCGGGCGGAGAAGCCCAATCTAAAATCCTCCACGATAAAGCGGTCAAACTGTACAACCAGGCCGTTGATATTTATGACCGCGCCATTCAGACGCGCGACGATTCAAAATACGTCGACGTCCAAAACAAAAAATACCTTATCGAAATCATGTTCAATCGCGGCCACAGCGCTTTTCACGGCGAAAAATACCGCCCGGCTGAAAAGTACCTCCAGCAGGCGCTGGATGAATACGGCGATGAGCCGCCCGCCAAACAATATATTCCCGGCGCGATCGAACGCCTCGGCGATATCAACGCGATTCTCGCCCATTACGACCGCGCGATTGATTTTTACCGCCGCTATCTCAATGACGCGTATCCCGATCCCGACGCCCGCGTCAAAATGAAACTCGCCGACGCCTACATGAAACAGTTGTCCGGCGATCAGGCGCGTGAGTGGTATCAGCGCGTCGTGCGAGACTACGGTCTGCCTCCTGAAAAAGGGCCGGGCTTTGAGGCCCTCAAAAAAATCGCCCAGTCCTACCTGCAGGAAGCCGGTCTGAAAATTGGTGAAGACAACACCGAAGAGATGCAAAAGGTGCTGTCCACCTTCGACGAAATGGCGCGCGCGTATCCGCTGCCTTCCAATCCCAAGCTGCCCAACGACGCCGACTCGCTCCACACCATCGGCAATATTCAATACAATCTTCAGAATTACCCTGAGTGCATCGACGCCTACACCGCCTATCTCAATTCAAGTCAGGATCCGGATCGCAAGGGCATCGTCCGTTATCGCATCGCCACCGCCTATCTCGATGAAAAACCTCCTCAGCCTGCCAAAGCCATCGAGGTCTTGACCAATATCGCTGACGATTCCATGGATAACCCCGGCCAGTACGCCGACTCGCTGATTCTTTTGGGTCAGGCTTATGAAAAACAGGCCGATATCTTTAAACAGAACGGCGATCAGGCCCTGTATGAAACGTATCTCACCCGCGCCTCTCAGGCCTATGACCGCGTCGGTATGACGGGCGTGAAAGAGAAGATACAGCAAGCCAATCTCAGCAAAAAAATGATCGCCTCCATCCTCGCGCGAGAGCGTGAGCTGGCTCAGAATCAACAGCAGCAGGGAGGCTGATTCCGTAAGGTAATTATTGCCTCTCGGATTGCCATTTGACGGTGATTCGATCTGTAAGTGATGATAAACGAGAGTGTTGGTGCTTGGGTTTGAATTGGAAAGAAAATTGCTTGACTTATCTTTTGCTGAATAATTGAACCCAGGCGAGGTAAGCCAATGATAATAAGCCGATTGTTTGACAACCCGGCCCTCATTACCCTCAAAAAGGGAATTGAAGGGACCTTGAAGCGGCACGAGGCGATCGCCAACAACATCGCGAACGTCGATACGCCCAAATATCAGCGCGCGACCGTCAACTTTGAAGATCAGATCAAACGCGCGTTGCGCAATTCAGACATCAAGGGGCGGCGCAATCACCCTATGCACTTCGTCATCGGCGGCCCTGACGAAGTGCGCGAGGTAGCGCCTCGAATCGATATCGATAACGAAACGCGGTTCCGCCCCGATAAGAATAACGTTAACATCGATCAGGAGATGGCCGACCTGGCGGAGAACACTCAACGCAACCAGCAGTTCACCGAGTTGCTCCGCCGCCGCTACAGCGGATTGCTGAACACCATCCGCACCGCGGGGTCCCAGTAAGGCCGGGGCTCGCTGACTGAAGGCGAAACGAGCGCAAAGGAGAAGTGAAGTGAGTTATCAGATCAGCGCATCGGGAATGACCGCCCAGCGAATCCGCATGGACGTCATCTCCAACAATATCGCGAATGCGAACACGATGGTCACCAACGAAGGCGGCCCGTATCGCCGCCGCGAAGTGATTTTTGAGGCGCCGGGCTCCAAATTTTCCGAATCGATGTCGACCGCCCGCCGCCGCCTCAATCGCGTGATTGGCTCGGGCGTGAAGATTCAGCGCATCATGGAAGACAAGTCCGAAAACGCCTTTGTCAAGATTTACGACCCAGGCCATCCGTTCGCCGACCCGAATGGAATCGTGCTGCGGCCCAATATCAATGTCACCGCCGAGATGGTCAACATCGTTGACGCGTCGCGCGCCTACGAGGCCAACGTGACCACCTTCAACTCGTATAAACAGATGCAATCCAAAGCGCTGACTATCGGCGGCGGGCAGTAAACGGAAACGCTGACAGGTAAAAAACGATGAACGATGATCGCATTCATATTCCCCCCGCGCAGGTTGGCGGCATTGGCCCCCAGCCCGCGCAGCCCTCATCCAAAGGCCCCAGCCCGATTGATGGCGCCTTTCAGGAAAAACTGGTTGAGGCCATGGGGAAAGTCAGTTCCGAAGTCGAAAAAATCCAGAAGGCGTCGCCGGCCAATGTTGAAGAACTCGACTCCTTGATGGATGCGGCGAAAAGCCTGTACAGCGATACCATGCAGGCTCACCAGCTGATGCAGTCGCTGATGAGCCAGCTGGGCGAGATTAACGCCAAAATGACGCCGCCCGATTCCGATACCGGCGAGTCGTAACGCGCTCGCGGATGAAATGAGAGAGTGAATGGCTGACCCGTTTGACCAGATGCCCGTCGGACCTTCAGGCCCCACGCCCCGCACCGAAGGGTGGCAGAGCGTGTCCGTGCCCGAACCCGTCCCTCCGGGCGGCTCGTTCGTCGACATGCTCAAGAGCTCGATTAACGAGGTCAACAACATGCAATGGTCTGCGGGCGACAAGGTCACCAAGCTGGTCACGGGCGAAATCGGCAGCGTGCATGAGGTCATGATCGCCACCGAAGAAGCCAGCGTCGCCTTCAACCTGCTCCTGCAGGTCCGCAACCAGTTGATGAAGGCGTGGAGCGAATTAAAACGAACGCCGGTCTGATCCGGCGTCAACGTATAGTTTTACCTGTTTGAATTTATTTATTTTTTTGACTGAGCTGTTTCGTGAATCGCGCCATGAAACGCGGTTCCAGGGTTTGAGGGACATACCGCATAATGGACGGAACGAACCTCCGCGTTCGTTCCCGCACACGCGCCTGTATTTCGCGCGCCCTCAATCCCTGTCGTCACATTCTCGAAGATGACCCAACGGAGCGGTCTCCATGCTGATGTCCCGTATGGACCTCGGTTGATTCGC
Source organism: bacterium (assembly GCA_016125385.1). Classification (GTDB taxonomy): domain Bacteria; phylum Hinthialibacterota; class Hinthialibacteria; order Hinthialibacterales; family Hinthialibacteraceae; genus WGLV01. The sequence goes on from WGLV01000032.1 coordinate 53,648, forward strand.
CCAATAGCATCAGTCCTGCGTACTTTTCTTCAAATGAAGACGAGCCGGGGGGCGAGAAAATGAAATCTGTTTGGTTTTGTCGTGGATCGAATGACAAAAAAATGGATGAAGGAGCGCATGATGTCCAGATCCAAAACAGACGTCCTTTCGTACGTACTATGGGCCATTCCATTCGTCGCCGGATTGTTGATGGCCCTTATTCTCCATGCGCCCGACTCTGAAACGGTCAGCGGCTCCGTTACTTCGCAGGCCCGCGAAATCGCCGCCTCCGGCTCGGTCATCAGCGAGAAAACATATACGGCAACGTCTCGCCTGCGGGGCGTCTCCAAAACGCCAGGAGTAGCCTCCAATGTACAGGAGACGGGCATCGGCGTTGAAACCAGTACAACGCGAGCCGATGTCAAAGAAACGATCGTCAACAAAAAATATCCCTTGAATAATACCAGGGGCGCCAAATAGAAGTTTAAACGCGGCACGGAAAACCTGCTCTGCGGGTCGAAATACCGGTTCATAGAGGAGAACCAGGATGAACGAGTTCATTCAGCAATTGCGCGAACAACTGGCGCGCATGTGGGAGCAGCTGTCGATTCAGCAGAAGGTGATCTTCGTCGCCATCCCCGTCTTGCTCATTATCACCATGGGCATCTCGGTCTATTACGTCAGCCGTCCCAAACTGGTGACCCTCCTCTCCAGTAGCGACGCCGGCCAGTTGAGCGAGGTCACTCAGTACCTCGATTCCAAAAACGTCCAATACAAGTTATCCGACGATGGCCGTTCCATCTTGGTTGATTCCGAAGTGAAAAGCAAAACCGCGATCGACCTCGCCGGTCAGGGCCTCATCGGCTTTGACGCCGGCGCGGGCTTTGAACTGTTCGACAAAGTCAATCTCGGCATGACCGACAAACAGTTCGATGTCCAGTACCGCCGCGTCATTCAAAACATGATGGCCGAAACCATCGTTGAGGGCGCCCGGATCGATCGCGCCACGGTCACGATTAACCCGGGGCGGCAGGGGTTGTTTGAACGCGACAAGATCGATCCCAGCGCGTCCGTCAAAGTTGTGGCGCGCCGCGATCTCGATCCGGAAGAAGTGAAGGGAATCCAGAATCTCGTCGCCGCCTCGTGGCCGGGCCTCAAACCCCGCAGCGTCACGGTGAGCGACAGCCGCAACCGCACTATCAGCGAAGAAACCGATGTCGAGCCCGGCGTGGCCGAAGCCAGCCGACAGTTCCAGGTGCAGGCCACCGTTGAAAATTACATCAAGAACAAACTTGAAGCCCAGCTGATGAATTACGTCGGGCCCGATAGTTATGAAGTCACAGTGAACGCCGTGCTTGATTGGGAACAGGAAAAACAGAAAAAGATCGAAATCGAAAATCAGTCTCCCGCGCCCATCAGTGAAAAAACCTATACCGAATCGACCAAACAGCAGGGCATCGCGGGACCGCCCGGCGTGTCTTCCAACGTGCAGGACACCGGCATCGGCGCTGAAACCCAGACCACGGGCACCGATATTGAAGAAACCATCACCAATACCAACTATCCGTGGTCTGAAACCCTTCGCGAAAAATCGCAGGGCGCCATTCAGGAATTAAAAGTACTGATCTCTATCGATCAGGTTGAACAGGCTGATGGAACCTACGCCGATCGCGATCCCGCCGTTATTACCCAGTGGGAAGAAGGGCTCCGACTCGCGGCGGGGCTTCCCGCGACGCCTCAGCCCGGCGAGCCGATCAGCCTGCGCATCGTTCAGGTGCCGTTCGACCGCTCGCTGGAACAGGCCATGTCGCGCCAGCAGTTCTGGGAATCGATGGGCGCCGGCTTCCGCACCGTTCTTCCGCTCCTCCTGCTGTTGGCGGTTGGATATCTCGCTTACCTGTTCTTCCAGCGCGCCTTCGCTCCTGCGGAGATCGAAGAAGAAGAGATGGAAGAAGAGGTTCCGATCGAACCGGTTACCGAGGCTCGCGAGCTGACCTTGCAGCAACTGGGGCTGGCTGAATTCGGCGATATCGCCAACCTGCCGGCTGAAGAACAACGCCGTCTCAAGATGCAGGAACACGTCATCAACTACGCCGCCGAAAAACCTGAAGAAGTCGCGGCGATCATCAAGGCATGGCTGGCCAGCTAATGGACGCCGGTTCTGGAGACGGGATCGGCGCGGTTGGAATGATGGGTCGACTGGATGGGTGAGAATATCTCGAAAACTGGGGAATAAATTCGCCTCGGCGCATGGCCGTCGCGATTGAATCTGGTTGAGGAAACAGGGAGTAAATACCGTGCGTTCGACAAAGCCGGCAGGACACATGACAGGGCGCCGAAAGGCGGCGGTTCTCATGCTTTCGCTGGGGCCTGAAGTCGCGGCCGACGTCTATCGCGGCCTGAGCGATCATGAGATCGAACAGATCACGCTGGAGATCGCCAACCTGCAGGGCGTTCCGCCCGATCAGAAGACTCAGGTGATCGAAGAGTTTTACCACACCGCGATGGCCAAACAGTACATGAGCCACGGCGGCGTCAACACGGCCAAACAGATCCTTGAAAAAGCGCTTGGACCCGGCAAGGCGATGGAAATCCTTGAGCGCCTGCAGGGCGTCATCGCGGGCCGTCCTTTCGATTTCCTCAAACACGTCGGCGCCGGCGAACTGGTCAACTTCGTCCGCAACGAACATCCGCAGACCATCGCGCTCATTCTGGCTCACCTCAGCCACGATCAGGCCGCCCTAATTCTCACAGAACTTCCCAACGACATTCAACAGGAAGTCGTGCTGCGTATCGCGGGCATGGAAAACACCAGCCCCGAAATCATCAGCGACGTCGAGCGCATTCTCGAGAAAAAACTCTCCAACCTGCTGGCTCATGATTACCGTGAAGCGGGCGGCGTCGACGCGCTCGCCGAGCTGCTCAATCAGGTCGAGCCTTCCGCCAGCAAGAAGATTCTTGAATCGATGCAGACTCAGGATCCCGAACTCGCCGCCGAGGTCAAGAGCCGGATGTTCACCTTTGACGATCTCATCATGCTCGACGACCGCGCCATGCAGCGCGTTCTCAGTTCCATCGATATGAAAGAGCTCGCCGCCGCGCTCAAGGGCGCCGGAGACGATCTGCGCAAACAGGTCTTCCACAACCTCTCCACCCGCGCCGCGCGCAACCTTCAGGAAGACATGGAAATGATGGGACCGGTGCGCGTTCAACAGGTGGAGGAATCGCAACAGAAAATCCTCAACCTGCTCAAGAGCATGGAAGAATCGGGCCAGATCTTTATCGGGCGTCCGGGAAAAGAAGACACCTATCAATAGAGTTCCAGTGCATGGCGCCGCCCCGCCCGCTACAATGAGGGGGGCGAAAAAGCCGGATTATTCATGGATAACGGCCTGAGTTGAAAATAAATCATGGGACGAATCATCAAAGCGCCCGATATCAAGATCGAGCGTAACTACAACATCGTTGAGCGTGAAAAAGTTCTGCGCCACGCCGAAGACGAGGCCGCCGAGCTCATTGACGCGGTGCGAACCGAAGCGGACCGCATCCGTGAAGAGGCCCTTCAGGAAGCGGAATCCATGCGCGAGGCGTCGGCGGCTGAGCTGGAAAGCATGCGCGCCGAACTCGAAACCGAAAACGCCGAAATCCGCGAACAGCAGCGTCAACAGGGCCATCAGGAAGGCTTGAATCAGGGGCTGGAAGATGCCCGCAAACAGGTCGCGGGGCTGATCGCCGATTTCAAAAAAATGATCGCGGAAGGCCAGCGCATCTATGAAGGCATGTTTCGCGATCAGGAACCCGAAATCCGCCAACTGGTCTGCGACGTGATCGCGCGCGTCCTTCAACAGAAAATCGAGACCGATGACGAAATCGTCGTCCGTATCGCGCGTGAATGCCTGAATCAGACCGCCGACCGGAAAACGGTTCGTATTCTCGTGAATCCCGAAGATAAACAAAAGATCGAAGAATGGGTTCCTGAATTTTTAAGTCACTTCGATGATCTCGAAAAAATCGAAGTCGCAGTCGATCCGCGCGTCGGCCGCGCCGGCGTCATGATTGAGTCGCCTTCCGGCGGCGTTGACGGGCGGGTCGATAAACAGGTCGATATCCTGACCGACGCGATTTTGGAAGAATAGCCATGCCGCTTACCCCGCACCAGATCGATTGGGAAACCCTGCGCTGGTCGATTGCCAATGCGCATCCGATTCGCCAGCGCGGCTACGTCGACGAACTCGTCGGCGTCGTGATCCTGTCGCGCGGCCCCGGCGGCGCGGTCGGCGATCTGGTCTACATCCATCCGCCCGGCGGCGCCCCGCCCATCCCGGCTGAAATCGTCGGTTTCCGAAGCGGTCGCGTGATTCTGATGGCCTATGGCGACGTCGCCGGAATCCGCCCGGGGTGCGAGGTCCTCTCCACAGGCGGCCCCGCGCGTGTCAAATGCACCGAGCGTTTACTGGGCCGGCTTCTCGATGGGCTGGGCAACCCCGCCGACGGCAAGGGCGTGATCGCCGCGACGAACTTACGGTCGATCTACAATCGCCCGCCCAACGCGTTTACCCGCCGCCGCATCGCCAAGCCGCTCGCCACCGGCGTAAAGGTAATCGACTCCATGTTGACGTGGGGGCGCGGCCAGCGCGTCGGCGTCTTCGCGGGTTCGGGCGTGGGCAAGAGTACCTTGATGGGCATGATTGCGCGGTACACCGAGGCCGAGATCAACGTCATCGCCTTGATCGGCGAACGCGGACGCGAAGTCCGCGAGTTCATTGAAAAAGACCTCGGCGAAGAGGGCCTCGCGCGCAGCGTGCTGGTGGTGGCCACCGGCGACACCCCCCCGCTGATGCGCGTCAAAGGCGCGCTGACCGCCATGACTATCGCTGAATATTTCCGCGACCAGGGCAAAGACGTCCTGCTGATGATGGATTCCGTCACCCGCATGGCGATGGCCCAGCGCGAGGTCGGCCTCGCGGCGGGCGAGCCGCCCACCACGCGCGGCTACACGCCGTCCGTTTTCGCTCTGCTGCCGTCCTTTATGGAACGCGCCGGTACCACGGAAGGCGAGGGAAGCATCACCGCGCTGTTTACCGTGCTGGTTGAGGGCGATGACATGAACGAGCCCATCGCCGACGCCACTCGCGGCATCCTCGATGGTCACTTCGTACTCACTCGCGCGCTGGCTCATCGCAATCACTACCCATCGGTTGATATTCTCCAGAGCATCAGCCGGGTGATGGTCGATATCGTTCCTGAAAATCAGGTCATGTCCGCGCGCCGGGTCGCTCAGCTGTATTCCGTGTATAACGATGCGGAAGACCTCATCAACATTGGCGCCTACCAGAAGGGCAGTAATCCAGAGATCGATCTCGCCATGGAGATGAAACCGGCCATCGATTCGTTCCTGCGCCAGGGCATCCGCGAATCGGTCGAGTATGAAAAGTCGGTTCAGCAGATGATGGAGATCGCCGCGATGTGCGAGCCGCGCGCCCCAGCGCAGGCGGGCGCGAAGTGAGTTCATATCGAACGCTCAACGGCGCGGACGGACGCGGGGTATAACCAGGCATGAGAAATTTCCGTTTTCGGCTCGATCCCGTACTGCGTCTCAAACGCTACGAGATCGAAGAAAAAGAGCGAGTCATCCAGCGGCTTGAAAATCAGATTCAGGGTCTGCTGAATGAGATTGAGGAAGGGCGTCTCGGCGTACAGGCCTTTCGTGAACGCTTGATAGACCGCAGTTCGGATGATGAGTATCTCGCCCTGCAGAAAACGCTCGATATGTACCGCGCGTTCATGATGCGCACCGAGCGTGACAAACGCGGCCAGATCGCCCGCATCCGCCAGGAACAGAACGAGCGCCGGCAGGAACTGATCGGCCTTTATCAGGAAGAAAAAATCCTCGAAAAATACAAAGAGAAAAAACTGAACGACTGGACGAAAGAAACACAGAAGGAAGAGGCGGCCATAATGGATGAGATCGGAACCCGGAAATATATCCGCAATCGGAGGGAGAGCGGCGGCGTACTGCTTTATCTGCTGGTTCCTCTGTTGCTGGTGGGCGCCGCGGCGGGCGTGGCCTGGTACATGGGCGTCGTCGATCAGGAAATGCTCAGAAAAATCCCGCTTCCCTATTTTCAGAATCTTGGCGGCCCCGCCAGCGCGACCGCGGCCGTCCAGTCAGCCACTTCAATCGCCGTGCCTGAAGCCTACACCGCCAAAGACCTGTTTGGAGACGATCCCAATAAACCGCTGCCTGACATACTGAAAAATATCATCGTCGAACAGCAGAAACTGCGCGATCTGAAACTCGCGCTCGACGACAAACAAAAAGAACTTCAGCGCTGGGAAAATTCGCTGCAGAACAAGGAACAGGCCCTGTCCGGCTACGTGTCCGAAGCCTCTGACCAGCTCATCACCCTTCAGGAACTTGAACGCAAACGGCAGGAACGCGAGAAGAGCGAACTGAGCCAGCTGGAGGACAAGGTCTCCACCGTGCTGTCGCTCTCCAAGCCGAAAGAGGTTTCCGGCCTGATCGTTCAGATGTACCAAGCCTCTTCCGTTGCGTCGCCCGAGGAACAGCGCGAGCAGCAATTGCGTGTGATTCGTATTCTAAGGGGAATGCCTGAAAAAGCGTTCAGCTCCATGATGGCTCAACTGCAGAAAGAGAATCCCGTCGTTGCGGCTCAAATGCTGAATGATTACATGGCGCTTACGACGGAAGAACTGTACGGAGTCACGGCGCCGTCGGCTGCGTCCGCGACTGAATCAGCGACTGATACCGCCTCATCTGTTCCCTGATTACGACGTCCCAGTCGTACCGGTCTTCGATGCGCGCCCGCGCCGCTTCTCGTAAACGGCGGCGATCGCTCTCGTTCTTCAGCAAATCCGCTACGGCGTCGGCGAATCCGCCGTGAAGCTCAGCGGTGCGCAAATGCTCGCCATCCCTCAGGTCGAGTCCCTCGCTCCCGACCGCCGTGCTGACCACCGCTCGTCCGCTGGCCATCGCTTCCAGAATTTTTAACCGGATGCCGCCGCCTACCCTCAGCGGGACGATGTACACATGCGCCCGTTTCAGATATACGGATATATCGTCAACCCGTCCAGTGACGTGAACCCCGTTTCGACCATCCCGCGCGGCGATGTCGTCCGGCGGTCCAGCCCCCACGATCCAGCACTCGGCGTCGCTCATCCGCGCCCGGACCCTCGGCCATTCGTCGCGCAGAAACACCCTCACTCCATCGGCGTTGGGGTAATATGACATCGTCCCGGTAAAGACCACCGTGGGCGGCCCCGCTTCTTCATCCACGCAGGGATACGTTTCCAGATCGACGCCCGGCCGCTGATGTTCGATATCGAGATGGGGTGACAGTTTCAGCAACGCGTCCCGGTCATCCGGAGAGATGGTCAGAATCCGGTCGAACTTTTCACAGGCCGTTTTTTCAAACCGCCGGGTCCGATGTCCCTCCAGCCATGCCGCCGCTTTGACCAGAGGGTTGCGTGAGGCCCTGGCGTAGCGCAGCAGAATGTTCCCTTCCACGTTTTCTTTATAGTGAATTTTCAGGCAGGGTTCATCGCCGTGAATGTACGATGTCGTATAAAAATTCTGCGCGTGAACTGCGTCAAACGCTTCCTCGCGCAATTTCCGCTGAACGTACTTAGCCATCTGGTGGTTATAAAACCGGTGAGCCTTGTAGGGCCATGTTGATAAAAATGAGCGAATTATGGCGTTAATATCCCATTTCTTTCCTGCGGCGAACGCCTCCGCGCTGGCGCAGACTTTCTGAACTTCTTCCAGATATTTCAGTTCATCGGGGTGGTGATAAAGGCAAGCGACATGCGTCTCGCATTCCAGGGCGAATCGCTTGATGGTGTTCCATGTGACAATACGGCCGCCGCTGTGGGGTGGGTAGGGAATCTGGGGAAGGAGAAATAATATCTTCACGATCGGCGCGCCGAAATTAGATTAGGCAATAATAATTTATTGATTGGAAACCGGTAACATAACACTTGCCTGATGAAATATCGTTTAGAAAATTCTCTTTCGTTGAGCCCAGCATTACAATTTATTAATCTAACTACCCAGCTCAATCACGGCTTTCGCCCCGCAGGGGCGGGTGCTGCTAGCCCAGCCTTTCAAGGCTGGGTGCTATCTGGGTTCGATCATATCGCGAATTTGGATGCGGATAATCCAAATACCCTGCCCGCTTCCTATACCACCTGGCTGACCAGTTGCAGGCAACGCAGCGCGGCCGCTCGTACGGATTCCGTCTTCTCTCGCTCGCTGAATTCTGGATGAATAAATGGATTGCGCAAATGCTGAAGCCGGATCAATTCGCTCGACAGCTCGGTGACGCCGTCGTCGTCCAGCCCTTTGAGCCCCAGGGGATTCTTGATGATGACTTTTCCCTTGCGGTTGGCGAACTCATGATTGCGGCCCCAGCAGTAGATAATCACGCCCAGCGCTTTCAAGCCATCCGGTTTGTATTTCTCGCCGTGTTTGATGATGCGCTCCAACACCTGGCGGGTAATGTCTGAATTCAGCTCCATGTTCTTTTGCTGCACGGCGCGGATCAGGTATTGGTTGAAAAACATATCGAGATTGCGCAGCGCGCTGTCGTACAGTTGATCGGCGAGTTTGGAGACGTTATTCGTGGTGAGCAGCCGGTTGACTTTGCGGCCCAGCCGCTGTTTCACCTCGTTCTCCACCGCGAATGAATATGAAAAGCCGATATTCCGCGCCACCGATACGCTGGAGGCGTTGGCCGATTGTTGCAGGCTTTCCGCCAGGCCCAGCATGGTACGCGTTTCCTCGTCCATCTGTTTCAGGTTGGGCAGCGTTTCCGCCAGCGCGTCGAGGTAAATCGTGGGGTCTTCCGGCGCGGTGGCGCCGTCGCCGGGGTGAGATGAATCCAGCAGGTCGATCATTTCATAGACGGCGCTTTTAAAGCCCGCGTCCAGATCCTGACTTTGCAGTTGCGCCTGCAACTCCTGATTGAGGGCGTCGTCGGCGGGTTGGCCCGACTGGAGACACTCGTCGACCCGCTCGCGCAGGCGCCGCATCCGTTCGATTTGTTCGAAGATCGCGTCGAGGCCTTTATACAGCGTATCGATTTCCGCGTCGATGCGCGACTTGCTTAATACGAACATGGCGCCGTACTGGCGCGCCAGCGCCCCTTCGTCAAACGTCCCCACCGCCGAGATCATGATGATGGGCAGGCTGGGATGAAGCCGTTTAACCTCACGGATCAGGTGCAGGCCCTCGTCGTGGCTGCGCATGTCGAGATCGGTTATGACCACGTGCGGGTCCGACTGATGAATCGTCTCCAGCCCCTTGTCGGCGTTTTCCGCCTCCAGCACCTGGTACCCCGCCAGCGTCAGATTGCGTTTGACCGCGTTCCGGTACTGCGCGTTATCGTCGACCAGTAACAAGCGTTTATCCGCCATGATTCTCCCGTAAGTTTCAGATCAGGCCAGCGGCAGGGCGGTTGGCTGGCCCGTTTCCGCCGACCGGTAGGCGCCCAGCGCGGCTTCCAGCGCCTTCAAGCCGTCGTTGCCGGTGATGGGAGACGGGGTCTTTCCCTCAACGACGTTCAGAAATGATTGAATCAGTCCAAAGTCGATGTCGTCTCCCCAGTACGTCCATTCCGCCTTGACGGCGTCATTGTTATACACGTCGTATTTCTGATTGAAGGCGTCGACCGTGATCGAGCCTTTTTCTCCGACGATTTCCAGAGTCACGTCGCCCCAGGTGGGGAACGATTTGTTGGGGCGCGACCACGAAGTGTCGAGCGTGGCGAATATCCCCCCCTCGAATTCCAGTGACAGCGTCCCCGCGTCTTCCACGCTCAGCTCGGGATAAAACTGCGTACCCATTTCGGCGTACACCGAGGTGACCTCGCGTCCGAGAATCCAGCGCCACACGTCCAGCACGTGAACCGTGTGGTCGATCACCGCGCCGCCGCCTGAAAGCGCCTTGTCGACGAACCATCCGCCCGGCATGGTTCCGCGGTTCGTTCCCTTCATACCGATGATCTCGCCCAGCTTGCCGTCCTGAATCAACTGCTTCGCCCTGAAAACCGGGGTGCTGAACCGGCAGGGAAACGCGATCATCAGCGCCGCGCCCGCTTTCTCGCAGGCGTCGATCATGATCCGCGCGTCAGTCAGATTGGTTGAGATCGGTTTCTCGCAGAGGATGGTCTTTTTCGCCTCAGCGGCTTGCAGGACGAAATCCTTGTGTTTCGAATTCTCGCTGCAGATCACCACGCCGTCGCTCGCGTCGAGCAGCCCGCCGCACGTTTCGATGAATGAAATGCCCAGTTGCGAGGCGATCTCGCGCCCCCGGGCTGGGTCGTCGTCATACAGACCCGAGATCTCGCATCGGCCGGCGAGTTTCTTCAGTTGAGCCGCGTAACTGTGCGCGTGCAGATGGGCGAATGAGATCAGTCCGATTCGGGTTGTCATCTGGCTTCGTTCCTTCCCGTAGGTTACGCGGCCGCGCCGGTCTGAACGGCCTGGTTCAGTTCCATCGATTTCGCGGCGGCTTCCACCAGCGCGAGCGCTTCCAGCGCCTCTTCGGCGGGAGCGGGGTTATCGCCCTCGCCTTTTACGGCGGCGAGAAATTTTTCCATCATCAGAAAATGCGCCGGTTTGATGATCGGGCTTTCTGAAAAATAACTGCGTCCGTTGCTGTTGAAGTCGATCAGTGAGATCTGCAGCGACACCGCGCCCAGATTGTCATACCGGATCAGGCCCTTGTCTCCCGCGAACTCGGCGTCCAGACAGAACTGGCCGTAATGACACCATGACGTTTCAACATGGGCGATCGCCCCGCTTTTCATCCGCAGCACGGCCAGCGCGTAGTCGAGCCGGTCCAGTTCGCGGCGTCCGTACAGCCCCCGGCAGTAGATCCGTTCCACCGGGCCGAAAGTCCACAGCAGGTAATCGAGTTCGTGAATCATCCCGTCGAGAATCGCGCCCCCGCTGGCGGCGATGTTGGCGTACCACCCCCGGGGGTGCGGCGTGCGCCGTGACAGGCGGATCACGCCCGGCGTTCCGATGGCGCCCCCCTGAACGCGCGCCCGCATGCCTTCATATTCCGAATAGCATCGCAGGGTGTGCCCAACCGTCATGACCACGCCGCTCTGCCTGGCGGCTTCGACGGCTTCCCGTCCATCCTTGAGAGTTCGCGCCACCGGGGTCTCGAGGTAAACGTGTTTTCCGGCTTGCGCGGCGTTACGCGCCTGAAAGGCGTGAAAGGGAGTCGGACTGGCGATGACCACTACGTCGATGTCGTCGCGTTCGATCAACGCCTGCGATTCGGTCAGCGCGTCGGCTTTGTATGCGTCCGCCACCGCCTTGGCGTTCGCGGGGTGAGAGTCCGCCACCGCGGCGAGTTTCACGCCGGGCAGATGCCTGAAGGTTTCCGCGTGCGCGCGGCCCACGTTTCCCGCGCCGATCAATCCGATGCGTATCATGCGGCGATCTCCTTGGTTGGGTTCGGTCGTCCGTCCGGTCCAGGGCGGCGCCGCCCGGGCGCCGCGTCTTTACTTCAATTCAGTATACGGTACTGGAAAACCGCTTCAAATTCCATTCGTGCTACATGCGCTCCGGCGCGTCGACTTTCAACAGCGACAGCCCGTTGCGCATCACCCGCTGAACGCCCAACACCAGCTTCATCCGCGCGCGGCTGCCTTCCGGGTCGTCCTGATCGAGTACGCGCTGCGCCTGGTAATAGCCATGAAACGTCTTCGCCAGGTCTTCGAGATAGGCGGGTACGAGGTGCGCTTCCAGCCGTTCCGCCGCGTCCATCACCACGTTGGGGTAAAAGAACAACTTCAACAGCAGTTCGCGTTCGCGTTCTCCCCGAAGCGGCGCGGGGTCGATCCCATCGAGGTTGGGCGCGCGGTCGATGCCGCGTTCTTCCGCTTTCTGTTCGATGCTGCATGTCCGGGCGTGAACGTATTGCAGATAATAGACCGGGTTGTCCATCGACTGCCGCTTGGCCAGGTCCCAGTCGAAGATCATTTGCGAGTTGTAACTGCGTTGCGCGAAGAAATAGCGGGTGACGTCCGCCCCCAGTTCGTCGACCATGTCGGCCAGCGTCATGAACTGCCCTTCGCGCGTCGAGAGTTTGATCTTCTCGCCGCCGCGTTCGATGCTCACCATCTGGTTCAACAGGTAATTCAGCGCGTTCAGCCGGTAGCCCAGTATCGTCAGCGCGATCTTGACCCGTTCCACCTGGCTGTGGTGGTCGTGGCCCATCACGTTGACCAGCAGGTCGAAGCCGCGCGCGTACTTCTCACGATGGTAGGCGATGTCGGGCGTTACGTAGGTCGGCTCGCCGTCGCTTTTCACCAGCACCCGGTCCTTGTCGTCGCCCTGATCGGTGCTTTTCAGCCACAACGCCCCATCCTGTTCGTAAGTGGCGCCCTGGGCGGTTAGTTCGTCGATCGTCTGGCGCACGCTTCCGTTTTCATGCAGCGAGCGTTCGCTGAAGGTCGTGTCGAACCGCACCCGCAGCTTGCGCAGATCGTCCATGATGACCGACATCAACACGTCGGCGGCGAACTCGGTGAAGGGGCGCCATTCGCCGCTTTCTAACAGCGAATCGCCTTTCGCCGTCTTGACCGCCGCCGCGATGTAGCGGATGTAATCGCCCTTGTATCCATTTTCCGGAAGCGCTTCATCAAGACCGAATAGCTGCCAGTAGCGCGCCCGCACCGAGCGGCCCAGCATCTCCATCTGAACGCCCGCGTCGTTGTAGTAATACTCGCGCGTCACCTCGTATCCCACCGCTTCCAGCAGCGAGGCGGCCGTGTCGCCCACGATGGCCCCGCGCACGTGCCCTACGTGCAGCGGGCCGGTCGGGTTCGCGCTGACGAACTCGACCATCGCTTTTTTGCCCGCGTACTTCGCCGAGCGCCCATACGCCGAATCCTGCTTCAGCGCCGCGCCCAGCGTGTTGAGCAGAACCTGGCTCGATAACGAGACGTTGATGAAGCCCGGGCCGGCCGCGCTCGCCTTTTCAATAGAGGGATGACCGCTCAGCCGCATGACGATCTCACCCGCCAGTTCGCGGGGATTCCGTTTCAGCGATTTCGCCCAGTTGAACGCGGCGGTGGTGGTCAGGTCGCCGTGGCTCAGGTCGCGCGCCGGAGAAAAACCCGCCGGTTCGGCCTGATCGAAGGCGTCGCCCAGAATGTCGCGGGCGGCCTCCTGCAAAACCTGGTTCAGTTCATCAACAACGTCAAAGTACACGCTCGAAAACCTCCACGGTGATGGGGCCGATTACGCCGGCCGGTTCGGGTTCGGGTTGAAATCGGTTGAACGAATCGTTGGCGACGCGAAATTCGATCAGGTTGCGGCCCGGCTTGAACAAACCGGTGGTCTCTATGCGCCACGGCGCGCGCCAGCGCCGCCCGGCGAACTGTTCGTTGATATAGAGTTCAACCGCGTGCAGCACCTCGGTGAAACACGTCATGCTGCGCCGGTTGGCGTAATCCTCCGGCCAGTCGATCGTCTGCCGGTAGACGCCCACCCCGCAGAAATAGGGATACCCGGCCGTCGTCCAGCTCACGGCGCCGATCCGGTCCCTCGGATGCGTGAGACAATCCGTTCCGTTGTATTGTTTAACGGTGAAGTCGCCCTCCAGCCACACCGGGCCGAACTGCGCCCGCGCGTCGCTCCATGTCGCCGAGCGAACCAGTTCGATCGCGTTATCGCCAATCTGAGTGAACTGGCTGATTTCCGCGCATGAGGGATCCCCCCACCGGTCGAAGAACAATTCCTGCCCGTTCAACAGAACCAGATCGTCGTGCTCCAGCCCCATGATCTTCAACTGCAGGGGGGTGATTCGCTTGTTCAGTTTGAAAACGGTCGAATAAAAATGCTCCAGCCGGCGTTCACCCGGTTCCGTCTCGGGATCGCGCGCCTGTTCGTAATACCAGCGGAACAGGGGAGCCTGGTTGCCGTTTCGCGTAAAGAAAAAAAACGGCGCTTTAACCGCGATGGCGTCAGCGTGACTCTGCGGCGTCAGCGGAGTGGGCGCTTCATCCGATTTGTGCATCACCGCCAGCGTGGAGCCGAACGGTTGCAAGCGAATCGCGGCCGCATGGTTGCGATCTACGCTTCGTACGCAGACGCCCGTGGCTGGGTCGGCTTCGCTGATCCGTGAGTATCCCGTTTCGACCGGCGTGGAGATGACTTGCGGTTCGTCCGTCTGCGCGAACAACAGGTACAACCGCTCCGTCGCGGTCTGCACGCACCGCGCGAACAACACCGCTTTCTCTTTCATATCGGGCAGCAGCGGCTTCACCCAGTCTTTCAACGTATCCATCCAGCCATCCTGACGGATGCGTACCGTATCCAGTTCGTCCGCCAGGGGTGAAAAATACGAATCGCCGCTTTCGAGATCGCCGTTCTCGGCGGCGAGGTCGGGCGCGCGGCCCGCGAACAGAATCAGCCCGCCCTGGTCAGCCAGCCGGGTCAGTTCGATCGCGGCGCTTTTTCCAATCAGCCGCAGGGGCGGAACCAGAATCAGACTGTAGCGGCGCTGCTTTCCATCGCTGGAACGCAGCGAGTAAAAGCCCTCCTCATCCACCTCGAGGCATGACAATTGAGTCTCGTACATCCAGTCCAGAGAGTACCGTTCGGCCCGCAAGCCGAGTTCCATCTCGTACCAGGACTGCTTGGCTTCGACCAGTTGTTGTGAACCGGCTTCGGTAAAGGGAAACCGTGCGTAATCCGTCACGCCCGCGTCGAGCATCAGGATGGAAACTTCTTCCGTGCCGTATTCAGCCAGCGCGCTCAGCCGCGCGGCGTATGATGCGACGCCGTCCATCCACGGCTGACACGGTTCATGATACGCTTCGTCTTCGCCGTGATCGTTTTCCATTCGAGGCGCCAGCGAGGGAGCAAGATTGACTTCGCGCCGGAACCCCGCCAGAAAATCGTTATCGATAAAATAAGCCAGCCGGGCGGGCGTGTCCGAGTTGCGTTGGCTCATGTCGCCCCAAGCCGCTTCGCCTTCCATCCAGGCGTGCAGCGGCGCCGAGAGCGTGGGCGCGCCCAGTGGAACCGGCGGCGGCGCCAGAAAACACAGGTTGGCGTTTTTCCACCCGAGCGCTTCGTAGGCCTCGCGAACCGGCTGAAAGTATGAATCGCGCCATAGCGTACACATCGCCCGGCGGTACAGAATACGGTGCTTCAGTGAGTGATCGTCTTCTTCGTCAAACAGCCCGGGGATCGATTCCAGCGCGTCTTTTTTATACATCAGGGTAAACGCGTCGCTGAAATCTTCGCCCCACGGCGCGCCGGTGTAATAGAATTCCTGCCAGGCGATGCGGGGCCAGTACACGCCGTCGATGACCGTGCGCGCGTCGTGCAGCACCTCGCCCAGCGCCGAGGCGGTTTCGTGAATCAGCGCTTTGACCGCGGCGGGGTGAAACGGATTCAGCGTGTAGTCGTATTCATGCCGTTCGAACGCCCAGAAGCGCTCCACCGCCAGCGGCGTCAAACCTTCGACCCTGCCGTTGCGGTACAACTGGCTGATATCCATCGCGCGTCCGCCTTCGGTGATCCCCAGAATCAGTGGATCGTTCAGCGGTTCCGGCAGCGTCCACAACACACGTTCGCCCGATCGCACGTCGTGCCGCCCGGCGTATTCCAGCGTCTGCATGCGAAAGCCGGGCTCCGATTCCGCCAGTTGCATGGCGGTCAGACTGGTGAGGCTCAGCGGACCGCCGTGCAGCCAGACGCTCAACCCCAGTTCGCGCGCTTTGTGCGCCGCCGTAACCACGATAGAGGCCGAGTGTAACGAGCTGAGCAGCGATTGAACGCAGGCCGGCTCGATGACCACGCCGCCCCATCCCTGTTCACGGATCGCGCGCAGGTGGCGTTCGACGTCCGTCTCCCCCCAATCGGGCGCGAAAGGCCACACCGTCAAGGGTTTGACGTGTTGGGCGGGGCGTTGCAATCGAGTCAACCAGTCCATGACGAGTCCTGAATTCTCCACGGATAACGGGGTGAATACCGTGTGGCGGCGGTTTGCCGTAGGGTATGGTATCAGCGCTGGCGCCGCCTCAAAAGGGAGAGATTCGCGCCGATTTCATGGCCTCCATCTTCTCCATCTCGCTAAATGAATGCGGACAACCGTCTTGAATTAGCAGGCGTGAATAAAATCGCTTCTCCGCGCCCGTTTCTTCTCATAATAATCATTGATTCCGATCAACGAATCATTCTTGTCGTCGATAATCCAAACCTCTCTGAATCACCGATCCCGAATATCCATTTCATCCTGTCCGCATCCCGATTAAGACAAAACACACGTTGACTGATCTCAATCTCGCTTTCCCCAGCGCCAACGAGCGCGCTTGATACGCACAATCCAAATACTCGCCAAAACCGCTGGCTGGCCTCAGGCGGTGCCTGCGCCCGCCGGGTGAAACTTTTGCGAGCGAATGCGGCCATTGGCGGAGCGCCGCCTGAGCGGGAAAAGTTTTACCCAAGGGCGCGGATGAAATCATGATCAGATTAGGACCAACGAAGCCGCCTGATCCGCACAATCCCCATACCTACCTGGGCGTTGCCGTTCGCCCCGTCAGGGGCGGATGCTTGTAGCCCAGCCTTTCAAGGTTGGGTATGGCAGGGTACAAAGCCGTTTTTTCGTGTGCTTCTTTCATTTCGAGTTTTCGTGATTCAAAGAGCGAAATCAATAATGACAAATGTCTCCGATAAATCGTAATAGTCCACCGAATCACCGATCATGAATATCTTTTTCATCCTGTCCGCATCCTGCTTCAGACAAAACACGATGAATATATCTCAATCTCGCTTTCCCCAGCGCCAACGAGCGCGCTTGATACGCACAATCCAAATACTCGCCAAAACCGCTGGCTGGCCGCCAGCCGCGAATTAAGCCGCCTGAATTGCGGTTCTCTCGCGATAGGTGAAGCGCTTCACGTCAAAACCCGTTGCACGCTTTCTGGGCCGCTCGTTTCATACGGCGGCGCCGGTTTGTGGAAGTTTCCGCTCGCGCAAAAATGGAACGTCCGGTGAAAGGACGAAGAATTACGGGACGCCTCAACGAGATTCAGGATTCACGTTGGGCCCAACGAAGCCTTTGACAAAGATGTGATAACGGTTGTTCGAAACGTTTGCGGATGCAAGAACTATCTTCGAATTAAACCTTGATCGCCTCGGCGGCATTAGGTGTAGGAAACGTACTGTCCACCATCCTCAAACTGTGTTTTAGCGGTCGAAGACAGAAAGCGAATTTTAGTGTTGACACAATAGTTGTTATAACGTATATTATGGGTGTGAGGTGAAAAAAACATGACTCGTGAACGCCTGATGCGTGAATTGATCCAGACCCGGCCCTTCGACCCACCGGAAGCCGAAGCGTTTTTCAATCTGTTGAAGACGGAGGAGATGCTCTCTACCCGCCTGGCTGAAACGCTGAAACCATTCGGTCTCACGCCGTCTCAATACAACGCGCTGCGTATCGTGAATGGCTCCGGCGTGGAGGGCATCCCAAGCCTGGAGATCGGCGAACGTCTCATTACCCGTGTGCCCGACGTGACCCGCATGATCGACCGCCTTGTCGAAAAAGGTCTGGTCGAACGCCGCCGCTCTGATCGAGACCGCCGCGTCGTGCGGGTGTTTATCACTCCTGCGGGTAAGCAGCTGGTTGAATCGGCGGTCAAACCCTTGCGTAAGTTTCAGAAACAATGGATCGGCGTATTATCCGATGACGATCAGGCTGAGTTGAATCGGCTTCTTTATAAGCTGAGGTACAGAGATTGAGTTTTTTCCCCCTCTGGGGTTTTTGTGCTACCCTTCTGAATAAACGCTCCTGAACCGGACCGATGGAACAACCGCTGCAATACGCGCTTTTGCTGATGATGCACCTCGCCGCCGCCGCGTCGGCGCTGCATGCCCCGCCTGAACCCGTTGACGGCCAGCCATCCATCAAACTTCTCAAAATTGGCGATTATCCCTGCGCCGTGTTTTTCCCGGCGGGTTTCAACGACGACCACCGCTGGCCGCTGGTGATGTACCTGCACGGCGCGGGCGAGCGCGGCGCCGATATCGAAGAATTTAAGAATCACGTTCCCATTGAAGCCATGCAGAACCGCTTCGTCGTCATCGCGCCGGTGTGTCCCGCCGGATCGAGCTGGTCGGGGCCGAAGCTCAAACATACGCTTCAGCTGCTCATGCTGCGCGTTCCGATTGATTCATCGCGGATATACGTCACCGGAATCAGCATGGGCGGTTTTGGAACCTGGCGCGTCGCCTGTGCCTGCCCTGAATTGATCGCGGCCATCGCGCCTCTGTGCGGCGGCGGCGATCCCGTACTGGCCGACCGCCTGACCGGCGTCCCCACCTGGGCGTTTCATGGTGAGGATGACGACATCGTCCCGATGATCGCGTCGAGCCGCATGGTGCGCGCCCAGCGTGATGCGGGCGGCGAGGTCAAATACACCGTTTTACCCGATACCGGTCACAACCTGTGGAGCCTGTATCAGAAACCCGATATCTTCGACTGGTTTCTTGAACACCGGAAATAAAGAATGGATGAGGATTATTTCGAGGCGTATTGCAGTAAAAAATCATCTTGAAATTGAGAAGGTGAACACGAGGATACCTCAAAAACTTCAATACCAAATATTTTCCCCTCCGCGTCGTAATCGAGTGCGATGGGAGACCCGTTGATCCGCTCCGTGCGCTGAACAACGCCGCGAGAGCCATCATCCACGCCAAGCGTGATATAAAGCGCATCCGCTGCCTTGTCGTATTGAATTTTCATAGCCAAGTCCTTAAAAGACGGTAATGATTCGAATCCCATCGGAAATTTTTGTATAAACCACAGTAATAAATCTTCTTCCTATTTTAGCATGAATTTCATATCGGTTATTGGATTTTCCCGACTGTACGGAGGGATTCAACATAAACGCTTCTTCCACATCTTCTTCAACAATATCCCGTTGTCTCATCCGTTCTATCGAATGCTCTGTATAATAGATTTTCATAAAAACCTCCAGAATTTCATTTTGAATTTATCCTCCTTTCTCTTCAAAAGAAACAGGCCGGTGAACAGTCACCGGCCTGTTGGCTTCGTCTTTCTGAAACGGCTTGCGCGGCGGGTTACGCCACCAGGCTTCTGATTTTACGGAACGCCTTGTACATCGAGTTGCCTTCCAGCTGATGGATGCGCCAGCGCAGCTGGTTGATGTACTCATCCTTGCGGACCACCGGGTTGCCGTCCTGGTAGGTCGCTGAATAGAGCGCGTCGACGAACTTCTCCAGCGGCGCCGGATTCTTGCGCAGGTGCTCGTCCGCCACCAGCGTCATCATGTCGTCGCGGTTCATCTGGTCGAAGTGCGCCAGCGTGTGAATCATCTCCCAATAAACGAAATACGGATTCGGCTTCGCTTGCAGCGCGTGAACGCCCTTGGGCCGCTCCAGCTGCTCGATAATATTTTCCTTGTGCGCGATGTGGAAAATCTTGTAGTTATCGTAAAACGCCATCGGGTTGATCTTGATGATGCCGACTGGTTTGGGCAGGTCGAGAATCAGGTCCAGCGTTTCGAGGTTGTCTTCTTCGAGCTCAAGCGGGTTATACCCGATAAAGTCAACCAGCACCTTCGCGCCGGTGGCCTGAATGTTCTGTATGGTCTGGATGGTCTGTTCTTTGGGATGCCGCCGGTCGTAATACTTGCGCTGAGTGCGCTGGCTGCCCGACTGAATCCCCATGATGATGTAGCTGAGGCCCGCTTCGCCCAGTGGTTCCAGCAGTTCGGGGTCGCCCACGTTGGGGTGGGTGTATCCGAAGAAGGGCAGGGCGACTTCGGTCGCGTAGCGCGGTGAAAACTCGCGCACCCACCGCTTGTTGAGCGGTAATACGTCGTCGTAAAACTCGATGCGTTCGATGTTCCACGGCCAGGTGCGGATGCGGTATCGCAGTTCCTTGATAACGTTATCCACCGAGCGCCGCCTCAGAAAACGGTCGCCCTTGTACAACACGTCGTCATGTCCGCTGCAGCAATAGGTGCAGGTAAACGGGCACCCGCGCGCCGTCATGATGATGAAGTTGGTGTACATGTGGCTCTTCGGTGGAAACAGCGACGGAAACACCTCGCCGTCGTGAATCACCGTTTTATTCTCGATCTCAAAATCGGGGAACGGATAGTTATCGAGGTTCTGTTCCAGCTTCTGCATCGGATTGCGGATAATCTCGCCGTCCTGTTTGCGGACCCAGATGCTGGGGATGTGATCGGTGTCGCCGCCCTTGTCCATGGCGTCGACCAGGTTGCGGATGGGGTATTCGCCTTCACCCAGACACACCATGTCGGGATAGCGGATGTTCTCGTTGGCGTTGACCGTCGAATCGACCCCGCCCCAGATCACCTTGACGCCGGGCATTTCCTTCTTGATCCGCTCGGTCACGAACTGCGCCAGACCGAAGCTGATCGAGGTGAACGAGACGCCGACCAGACTCGGGGCCTGCTTTTTCAACAGGTCGAGCATGAGGTCCATCTCTCGCCCGGTGATATAGGTGCACATGCTGTAATACCCGCCTTCTTCCTGCTTGTCGGGCGGGGGAACTTCCATTGGGGAGATGTACTCAACCCCGTGGTGAATGATGATGTTCACCTCGTGGCCTTGTTCTTTTAACATGGACGACATGTAGCGGACGCCCAGGCAGTATTCGTCGTACAGTGCGATAAAGGTTACTCGTTGCATTCGGATCCCTCGGGTATCGTGAGGCTGCGCTTACCGCTCTTCCAGGCCGGGTGGTGGAATCAGAAATCGATGTTTTGAGGGAGGCGGCGGTAAATTCGCTTCCAAAGTAGACTGATTCAGGTAATTTTTCAAGTAAAATCCCGGATTACGCGTCTCGGGGTATAACTGGCTCAGTAATACCACGTTCTGAATGGGCATATTATACCGGAACAACTCATACGCCACCAACTGAAACAGCGATTTTTCCTGTTTTTCGTTGACCAGTTGGTTATCGTAGTCACCCAGCATCATGATGACCAGATAGCCCTTCAGTTTCAGTTCCGGGTTGCGGACGCGCGCCAATCTCGCTCGAGGCAGGTCCTCCGGTTTTTCCAGATCGGTGGGCCGCATGGTAAAGGCGCTGCCCTGGTGGATGCTCGCCGGCGTGATCGATTGCCGCCCCGCGTAAATAACGCCGTCCTTGTCGATGAAATAATGGACGGGCAGATCGCCCCGGCCATTGGGGTTATAGCGTTCCAGCGTTTCCGCCAGATAGGTGAGCGCGGTCTGGTCCGTATAATCGGCGCCGCTGTCCATGATGAGAATGCCTCTTACCTCCTGCGATTCGAACGGTCCGCTGGGCATCGATCCCAGAATGGAACGCGGCATCATGCGCGGCGGTTTGGGGCTGCCGTGAAACATCTCCACCAGGCCGAAGTTCTTGTCTTTGCTCCAGTCGCCGCATCCGGCGGCCATACACAGCGCGGCGGTCATCAGCGCCAGACAGGCTGCGGCGAGTTGATTCCGGTTGCTCGGGCTTTGTTTCATCAATTTCGTTGTCCTGTCGTCGGAGAAAGGCCAATCGCTCCGCCGCTCTTCCCTTGGGGAAAAACGTTTTTTAGTATGGAGTCGAACAGACGTTCGACGCTATCAGTCTACCGATTCGAGCCGTTGCTGCAACGCTTGCAGTGGAATTGTTTATGGAAACCATTGGCATCTATCTCGGCAATATCCGCAAAGGCGATCAGACTATTCAACTCGCTGGATATCATGGGCCATCCGTCGCCATAGAGTATCAGAATCAGGTCTTCTTGTCCGGGCGCGACTGTCAGGTGCTGGGCCGCTCGATGAACGCGGTCTGTCTCAGCGCCGATTGCGGATGCGGACCTAATGGCATCCAACTGTCGCCTGAACTGACCGGCGCCGCTCCCGAGCGGGTGGAGTGGAACGGACAATCGTTATCACTCACGCCCTATCAGGGCGCCATCTTGGTTTTTTATCTTGGCGAAACCACGCCCCCCATTGAATCGTTGGAATCGGATAGAGTCCTGGTCGGCGGTCAGGATTGCAAAATTCTCGGAACCATCACTCGCTGATTACAAGGGAGAGCCTCCGTTATGAAAGGTAGAGAAATATCGCTCATTATATTTACGTTCCTAGTCGCCTTGGCGGGGTTGGGATCGCTGGCGGCTGAAGAAACGGCCTCCGGTCTGATTCACTTCAATGACGAAAAAACGGGCCAACCGCCACAGGGTTGGCAAATCACCGAAACCAACAGTAAAAACACTCCCGCGCGGTGGGAGATCATCAACGCCGATTCAAAAAAAGGCGCTTCGTTCGCCGTCGTCAAATCGGATAACGCGGGGCGTACCTTCAACGTGGCGTTGAAGAATGAACCCCGTCTGCTCGATGCGTTCATCAAGGTCGAAGTCAGAGCGCTGTCCGGCACGGAAGACCAGGGCGGCGGTCCGGTCTGGCGAGCGATCGACGGAAACAACTATTACACCGCTCGCTGGAATCCACTGGAAGACAACTTCAGGGTTTACTTCGTCAAAGACGGCGATCGCAAACAACTCGCCAGCGCCGATGTGAAACTCGATCCGAAAAAATGGCATTCCATCGCGATTCAGATGCGCGGCTCTCACATCGAAGCCTATCTGGATGGAAAACTGGAACTTGAAGTGGATGATGAAACCTTCGCCGCGCCGGGCCGCGTCGGGCTCTGGACCAAAGCCGACGCCTGTACCGCTTTCGACGACCTGAAGATCGAATCGCTGGATTAGTTGACCGGATTGAGGCGGGCTGGGCTCGCACTAACCCAAAACTTACCCGCGGCAGCTCTCTATCGTGTCAGTGCGAAGGCTGCCGCCGCTATCGCCTGAGACGATGCGCCGCGAAGGCCGCGAAAAAACAGACCGCTTGCGCGAGCACGATGACCGCGCCGCTGGGCAGGTCGAGATCGTAGGAAAGCAGCAGCCCCAGCGTGGCGCTGACCACGCCGATCAGGGTTGAATAAACCGTCATCTGGGCGAAGGTTCGCGCCAGCAGACGAGCCGTTGCGGCGGGAATCACCAGAAACGCCGCGATCAACACGATTCCGACCATCTTGACGCATACCACGACGGTCATCGCGATCAGAATCGATAACAGGTAATCGTCCCGTTCGACCGGAAGCCGGTCGGTTTGCGCCAGTTCTCCATCAAACGCCACGTACGCCCAGCGCTTCCACATCGGCCACATCAGCAGGGTGAGCAGCGCGATGCCGCCCGTGATCCATAAATCCATGGCGCTGACCGCGAGAATCGAGCCGAACAGGTAGGTATGCGCGTCGGCGCTATACTCGCGCCGCAACGAGAGAAACACCACGCCCAGCGCCATCGATACCGCGAAAAATACGCCGATCGCGGTGTCTCCGGATAGTTCGGTTCGGTCGCGAACCCAGTTGATCGCCACCGCCACCGCGGCGGTGAAGGGAAGCGCAACCCACAATGGACTCGCATCGAGCAACAGCCCCAGCGCCACTCCGCCGAACGCGGCGTGCGCCAGCCCGTTGCCCAGAAAACTGAGCCGGCGCTGCACGACGAAAACGCCGAAATAACTCGCCAGAAAACCCACCAGAACGCCCGCCGCGAGGGCGCGCTGCATAAAGGGAAGGCTGAGGGCTTCGATCATGCGTTCGCCTCACGATGGGGGTGTTCGTGCCCGATGTGCCCAAAGGCCTCTCGCAGCATCTCTTCCGCGAAGGCGGGCGAGCTCTCGCCGCAGCCGATCAGCCGGCGGTTGATTGCGAGAATGTGCGTCGCGTGGTGAACGGCGGTGTGCCAGTCGTGGGTAATCATCATGATGGTGGCTTTTTCGGTTTCCTGATACCGCTCCAGCACACGGAACATATCGCGTTCGCCTGCCGGGTCGATGCCGGTGGCGGGTTCGTCCAGCAATACCAATGGCGGCCGCCGGATCAGCGCGCGCGCCAGATAGACGCGTTGCAGTTCTCCACCGGAGAGGCGGGCGAGCGGACGGCTGGCGAGGTGATCGGCGCCGACCTGTTCAAGCGCTTCCATCGCCTGGCGGCGCAACGCGCCCTGAATGTGCCACGGCCAGGCGCTTAACACGCCCGACGCCGCCAGTTCGATCGCCAGCGCGGGGAACGAGCGGTCCAGCGTCTTGATCTGGGGAACGTATCCCATCCGGCTCGCGTCGAATTCGGCCAGTGGACGATCATATAGTCTCATCAGACCGCTCTGCGGCCTGATCAACCCCAGGCAGGTTTTCAGCAAGGTCGATTTGCCCGCGCCGTTGGGGCCTAATACCGCCACGAACGCCCCGTCTGGAATTGCGAACGAAACTTCGGTCAGCGCCCAGTAATCGCCGAAACGGACGTGGATGTTATCGGCTTCGATAGCGAATGCGGTCATTGAAGCGCCTCGGTGAGTTGCGCCGCGTTATATCGCATCAGCGCAAGGTAACTCATCCGCCCTTCCACGCCGCCCAGCGGATCGATGACGGCGATCTTCAGGCCCGCGCTTTCAGCCAGAATCCGCGCCGCCCGGTCGGGTCGTTGCGGCTCCAGCAGCACCGCTCGGATCGATTCCCTGCGAGCCGCGTCGATGAATTCCTTCATGCGTTTCGCCGTCGGCTCCTTGCCGGGGATGGCTTCCAGAGCGCCGGACGATTCCAGCCCGTACCGTTTGAGAAAATATTGCAGAAAGTTATGCGACAGCAACACGCGCGCGCTACGGAATGGCTGCAATTCGCCGCTCAGTTCTTCATTCAGATCGTCGAGTTGATGGCTGAAGCGTTCCGCGTTGGCGGTATACGCCGCGCTTCCATCTGGATCGAGTTCGATTAACCGGTCACACAACGCTGGAAGCAACGCTTTTACGGTCAGCGGATCGAGCCAGAAATGAGGATCGATCGGGCCGTGGCGATGCTCATCGCCCGCGCCGTTTTCGTGATCGTGATGATCGTCGTCATCCAGCGCCGCGAGTTGAAAATCCTTGGGAACCAGCGGGAGCAGTTCGATTTTGGGGTCGACATCCAGTTTCGCCGCCCAGCCGTCGAGAGTATCCGAGATGTAAAACAGCGCTTTAGAGCCATTGGCCGCTTTAAGGTCGGAAGGGCGCAGATCGTAGGTATGCGGCGAGGCGCCGGGTTTGACCAGCGTAACGGTCTCAGCCCGCTCGCCTGCCAGTTCCGCCAGAATGAATTGAACCGGTTGAATCGTGGCGGTCAGGCGGATCGGGGCGGCCAGGGCGGGAGTCGCCGCCACAGCGTATAGAATGAGTACTGCGCATAAGCGGTACATGAAAGTCTCCAATCAGCGATCGTATTATTCTTGTCGAGAAATCCGCCTTCACAAGTGCGGCGCCGGGCGGCGAGCGGAAAAAGCGCCGCGCTTCTCATCTTGAAGTCAAACCGGGCTTCCTGCACAATAGAAGTCCGATCACCCACACATTCCCCACGAAAGCAGGAGGCCTCCATGAAACGTTTTTGCGGTATGTTGGCTTGTGCGCTGATGGCGGCCGCGTTATGCGGCGGCGTGTTCGCGCAGGACGAAGGCAAGGTTGAGTTTAAAGACGCTGAAAAATATCTGGGTAACTGGGGCCTGGACCTGCCCGGCGGCGCCGGATGGCTCCAGATCCGTAAGGATACCGATATGAACGGCAACCCGTACCTGGATGGCGACATCCTGTGGTACGGAGGCAGCGTGGTGCCGATCTCCAACATGTACCTCTGGTCGAAAGAGGGCGTTGGCGAAGTGTTGGTCGTCACGCGCGTGAGCGATGTTCCCCGCAAGAAAGAGGGCGACCGGGTCGTTCGCAGCCACGTGCTGACCGAGGCGATTCAGTTCGCTTTCCCGAAAGACAGCAAGGACAATGATATGATGCTGGGCTATCGCGGCGTTCCCGCGCGCAACGGCCTGGGCATTGAAACCATGTTGCCGTTCAAGGCGTTCCGCATCCCGCCGCCCCCGCCCGCGCCCGATCTCTCCAAGGTTGAATATGATGAACCCATCAGCCTGTTCAACGGCGAAAACCTCGACGGGTGGAAACTCACCGATCCCAACGCGGTCAGCGGCTGGAGTATTCGCAACGGCATTCTCACCAACGATCCCAAGCAGGAACCGGGAAAGCCTCACATCAATTACGGCAACCTGCGCACGGAACGCGAGTTTAAGGATTTCAACCTGACGCTTGAAGTCCGCGTTCCGCCGGACGGCAACAGCGGCGTCTATCTGCGCGGCATCTATGAAGTCCAGGTCGCCGATACCTATGGCAAGCCGCTCGATTCGCACAACATGGGCGCCATTTACAGCCGAATCACTCCCAAGGTGAACGCTGAAAAGCCCGCCGGCGAGTGGCAGACGCTCGATATCACCCTCGTCGACCGTCACGCGACCGTGATACTCAACGGAACCACCATCATCGATAACGCCGGGTTGGAAGGCTGCACCGGCGGCGCGTTGTGGTGCGACGTCAATCGCCCCGGCCCCATCTATCTGCAGGGCGATCACATGGGCGTCGAGTATCGCAACATCGTCCTTCGTCCGGTCAAAAAATAGCATCTCCGGAAAACTGGAATTCGACGAAACGAAACGGGGCGCTTCAGCGCCCCGTTTTTCGTTACGGATGGGATACGAATTCTTGAATACTCAATTCCGTTTGCCGGATCATGACTCGAAGAGTCCCACGGTCCAGAGTGGGATGATCTGGAACCACGAGTTGTGAAAAGGGCGAATCTCTCCGGAGGATGAGGTGGCTGCTTTGTTGGCGCTTAACAGAATAGCCGAATTTGCTTGGAACTTTTCAGCATTCTTTCCCTGAAATGGATGGCAACTTACTCATAATGCAATTAATACGGAATCGAATCGATCTTCAGGGATTTCGATTTGATCTTCTTTCAGCGCGGCGATATAACCCTCGATGGCTTCACGAATATTCCGTATCGCTTCATCCCTGGTCGCGCCCTGGCTGATGCAACCGGCAAGGCTGGGACACTCAGCGATCCAATAGCCGTCTTCACCCGGATGAAGAAAAGCCTGTCTCATGGAAGCGCTCCCGTCGAAAGAAAAAATTTCGGCTTAGTATCGCTTGAACAGGATAGCGAAAAAATTACAGCAGCGCCATGATCTGCATGGGTGTTTTGCGGCCGCGTTCGGTTCCCTCGAAGGCTTCGTTGAAGCTGACCATGGTCAGGTTATATTTCTCCAGCGCCACATACTGATGGGCGTCGTGATAATCGAGACCGTACTGATCCATGGTGCGCAGGATGCGCTTGATGTCTTCGGGGTGAAGATGAATCAGCGTTACCGCGCCATCGACGAACAGGTCGAGCAGAAAACGCGTCAAAACGTCGTCGCGTTTTTCCCGCTTGAGAATCATTGAGATGGTGTTGAGCGAAAACGCGGTCGTATAAAATTTATCGGAGGTAAAGTGTCCGAGAAAATGCTTGACCGCGTCGGCGTGATCGGCCTGATAGAGGGCGCTGAGCCAGATGTTGGTGTCGATCAGATACATGAGGGCCTCCTTACGATTGATAAACCGAGCGCTGTAACTCGACCGCCGAGCCGCTCGCGCCGCCGCTCATCGCGCCCGCCCAGTCCTGCCGCAGCCGGGTGCGGGGCCGTTGGGCGCCGCGCGCCATCAGCGACTGAATAAACTGGACCACTTCCTCTTTCTGATCGTCGGTCAGGCTGTTGATGATTTCGTTCAGGTCCATCTGCGCCTCCCAGAGCAGGTTTGATGAAATAAAAAGCGGGGGAACGCCGCGTCCGGCGCTCCCCCGGCGAAATGGCGGCTGAATTACGCGCCGGCGGCTTTGGCCGCTTCGATGGCTTTGTCGTAGTTGGGGTGGTCGGTCACTTCGGGCACGATTTCCTGATAGGTCAGGTTGCCGTCTTTATCGACGACGAACACCGCGCGGGAAAGCAGGCAGAGTTCTTTGATCAGCACGCCGAACTGATTGGCGAAATCGCGCTGCTGATAGTCGGAGAGAATCACCGAGTTGGCGATGCCCTGCGCGCCGCAGAAACGCTTCTGGGCGAAAGGCAGGTCGAGGCTGATGGTGACCACCTTGGCGTTCAGTTTGCCCGCTTCTTCATTGAAGCGCTTGGTCTGCAATTCGCAGACCGGTGTGTCGATGGACGGAACCGCCGAAATAATGACGACCTGGCCTTTCAGGTCCGACAGTTTGACCGGCTGAAGGCCATTGTCGACCGCGGTAAAGTCGGGGGCGGGCGCGCCTGTTTTCAACTCAGGCCCCACCAGCGTCATGCCATTGCCTTTGAAAGTTATCACTCCCGTGCGTTCCATGCTTGTCTCCTTATCGTGTTTCACGTCGTGTCACTATCTCCACGGCGAGGCCGTGTGATGAATCAGCGGATACGGTTGAATGAACTCACGCGCGAAGAAGCGGCGCCTGAGCGGTTGAGTGCGTCCCCCGGTGTGATATCGGGCCGAACCGGACATCGGGGCGGCGGAACGAAGATGGATGGGTGCGTTGATGGATCGCCGAAAGGAACAACCGGCGCGCGAATCGGGCGGCGCGCCGCAACGTCATAGTAAAAATCGTACCCTCACTCAAACGGCTGTCAAGCAAGCGGCGGACGCGGCTCAATCGAAATACTCGATGACGCGGTGGTCGTAACTGACCGGATCGACGGTCATCCGCCCGCTGAATTCGCGCCGTTCGTAGGCCGCCCGCTGAATCCAGTTGCCGTGTTCGTCGTATTGATACATGAGCCATTGCTGCGAAAGCCGGTCGCCGTTGCGGTCGGTCTCACGGGTTTCGATCGGATTACCGCGCTCGTCGTTGTGAAAGGTGGCGCGGAACTCGGTCCCTTTCGGCGTATTGAGGCTGCGTTCGAGAATCGCCCCGCTTTCGTCGAGAACCAGATCGAGTCTTCCGGAGGGTCTGCCTTCTTTATCGAAAAAGGCTTCGCCGATCATTCGTCCCCGGTCGTCGTACAGCCGGAGCAACTTGAGTTCAAGCGTTCCGTCTTCCTTGAAATGTTCGACGGTCACGCGCTCTCCCTTTTCCGAGTAGGTATAGCGGAGCGTGTATTCTCGAGGCGGACGAGCCAGTACGCGGTGTTCGCCGGCCGGCCGGCCTTGCTCGTCGTAGGAATATTCATGCCGTTCCAGCATGGCGCCGCCCTGTTCGATGATCCATAAGGATTTGCGGTTTGTTTCATCATACTCAAAGGTTTCGCGGCGCAGCGTTTCGCCCCTGGAATTCATGCGGACGAGCTCGATGAGGTTTCCCGCTTCATCGTATGTATAGCGGGTGGATTCTTTCAGCGCGCCGCCGCCGTCGAACAGCCGGTATACCGAAGGACGCCCCCCGGTTCCGTATTCGACGACGTGAGTCTCAAAGCGCAACACCTCGGTCTCGTCGAGACCTTCACTGGTGAAACTGGTTCCCAGATCGGGGAGTTTTACCCTGATGCGCTCGCCTGGCAGCCAACTCATCGTTTTCGCGTCGCAGGCGTACCGGTCGAAGGTGACGCGCTTGAGCGGCCCCTGCAACGAGTCGAAATCGAGCCCCGCCAGCGGATCGGTGAACGCGGCGTGACTCAGGGCGGCGCAAATCATCAGCAATGCAATCGTGTGTTGTACAATACGCATGGGTGCGTGAGGTCTCCCGGTTGTGTCGTTCAATCGGTCATTATACGTGTTTCGGCCTGAAGCCAACGCCCTCGCGGCGCGCCGCTTTCAGGTCACATCGATTCAACGCATGATATATAGTATGCGTGATTCAGTCAGTCTATCTTGATGAGGGACGTCATGGCGGGGGCGGACGCGGTAAAAGAACAGATTCTTCAACGGGCCGACATCGCCGAGATCGTCTCGCAGTACGTTCATCTGCAGAACCGGGGCGGGCGGCTGTTCGGTCTGTGCCCTTTTCATAAAGAAAAAACGCCTTCCTTCAGCGTCAGGCCCGATACCGGCTATTACCATTGTTTCGGCTGCGGCGCGGGCGGCAACGTGATCGATTTTGTCATGGGGGTCGAAAACCTGACCTATCCCGAGGCGCGGCGCTATCTGGCCGGACGGCTCAACATCGAAATCCCCGAAACGCGTGGGCCCCGCCGCCCTCACTCAGAAATCGACCGGTACGACGTGATGGAAGCGGCGGCGAATTTTTATCAGAAATGGTTGTTCGCCGATCGCCACGCGATGGAATATCTCCAGCGGCGCGGACTCTCGCGAGAGGCCATTCAAAATTTCTCTCTCGGATACGCGCCCAATGAGTGGGAGAGCCTGCTTTTCGCCTTAAAAAAACAGGGAATCCCCGAAACCGTGATGGAAGAACTCGGCCTTATTCTCGCCAGCAACAAGGGCAAGGGGCATTACGACCGTTTCCGCCATCGCGTGATGTTCCCTATCCGCAACACCATCGGCCGGGTGATCGCCTTTGGCGGGCGCGCGCTCGACCCCAACGACCGCGCCAAGTATCTCAACAGCAACGAAACCCCGTTGTTCAATAAATCCAAATCGCTCTACCTGCTCGACAAGGCGAAGACGGTGGTGAAAGATCGCGGGGCGCTTGTGGTCGAAGGCTACATGGACGCGATCTCGCTGCACGTGCATGGCTTCAACCAGACGGTGGCCACGCTCGGAACCTCGCTCACCGGCGATCACGTCCATATGCTGAGGCGCTATACCAATCGCTACATTCTGTTGTACGACGGAGATTCGGCTGGAGTGCGCGCCGCGTTGCGCGGCGTCGAACTCTTTTTCGAGCAGGGGCTCGCCGTGCGCGCCGCCCTCCTGCCGGAAGGGAAAGACCCCGACGATCTGCTGCGGGAAAGCGGACCGGACGAGATGAAGCGCTTGCTCGACGGCGCGGTTGACGGGTTCGATTTTACGCTCAATCACGCGTTGCGCGGCAACGATCTCGCCACGCCGCAGGGCAAAAGCGCGGTGGTTGAAGGCATGACGCCGTTGATCGCCCGCGTGCCCGATGCGTATCTGCGCACCGACTACGTTCGTTTACTGGCTGAGCGCATCGGCGCCGACTTCGCCGCGCTGCAGGAAACGATCGCGAAAAAAATGAAGAAGACGCCGGGCCGGGGCGGAGACGAACCCGCCGCCGAAGTGAATACCCAAACCGCCGCCAGCCAGGATCCGCTGCGCAAGGAGAAAGAAATTCTCATCCGCCTGCTTGCCATGCACCACGGCTTTTGCCTGCCCGAAGGGCTTGCCGCCGCCGAGCGCCCCTGGCTGTTCACCAGCGAGGAGTGGGGTGAAATCCTGCCCGGATATCTTACCGCGTTCACCGCCGGCGCACCGCTTGACCGCGTTCTCGAAACGCTGTTGAAAGAAAAGCCGGAACCCGGCGCCGCCGCGCGCGCCGCCCGCCTCGATGAGTTGTTTCCTCAACGCGAAGACCGCGCCCTGCTGGTGCGGGTCATTGAGGCGGAAACGCTGCCGGGTTTGGAACGCGATCTGAAAAAGATGAAGGACGACGTGCTGGCGGGCTTTCAGGACGCAAAAGAAAAACGCCGCTGGGACGCATTGCGGCTGC
The DNA here is from genome assembly GCA_016125385.1 of bacterium. Classification (GTDB taxonomy): domain Bacteria; phylum Hinthialibacterota; class Hinthialibacteria; order Hinthialibacterales; family Hinthialibacteraceae; genus WGLV01. Next base: position 85,148 of record WGLV01000032.1, read on the forward strand.
AATCGAAAAACGACCCCAGGAAGGCGCTGGAAGAATTGAACCGCACGTTATTTCAACAACCGGGCGGAAACGTCTGACCCGTTTCGGCCGAGGATGCGCACAGAAAAATCAGGATAAAAACCACGATGAACTTTCAGGGAATCTTTCACCTATTCATGCGCCGGGTTTCCGGCAAGACGATCATCGATCACGCCCGAACCATCTGGGAAAACAATCGATGGTCCGACTTTGACGGCCTGGAAAAAACCGCCGAATTCGCGATTCAACAATTCGAGGCGGCGGGGCTGAAAGCCGAGCGCGTCGAGTTGCCCGCCGACGGTGAAACGCGATTCGGCGACGCCGTCATGCCGCGCGCCTGGAACGGGCGCAAGGCGGTGTTGGAAGTCGTTTCGCCCGAGCATCGCGAAATCGCTCGCCGCGAGACATCGTACAACCTGCTCGGCATGTGGTCGCCGCCCACGCCGCCCAACGGCATGGAGGCCGAACTGATCCACCTCGAAAATGAAGACGCGATCCATTCGCCCGACGTCGACGTCGAAGGCAAGTTCGTTTTGACGAGAGGCCGGCTGGAGGCCGTTCGAGCCGCCGCCGTCAAAAAAGGCGCCGCCGCCGTCATCAGCTGCTGGTCCAATTCGCCCAAGCATCCTGAATGGACGCAGTGGTTATCCGGCAACACCGACCGGCCCGGCGCCTGGGGGCTCAAAAAAGACGAAGGCCGACTGATTACGCTCTCGATCTCTCCAGCCCAGGGCGATGAGTTGTTCGCTCTGGCGAAAAAAGGCCCGGTCAAAATGAGGCTGCTGGTCGACGCTCACATCCAGCCCGGAACCATGCCGCTGGTCGACGCCTGCATTGAGGGCGAAGATGGCGAGCAGGAAATCTGGATCTTCGCGCCCATCAACGGACCCGGCGCCAATTACAACGGCGCCGGCGCCGCGCTGCTGCTCGAAATCGCGCGGCTGGTCACCGCCGAGATCGATGAAAAAACGCTGCCCAAACCGCACCGCACGATCCGCTTTCTGTTGACGCCCAAGCCCTACGGCCCCATCGCCTACGCGCTCCGGTATCCCGAACGCGCTCAGCGCGCGCTGGCCGCCTTCAATCTCGAAACCGCCGCCGGAAACCCCGACGCCGCGTGGTGCCGCTGGTCGTTGCGCACCTCGCCCGCGCCCATGCGCCATTTCACCGACGCGTTGCTGCGCCGCATCTGCCGCGATTTTCTCGCTCACTGGCGGCCCCAGCGCTCGCTTGAAGACCGCCCGCTCTCGCTGGCCGGCGACGTTTACTGGAACGATCCGCTGATTGGCGTGACCACCCACTGGCTGCACGGCGGGCCGGAGGAGGAAGTGAGAAACAACAGCGGCGACGCCATCGAAACGCTCGACGAGCGCTCGTGCGTCGATCTGGGCGTGACGGGCGCCACCGTCGCGTATATTTTCTCCGTGCTGGGCGTGCCCGACGTCCCCATCCTCGCGCAATGGAACTTCCGTTTCGCGTTGAAAAACATCTGGCGCGAGGTCGACGTCTGGATGGACCGCGCCGACGAAGCCCAGTCGGGCGCCGACCTGCATGAGATCTGGCGCGACGCCCGGCTGCGCCTGCAAGCGAGGCGGTCGGTGGAAGAGAAGGCGTTGCAGTCGCTCAACCAGATCGACCCCGCCGCGCATAACTGTGAGGAATGGAAGGTCGTGCGAGAACTGAACTACACCCTGGGCGACGTGTGCGACGCCGCGCTGGCCGCCGTCGGCGCCCATCTGGAGGCGCGCGCCGCCGTGCTCGAAGCCGAGTTCTGCGCGGAGGAGCCCGTCACCCGCGACCATGAAGACAACCGCGTCCCCATCCGCGTCATCAAGGCGCCGGGCGCGGTTACGCTCGACTCGCTGCCTTACGAAGAATGGACCTCGCCGGTCAAACGCTCGCCGCGCACCAACCCGCCGTTCACCCTGTCGTGGTGGCTGGCCGATGGAAACCGTACCATCGGCGAGATCGAGCGGCTGGTGCGGCTTGAGATTCCCCAGTTCCGCGAGTGCATCCCCGCATGGTTCAACTTTCTCGAAAAACGCGGCTACGTCCGCTTCCGCAAAGAAAAAGACGAATAAAGTTCCTTGCCATTTTGATTGAATTGGTAATGTATTTATTTTCGCTCATGAATGATTTATCCATTCATTTACGGACTGATATTGTATTATCATGATCGATCGAACCATGTATGATGGACGCCGCCGAACGCGCCCGCCTGAATAAACTCTCCATCGAACGGACGACACCATGAGCGAAAAACTGAAATACTGGACGGACGATCTTGAATCGGGCAACCCCGTCATCGACCAGCAGCACCGTAAACTGGTGAAATGGACCGAATACCTGAAGACGGCGGATCACGTTCCCCCGGAGGAAATTCAGAAAGTACTCGATTTCATCCAGGGGTTCATCCACACTCACTTCACCGATGAGGAGATTTTTCTCATCGACATCGAGTATCCCGGATCGCAGGAACATACCGAACTGCACAGCGCCATCCGCAACCGGTTCGTCGCCGTGAAAAAGCAAGCGGCTGAACTCATGGATCCGAAACAGGTCAATGATCTGATTTATTCGGTTTTTCATTCGTACGTGTCGCACATCAGAGACTGCGACATGAAATACAACGAATACTACAAAGCCCACGGCGCGCATAAAAACTGAGGCGTTTGCCGCTGCACTCCGGGGTATTGGGTGAGGGGATTTAATAAGCCGTACCGTGTGGAAAGTACGTCATGCAAAAACTAGCGGGCGTCGATCACCACGCGCGCTGAATAACCGAGCGAATTGACGATCCGCTCGCAGTCTTCCCACGTCAGCCCGAAGGCCTGCACGTCGGAAGCGGCCAGCCGGGCGACGGCGTCGCGGATCGCGTCGTGTTCGCTCTCTTCGAACGTCTCGTCCATCAGACAGGTCTCCGCCCAATCCACCAGCGCGGCCAGCGAAATCTCCTTATGCAGGTATTGCGACACTTGATCGATGACCGTCTGTTTGGTGATCATTCTGACTCATCCTCTACCGGTTCGTGGCCGGTGTCATGCGGGAATTTCTGATGAATCTGACGAAGCCGTCCGGATTCAATAAAGATTTCCTGATAAAATCGAATGGTGTTTTCGTTCGCGTCCACGATCTTATTATATCGCGCTTTCCACCCATGACGACCGGTGATTTCATGCCAATAGCGCCTGCCCCCATCGGGCAAATCAAACCATTCGCTGAATTTTTTCTCATTCTGAACGCGAGTGTTCATGCTTTGTTGAATCCGTCCGTGTCAGATCATATTCGCCTGTACACCAAAAGACAGCGCTTTAAACGCTTCCGTTTCATTTAAGTTTCGTCCCGCGATGTCAGTCGAAAAAGCCTTTGCCTTCCAGAATTTTCGGCATACATTTTTCGATGCGGGAGACGCGGGTTTTCGATTGTTTGGGCTGGGAGAAATGGAGAATGTACCCCCGTTGACGCCCCGGCGTTAACGCGAAAAAGGCGGTCTTCAGCGCGGGATTTTCATCCAGTTTTTGCTGTAATTCATCCGGGATGGGTTCGGGATTCTTTTGGATAGGCGCCTTCAAGCCGGCTTTTTCCACCTCGATGGCTTCCTGAAGATAGTCTTTCACGGCGGGTTCCAGCTCGTCGATCTGCTGAACGCTGGTAAAGCGGATCAGGCGGCCGGCTTGGGTATTCTCTCCGGGCTTGGTCAGGAGATTGGCGGGGTCTTTCAGCAGCACGCCTTTGACGAAGTTGATCGAGCAGAAATCCTTAAACGCGCTGAGGATGACGACGTTGCGCTTCTCGAAGGTGTAGCAGGGCATCTTCCACTTCAACTCTTCGGTCAGCCCGCAGCCGAGCAGAATCGCCCGCAGCTTCAGCAATTCTTCCCGCCATGTATTGACCTTGCATTGGGGCGTGCTCACCAGCGGACACCGCCCGCAGCCCTCAGTGAAATAGGGATCGACCTTGGGATTGGTTTTGGTCATGGAGTGATGTCCTGATTATTTAGACGGACTTGGATATGCTTCGCTTTGAGCCTGCCCGACCTCGTTACGGTACGTATCTTTCAATTTCGAGGGCTCCGTGAAAAATACCTAAAATATCAATTTGGGAAGACGATTTGATTTGATATGCAATTCGGTAATGACCATACAGTAATATACGAATATCGCCCTGTATGTCTTTCTTGTATATGAATCCAATTTCAGGATATTTTTTCAATAATTGTGTTTTTTGAAAAATGTCATTTATGACTTTCTGAGCCATTAATGGATTATCATCAGCGATATAATCATGGATTTCAATAAGCCATTGTTGGGCTTCTTCGGTCCAATTTATTTCCGCCATGATTCAATTCGCCGCTTCATTTCCTCGTTGGAAATCACTCGTCCTTCGCGCGAGTCTTTCAACCCGCGTTCGATCATGCGTTCGAAGGCGAGTTCGCGCATGATCTCTTCATAGGTGGCGTCGTCGGGCTGGGCCTGAATCACTTCGGTCATTTTTTCTTTCGCACTCGGCATGACGCGCTCCTTCTTCACCCTTCGGCGCTGCGTTTCCAGGCGATGGCGGCGGCTCCGAGGACGCCCGCGTCGTCGCCCAGCGCGGCGGGGACGATTTCAGCCTTCTGGTACATGATGGGGAAGCAGTTCATCTCGGCGTGACGCCGGATGATGGGCATGATCTCGTCGGGCATCGCTTCTACCAGCCCGCCGCCGATCACCACCATCTCGGGGCTGAGGATGTTGAGCAGCGCGCCCACCGCCACGCCGGTGAACTTGGCCGCGCGCTGAATCTCGCGCGACGCGATCTTGTCGTTGGCTTCCAGCGCTTTTACGAAGGCGCTGCTGGTCAGTTTGGTCCAGTCGCCGCCGGTGATTTCGGTCAACAGGCTGATTTTGCCCTTGCTGACGCGTTTTTGAATGCGGGCGATCATGGCCGTCTTGCTGGCGTAGGCTTCGAGGCAGCCGCGCTGGCCGCATCCGCATTTGGCGCCGTAGGCCATGATCTTCATATGGCCCAGCTCGCCCGCGTTCAGGCTGGCGCCGTGAAACGGCTTGCCGTCGAGAATGACGCCGCCGCCCACTCCGGTGCCGAGAAAGATGCCGATCAGGTGTTTTTTACCTTTGCCGGCGCCGTAGGTGAACTCGCCGAAGGTTCCGACGTTGACGTCGTTATCGAGAAAGACGGGCACGCCCAGTTTTTCGTTGAGAAAAGGCGCGATGGGGGCGTTGCTGAGGTTGAGGTTGGGGGTCTCAAGCACGACGCCCTGAATGGGGTCGAGCGGGCCGGGCGAGCCGATGCCCACCGCGGTGATCTCGTTCAGCGGCAGTCCGGCGGCGTCGGCGGCTTCGCGGCAGCAGGTTTCGATGCGTTCGAGAATCTCGCCCGACTCGCGTTGCGCTTTGGTTTTTTTCTTGTTGCGGGCGATGATGTTTCCCTCGCGGTCGACCACCGCCGCCAGGATCTTCGTTCCGCCCAGATCGACGCCCAACACGACTTCTTTTCCGGCATTGCTCATGCTTACGGCTCCCCGTTTTGGTATGGTGATTTATGTGGTTTCCACTTTATCGGACAGCAACACGTCCATGACCTTCTGCTGAAGTTCCTTCGCCACGGCGGAGGCGGACCGGTTGCCGTTGATGACTTCGAATCCGTATCGGTCCTGCATTTTATTAAACTCGGCCTGAATCAGGCGCTGGTATTTGCGGAAGCTTTCAAACATGTCGAGCGACAGCCCGATGTCCATGCCCGATTCCCAGTAGTCGAGGGTGTTGTTTTTTTGAAAGGTGCGTTCGAGGAGGTTTTCGGGGCTGACGCGGAGATAAAACACCGCATCGGGTTCGAGAGCGATTCCGTAGAGCGACTCGATCCAGTCGGGTTCGAGCTGGCGCACGATGTCGCGCACCATCAGCGTATAGATGTAGCGGTCGGCGATGACCACGAAGCCCGAGCGCAGGGCGGGGATGATGACGTTTTCAAGCTGGTCGCAGAAGTCGGTGGCGTAAAACAGCGCCAGCGTGCGCCGCCCGAGAATGTTGCCCTGTTTGGCGTTTTCGAGTTCTTTGCTGACCAGCGTCGAGCGCGACAGCCCGACGTGGACGGTGGCGTAGCCTTCTTTTTCGATGTAATCGCGCAGCAGCGATATCTGGGTCGAGCGGCCCGAGCCGTCGGCGCCCTCGATCACGATCAGCTTGCCGGTCAGTTCTTTCAGGTCGACGCCGGGGATGCCCCGGCCGTAAAAGCGCTTGGGTTCGCCGGTTTTGCGCAGTTTCGTCACCCGGCTTTTGCTGACGTGGCGGCGGGGGGAGGATTTTTCGGCGGCGTTCATTTATTCGTCCTCCATTGAAACTCCGAGAAGTCGATCTTTTTGGAGATGACGTCGCGAATCTGTTCCTGAAGTTCCTCGATCGACAGCCCGGCGTTGATGGTGACGAAATCGTATTCGTCGGTCATGCTGATGTATTCGTCGTTCACTTTCTGTTGAAAGCGGTTGAAACACTCCATCGGATCGTCGGCGAGGGCGAGGTCCATGCCCGCTTCGTGAAACCGGGGCGGCTGGCCGCTGAGGCGGATGCGCCGCATCAGGGTTTCCATCGGCGCTTTCAGGTAGAAGGTGATGTCGGGTTTGACCGCGTAGCTGTAAAGTTTGCGCACCCACTGTTTGTCGCAGCCGCGCACCGCGTCGCGCGCGAACGCGGTGTATACGTACCGGTCGCACAGCACCACGTAGCCCGCCTTGAGCAGCGGCAACACCTGGCGCTCGTAGCGGTCGGCGAAATCGGTGCAGTGAATCAGGCTGAAGGTGGTGGGGGTGAGAAGGTTGCGCCGTTTCCCTTTGCGGGTGGCTTTTTTCACGATGACCGACGAGTTCCATTCGGTGAAAAACACTTTCACGTTGGAGAGTTCCATCCAACGTTTCAAGAGGTAGACCTGGGTGGATTTTCCGGAGCCGTCCAGACCCTCCACCGCGATGAGTTTGCCTTTCATACTCTCCATCCCGTGTGGTTTCCCAACAGAAAGCCGCGAGCCGTCATGCGGCGAGATCAACCGCGTCATATCTTACCGGCGCGGCGCGATTTTTTATAGTACCTTTCGATGCATTGGATTGCAGGACCGCAGGGCGGTTTTATTCGAATTGGGGAGGGCGGCGGACATAAAAACGGCGCGGGGGCGTATCGTCCCGCGCCGTTTCTCGTTCCTCCCAAGCCCGCGATTCACCCTCCGGTGGGCTCTCAGCCCATTGGCTGTTTCCAGACCAGTTGTTTCTGAATGCTGTCGCTCAGTTTGTATTTCTTCTGATGATCGGCGATGCTGGCGCCCGCGATATCGATTTTGCTCAAATCAGCCTGACCCAGTCCGGCGCCGGCGCAGTAATTGAGATACCCCACGTCGGCGAAGTCGATGCCCATCAGTTCGACGGCGACGCGGTCGGCGGCGAGCCAGTCGGTTGACGCCACCGCGACCTTGTGATCCACCGGCGTGCCGCCGACGGGGCCGTTGCCTTCCATGCCCTGATAGCCGTCGATGATCGCCAGGTCCGGCTTGAGACCGCGGCTCGCCATTGAGAACAGGTTGAAATTCACGCCGCGGAACCCGCCGCCGTGGGCGATGGGTTTATCGTTTTTCGCGCCGCTTTTGCCGCCCGGTCCCCAGCGGAAGCCATCGTCTTTGATGGGGGCGCCGAACACGATGTTTTTCAGCGAGAGCGTGGTGACCACGCGGTCGTGCGTCTTCATCACCGCCGCCGAGATGACGTACACGTCGGGGTTGAACAGCCATTTCGACATGCGCACCGGGTGCGGATAAAAATCGCCGTCGTTGACCACGTAAACGATCTGGTAACCCTCTTTGTCGAGGTCCATCATTTTCGCTTTGTACTTGCCCGCGACGGGCAGGTAGCCGTAATTCGAGAAGCCTTCCATCGTGGGGCCGCTGGCCGCCGATTCGGCGATGGCGTAGTTGGTTTTGCCGATCGATTGCAGAAACTCAAATACGCCGGTCAGGCAGTCGGCGTGGGTGGCCGCCAGCTGATTTTCAATCGACACGTTGTTGGGTTTAACGAGAACGAGCTTGTCGCCGATTTTGACCTTGATCTCTTCGGCGAAAGGTTTGAGCGCGTTAAACACGTTGGCGGCGCGGTCACCCTGGGCGGCGAGGCCGACCCGGCGGCGTTCGTCAAGAAAGCGGGGCGATTCCATCTCGTAGGGCCAGACGGATCGGGGCAGTGAAAGCGCGGCGCCGGCGGCGAGAGCGGTTTGAATAAAACGGCGGCGGGGGATTTTATGGCAAAATTCCATGATGCACTCCTCACAATGACGTTAATACAGCGATGAACGGGAGTCCTGATGCAGGGCTGCCTGAATTACATAATAAATCAATTTCATCAAAAAGAAAATATGAAAAAATCAGGAAATCGCGAACTCGCCGGAATCGATCCGAATCAGGCGCCTGTCCTCTCTTCCGACCGGACGATGCGGAAGCCGCCGGTGTGGAATCCTTTATCGGGCGGCATCTTTCCCCGGTCCGCCGATCGAAGCCATTCGCCCCGGCCCGCCCAGGAACCGCCGCGAATCACTCTCTCATCTCCGTTGGCGGGTCCGGCAGGATCGGTCTGCATGTCCGAAGGATAGGGGCCGTACCAGTCGAGGCACCATTCCCAGACGTTTCCCATCATATCGTAAAGCCCCCAGGCGTTGGGTTTCTTTTCGCCGGCCGGGTGAATCTCAAAATCGGCGTTGAAGCGATACCAGGCGTATTGATCCATGATTTCGTCGCCGCGGGCGTCGCCCCAGTAGGCGGGGGCGTCTGTTCCCGCGCGGCAGGCGTATTCCCATTCCGCTTCGGTGGGCAGGCGGTAGCGCAGGTCGTTGAGAATGCCGTTCAACCGCCTGATAAATTCCTGACACTGCTCCCAGCTGGGGCGATTGACGGGTTTGTCGAGACCGCGCATTTCTTCATGCGCCACGTTGTCGTCCATCAGCGTCAACCATTGCGCCTGGGTGATCTCGTACTTCGCCATGTAAAAGGGGCGGGAAATCACGACTTCATGCCGGGGTGATTCATTTTCTTCATGGCCCGGTTCATCGTCCGGAGAGCCCATCATAAAGCGTCCCGCCGGGATGCGCGTCATGACCAGCGGTCTGGCGCCTTGTGGCAGGTTGGGTAATTCGATGACGAATTCCTTGCCGTCGTCGTCGCCGGATCGGCTGTTTCCGCGTTCCACCGTCTGGCAGGCGCACAGCATGAAACCGAGCGCCAGCGCAAAGAGTTGAGAATATGATTTCAAGCGTTGCATGTATGCCTCCATGCCGGATTTACTTTGTACCGATCAGCGATTGATACCATCCGAGCAGTTTGTTCATTTCGGCGTCGCGGTTGGCGCGTTCTTCGGCGAGGCGGCGATTTTTTTCGCCCCAGGTTTTGCCCTGATCGGGATTCTGGGCCAGATGAATCATCGCCTGGGTCAGCAACGCTTCATGATTGGAGCGGACGATCATGCCGCTTTCGCCCTGGGTGACCCATTCGTGCATGGCGGGCAGGTCGGAAACAATGACGGGCAGCCGGGCGCTGAACGCCTCCAGCAGCGAAAGCGGCGTGCTGTCGCTGGATGGCACGCTGATGTAACAATCCGCCGATTGCAGTACGCCGATCATGTCCTTGCGCTTCAGCCAGCCGGTGAACTCCACGTGTTCGTGCAGGCCCAGCATCTCGACCAGGCGTTCGAGCTGCTCGCGCATCTCGTCATCGCCGATGACGACCAGCCGGCTGCCGCGTACGCGAGGCAGAGCGCGGGCGAAGGCCCTGATGATGATGTCGATGTTATAAATCGGCCTCAAACGCCGATTGCTGACGAAGACGTAATCCGCGCCGGCTCGAACCCGATCGCGCAAGGCGCCGCCCGGCGGGTTTTCAAATTCGCTGAAATCGATCCCCCATTGCAGAAGCCGCGCGTCGATCTTTCGCTTCGCCTCTTCCTGTGCGGTTTCACAAAGCGAGACGGCGTCGGCGGTGATCAGGTCGGCTTTACGCAGCGTACTTCGAACCCACATCCGCACCAGCGCGTTGCGATGCGATACGATCAGCAAGTCGGAGCCCCACGCGGTCAGAACAAAGGGATGAAAGCCGCAGCCCGCGCCCCAGTAGCCGTAACCGGTGACGTTATGCGCGTGAACCACGTCGGGTTTCCAGCGGCGGATCTCTTTTTTAACGCGATGGGTTGCCTTGCGATGACGCCAGAAACCGCCGCTTTCGCGCGACGCCACCTGGACGGTTTCGCAGGGCCAGGGATGAGGGGGGAGCACGTCGGTCAGAAAGAGGATGTCATGACCGCGCGCCGCGAACCACTCGATCATAAACTGGTTGTGCACCGAACCGCCGTCACCGATGTAACAGATTCTCATGGTTTCCCCACATATACCCAGGCGGACGCCATCTCGCCGTCGACCCGGACTTCAACCAGTACGCGCTTGTATTCCACCCCTTCGTAACTGTCGAGCCGGGTCAGGTCTTCGCCGCTGATTCCGTCGATCAACAGGCCATGAACGATTCCATGTTCTTTAGGCCAGATCGCCGGGTACCCGTAAATCGTTTCGCCCATAGCGTAGCCATTCAGCCGCGCCATGCGCGACTCGCCGCGATCGTGGCCGGTCACGGCCCGGAAAACGTCTTCATCTTTTAACGAACCATACGCGAATAACAACTCACTCAAGGCTTGGCCTCCAACCGGACCGCCACGGTATAGTATTGCTGCGGAGTGAAACGAAAGCCCATGCAGGGCGGATTGCTGGTCAGGGGCGGATTCTCCGGCGTCACCATGATATCGGGCAATAACGGCACGGTCGACGTCCGCCAGTCGCCGAGTTTGCTGACCGTGAAGCGCTCGCGCAGGCGTTCCACCTCCGCCGTGATGTCGCAGGACGTGTTGCTGAGCAGAATCACGTCGCCCGCGCGTGGTTCTTCAGCGGGATAATACAGCACATCGCGTTTCGACCAGAAACCCGTCTTGAACGGGATGGGGTAATGACCGTATCGCTCCATCGAAAGCAGCCTCGCGTCTTTCCATACTGTGTTGAAATACGCCGCGCCCTGGGCGAGGTCGCCGAACGCGCCGCGCTGAAGCGACAAAACGGCCGCCGTCATGATGAGCAGGTTGGCGAGGATCAGCCCCGCCGCCGGCGCTTTGAAGCGCGCCATCGGACGCCACGAGACGAGCCGCGTCCAGCCCCGGCCCGCCGCCACGCACCACAATGGCAACAGCGGCAGAAGGTATCGGTATTGAAACGAGAGAAACGCGCTCTGGACGGCGAGAAAGACCAGCGCCGTGATCAACGCGAAACCCGCGAAGCCCCGCTCTTCGCCCTCGCCGAGCGACAGGGCGGTCCATCCGATCACTCCCAGCAGAAACAGAGAATGAGTGATCGCCCAGGGCCAGTACATCACGAAGGTTTCGAACATGTTGTAGTACAGAAGCAGCGTGACGCCCAGTCCATACGAGGCTCGCTCGATGAACTGACCGGCATGGCCGAAGCCATGCGAGACGACCCAGCCCGCGAGAAGCAGCCACGGAATCGCCGCGAGGGCCCATCGCGCCAGCGCCGCCGGTTGAAACGGTGAATCCGTCTTGCGCGCCCGCCACGCCAGCGCCGCCGCCCACGGGACGAAATAAAGCCCCTGATAGCGGGTTAACGTGGCGGCGCCGGCGAGCAGCATCAACCACGGCGCCGCGTGGCGGCGGCCCCGCCACCCCTCGGCCAGCATCCAGCAGCAGGCGATAAACCAGAACGTGAACGCCGCGTCGGTCATCACCCGGATCGACCAGCGATTCAGAATGGGAGACAGCGTCCAGAACGCCGCCGCCCACAGCGCTTCGGCGTCGTTTCGCAATATGCATCGAGCCAACCCGAACATGACCAGCGTCGAAGCCGCCGACGCGGCGATGGACGCCAGCCGCCCCGCGTAAAGCGGATTGGGTGTGAACAAGCCCGCCAGCCAGGCCAGCGCCGGATAGCCGGGCGGGAAAAACACCACCGGCGTGTTCCACGCCTGTAACTGGATGATTCCATCGGTGTATTCAGCCTGGTTGAGGCCGATCATGGCTGCGCGGATCGCCAGAGCCGCCAGCGACATCAGAACGGGCCAAATCCATGCCCGTAAAAGCGCGGAGGAGGCATGATGGGCGGGGGCTGACGGAGTAGAAGAATGCTTGACATTCGGCATGTTGGTCACTAACGTTTACAGTGAAATCGCGTTGCGGGCGCAACGCGTTTGTTTTTGGGCATCGCCTGCTTCTCTTTATTCCTAAACTTAATCTTTCACGGCGATTAAAAAAAACAAGACCCCGGCCGCCGCTGGCTCGTTGTATCACTATCGCCCAAAACGGCGGCCCAAATCAAACCCGATGGAACGTACCCACGATGAGCTTTGAACCCATCATAAGCGGCTTTATGAGTTTTTTCTATTTTATTGTCGTTCTCGGCCTCGCCGTGATCTTTCACGAGTGGGGGCATTTTATCATCGCCAAACTATGCGGCGCCAAGGTGGAGCGCTTCGCCGTGGGATTCGGCAAAGTGCTTTTTTCAACGCAGCGGGGTGAAACCGAATACGCGCTCTGCGCCCTTCCGCTGGGCGGCTACGTCAAGATCACCGGCATGGACCCCGAGGATGAAACCACCGGCGCGGAGTGGGAATACCTTCAACTCTCTCCCTGGAAGCGCATGGCGATCGTGATCGCCGGTCCGTTGATGAACTTCGTTCTCGCCTTTCTCATCTATTTCATCATTTACGCCTGGTTCGGCGTGGCCTATACCGCCTCCACCACTGTGGGCTACGTCCCCAAGGGCAGCTGGGGCTGGGAGATGGGGCTTCGCGACGGCGACAAGATCGTCGCCGTTAATGGCGAGGCGGTTAAATCGTGGGACGATGTCGTCTCGCTGCAGAGCGACATGAGCCAGAGCGAATTGAAAATCCGCGTGGAGCGCAATGGCGAAACGCTGGTCAAGACCAAAGCGATTCCCACGGGGCTTTATGAAAGAAGCGGCGATGAAGCGCCAGAGCCGCCCGCGCATGACAAGGGCATCGTCATCGCCAGCGTACTCTCCGACCGCGCCGCCGACACGGCGGGGCTGGAGCCGGGCTGGGTGATTCTCAGCGCCGACGGTCAGAATTTTCAGACCCGCGATGAGTGGTCCGACTATTTCAATTCCCGTTTTGAAAAGACCGATAACGGCGAGTTCCGCGCCCTGCCCGTTACGCTGAAGGTATTGACGCTGGATGGGCGGGAGAAAGAGGTTCAGGTCACGCCCGATCTGGTGATCCCATCGGACGATGCGGTTCCCGCTGAACCGGTGACGCGCATCGGCATTACTTTTCAGGGCGAGATGTCGGTGAAGGAATACATGCTGCCCATCGTTCCACCGCTGGGCGTCGCGCCCAAGCAGACGCCGGTGATCGGCAACGTGCAGGAAGGCGGTCCCGCGTGGGAAGCGGGGCTGAGGCCGGATTGTACCATCGTGGAGATCGACGGCAAGGCGATCGATGACTGGACCGACGTTCTGCTCGCCATTCAGGATTCGCTCCAGACCGGCGAGGATGGAACCGTGACCGCGCGCCCGCTGGAAATGACGTGGATGGATTCGAAAGAAACCATGCACACCGAATCGATCGAGCCTTCCGTCAAGATGCAGCCGTTGCTTACGCCGACCAGCATCAAGACCGGCAAGGAATACGCCATCGCCCAGATCGGCGTCGACCGCAAAGCCGACCGGCAGCGCATGGGCGTACTGGGCGCGATCAGCGAAGGCTGGAATCATCTCGTCAACATTTCATCGTTCATGCTCAACTTCATCTTCGATCTGTTTTCCGGCGCGGTTTCGCCCAAACTGCTGGGGGGGCCCATCGCCATCTATCAGCTCTCCGGCGAATCGGGCCGCTGGGGTATGGAGAAATTTCTTGGATTCATCGCCATGCTGTCAGCCAACTTGGGACTGCTGAACCTGTTTCCGCTGCCCCCGCTGGATGGCGGACACCTGGTGTTTTATCTGTATGAAGTATTTCGCCGTAAACCAATCACCATGCGCCAGATGGAAAAATTCGGACAGGTGGGCTTTTTCCTGATCGTTCCGTTGATGCTCTACCTGGTGTTCAACGATCTCAACCGCGTCAATTTCTTTGGCTGGGTCGCCGGTTTATTCGGGTTATAACGGCTGGTTTTTACTTCGCCTGAATCGGGTTCCATCTTCAGCGGCGCGTCGCGCAAGGACCCCTTATTCTTCGATCGCGAGTCATACATTACGGAATTTCGAAAAAAATACCCATGAAACAATCATCCGGTTTTTTCCCTACTCTGCGTGAAGCCCCCAAGGAGGCTGAGGCCAAAAGCCACGTCCTCATGCTGCGCGCGGGCCTGATCCGTCAGCTGGCGGCGGGCCTGTATATTTATCTTCCTCTCGGTTGGCGCGCGTTGCGCAACGTCGAGGCTATCGTCCGCGAAGAGATGGACGCCGCCGGCGCCATCGAGGTGCTGATGCCCAGCCTTCAGCCCGATCTGCTCTGGAAGCAATCGGGCCGCTGGGACGTCATGGGCCCGGAAATGATGCGCCTTCAGGACCGCAACGAACGCGAGTTCGTTCTCGGCCCCACCCATGAAGAAGTCATCACCAGCCTGGTGGCGAGCGAAATCCGTTCGTACCGCGATCTGCCCAAAAACCTCTACCAGATTCAGACCAAGTTCCGCGATGAGATCCGCCCGCGCTTCGGCGTCGTGCGCGCGCGAGAGTTCATCATGAAAGACGGTTATTCGTTCGACGTCGACGACGACGGCGCCGGCGTGTCATACCAGGCGATGTACGACGCCTACGCCCGTCTCTTTCACCGCTGCGGCCTCACCGCCATGCCGGTCGAAGCCGACACCGGCGTCATGGGCGGATCGCGTTCTCACGAGTTCATGGTTCCCGCCGAGATCGGCGAGTCGGAGATCGTCAGCTGCGGCGCGTGCGACTACCGCGCCAACCGCGAACTGACCGAATCGTCCGCGCCGGAAAGCGTTTCCAGCGCCAACGCGCTTCCGCTGGAGGAAGTCCACACGCCCAACCAGCGCACCATTGAAGAAGTCGCGGCGTTTTTGAAGGTCGAACCGGCCAGCATGATCAAGACGCTGATCTTCACCGATGGTGAAAAGCCCTTTGTGGTATTGATGCGCGGCGATTGCGCCGTTAATGAGATCAAGGTCGCCAAAGCGGTCGGCAAGCCGGTCGAACTGGCCTCGCCTGAAACGATCCAGCAGGTGACCGGCGCGCCGGTGGGCTTCGCCGGCCCGGTCGGCCTGACGGGAGTCGACGTCTGGGCCGATCTGTCGATCAAGTCGATCGGCGTGGGCGTCACCGGTGCCAACAAGGCCGATTACCACTTGAAGAACGTGGCGATCGACCGCGATTTCACCGTCGATCGCTGGGCCGATCTGCGCCTCGCCGAACCCGGCGACGTCTGCCCCAAGTGCGGCAAGGGAACGCTCAGCATGACGCTGGGCATCGAAGTCGGGCACGTCTTTGTGCTGGGTACGAAATACAGCACCGCGCTCAACGCCGTATATACCGATGAAAAGGGCGAGCGCCGCCCGATGGTGATGGGTTGTTACGGCATCGGCGTCAGCCGCACGCTGGCGGCGGTGGTGGAGGAAAACTCCGACGATAAGGGCATCGTCTGGCCCGTTACGGTGGCGCCCTATCACGTTCACCTGCTTAACCTATCGCCCAAAAGCGAAGAAGTGACCAAGGCCTCGGCTGAGTTATACGACGGCTTGCGCGCCGCCGGATTCAGCGTACTGCTGGATGACCGCGACGAGCGCCCCGGCGTCAAATTTAACGACGCCGACCTGCTCGGATTGCCATACCGGGTGATCGTGGGTGAAAAAGGCCTCAAAAGCGGTCAGATCGAATTCGTTCAGCGGAAGTCGCTGGAGAAGGAGCCCATCGCGCCCGCGGACGTCATCGCGAGAGTGAAGGGGTTGTACGCGGAAGAACTCTCACGCTTCACGCCCTGATACCCCGTGCGTTGTGATGAACTGAAAACTTGAGAACGGCGCCTCGGGTTGACCCGGGCGCCGTTTTGGATTCCACTACGGTTTGTAATGAAAGAATGTACATCACTCGATCAATGCACGTTTGACGCCGGCGGCCAGATCGTCGTCGCGCTGGGTTTTTTTGACGGCGTCCATCTGGCGCATCGCCGCATCATTGAAACCTGCCGTCTTCACGCGGAGGCGCGGGGCGGGTCGTCCGTGGTGTTCACGTTTCAGAACCACCCCAGCACGGCGTTGCGGCCTGAATCGCCGGCGCCGATCATCACCCCGTATCCGCTTAAAATGCGCCTGATCAGGCGCCTGAAGCCAACCAGCCTGCTGGCGATTCCATTCACGCGTGAATTCAGCCGCATGACGCCGGACGAGTTCGTCCAGCGCGTGCTGGTCGATACGCTTCACGCGCGCGAGATCGTGGCCGGATTCAATTTCCGGTACGGCTGCGACCGGGGAGGCGGGGTGGATGATTTACGGAAACTGGTTCCCGGCGTATTTGAAACCGTCCGGGTGATCGAGCCCATGCTGCACGAAGGCGAGCCTATCAGCAGCAGCCTGATTCGCGATTCGATCGTGAAGGGCGATCTCGACGCGGCGAGCCGCAAACTCGGCCGCCCGTTCGCTCTGGCGGGCGAGGTGATCCGCGGCGACGGGCGGGGGCGCAGCATCGACGTACCGACCGCTAACCTCGACGCGAACGCCCAGATCGCGCCGCCCAATGGCGTCTACGGGGTGCGCGTGCATCTCGACGATTTCGGCGATGAACCGTATTGGGGCGTCATGAACGTCGGCGTCGCGCCCACATTCAAACAAACCGGCGAGCGAACCGTGGAGGTTCACCTGCTTGATTTCGACGGCGACCTGTATGGACGCTACGTCATCGCTGAATTGATGGTCCGCATTCGTGAAGAGAAAAAGTTTAACAGCGTTCACGAACTGATCGACGAGATCGAACGCGACATCGCCGGTTTTCGTGAATGGATTTCTCTCAACGCGTGACGCGCGCCCCCACCTGCGGGCGTCAGTGGTTTTTCTTGCCGTTTCTGACCCAGGTTCCGTGCTGGTACGAGCCGCCCATCCAGAAGATGTCGCCTGAAGAATTGATTCCATTGCTGGCGTGATAGTCGTACCAGTTCGTGCCCCACGGCCAATCGAGCTGACCGCCGGTGCTGTCCTGGGCGTCGGGGCCGGTCGAGGTGATCGACCAGGTTCCACCCTTGCGCTGATTGTTGTTGGGGCTGCGGTTGGCCCAGGGCGTGTCGGTCCCCATCTCGTAGACCGGCGCCGAAGAGGAATCGCCGCCGCCCGAGACGAACTGCTGATCGACTCGCACGAATGGATCGTGAGGAAAGGCCGACATGTACGCCACCGGGGTGGTCAGCATGCTGAGACCGATGGGCAGCGAGTTGTCGGAGTCGATGGGGTAGGTGTTGTTATCGATGTAGTACGACTCCAAAGCGGTCTGCACCGCCTTGAAGTCCGATTCAACGTGCGCGACGCGGGCCCGCGTCTGGGCGTTCAGAAAGTTGGGTACGGCGATGGCGGCGAGGATCCCGATGATCGCCACCACGATCAATAATTCGATCAGCGTGAAACCCTGTTTCATTCTCCCGCTCCTTCCGGATTCAGTTCAAGGCAATTCAATAAAGAAAAAGTAAAACGTTCCCGTTATAACATCATGAGCCAATTGGTTTTTACGCTCATATCCATGCAGGCGATTGTTCTTAATGGCACGTCCACTTGATGTTGTTTTTTTCAAAGTAGCGCTGGTGGTATTCTTCCGCCCGCCAGAAGGTCTGGGCTTCTTCAATGGCCGTGGCGATCGGGCGGCTGAAACGCCCCGATTGTTCCAACTGCTCTTTGGATCGTTGTGCGGATTGTTTCTGTTCGGGTGAATGGAAGAAGATGACGGAGCGGTACTGTTCGCCCACGTCAGGACCCTGGCGATTCAGCTGAGTCGGGTCGTGCATTTCCCAGAACGCCCGCAGCAGGTCGTCATACGGCAGCCGGGCGGGATCGAATTCGACCTGCACCACTTCAGCGTGACCGGTATCGCCCGCGCACACGTCGCGATAACCGGGATTGCTGAAATGACCGCCCATGTAGCCGCAGGCCGCGTCCGTGACGCCTTCAATCCGGCGAAACGCCGCTTCCACGCCCCAGAAACATCCCGCGCCGAAGGTGGCTTTTTCCGTCATACCGCCGTCTCCTTAATTTATTTAAGTATTTTAAGTTTATAACAGATTTTTAAATTCATCTGCAGTCAGTCCGGCATCACGAACAATACCGCCCATCGTATATGCATTGATTGGATTGTGGCGAGGGATTGTGAGAATACGTAACCCATTCGTCATAACGATATGTTTACCTTGACGCTGAATCTGAAACCCAACCTTTTGCAATGCTCTAACCGCATCCAGATGATTTATGCCGGATATTTTGGGCATGATCAAGTATGTATTTCTATTTCTCGGATAATTTCTCCTTTTATGAGTTCATCTCTAACCGCGAGATATTCCCGGATCGCATCCTGTATATTCTCCAGAGCTTCTTCTTCTGTTTCGCCTTGCGACCAGCAACCGGGCAGGCCGGGTACGGAGACGCTGAATCCCTCTTCGGATTGCAGCAGAGCGATTTTATATTTCATGGTTTCATCTCCGGGTCATTGCCGCGATTGTTTGTGATCCGAAACAGTATACACGAAAGCGGTTCGCTATATTGCGTCTCCGCAGTTAATGCAGTGTTTGTTTGAACCTGGTCAATTGATATTTCTCTCCAAATTTTACCGCAACGCATGCTCATTATGGATATTTTTTATCACTTTGTTATGTCGAATCGGGCCAAGCCCGATCTTATTCATGGTTCAGCCAGATTTCGACGGGCTGGAATGGACCACTCCAGTTCGCGCCCATAATATCGGGGCGTCCATCGCCGTTCAGGTCGGCCACGCGGATGTCGTGCGAGCCGGTTTCGGCGAGAATGACGCGCTTCCAGTCACTTCCCGCGCCGGGGTTAAGGTAAACCATGACGCGGTCGCGTTCCGACTGATGCATCTCGGCGGTGACGACGTCGTTGCGTCCGTCGCCGTCCATATCGGCGATTCGCACGCCGTGCGCGAAATCGACGGAGGGGTCGATCGGGTGTTCCGTCCATGCGCCGTCTCCACCGCGCGGCGCTTCAAACCAGGAGAGCCGGTAGGGGCCTTCCGAGCGGGTCAGCGCGACATCGTTGCGTCCATCGCCATTGAGGTCGCCCATCGCCACCGCCGCGTCGGGATGCCATTCCGGCGCGAGGGGATGCGCCGCCCAACCGCTCCCGGCGCCATCGTTTTCGTACCAGTATCCGCCGGTGATGATATCGACATCGCCATCCTTATCGAGATCGCCCGCCAGCAGTCCTTCGCCGTGCGGGATTTCAAATTCGGAGTGAATCCAGTCATCGCCTTTGTGTTTCCACAGGTGGATGCGGTTGCCTGTGTTGTGACCGAAGCCAGACTGGTCGCGGGCGATCAGTTCAAGTGTTCCGTCGCCGTCCAGGTCGGCGAGTTCGATATCGTGGGTGCGCAGTTCGCTGATGCGGTGTTCGGGCCAATGCCCGGATTTCGGGTCGCTGGCCGGGCGTGGATTTTCATACCAGAATTCGCCGCCGATGACGACGTCTTCATCGCCGTCGCCATCGATGTCGCCACATTCGCCGTCTACCGTGTTATAGCCGCCCGTGGCGATCTCAACCGCAGGTGCGGCCGCATTCGGGTACCAGTAAACCGGGCCGCCGCGCCCGCCGATAATCACGTCCGGCGCACCGTCGCCATCCAGATCGCCAATGGTTTTCACCCAAGGATCATGGGGACCGTTATCATCGAGAACGATGTGTTCGAAGGTCATGGCCTGAGCCGGAAGTGTGAGGCCGAACAGTGCGATCAATAACAGGTAGCGATGAATCATCAGGTACTCTCCCCGGGAGATGAGATTCGATTTCACGTTTCGATGCTACGAAAAAAAACTCGGCGGGGCAATCCGCCTTCACTTGTGTTTTGAGCGCGATTTTGTGAAGGTATCAGATAAATCCCGTTACGCGAGGCCAAAGATGAAACGACGCGCTCTGATTCAGACGCTGGCCGCCGCCGCGCTGCATGGTTGCGCGGGCGCGGTTCGACGAACCACGGCAGCCGCCGTCCGGCGCCCCAACGTGGTGGTTCTGCTTGCCGACGACCTGGGCTATGGCGACGTCGGCGCCATTAATCCCGAATCGAAAATCCCCACTTATAACATGAACCGGCTCGCGCGCGAGGGCGTACTCTTTACCGACGCGCATTCGCCCTCGGCGGTGTGTACGCCGACGCGCTACGGCCTGCTGACCGGACGCTACCCCTGGAGGTCGCGCCTCAAGACGGGCGTGTTGTGGGGATGGTCACCGCCGCTGATCGAAACCTCGCGTCTCACGCTCGGTTCGATGCTTCAGAAGCAGGGCTACCGAACCGCCTGCGTGGGCAAGTGGCATCTCGGGCTCGACTGGACCACAAGCACCGGGCGCAAGTTGAGCGATTCCTCGAACGAAAACGGCGACGACGTCGATCTATCCAAACAATTTCATCACGGACCCGCCGCGCTTGGTTTCGATTACTCGTTCATCATCCCCGCCTCGCTCGATATGGACCCGTATTGTTACGTCGAGAACGACCGCCGCGTCGCCGAACCGACCGAACGGATCGAACGCAGCGGCTACCCCGCCTACTATCGCGGCGGACCCATCGCGCCCGGTTTCAAGCATGAGGAGGTTTTGCCGGCTTTTACCCGAAAGGCTACCGGGTTTATTGAAAATCACGTCAAAGAGCACGCGGATCAGCCTTTTTTTCTGTATTTTCCGCTATCGGCGCCGCATACGCCGTGGGTTCCGAAACCATTCGCGCGGCAGCGCAGCCGCGCCGGGGTTTACGGCGATTTCGCCTACGAAGCCGATTGGGCGGCCGGCGAGGTTCTCAATACGCTCGACCGGCTGGGGCTGGCGGACGACACGCTGGTCATCATGGCCAGCGATAACGGTGCGCATATCGATCATATCGGCCAGCATAACAACGGCGTGTCGGAAGGCGGGCCCGAAGACAACTTCGGCCACGCCGCCAACGACGGATTACGCGGTCAGAAAGCCGACGCGTGGGACGGCGGGCATCGCGTTCCATTCATCGTGCGCTGGCCGGGCCGCATCCGGCCTGAAACCCGGTGCGATGAAACCGTCTGTCTCGTCGACCTGATGGCGACGCTGGCCGATCTGACCGGATATGACTTGCCCGATGACGCGGGAGAGGACAGTTTCAGCATCATGCCCGCGCTGCTGGGGGTTCCGCACGGCGGTGCGGTGCGCGAGTCGCTGGTGGTCGAGTCGGCGAACGGATTTTACTGTATGCGCAAAGGGCCGTGGAAGCTGATCGAAGGGCGCGGTTCAGGTGGATTCACCCAACCCAAGAAAATCGAGCCCGGCCCCGGCGAGCCGGTGGGGCAGCTCTATCACATGAAGCACGATCTCGCGGAGAGCCATAACCTGTTCATGGAGCGGCCCGACCTGGTGATCAAGCTGCGCGCCGAACTGGAACGCATTAAAAACGCGGGGCGAAGCCGCCCCGCATGAGTGAGAAAATCAGCGGGCGGGATTAGAGGCCCAAGGTTTAATCTTATTCAGCACGGGGCTTAGCGCTCGTTCGGCGACTTCGGTGTCGTGCGCGGCTTGAGCACGCAGCCAGTATCCGTTGGATAGTCCGAAAAAGCGGCATAACCTCAAATCCGTATCCGCCGTGATAGAGCGTTTTCCCGCGACGATTTCTCCAATGCGCTGCGCGGGCACGCCGATTTCCTTGGAGAGCCGATAACGGCTGATCCCCATCGGTTTGAGAAATTCTTCCAGCAAAAGCTCGCCCGGAGTAACAGGGAAGAGGTCGTTCATTCTCTCATTCTCCCGGGTCGGAGTCGGGCAGCGGTTTCGCGTTGGGATCGGGAATTTTCCACGGCCATTGCGGGATGGGCGCCTTGGGCTGGTAGGGGTGTTTCATCTGGGCGACGCCGATGGCGTCTTTGCCGATCCAGCGTACCAGCGTACCGTCCAGGCTGATGTAGCCGCGGGTATCCATGTGGACGTAAGGGGTCTGTACGATTTCGCCGCGTTCGTAGTAATCGTGGTGGGGGTACGGCCCGGCGCCGCCGACGAGCTTGTTTCCTTCGTCGCGCAGCCGCGTATCGAGCCGGTTCACCGAGTGCATGATGACGTTCGCGTCGCCGATGTCGATGCGTCCGTCGCCGTTGAGGTCGTCGATCACCAGATCGTCGTCTTCATCAATGATGAAGTCGACCGCGCGGCCGTACATGTGCATCGAAAAAGGCGACTTCAGCGTCAGGTCGCCGTCGCGGTTGCGCCGCCCCAGGTTATAATCAGGGCTGCGAAAACCATAAAAGATTTTTAATTTCGTAACTGGATGGCCGTCTTCTTTCAACTGCTCTTCCAGCAGATGAATCTTGCGTAATAACGTCGGATGAATGGCGATATATCGCGGGTACTTCAGGTTGAGAAAGCGCGGATCAAGATCAAAGTCGCCCAGCGTGTAGTTTTCGAATATTTTGATGAAATACGTTTCATGATTAATCTCGTAGAACAGGGAAGGGCGGGTGTACACGTCCGCGTTTTCCTCCACCTGTTTTCGAGTCTGTTCGTTGGAAATCAGCTTCAGATGTTGCGGCGCGGCGGGGTCGGGGAACTGTCCGATCACGTACCCATTGATTCGCCCGTTCTGAATTTTGGGGACGTAAAACGGAATGATGCAGATTTTTTCCGTTTCAAAGGGAATTCTGATCGGTTCCGGCTTCTTGAAGTAGGAAAGCAATCCTTTGGATGGCGGGGTGTAAACCAACTCGCCTTTAACGCGGATCACCTGTTTGCCGGGATCCATCCCCGTCCAGACGCAACGCGCTCCCTGCGCCTCGACGGCTCCGGAGGTGACTTCCCAGTTCAGTACGGTGGGTTCGGCGGTGAAATCTTCCGGCGGCTTGGGGTTCGGTTCGATGCGGCAGAGAAAATCCAGTGAGGGCGTCGCCTCGGTCACGAATACCGCCTCGCTCTGAAACTCCTGATTTTCGCAGGTCAGTTGGGCGTTGGCGTGATAGTCCGTCTGTTCCTGCGTCCAGGCCGGTGAAACGGCTGCGAATCCGATTAGAATGGCTGCAATCCATAAAGCGTGATTCTTCATAACTCAACCCGAATGATAAGATGGTTGCCGAACGAAGGTTGCTTGACTCTGTCTGAGCAGTCTGCATTATACCCTCAGCAGCGATCCAGCGAACATTTGGTCGCAGGTTACCGCCACAGAGTTCACGAAAAAAGGAGCCAATGATGCCGTGGCGCGACGTCCCCTGCCGTGAAACCGTCCGGCGCATGATCGTGCGCTCCGCGCGAAAAAACATGCTGGCGGGTTCTCATCTGATCTATGGCCCTCCCGGCGCCGGTCAGGTCCAGGTGGGCCGGGCGCTGGCGAAGACGCTGTTATGCGGCGCGGCCGAGTTTGATTTCTGCGGCGAATGCGGCGTATGCCGCCGCGTTGAAGCGCTCGCTCACCCCGATTGTATCGAATTGCGGCCCGAAAACGACTGGAGCGACCCCGATCGCAAGGGACGCATGTATTCCGTCGAGCACATGCGGCGCGTGATGGAGTTCGCTCGCGAACATCCTTACGAGGCGGATCGCAAGGTGTTTATCGTTCACGACGCGCATCGCATCACCATCGGCGGCGCCAACAGCCAACTCAAGATGCTTGAAGAGCCTCCCGCGCACGTGATGTTCATTCTGCTGTCGGATAACGACAACGCCATCCTGCCCACCATCAAGTCGCGCTGCCGCAAGATCCGGCTCTCCCAACTGGATACGGCGGGGCTGGCGGGCCGGCTGGAAGGAGCGTCATCAAAGCAGGAAGCCGAAACGCTGGCCCGCGCGGCGGGGGGGCTGCCCGAAAAGGCGCATCAACTGTTGGAAAGCGGCTATCTCAGCCAGCGCGATGAGATTCTCGCCGCGCTCAAGCGCAGTCTTCAGAGTGAATACGCCGTTGGCGAAGCCGCCGACCTGATGGCGAGCGCCAAGGATGAAGCCTACGAACGGCTGATTGTTCTCATCGGTTTGTTGCGCGACGCTTCTCTACTGGCGGCGGGCGTGAACGATGGACCGTTTTATAATCCCGACCAGGTGGGCGCTCTTACCAAAATCGCGCGCGGGGCCCCGCTCGAAAACTGGTTCGAAGCGATCGAAGCCGCGTTCGAGATGCTGGAAGGGCTCGATCGGAATTACAACTCCGTGCTGATGTTTACGTCAATATTTCTTCGACTCAGAGAAAAAACCGGATCGGGGGTTTAGCGTTTTTTTTTCGCGCGTTGAAACATTCTTCTAGCCTGCCAGCCCCTGTTTCCATTATAATGCGGCATTCTGTGCGACTCACAAGAAACTCATGACTCACCACAAGGAGCCTGCCATGACCTGGAGTATCTGGATTCGATTCAGCGTGATGATGCTTTTTCAATACCTCGTCTGGGGCGCCTGGGGCGATTACCTGCCCGTTTACCTGGGGACGTTGAATTTTACCTCGGTCGAGATCGGCTGGGTCATGAGTATGCTATTTTTCGCCTCGATGTTCGCGCCTTTTATCGGCGGGCAGATCACGGACCGCTGGATGGACTCGGAAAAATACCTCGGCCTGTCGCAGCTGGCGTGCGGCGTGCTCATGTTCATCATGGCGGGCATGACGTCATTCTGGCCTTTTCTGATTCTGATGTTTGTGTGGTCGGTTTTTTACGCTCCCACCCTGCCGCTTACCAACGCTATCTGTTTCCGTAATCTGAACGACGTCGAACGCGAGTTCGGGTCGATCCGCTTCTGGGGAACCATCGGCTGGATCGTGGCGGGGTTCGCGCTGACCTATCTGCTGACCATGTCGGGCGACGGCGCCAGCTGTCTGCGTCTTTCCGGCGCGGCGTCGATCGTCATGGGCGTGTTCAGTTTCGTGCTGCCGAATACGCCGCCCAAAAAAGATTCCGACAAGCCTTTCGCGTTTCTTGAAGCGCTGAAACTGTTCAAAGACCCCACCTTCGCCGCGTTTATGGGGATCTCGTTCATCGTCGCGACCGAACTCATGTTCTATTACGTGCTGACCGGCCCGTTTCTGAAAGACCTTGGGATTCAGGAGGCTAATATTCCGTCCGTCATGCGCCTGGCGCAGATCGCCGAGCTCTTTTCGCTGATCGTGCTGCTTCCCTGGATCCTGCCTCGCACGGGCATCAAATGGGCGATGATGATCGGCATTATCGCCTGGCCCATCCGCTATATCATCTTCGCCATCGGAACCCCCACCTGGCTGGTGGTGGCTTCGTTGCCGCTGCACGGCCTGTGCTACGTTTTCTTCTTTGTGGTCGGTCAGATTTACGTGGACAAAGCCGCGCCGGAAGAGATTCGCGGGTCGGCTCAATCGCTCTGGGCGTTCGTCGTCTTCGGCCTTGGCCTGACGTTCGGTTCGGTATTCGCCGGATGGATTCAGTCGATCTGTTCGGAAGTTTCCGTAGTTAACGGCGTAACGACAACGATTTATCACTGGCGGACGATTTTCATTATCCCGGTCGTGTTGACGGTGTTATGCGCGATTCTGTTTCTGGTGCAATTCCATGAACCCCAGAAAAAGATTGAAACCGGGGAGCCTGTAAATTAAGCATAAATAAAGGATTGCACAATCACCTTTTTGTTACCTATAATAAGAATGATGACCGTTTGTTTTTATTGAGCCGTATTTTTTTTCGGGTTTGAGGGACGTTCGCGTCTCCATCAGGAACGAACATGAATGAAACCATGACTGACGAAACGAGACGAGTCTCGCGGCGCGGTTGGCTGCGCGCCGTGGGAGCGGCGGCGGGCGTTTGCCTGCTCGGCGGTTGTGACGTTAAACTGCCCAATACGGAAATACTCAATCCGCGCGATACGTTTCTGAATCCTCCAACCATGCTCGACCCGAGGCGCGAGTTTGGATACCTCGGCACCATTTCCGTCCAAGTGCCCGCCGTGTCGGATATTTTTCTGGCGGGGGCGCTTGATGGAGAAACCCTCGAAAGCCCCGACGGCCATTCCGTCGATGAAGCGCCCGCCAACTCACCGGTCGAAGTGCTTGATGGCATGATACGCGGCGGCGAAACCCTCGATATCTTCGCGTCGGGCACGGCGCGTCATATCCCCACCAAATCGATCTCATTCGGCCCGCGCGGTTGGGAAACCGTGGTGCAGGCCGGTCCCGCCCGAGGCTATGAAGCGTTTCAGGGCCCCATCGGTGCGCTGGTCGGGTTGTTTAACAACCAGCGGACGCCGTTTATCATCGGTCAGCGGATTCAGGTCGTCGTCCCCCGTTACGCTCGCAGCCTGTACCTGGCTCTGCTTGATTTTCCTGGCGCTTCCGCCAACAACGAAGGTTCCTTCGACGTATCCATCGAAGTCATCCGCCGCTAGCGGACAGTGTCCGCTGCCGAGTCTTTGGGCCGTGCGCACCAAGCGGCCTCGTTGGGCCTGATAAAGCGTGATCGAGATTCCATTTTAAGATTCAAGCCGGAGTGAAATTGGCCGTGTCCGCATCCGAACCTTTGGATCGTGCGCACCAAGCGGCCTCGTTGGGCCTGAGGTTTGATTGATGGACAATTGTATTCAGAATCTGGCTGAATCGTAAACGTGATTCGGCGAATTGCACGGGCGGATTTCACCCCGCCCTTACGAAGTGATTGAGCCTCGTTTCCTCCGCAAGGTTTCAGGCGTTCCCATTCAAGCAACTTAACATTCGATTCCGTTTGTCAATAATGGGCCGGGGGAAGCCGCCGCGTTTTCAGGCGGCTTGTTCGCATTCCATTTTTAACCAACAACAAAGGGGACCGCCATGTCATCATCAAAACTGCTCACAGCTGTCTGCGCGCTGTTCATCGTGACCGCAAGCGCGCCCGGCTTTGCGAAAGAAATCGAGTTTTTGCATACGCGGGGAACGGATATCGTTACGGAAAGCGGCGAGAAAGTCATGCCGCGCGGTTTGGGGCTGGGCAACTGGCTGCTGCCCGAAGGGTATATGTGGAAGTTCGGCGACCTAGGCGACCGGCCCCGCAAAATCGAAAAAATCGTCAGCGACCTGATCGGCGATGAAAACGCGGAGCGGTTCTGGCTGGAGTTTCGCCGCAATTACATCACCGAGGCGGATATCGCGCGCATCGCCGAACTGGGTTTCAACTCCGTCCGCCCCGCGTTGAACGCGCGACGGTTCATGACCGAAACCGATCCGCCTGAATACGTCGGCGAAGGTTTTGAACTGCTGGATAATCTGATCGCGTGGTGCAAGAAGTATGGCGTGTACGTCATAATCGATATGCACGGCGCGCCGGGCGGACAGACCGGCCAGAACATCGATGACAGTCCTAACAATGAGCCGGAGCTGTTTTCGAATCCAGAAAATCAGGATCGCCTCGAAGCCCTCTGGGTGAAGATCGCCGGCCGGTACAAGGATGAAGCGATCGTCGCCGGATACGATCTGCTCAATGAACCGTTGCCGCAACGCACCGGCGCCGCGGAAAAATACAAGGATCAGCTTGAGCCTCTCTACAAACGGCTCACGGCGGCGATCCGCAAGGTCGACCCCAAACATATGATTACCGTCGAAGGCTGCGACTGGGCCAATGACTGGTCAGTGTTTTCCGAACCGTTCGACGACAATCTCGTGTATCAGTTCCATTACTACTGCTGGGATAACCCGTCCAATCTGAAAAGCGTTCAGAAATACATCGACTTCGGAAAAAAATGGAACGTCCCTGTGTGGGTCGGTGAAACCGGCGAACGTGACAACGCCATCTATTGGGGAACCACCCAGTATTTTGAAGCCAATAACATCGGCTGGTCGTTCTGGCCGTGGAAAAAGATGGATGCTTCCAACGCGCCGTACTCGATTCCTCGTCCTGATGGATGGGACGAAATCGCGGGGTATTCTCGGGGGCGGGCCGCGCCGTCAAAGGAAACCGCTCAAAAAGCGTTCGATCAGTTGCTGGAAAACATCAAACTGGAAAACTGCGACTATTACCCCGACGTAGTGAACGCGATTCTGCGCCGCGTCCCCGGCAGGATCGAGTGTGAAAACTACGGTCATGAAGGCGCGGAGAAATCATACCACGTCAGTGATGACGGCGCGAAATCAGAGTTTTATCGAAAAAACGAACCGGTGAAATGCGTCACGATCGAGACCGGACAGCGCCGCCGTTCCGTCCAGGGGATTCAACTTTCAGCGGATGAATGGACGGCGTACGACTTCACGTCGCCAAAAGGCGAAACCTGCACGGCGGCGATCCGGCTGAAAGTCGAAAAAGAACCCGCTGCGTTCAAATTGTTGGGCGCAAAGAATTCATGGCAGGTCAAAGTTAATAATACGGATTGGGAGACCGTTGAGGTGAACCCCATTCCATGCCAGGAGGGCGAGAATCATCTCCAGTTGCAGGTTATCAACGGGACGATCGAATTCGACTGGATCGAATTGAAGCCGTAAGTCGAACCGTTTTCACGGCGCGGGGCTGAAGCGGTAGAGAACCGCGTCTCCCTCGCGGTGGATTTCTTTCAGGCAGCGCTGTTTGAAATCATCCCAGGCCGCTCGAAGTTCTTCGGGCGGCCTGTCGTCGTATTTGCCGCCATCAAGCAGATAACGGACGTTGAGCGCCCGAAGATGCGTGACCGCCTCACCGGCGCCGCCGCGCAGCCAGACATGCATCTGTTCGCCGAATAATTCATCGCTGAAGGTGGTTTTCCATTGCAGGTAATAGGGATATTCGCTGTTGTATGAATAGACGCCGGCGTTCAGAGGCAGGTTGGCGTGCATCCAGTCACGCATGGCGAAAAGACTGCGGGTGAACACGCCGCGCTGCTCCAGCCACGCCCTCCGCTGTGGTTCGGTCAGAGTGACGCCGCCGTACCAGTGAATGTTGGGCGAACTCAGATACGCGCTCTTGCTGTAGAAAAACGTCGCCGTTACCGCGATCAGCAACGCGGCGCGGAAATAGCGTCCCCAGTCGATCCGGTTTTCCACCGCCGCCATGCCGGCCGCAATAACCACGATCGTCACGCCGTAGGATTCAGAAAACAGACGGTTCACGGCGTGTCCCCAGAAAAGCGGGAACATGGCGTATAACGCCAGGGCGTTGAGCCAGGGGAAATACGCCCGCCGCCGCGTCAGTGGAATTAAAACCAGAGAGAGCAGGCCCAGTCCGAAAAGAACGTCGGCGTTGTACAGCGGCCACGCGGCGTTGCCCGCCACGATGTTCAGAAATTCAGTGAAACTCCCAGCCTTCAGAGGCGCGAATCCATGAACGTGCGAATAGGTCTCAACGACGTTCTGAAACGCGGGTTTGACGGGGAAGAGATTCGACAGGGCGGGAAAGAATGGGTTCCCGGTTTCCATCCACGATTTGACCATCCAGGGCGCGGCTATCGTCCATGCGATCGCGGCGTGAATCGCTCCCCAGCGCACGATCTCCATTCGAGTGGTTTTTCGCGGGAAGGCGACGCCTGCAAGCAGCAGGGCCGCCTGCGCGCCGAAGGCGAAAAACAGCGCCGTCTGTTTGGTCGCCATCGCCATGCCGCAGAAGACCGCCGCCCAGATCAGGCAATCGCGGCGGTTGGTTTCCAGCGCTCGCCAGAGTAAAAGGCTCGACAGCAAAATGGTCATCATGAGGGGGCGGGTGATGTTCGCCATGACTGGCAGTTTGAAATGGATGCACGCCAGCAGGAATACGCAGGCGGGCAGAGTCCAATCGCGTCCGGCGTAGCGCCGCGCCGCCCAGCCCAGCGCGATCGCCAGTGGGATGATGTGGCACAGGGTAAACGCTTTGGCCGCCATGTCGTCCCCCACTGCGAGCACGACGCAATACAAAAGGTGTGCGCCCATCGGGTAATGAGACGGCAGGTTGAAGGGGACGAGTTGGACCCATCCGCCGTGTTTTATGTAATGCAGCGGCACGTACAGGTGATACCACAACGAATCGACCTCGCGTTCGGGCGTCAATGCGCCCAGGGCATAAGCGAGGGCGAGAAGCCCGCACAAGCCCGCCGCCAGCGGATCCTGTTGAATCAAGCGCTTAAGCCGGATCAGGGCTGGCCGGATTTCGCGGATGAAATAGGGAAACGTTATCAGGCTGGTTGATACGGCCAGCGCGATCAGCAACCCGCCGCGCAGGCCACCGCACAGGCCGAGGCAGAGCAGTGCGATAGAGATCAGCGTCTCACCCGCCGCGAAGGCGATCGCCAGCCGCAGCCCGCGCGGCCCCGGCGCGGGAAACCAACGTATCGACGCCAGCCCGACCGCCCAGACCCAGCAGAAAATCCATACTCCGGCGAACAGATTCAACATAAGCGGGCGCCGCTTTTTTTAATTGATATTTTCATGGAGTGAATATTCATGTTTTTGCAGTCTGTATTTATCAAAAAAAGAGATAAACTTTATTGTAAGTGTAATTTGTAAAGTACTTCGAACGGAAGGAGCGGTACCGGATGGACGCCGTCGAATTTGGTTCACATTATCTTGAAACCGCGCGTTCAACCTTTGAATCCATGAAGGGACTGGCGGAAAAAGCCATCGCCCAGGTCCCCGACGGAGATCTGCACTGGCGCTCCGATCCAGAAGCGAACAGCCTGGTTGTTCTGGTTCAGCATCTTCATGGCAATATGCTTTCGCGCTGGACCGATTTTCTCGAGAGCGACGGTGAAAAGGAATGGCGCGACCGTGACGGCGAGTTTGAGCCTTCTCCCAATCTCTCCCGAGTCGAGATGATGCAGCGATGGGAAGAAGGCTGGGCCTGCGTCTTTCACGCGTTGCAAACCATCCCGCCCGACGATCTGTTGCGCAAGGTGGCGATTCGCGGGCAGGATCACACCCTCATCGAGGCGATCGAGCGCCAGATTTCTCATTACGCCTATCACTGCGGGCAGATCGTCCAGCTGGCGCGCCAGCGCGCCGGCGAAAAATGGATGACGCTCTCTATCGCGCGCGGTCAATCGCGCTCTTTTGTTCCCCCCGCCCGAAGTTGATGAATTAAACGGCCTCGCCGCCCGCGCGCGTCAGTCGACGCGTTGAATGCGCGCGCCCAATGTCGTGAGACGTTCGTCGAGGCGTTCATACCCCCGGTCGATCTGTTCAATGTTCTGAATTTCGCTGGTTCCTTCCGCGCAGAGCGCGGCGGTGAGCAACGCCATTCCGGCGCGGATGTCGGGGCTGCTCATGGTCTGGCCGCGCAACGGCGTCGGCCCCACCACGACGGCGCGGTGAGGGTCGCAGAGAATGATGTTGGCGCCCATCGCGATCAGTTTGTCGACGAAGAACAACCGGCTCTCGAACATCTTCTCGAAAATCATGACCGTACCCGCCGTCTGCGTCGCGATGATGACGGCGATGCTCATCATGTCGGCGGGAAACGCGGGCCAGGGGCCGTCGTCGATCTTTACATACTGGGTATGGATGTCGGGCTTGATCTTCTTGGGCTGGCTGGCGGGGACGACGATATCATCCCCGCGGATTTCCACATGAATGCCCAGATTTTCAAACTGATGCAACACCATGCGAAGGTAGACTGGCCCGGCGTCTTCGATCAACAGCTCGCCGCCGGTAACCGCCGCCAATCCGATGAAGCTGCCCACTTCGAGGTAATCGGCCGCGATGCGGTGAGAGCCGCCGCTCAATTCATCGACGCCTTCAATGCGCAGCACGTTCGAGCCGACTCCGGTGATGCGCGCGCCCAGCGTGTTGAGAAAGGCGCATAGCTGCTGGACGTGCGGTTCGCAGGCGGCGTTGTGAATCACCGTCACGCCTTCCGCCAGCGCGGCGGCCATGACGAGGTTTTCCGTCGCGGTGACGCTGGCTTCATCCAGCAGGATGTCCGCGCCTTTCAGCCGGCCCGGCGCCCAGACCTCGTATTCGTCTTCGCTGTAGCGGAACTTCGCGCCCAGCGCCTCGAAGCCTTTCAGGTGGGTGTCGATGCGGCGGCGGCCGATACGGTCTCCGCCGGGAAACGCCATGCGCGCGCGGCCGCATCGCGCCAGCAACGGCCCCACCAGCAAAATCGAGCCTCGTATGCGGCGGCTCAGTTCCTGCGGCGGCTCGGTGCGTTCGATGATGGAGGCGTCGATCAGCACGGTATGAGCCGATATCTGTTCGACGCGCGCTCCACACTCTCCCACCAGATTCAACATGGATTTCACGTCGCCGATGCCCGGCGTATTCGACAATTCGACGGGGCGCTTTGACAACAGCGATGCCGCGATCACCGGCAGGGCCTCGTTCTTATTGCCGGACGGTTTGATTCTGCCACTCAGCGGCGCGCCGCCTTCCACGATAAATCGAGCCATTGGGTCTTCACTCCTCAGGGCGTTGGGTACGGATATTTTTCCAGAATTGTGACGGTAGTATACCGTGGCGCCTTCGGGTCCAGATGGAGATAGTAGACCGGCCAGCCGGGGTATTCCCGGATGAGAGCCTGATTCCGGTCCGGGCTGAAATCCAGCGCCACGATCCAGCCGCTTTTCAGCCACGGATCGAGCAGCGGGAACACCGCATAGTAATCGTAATCGTATTCGACGAAGACCAGCGCGTTTTTTTCATGCAACCCGTTCTTTAAGGTCTGATACGCCTGTTCGCGCGCCCCCCAGTATTCATCGTCGAGATCGGCGAGGCGCTCCACCCAGGTGGTTGAGAACGCCATGACGAAACAGAACGCCAGCGCGATCGCGCTCAGCGCACGAACCGCGCTTCGCCGCGCGGCGCCGCTTCCACTGACGAGCGAGATCGTTTCCGAGGCGCCGCGCGCGCTCAGGATCAGCCAGAAGGGCATGGTCTCGTACAGAAAGCGCGGGCCGAAACAGTAATCCTGATAAAAGAATAACGAATACGACGCCGACTGGGATAACGCCGCCGCGAGGCAAAACCAGTCGAACCGCGTGCGGCGCATGCCCGGCAGAAACAGCGCGGCCGCCAGCGTCAGGCTCGGAATGGGCCAGCCGAACAGCCAGTAGTTCAAACCGTTCAGATTGCAGAGCGAATTGGAAAGCCCCTGCAGCACGGTGTGATGGACGACGTTGGGTTTTCCCGGCAGAACGTCTTCGGGACCCCATCCGGTTTCACCGAAGCCGAGCGGGATGTCGTTGTATTGTTCCTGATACGGGCTCAGCAACGCCGAACCGGTGGTGGCGTGGTTGTAATAGAATTGAAACGCGCCGCAGGGCAAACCGCCCGCGATGAACGCCGCCAGGCAGAGCGCGCGGTTTCGCCAGCCACCGCGCCATTGAAGCGCCCACCAGACCAACGCAACGATTAGAAACGCCAGCGCGGTCACCGGGCGCGTTAACGTCGCCATGCCGAAACAGAAGCCCGCCGCGGCCGCCAGCGCGGTCATGCGCCGGGCATTATTCGCTTCGAACGCCGAAAGGTACGCGAGAAAAAACAGCGTGCTCCACACCAGGCAGGCTGGATGATTCATATACCCCGCGCCCATCATCATGCTGAACGGCGACAGCGTGAACAGCGCCGCCGCCGCGCGCGCGATCGCGGCAGACCGAGTGACGCGCAACGCCAGCGCGAAGATCAACGGAACCGCGAAGGCGGTCAACAGCGGATTCACCAGCGCGGGCGCGCCCATGCGGATTCCGATCGACAGAAGCAGCGCGAAGCCCGGCGGGAAGATCGAATACCAGCGTCCCTGATCCATCATGATGTAGACGCGTTCGAAGAATTCAGGGTGCGCGGGAGCGGGCGCGTAGAGATGGCCGCGCGCGAAGATCTTCGCCTGGAAGTACTGGGATATGCTGTCGTGAATATGCGGAATTCCGCCCAATAACACTTGATTGAAGACGAGCGGCGCCGAGAAGGCGATCACGCAAAGCCCCGCCAGCAGGGCGCGATCGGCGCGTTGCGTTTCCGCGCTCAACATCCAGCCCCACGCGCGTTCGAGGCGTTCTCCCAACCGTTGCAGGGCCGCGCCGCGTGACTGCAACGCCCACGCGCACAGGCAAACCAGCAGACCCAGCGCGGGGATCCATGCCGCGCACAGCCACATCCAGTTCTCGTAGAACAGCGCGTGATACTTATAACGATTGCCCAGCGGCAGCGTGGTGAGAAAGAGAAGCAGGAAGGGAAGAGGCGCGATGAAATTTAGATACGATTTTTGTTGAAAATTTTTTTGAACCAAGCACAATAGAACGATTGTTGAAATCGCCACGTCGATCGCGAGCAGCAATCCGATCAGATTTGATTGCAGCATGCGGATCGTCAGCAACACTGAACTGACGCGCGCGAGTTGTTCGGCGCTCAGTTTTGAGTTGACGAACAGCAAGCCGGCGATGGCGAGGCTGACGGCGAAAAAGAGCGCGGCTTTCTGAATTGTGTGGTTTGAATGTTGGGAATTCAAAGTCAGGTTCAACTTCGTTTTGAGATGCCTTTCAGGTCTTGTTTGTCATTTTACAGGGCTTGTCAAGGCTTTTTGGAGCCTTTTTGGCGGTTAAAACGCAATTTTCTTTCGATAAACCTGAAATTTTTTCTTGACAACATGATATTTATGGTAATATAACATGCAAATTGGTAAATTCTTCAAACCGTTCCCGTTCCGAAAAGGAGGGACGAAAGAGAGGTGACCGAGTTATGGTAAGAAAGCCAGCTTCCGCAAAGAAAGCCTCACCGAAGAAGACCACGGCGAAAAAGGCGACGGCGAAGAAAGCCACCGCCAAGAAAGCCACGGCGAAAAAAGCGACGGCGAAGAAGGCCACCGCCAAGAAAGCGACGGCGAAAAAGGCGACGGCGAAGAAGGCCACCGCCAAGAAAGCCACCGCCAAAAAGGCCACGGCGAAAAAATCAGCGGCGAAGAAGACCGCGAAAAAATCAGCCGCGAAGAAAGCCGTAGCCAAGAAGACCACCGCGAAGAAAGCCGCGACCAAAAAGTCGACCGCGAAAAAAGCGACCGCGAAGAAAGCCACGGCGAAAAAGGCGACGGCGAAGAAAGCCACCGCCAAGAAAGCCACGGCGAAAAAATCAGCGGCGAAAAAAGCGACGGCGAAAAAGTCAACCGCGAAGAAGACCGCGGCCAAAAAGTCGACGGCTAAGAAAACCGCGAAAAAGTAAGCGGCTCTTTCCGTCGCCGATGGTCTCTGCGGCGCAAGCCCCTGGCGCATCTTTATCAGGGCTTCGGGTCCTGCTATAAAAGATGTCTTCCGCCGGAGATTTCGAACCGGCTTGCGGTTCTTCAGTTCTATATCAGGAACGAGGAACGAAGGAATTACTGATTTCATCCGTTCCGCCAATGGGTGGAGCGTGCGGGCTTCGTGTCACTGCTCGGTACGATTGCTTGTTGGGTTGAGGCGGCGCGCATCGCGTTCCGGAGCGCTTGAATACCGGAGCGTATGAGCGCGTTTTTTCTCTTTTACCGGGGTACGGTTTTGTGCTATGATTCCATTCAGTGTAATTTTACTTGCCTGAATGGGACGCCGTACGCCAGTCTGAAACTCAACTCCATGCGCCGAGGACGGATGATGAAAGAAAGCAACGTCAGACCCATAAAGTCCGCTTTTCAATCCGGGGAAGTCATTGAATTGATCCGCCGTCTCGACGGAATCAAGATCGACCCCGTGCGCCTGCATTATTATGAGAAAACGGGCCTTATCCGCGCCAGTGTCCGCCCCGCACAAGGCTGCGGCAAGCACAAACTCTATTCTTTCGCCGACCTGGTCATGCTGCGCTGGTTTCTCCAGCTGCGCAAACAGGGCCTCAGCATGCAGAAGGTTCGCCGCGGCATCTCTTACCTGCGCCGCAACATGCCCAAGTTCATCGAAAAGCCCCTCGAACACGAACTCTTTTTCGTCACCGACGGGCAGGATATGTTCGCGCTGGTGAACGGCGGCGACGAAGCGATCTCGCTGGTGCGCACCCCGGGGCAGAAGTTTTTCGGCGTGATGGTGTACGACTTCAAGAAAATGATCGACGATACCCGCGAAGCCGTGGCGCAGGCCGCCTGACCGGGTTTACCGATAAAACGACAATCCCGCGAACGTCACCACCGATTCGGTGTCTTCTTCAATGGCCCGGTCGTAGTTGAGCAGACGGCCTTCGCGGGGACGAACGATATCCAAAGTCATGTAAATCGGAGAAAGACCGCAGACGTTATTGCGGTCTTTTTTCGTTGCGATGCTCTCAAAAAAGGCTTCGGCTTCGCCGCTCTCCATGGCGGCGATCACCTCGCGGTCTTCCCGCTCGACCCTCTCCAGCTCGTCTTCCGGGATTCCGCCCGGATCGCCGAAGCGTTTGCCGACGTGGCTCATGTCGGCGCCGGCGATGACGATGACCCTGCCCGGATACGACTCAATCATCTCGCGCAGCGCGTCGAGCGTATCGGCGACCTGGGCGTCATCGCGCGGCGAACGCTCTTCGCGCACGAAGCGGTGAAGCGATCCACAGAGAATCGGAACCATCTTCGCCTCGCGATCGCCCAGCACGTGGCGCAGCCACAACGCCTGAAACTCGATCGAATGTTCATCGCGATGCAGCAGTTCTTCTTCAAACACGTTGACCGGCGCGCGGCGGCTGAATTCTTCGATAAAATCACGATCGGCCGGCATCAGGCCCAGCGGCGTGTCGTAAGGCTTGGTGGTGGCGATGAACAGGCTGGAGCGGCTCTGATGGCCAGTGCCGAACACCAGGTAGAGATCGGCGGGCTCGTGCCGGGCGAGTTCGTTGTACGCGTGGGCGAAACAGGGGCCGCCGCGATGCAGGTCGATATGAGGCGACACCAGCGCGGCCAGCGCCGAACCGCCGCCGTTTGAGCCGGACTCACCGGCTTTATCGCGCAGCCCGCTGAGGTGTTCGCTTAGTTTGGCGGGGTCGCCTTCATACGCCATGCCGGCGTGAAACGCGGGCCGCACCGGGGCGTCGAAATAACCGCGTTCGATCTCCGCGACGGCTTCTTCAAAGCGTTGCGACATCAGGTACAGCTCTTCATCCAGTTTGGCGACGATATCGGTGATGTTTTGAAGCGGAATGGGGCCGCCGAACTGGCGCGCGCACGCCTGCTGGATGTCCTGAATGGTATTGGTTCCATCAAACAGCGAGACGATGAAGACCGCGGCGGGCGGCAGGATCAGCGCATGCTGGGCGATGCGCTGCGGATCGCGCAGGCAATAGCGGGTTTCGCTGCCCTCCTGTACGGGAAAGGCTTCCACCGCACGGACGACGGGGCGTTCCAGATCGGGGCGAAGTTGAGGGTTCGCTTCCACAAGAGTCTCCTTGGTTCGGGTGAACATGGACGCCGTCAGTATAGCGGAAGCCCGCGGCGGGTTTGAATGGCGTACCCTGATAATTGTGCGGGGGTGAGCAGGGGACCCGGTACGTATGGAAGGTGTGAATATGAAAACGGCGTCTGAAAAGAGACGCCGTGGGTGATCTGAATATGACGCCGATGGATTCGGGACATCCCCGGCGGAAAGAGGTCAACGTCGGGGTGACTGGACTCGAACCAGCGACCCCCTACTCCCGAAGCAGGTGCGCTACCAGACTGCGCTACACCCCGAACATTGCATCAGCATCCTACTTGCAAACCGGGCTTCCTTCAAGCCGAAAACGCCCGCCTCGCCTGTTTTTCGCCAAAATGAAAACGAGGCGCCGCCTGGCGCCCCGCTGAATGATTCAACCGGCTGGTTTTATTAATTGATAATCACGATGTCGCCGTTGCTGGTAACCCCGTTGGAGGAGTCATAAGGAAAGCCCATGCCCAGCGCATTGTTGTAAGCGCCGCGTTTGCCATCAGGCCCCGCGCCCAACAAGACGTACTGGCCGACCCGCAGGGGGTGAAGACCGACCTGAGTTAATGTGGCCATGTTGCCTGGCGCAAAAAAACTGAGACCAATGTCGCCGCCCGGGATCCCCGGATCTTCATCCGCGTACATATACGTATACGGAGGAACCAGGTCGGCGGAGATCAGCGCGCTGTTCGAATCTACCCCGGAGGTGTTGGAGAAGAAAGGATCGAGCGGGATCGAGGAAAGATACGCGACGGGTGAGGTCAGCGGAGCGAAGAGTCCGGCCATGCCGCCCCGGTCGTTCTGTTTGGCGCCGCCCACGCCGCCAAAAACTTCCACCATGCGTTTCTGGCCTTCGGCGGTGTCGTCGTCCCAGAAATCGACTAACAGCACGCCGCGGTCGAGACGCAATTGTTCGATGGCGGTGACGGTGGTTCGCATGTCGGCCTGGGCGCGGGCGATGCGCGCCTTCATCTGAGCCTGCAGGAAGTTGGGTACGGCGATGGCGGCCAGAATGCCGATGATCGCGACGACGATAAGCAATTCAATCAGAGTAAAACCATGCTTGAACTTCATTGTCTGTACATCCTCCCGGAATCTGATGGAAATCATTTGTTCATATTGAGAGTCATCCACCTCGTCTCAATAAAAACGACATGCAATATGTTTGTTTCGTGTGCGCCGACGAGGGTTCTCAAGCAGTAGTGCAATCAAGATAGCAGGGATTTCTCTGCAAATATACTAATGGAAAACTCATTTGAATACAATCGCTGTTTTTGTAAATTCAATAGCTGTGAGCCATAATAAACCAGCCGCTGAAACGGATTGTTTATTGAGCGGAGAAGGGCGTCTCATCCTTTGCTTGTGAAAAGCGTCTGGATGGGTTAGCCTGATTGAATTCGCGGACGTTAAACCGCATGGGAGCCCATGAAAAAGAAAGCCAAAGCGAACGAAACCGTAAACGCCGCCGAGGTGCTTGAAATTCTGCGCCGCCGGAACGAGACCTTCGCCGCGCTGATGAACGATCAGTTGCTTGAAATCATGCTGCGCCGCGCCTCGCTGATCTCGTATGAACCCAAAGAGTACATGATGAGGCAGCACGACCCCTCCGATTCGCTGTACGTCATCCTGCAGGGGCGTTGTACGGTGATCGTCAACGATAAGGTGGTGGGCCATCTCGAATCGGGCGACCTGGTGGGCGAGATGGGCGTGATTCAGAATACGCCGCGCAGCGCCAGCATCGCCGCTATCGAACCCACCACCGCGTTGCGCGTGCCCGGCGAAGAATTCAAGGCGATGCTGGTCGATTCGAAACTCTCCACCTGGATGATCAATCTGCTGACCGATCGTCTCAAGCGCATCTCTTACGACGCCGCGCGCGTCATGAAGGAGATGGACGAGATGGTGCTCGACCAGATGGAGCTCGCCCGCGTGCAGCGCTCGCTGTTGCCCAAAGAGCTGCCGGTCGATCCGCGCATCCGGCTGCATGTTCTTTATTCGCCCTGCGCTTACGCCGGCGGCGATTATTACGACGCCATCATGCTCGATGAGAACCGCGTTCTGCTGATGGTCGCCGACGTCACCGGCCACGGCGCGCAGGCCTCCATTTCGATGGCGATCGTGCGTTCGTTCGTGCGTCAGGGAAATATCGGCAAGACCACCGCGACGATTCTCAAGCGGCTCAATCAATACCTGTTTGAATTCGGCCCCTCGCAGCATTTCGTCACCGCCCAGGTGGCGATCATCGATCTCGCCGCCATGCGGGTGCAGTTCAGTTACGCCGGGCATCCGCCGATGATTCATCTGCGCGGCGCCAAGTGCGAGCCGTTGCGCGGGCCGCGTTCGTTCTTTCTGCGCTTCCGGCCCGAGGCGGAGTTTGAAGCCTCCACGATGAAGGTCCGCCCCGGCGACCGGTTCGGGCTTTATACCGACGGCATCATCGAAACCTTCAACGCCGAAGGGACCATGTTTAACGTCGACGGGCTGGAGCGGTTTATGCTGGACTCGCGCAAACAGCCCATCGCTTCGCTGCCCGCGCTGATGGAAACCCGGCTCAACCAGTTTTCCGAAGGCAGCCCCATGGAAGACGACATCACTTTTCTGGTCGCCGAAGTGACCTGATCCATCCCGCTCATGGCTTTTTCAAACCGAAGCGTCAGCCGAATGGTGTTCCCCGCCGCGTTGGGGGCGCTGCTGACGGCGTATTACTGGGGATGGCTTGCGCCGTATAATTACCGCTTCGTCATCCTGACGTGGGACGCTTTTCGCGACGTGATCGCGTCGCGGCGGCTGTTGGCGGGCGCCTCGCCCCTGGCCGATCCACTGATCGAGGGGGAGTGGTTCTGGTATCCGCCGCTGAACGCCGGGCTGTTTTCGGCGCTCTCGGCGCTCACCCGAATCGACCTGCTTCATCTGTACGCGATTTCGCCCGCGCTGTTGAACTGGCTGTTCGCGCCTGCGTTTTATATGCTGGCCCTTCAATTGTTCGATCGCAGGCACGCCATCGCGTTTATCGCGGCGCTGTCGCTGCTGGGGCTGCCCTGGGCGGTGACCTACGTGTTCGCGTTCCCCACCGTCATGGCTCACGCCGCCGGGCCCGCGCTGCTGGTGATGGCGGTGTACGTACGCTGGCTCGAACGGCGGGACCGATCGCTTTGGCTCGCCGTGACTGGCGCCGGGCTGATGGGTCTGTATCATCCGCCGACGTGCATCCTGCTCACGGCCGCGATCGCCGGTCATCTGATATTCGTCGATCGGCGCAAGGCCGCGCTTGCCGTTGGACTGATCGCGTTGATCTCCGCGCCGTACTGGGTGGTGCAGATCGCGCGCCCGGTGCTCAATCCCGTTCCCATCCGGTATATTTCGCCCGCCATGTTGCGGTGGGAGGTCGCGCTGCCCGGCTTTGGCTGGGGGCTGATCGCCTTCGCGTTCATGCTGGCGCCGGCGGTTCCGATTTTATGGCGGCGGCGCGGTGAGGGGCCGGCGCAATTCGTATTCGTATTGATGGCGGTTTCGCTGATTGGACAGATTCCAGCGTATCTCGTGACCGCGCTGGAGCCGTCGTATCCGGCGCTGGCGGCGAAGATTCCGGTGTTTGTTCCGCATGAGTTTCAGTTGTACTGGCAGATATCGCTCGTTCTCGCGGCGGGGTGGGGAATTTGCGCCTGGTTTTCACGTGAAACGCCGCTGGCGCGCTACCCGGCGGGTTACTGGCTGGTCAGCCTCTTGCTTGCGGCGGCGTTGGCGCACTGGATGATTTTGTTTCCCTATCGCGCGCAGGCGTTTTGCGAGCCGTACCGCCTGCGGGGCGAATGGAAAGGCGTGGTCGAGACGATGAACGAGCGGCTTGGCGTGCATGACGTGGTTTGCGCGCCGGACGATCACGTCAGTTTTTTCGTTACGGCGCTGCATACCCACGCCAAGTGTCTGGCGTCGTTCGAATCGCATCTGAATCCACACGCCGATTATCACGCCCGGGCCGCCGCGCGCGACGCGATCATGCGCACCGGCGACTGGAGCGAGGCTGAGCAGGCGCTTCAACGGTTCGACGTCCGGTATATTCTGGCCTGGGCGCAGAAGACTTCGCCGGAGCGCATCGATATGTTCAAGGCGCATTGCGAAACCGTTTATGACGACGGCGCGGTATATCTGTTTCGCGTTCCCGATGGGAAGAAATGACGCCTCATTCGCGATTATTTTACCGACGCCACACAAGCATTCGGGATCAGGACCCAATACGACCATAATATTGATAACCGCTCTATAATGGATCAACACAACCCGCAGGGGAGACATCATGAAAATGCAACACATCCTGTGTGCGGCGCTTCTTACCGCTGGTTGCGCGATCGCTGCGTTCGCCGCCGAATCTGAATACAACGCTTATGGAGGCTGGACCGGCGTTTCAGCCGAAGCCACCGGTTTCTTTCACGCCGAAGAGATCGGCGGCGTCTGGTGGATTATCGATCCCGTCGGTAACGGATTCATCTCCAAGGGGATGAATCACGTCGTTTATAGCGGCGACTATTCGCCCGAACTCGGTTACTCGCCCTATGAGCGCGCGGTGGAAAAAGAATACGACGGCGAACGCGAAGAATGGGCGGAGGCCGCGGCGGATCGGCTGCGTTCATGGGGTTTTAACACCATCGGCGCATGGTCGGAAGAAACCATGCGGCGCCGACGGATTCCCTATACCCTGATCCTGAATATCGGCTCAAGCGCGGGGGGAGACTGGCAAAAGGGCGAGTTTCCCGACGTATATTCTCACCGCTTCGAGCAGATGGCTTCTCACATCGCGCTGACCGAATGCAAGCCGCGAAAGAACGACCTGTTTCTGATCGGTTATTACCCTGACAACGAACTGCGCTGGGGGCCGGACTGGCGGCGCAAGGATTCGCTGCTGGCCGAATTTCTCGGGCGAGATGAAGACTCCGATGGGCGCGCCGCCGCCGAAGCGTTTCTGAAAGAGCGCTACGCCGGTCTGGATGATTGCAACCGCGCCTGGGGAACGAACGCCGATTCATGGGCGGCGCTGGCGGTGGAGTCGGCCTCCAGGGATGCGACGGACGCGCGAAATCGCGATGAAAACGACTTTCAACGACGGACCGCCGAGCAGTATTTTCGCGTCTGTTATGAAGCGGTCAAAAAAGCCGATCCCAATCACATGCTTCTGGGCTGCCGATTCGCGGGGTACGCGCCCGAGCCGGTGCTGGCCGCCGCCGGGACGTATTCCGACGTGGTCAGTTATAACTCGTATAACAAGATCCCCCCGGAAGACGCATTACGGCGCGTTCATGAGATTACGCGGCGTCCGGTCATGCTGACCGAGTTTTCATTCAAGGCGATGGATTCTCAATTGCCCAATACCCGTGGCGCGGGTAAGC
Source organism: bacterium (assembly GCA_016125385.1). Taxonomy (GTDB): domain Bacteria; phylum Hinthialibacterota; class Hinthialibacteria; order Hinthialibacterales; family Hinthialibacteraceae; genus WGLV01. The sequence continues at coordinate 127,952 of WGLV01000032.1, forward strand.
CGGTTCAGACGCAGGCGGAACGCGCCGAAGGGTTCAGCGATTTCGTGACGAAGTTGATGGAGCTGCCCTATACGGTGGGCTATCACTGGTTTCAATATACGGATCAGCCCCGCGAAGGCCGGTTTGACGGCGAGAATTCAAACTTCGGCGTGGTGAGTCTGAATAACCAACCGTGGGAGGTTTTGACCGAAGCGATGACGCGGATCAATGCGCGGGTGGAAGCGATTCATCAACAAGCGAGCGTGAAGCAATGAAAAGCGCCATTCGACCGGCCCGATTCGTTCTGATCGCGGCGGCGCTGCTGTTCGTTCTCGCGCTGCGTTCCAATCCGGCCGGGGCGCAGCCGATGCGCGTTGCGCCCAGCATGGTTCCCTCGGCGACCGAGCCTCAAACGCTGTACGTGTTCGATCTGGAAAAATACCTCAACCAACGGCCTGACGACAAAGTCTGGCAGTATGACGTCATCAGCCTGGTTTCGGCGTTGCAGGGGCTCGTCAACCGACAGACGCCCCAACTCTACCTGCTGTACGTTCACGAAAAACTCTCGTCGCACCAGATGAACGTCGACCAGTTCTGGCTCGATTATCTGCATTCATCCAAGGGGCCGTTCGCCGGATACGAACTGGTGAAGATCGACGACCTCAACACGCTGATCGTCATGTTCCGCCAGTATTTTTCCGGCGTGGTGTTGTGGGATCCGAAAGTCCCTTCGACGGTGAACGTGGCGATGACGGTGGCGGGCGCGGATGGATTGTTGCCGATTCGTCACGATACGACGGCGGGCTCGTTGTTCAGCCAGCTGGTTTCGTCCGGGCCCGAACTGCCGCCGATCGAACGGCTGACCGATCTGTTCACCGGGGTGGGCGTGATTCCATTGCCGCCGCCATACGACGATCAGAACATCATCGGCATCACGCCCAAAAGCGACTCTTACACCTGGGCGCGGGTGCTGTATCTGGAGACGCACAAAAGTTCACCCCAATTCTTCGCCAATTTCATCGACGCCGCCGACTGGGATAACCGGGTCCCCGGTGTGCAGTATCCCGACCTGCAAAACTGCCAGATCGTCAACCGGGATTTTTACGTGGGCGAAAAAGCCTTCTTTACCGATCTGGACCCCTGGTGGGATGAAGTGCCGACCGATACCTATTCGTCGGACGAAGACCGCAACCCCTACAAGTCGGGATCTGACAGCGTGACGTTTCGCGGGGTGATGAAAGCCGCGTATGAAAATACGCTGGGCGACGACAAACTGGTCCGCGTGGGCGGCTTTGTGCCGTGGTGGCTCAAATACAGCGATTACAACAACGGCAAAGGCAAGCACGGCGCCGAAGAGACCGCCGAAGAATTCATCAGCATCGTTTCCGCCTTCAACGGCGTGATCGACGCCGACAGCGCGCCCTTCGGCGCGATGGCGAACGCGTCGGTGTTCAGGCATACGCCCATGCCGGAGCGTTTTTTTCAGAACGCGACGCCGCCGCCCCGGCCGATGGAAAACAAGAACTATCTCTGTTTCGTCATCGGCGATTTCCGTTCATCGGCGTTGCTGTATCAGACGATTCCCTATCTGTGGAACGATCCGCAGCGGGGGTTGATGCCGATCGCCTGGGCGATCGCGCCCATGACCAGCGAGCGCGCTCCCCATATATTCAACTACCTGTACGACACCCGGTCGATGAACGATTACTTCATCGCGGGATCGGGAACGGCGGGGCTGTGTTATCTCAACCGCTTCACCTCGCCCCGCGAGCATTCCGACATACAGGAGCCGGGGCTTCCCTATCTCAAAAAATATTCTCAGGACCTGTACCGGCGTTTCGACATGAGCATTACCGCCGCCGCCGATCTCGACCGCGACCCCGGCGCGCAACGGGTGTATTTCAACGACGCGCTGCAGGCGTTTTACCGGGGCGTTTCGCCGCATGGCGTGGCGACGCTCAAACCGTTCGAGCGTCCGCTCAGCCAGTCGCTTACGCCCTACTTTCAGGAGAGCGCCAATATTCAGGATAAACTGCTTTCGCTGAACGGCGCCGCCGAACAAATTCTCTCCGCCGCCAAAACCGGTGAGCCCACCTTTCATCTGTATCGTTTCAACCTGGCCTCGCCCACGTCGCTTTACTACCTGCTGCAGGAATTGCAGTCGCGCGGGCCGCAATATCAGTTTGAAGCGGTCGATCCGGTGACGTTTTTTTATCTGCTGCGCCAGAAATATTCGGGCGGCGATCCGGAAGTCAATTTCGCGTTGCCGACGTTCATCACCGACACCGTGCCGCGCGAGTTGTTGCCGGGCCGGGTCTATACCCGCACGCTGACCCTGCGCAACGACGGGTGGGATATCTGGGACCCGTCTAAAACGCCGCCCAACAAGCGCTACCGGGTTACGTATGAGTTCGTCCGGGTTGGGACGGAGGCGACCGAGCGCGGGAGACACGCCTCATTTATCGACGCGGTGGTGAGGCCCAGCGAAATGATCACGCTCGATATCGCGATCGAAACGCCTGAGGACGCCGACGGGTTGTACGACCTGATTTTCCGTTTCGAGCAGGAGAACGTGCGCACGTCGCCGATCGAGTATTCGATTCAGGTGGTGATCGGGCAGGGCGCCGCCTCGAACGGGCCTTCCCAAGCCGCGCCGTGAGGCCGATTTCATCACTAAGCTGACGGGAGCGTTGGATGCGCGCGGCCTGAAGACAAGCGAGCCGATCACGCCGGCGCCGCCCGCGCGGCTATTGAATGAAAACCGTTATCATGAAACAATATACGGAATAATCTGACGATACCCGCCGGCCTTGGCCGGCGTTGTTTTGGGAGAAAGGCGAAGCCGCCGCCAGGGGATCAGCGGCCACCTTGCTAACGAATGGAACCGAACATCATGGATTTTGATTTCATCGAACGCGTTGTGCGGTTGGTGGAGTCGTCGGAAGTCGGCGAACTGGAAGTCGAATCCGGCGAAGGTTTGCGCGTCGTCGTCAAAAAGAACGCGGCGCCCGCTCCTCAACCGCTGCCTCCCACGGCTTACTTCGCGGCCGGGTATCCCCCCGCGGCCGCTCACGCCTCCTCTGCCCCGGCGCCCGCTTCGGCGCCGGCGTCTTCCGCGCCGGCTGAAGTGGAAGACGACACGGTGGAACTGGTTAAAGCGCCCATGGTGGGCACCTTCTATCGCGCCCCCGCGCCCGATGCGCCCCCCTTCATCGACACGGGCGACGTGGTTCAAAAGAACACGGTCGTCTGCATTCTCGAAGCCATGAAGGTGATGAACGAGATCAAGGCCAATGCGGTTGGTACGGTCGCCCAGATTCTGGTCGAAAACGGTCAACCGGTTGAATACGGCCAGCCCTTGTTCAAGATCAAAAAGAAGTGACGGCGCGTCCGTCGCTTTGGGGATGACCCCGGCGCGGCCTCCGGCCCCCGGCTTCATCCGGCACGAAAGCGCATTGAACGATGTTTAAAAAAATTCTAATCGCCAACCGCGGAGAGATCGCCTTGCGGGTGATTCGCGCCTGCCAGGAGATGGGAATCGCGACGGTCGCGGTTTACTCGGAGGCCGACGCCGAATCGCTGCACGTGCGTTTCGCCGATCAGGACGTTTGCATCGGGCCGCCGCCTCCTTCGGAGTCGTATCTCAACGTGCCGCGCATCATCGCGGCGGCGGAGATCACCGGCGCCGACGCCATCCACCCCGGTTATGGTTTTCTTGCGGAGAACGCCCAATTCGCCGAAGTGTGCGAGACCTGCAACATCTCATTCATCGGTCCCACTCATCACGCCATCTCGCTGATGGGCGACAAGTCGGTCGCGCGCGACACCATGATGCGTAACGACGTGCCGACCATCCCCGGTTCGAAGGGTGTGGTCGAGACGTCGAATCAGGCGGTCGAGATGGCCAACCAGATCGGCTACCCCGTCATGCTGAAAGCGGCGGCGGGCGGCGGCGGGCGCGGCATGCGCATCGCCCGCGACGACGTGGCGCTGGTTCAAGCCTTCGTCACCGCACAGGCCGAGTCGCAGAAGGCGTTCAACGACTCGCGGCTCTACATCGAAAAACTCGTCGAACAGCCGCGCCACATCGAGATTCAGATTCTCGCCGACAACCACGGCAACGTGATCCACCTTGGCGAGCGCGACTGTTCACTGCAACGCCGCCATCAAAAGGTGCTGGAGGAATGCCCCTCGCCCGCAGTGAGCCCCGAACTGCGCCAGCGCATGGGCGAGGCGGCGGTGCGTTGCTCGCGCGCGGTCAATTACACCAGCGCGGGGACCATCGAGTTTCTGCTCGATAAAGATCAGAACTTCTACTTCATGGAGATGAACACCCGCGTCCAGGTCGAACACCCCGTCACCGAACTGGTCACCGGCGTCGACATCATCAAGGAGCAGATCCGGGTGGCGGCGGGCGAGCCGCTGTCCGTCCGGCAGGAAGACGTGGTGATGAGCGGGCATGCCATCGAATGCCGCAGCAACGCCGAAGACCCGCGCAATCAGTTCATGCCCGGCCCCGGCAAGATCTCGGGCTATCACGCGCCCGGCGGCCCCGGCGTCCGCATCGATTCGCACGCTTACGGCGAATACGTCGTGCCGCCGTATTACGATTCACTGCTTGCCAAGTTGTGCGTTCACGGCAAGACCCGCGAGGAAGCCGTCGCCCGCATGCGCCGCGCGCTCGGCGAAATGGTGGTTGAAGGCATCCCCACCACGATCGCGCTACACCAGGTGATACTGGAAGACAAGCGTTTTCTCTCCGGCGATTTTCACACCTCGTATCTCGACGAGATCACAAAACGGTTGTAACCGGATATCCATTCGCTCTGTATACAAACGCCCCGGCAAATCAGCCGAGGCGTTTTTGTTGTGAATACGCAGGAATATTCAAATTCGCCTCAAGTATTTTGTTGAGAAAGACAGTGACGGATAAAGCCTGCCAGGTCCGCCGCGCGTTTCGCGTAAGTATGATGTTCGATCACGCGGGCGCGGGCGCGCTCCACGCAGGCCAGGCGATGATCTTCGTTGGCGAGAAAATACTCGATCAGGGTGTGCATCTCCGCCGCGTCGCGGTAAAAGAACACCTCTTCGTCTGAACTCCCAGCCAGCGGCAACGACTCGATCGTCCCCGGCGTGAACACTTCGTCCGCGCGCGGCAGCCAGTCGGACAGCAGGAAACCGCCCGCCGCCGGGGCGTCGAAATCGCGCACGTTGAGGCAGGTGTACGACTGCATACTGTGGATGTTGAGCGTCACGCGGGCGTTGCGGTAAATCTCAAACAGCCGTTTGAACGGCGCGATTCCCTTAAAACAGCGCGCCGTCATCTCCGGCGGCAACAACCGCTCCCAATCGGCGTTGCCGTAAAGGTGAAGATCGAAGCCGCGCAACGACTGGATCAAGCGCACCCGGTAGCGCGTGTTCGCCTCCCACAGCAGGTTCTGGCGCAGTTCGTCGAGGCGGTCGTATGGCAGTTCGGCCGGCATGGGGAAGGCAGTCATCGCTTCGCGCACATCGGCGCGCGGGTTGGCCAGTTTGGCTTCGATTACCTGCTCGGCGTATCGCCGCCAATCGGGCGGCAGCCGATCGAGAAACGGACGAAGCCAGCGGACCTGGCCCACGAAGACGACTTCGCAGCCGCGTCCGGCGCGTCTGGGGCCGCGCCGTGTTTGGGTCGCCGCGCCCGGCATATACCCCACCTCGCGTGCGCCGTGGCGCGTCAACGTTTCCGCCCAGCCGTAATCGGCGACCAGAAACCGCTCGTCCGGCGTGACGCCGTGGCGATGAAAGAAGTGTTCGGCGTAGAAGGGGTCGTCGGCGAACCAGACGATTTTGGGGATGGGCAGCGAACGGCTGAACTCCGCCCCCAGCGCCACCTCATAGGAGGGCGACTGGTTGCATAAAAACAATGCGTCGGGTTTGGCGCGGGCCAATTCAAGAATGCGGTAATAGGGCGGGTAGTAGCGGCCCGGTTTCATCACGAGGTAACGCGCGTCAAAACCCATGCCGCGCAGATAAAAAAACAGCGTGCGGATCAATACGTGCTGGATGATCGAGTATCGCGCGGAGGTTCGCAGATCGCTGTAGGTCCAGATCGTCTGAGGGCGGGAACCCGCTTGTTTGCGTTCATTCATCCGCAAGGGCAGGTTTTGCAGGCGCTCGACCATGGCGGCCTTGCGGCGCGGGATTTCCTGCTCCAGCATCGATTTTACATCCAGTAATTGACGCAGGCGGGCGTCGTTTCGGGGATCGCCACCGAACTGGATGAAGGGTTTCGCCGCGCAATGGGCCAGCGTCTCATGCCAGACGGTTTCCACGCCTTTTCGCACGTCCGGCCCGAGGTTCCAGAAGACGCGTTCAGAGCGGAACAACTCGCGCAGGTCGCGCCGCGTCATGACGCGCGCCAGGCGGGCGGGATCGGGTTCAATCACCATGACGCCGCGGTTTTCGGCGATCACGGCGGGCAGACACTCGAACAACTCGCCTTCACCGGCGCCCAGCAGGTAGAGAAAATCCATCCCTTCGTTCAGCGCGCGTTCGACGGTGGCTCGCGCGGAGGTGATGGCGGTTTCCGCCTCGCCGGCTTCCATCTCCGCGGCCGATACGCCGGCGACCCGGGCGAACGCGCCGGGGCGGGTTTTGCGTAATACCGATGCGTTTCGATCGTAGCGTTTTCGCTCGTCCGGATTCATGTTTTCCGCGCCGCGTTTAGACTTGCCGGTAAATTGAATGTATATTCAGGCATTATGGTTGTATTGAGAAGCAAACTCCACCTGGAAAGGTTTTTTCGATCATGCCGCGGCTCGATCAATTGAAAGAGATGCTCGAACAGGATCCGGACGACGCCTTTGTGCGATACGCTCTCGCGCTGGAATACCGTAAAGCGGGTCTCATTGAAGAAGCGGCCGATCAGTTCGAACAGACCATCGGCCGGCACGCCGAATACGTGCCCGCGTATTTCATGCTGGGTCAGATGCTGGCCGACGAAGGCCGTACCGCCGACGCCGCACAGCGCCTGCGGGAGGGCATCGCCATGGCGCACCGCGCCGGCGACTCGCACGCGCAGGCCGAGATGCAGGACCTGCTCGAAAGCCTGGAGGGCTGACTCCACGTGAACGCGACCGCTCTGATTCAGCGATTCACCGATGCTGAAGCGCCCGTGTTCTGGTGGGGCTGGATCGGGCTCGCGCTGTTGCTGTCCATGCTGGGCGCGGCGGTTCCTCCCGCCTCGGCGGCGGCGGTGTTGGGGCTGACGTTCGGCGGGTTTCTGCTCGCGGGACGGCCTGCGTACGCTTTCGCGCTGTTCTTCGCCGCCGAAACCCTGATGTCGGAGGATATTCTTCTCATCACGGAGAAATTAAAACCCACGCTGTATTACTACAACCTGCCGGGCGTGGGGATCAATCCATTCGAGGCCGCGCTGGCGGCGCTGATCGCCGCCACGCTGATTCATAACAAGGGACGCCTATACGGAACCCGGCTCGATTATCCACTCTACGCGTTCGCCTTCGCCTGCGCGCTGGGCTACGCGACCTGCCTGCGGCTGTACGGCGACCCGGGCCGATTGTGGGAGCCGCGCCGGCTGGCGCATTTTTTCGCCGCGTACTTTCTCGCGGTTAACCTGATCCGCGACAAGAAGACGCTGAAAGTGTTTATGGCGATTTATTTCACCGCCGTGGCGGCGAAGGGCCTGCAGGGCGTATTTCTGTATACGCTGGGCGCGGGTTTGCAGATCAAGTGGAAGATTCGCGCGATCTTCACCGGCTGGGGCGATTCGCTCAACTTCGTGACCTGGCTGCTGATTCTGGCGATGTATTATCTCGACAAGCAGGAACAACCCGGCAAGCGCGTCTGGCTGTTGCTGGCGCCGGCGGTGTTGTTCGCCATGCTGTTCTCATATAAACGGGCGTATTACGTGGCGCTGGCGGCGGGCGGCTCGCTGCTGTTTCTGATGCAGCGAGGCCGGGCGCGGGTGCGCTTTATCGCTTTCGCCGTGCTGGGGGTTCTGCTCATGTTCGTGCTGATTACCGCGGCGGGGCAGTGGAACGCGATCGGCATGCGTCTCGCTTCCATCGTCAATCCCACGCAGGAGAGCAGCGCCAATTACCGGCTGATCGAGTGGCAAAACGCGCTGATCAGCATCCGGCGTCACCCCGTCGCCGGGATCGGTCTGGGCGGCGTGATGCCGATGGAGATTTATCTTTCGCGCACCAACCTGCTGGGCGTTCACAACACCTATCTATGGGTGGTGGTCAAGATGGGCGCGATCGGGTTATTCGCCTACCTGTTCACCCAGTTCTGTTTCATGAGGCGGTTGTTACGTCAGAACGCCGCGCTGCGTGACGGCTACCTTCGGACGCTTTCCCGCGGGCTGACCTGTGCGTTCGCGGCGTTTTACACGGCGCAGATGTTCGCGCCCATGTTTCAGCAGATGCGTACTTCCACCTGGTTCGGCGTCATGATGGGGCTGGGTATGATGCTGGCTCAACTCGACGCCGGAGGCGGGGAGAAATCCGGCTGTTCAGAGGGGGGAGAATAACCCTTCAAGCGGTTATTTGATCAGATCTTCGCTTCCTTCAACCAGTTTTCCTTCTTCCCAGACGCAGACGAAGTTCCGCTGGTTCAGTTCGTCCGGGTCCTGCGAGATCACGCCGTCGGGCGTCATGCCGTCTTTGCGGTTTTTGACGCGCGGCTGATCGCCCGGCAAGACCTGACGCCAGACCTCGTAATCGCTGTCATGCTTCGATACCGCGAAAGTCAGTCGTTGTTTGACGAAATCGCGTACGATGCTCTGGATATCGTCTCGCGTCAGTTTTTTGGTCACCTGGACGCGAATGTCATCTTCAAGATGGCTTTTCAGACTCATGATACTTATCCTTTACGGCGTAACCGAATCGGTTGATTCTTGCTCGAGCCGTCTCTATGTAAAATTTTAGGCGCCTCACGGAAAAACGACAACAAAAATTCGTTTATATTTATATGAATGTTAAATCGATTTCCGTGTAATGCGCTCAATAATCAGTGGTTACGGGGCGCGTTTTTCGCGATTCGCGAAATGGTTTTCTTTGCCGTATTTTCCGATGAATGATTCAAAAACGGGTGGATCAGTCTCGCGCGACCTGATTCAGGACCTCGCGAGCGACATAAATGGGTGAGTTGGTGCGAACCGCGAGCGCGATGGCGTCGCTGGGCCGCGAATCGATATCGACCTCGCCGTTCGGCGTGGTGAAAAAGATACGAGCGTAAAAGGTGGAGTCGCGAAGATCGGTGACGACGATCCGCTCGATGCTGGCGCCGAGCGATTCGATGATGCTGACCGCCAGATCGTGGGTCAACGGGCGTTGGATGTGGATATCGTTGAGCGCGAGATGGATGGATTGCGCTTCGTAATACCCGATCAGGATCGGCATCATCCGGCCGCCGTTGCGTTCTTTGAGGATGATGATCTGATCGGCGCCGCTTTCATCCAACCGCAATTCGTAGAAATCCATCTCAATCATGCCCAAACCTCATATCCCGTAGCCTGACTCATTGCAGCATTTACTGATTGTTTGAATTGTAACTTGAAATTCAGAGATTCAGCCCCCCCTCATGCCCCTCTTCCTGAAATCCTTCCGGATTCCATGCGTCCAGCGACTCCAGCATGCGCCCCAACTCCATGGTGGGCAACCCGATAACGTTGTGATATGAGCCTTTGACCTGTTTAACCAGCGAGCCGCCCTTGCCCTGAATCGCGTAGGCGCCGGCTTTGTCCATCGGCTCGCCGGTGGCGATGTAGGCGTGGACGTCGTCGTCGGATAAATCACGAAAACATACGGATGAGCGGATGGCTTTGATCAGTTGAGTCTCGCTGTCGCGATGGTGGAGGCACACGCCCGTCCATACGTCGTGCCAGCGGCCCGACAGGCTGGAGAGCATCTCGAAAGCGTCCGCTTCGCCGTCGGGTTTGCCCATGATGCGGTCTCCCAGCGCCACGATGGTGTCGGCGCCGATGACCAGGTGTTGGGGATAGCGGTCGCCGACGTGAACCGCCTTCTGCACGGCGAGACGCGCGGCGTAGGGGCCGGGGGCTTCGTCCATGGGCGGTTCTTCATCCAGACCGCTGGGTACGATGGTGAAATGGACTCCCATTTTTTTGAGCAGGTCTTCACGGCGGGGCGATTGACTGGCGAGAATGATTCCAGCGAAAGGCACGTTTTTACTCCACTCTATGTAATCAGGGGCTACGGTCATTACATGATACGATTCCCGGCGTCGTTTGGGCGAGCCGGACGCGGGGTATTGTAGCGTGATTCAGCGCACGCCATCAGAGCAGGGTGGTGGAAAATGAATGGATGGCTTTATGGTTCGATCAGGCGGTCAGATCGAGATTCTGACCGGCGGTGAGGTCCTGAAACGGGGTGTACGGGGCTTGAGCGAAGTTCGACTGGACGGTGGATGGATTCTGATTCTGGCCGGGAGCCTGATTGGCTTCGGGACCCGAATTCGGCGGCGTACCCGGGAAAGGCGCGACGGCGTTGTTGACGTTACTGGTGGAGGCGAACTCGACCGTGGCCGGGGGCAGCGTATTTTGCGGCGCATTGCCCGGCGTCAGAGTCGGCGCCTGCTGAGCGCTGATCGCCTGCTGACTGAACTGCGCCTGATCGGTTCCATTGGTCTGAACCACGGCGGCGCCAGCGACCGGCGGGTTGGACACGGCCGGTTGGGGCTGCCGGGGAAACGACGGCGCCGGAGCGACCGGAGGCGTCGACAATTGAGGCGGCGCGACCGGGTTGATCCGGGTTGGATCGTATGGAGCGACAGGGCTGGTAACCATCAGGCGTTATCCTGTTACGATTTGTACGATATATAGAATACAATAATGCGAATTTGAAAGCAAGACGTTTTTTCGGTTTAGTGCGATCCCTGTTATCGAGTTTTTTTTATATATGTCCTGAGAAAACTTGATGCTCCGCAGGTTCATAGAGAGATCGCTATATTCAGTTTCGTCCAGCCGCTTGACAAACTTGAGATCCCTTTGAAATGATGAGGCATATCCATCATCCCAGTTATGCAGGAGCCTCGTCATGCCGGTATCCCGCCGTGCTTTTCTGCAATCCACCGCGCTGGGCGCTGTTTCCGCCGGATGGAATCGAGCCGAAGCCGCCGAATCGCCCAACATCATCTGGATCATCGCCGATGACGTGGGCGGGGGAGAGGTCGGCTGTTATGGACACCCCACCCTTCGCACGCCCAATATCGACCGTCTTGCCGCCGGCGGTTTAAAATTTACTCAGGCTTTTGTCACGACGTCATCATGCAGCCCCAGCCGGGCGAGTCTGTTTACGGGTAAATATCCCCACTCCACCGGCGCGGAGAATCTGCACGATCCGCTGCCGGCCGATCAGGTCATCGTTCCGGAACTGTTGAGCCGGGCGGGTTATTACTCCGGTTCCGTCGGCAAATATCACCTGGGGGAGGCCGCCGAAAAGAAACTCGATTCGATGAAAGGCGATGTCCGCCAGTGGCGCGATTTCATGAAGGAGCGTCCCGAGCGGAAGCCGTTCTTTCTGGCGCTGGGCTTCACTGACGCGCACCGGCCGTTCGATCGCGGCTGCATCGATCCGCCTTATACGCACGACGAAGTGATCGTGCCGCGCTTTCTGCCCGACATTCCTTCCGTGCGGGAAGACCTGGCTGGTTTTTACGATGAAATCACCCGTATGGATAATGAGATCGGCGAACTGCTGACCCATCTTGAATCGAACGGTCTGCTTGAAAATACGCTGATCATGTTCACCGGCGATAACGGCATGCCGTTCCCGCGCGCCAAAACAACGCTGTACGACATCGGGACCTACACGCCGCTGATTCTGCACTGGCCGCGCGAGATCAAAGCGGGCGGGGTGTATGACGGCGTGGTCAGCCTGGTCGACGTGGCGCCGGCTTCGCTGCAAGCGGCGGGCGTGGCTGTTCCCGATTCGATGCAGGGCGTCAGTCTGCTGGATCAGGTGAGCGATCCGGCTCATTACGCTCGGGAGTACGTTTTCACCGAGGCGAACTGGCATGATTTCGACGACCATGTGCGCGCGGCGCGCGATTCGCGATTCAAATACATTCGAAACGCGTTCCCTGAGCGCCCGCTGCCCAATTCAGCCGACAGCATCAATACGCCCATGTTTCGCGACATCATCCGGCTGCGCGATGAGGGGAATCTGACCAAGGAACAGATGCTGATGTTCCGGTCGCGACGAGCCGAGGAGGAACTGTACGACCTGGCTTACGACCCCAACGAATTCCACAATCTCGTGTATGAACCGGCCTATCAGAGCGTGCTCGAACGAATGCGCGCCCGGCTGGATCAATGGACTCTTGAAACCGCCGACATTTCGCCCGAGCGAGCGTTGCCGGATGAATTCGACCGGGAGAGCGGCGAGCGCATTCGGCGTGCGCATCAGTTGGGACAATAGGATTTTTTTCGTGGTGGGGGTCAGATTTTTGAGTGGTCGAGAATGCGCCGGACCTGTTTGACCAGGTGACGCGCGTCGAACGGTTTGACCAACGCATCGACCGCGCCTTTTCTGATGACCCGATCGATCAATGATGGATCGCCCTTGCCCGTGCTGACCACGACGCGGGCGTCCGGATCGATCGTGAGGATTTCAGTCAACACGGCCTCTCCCGGCATCCCCGGCATGGAGAGATCGAGCAGCACCCGGTCGAGCGCGTCTTTGTTGCGCCGGTATACCTCAAGCCCGTCTTCGCCGCTCAGCGAGCTGAATGTGCGGAATCCATTGGCGCTGAGGATTTCATGACAGACGTTGCGAACCAGTTCTTCATCATCAATGATCAAAACGCCTTCCGCGGCGGGGCGAAGCCGGGCGATGTCTTCCGTATCGGAAGACGCCGTGCTGGAGGGAATCGGGAGATAGATTTTGATCTCGGTGCCGAGCCCCAGCTCGCTTTCAATTTCAACCCACCCCTGATGTTGATCGATGATGCCATATGAGGAGGAGAGGCCGAGTCCGACGCCGGAGCCCACATCTTTGGTGGTGAAAAACGGTTCAAACGCACGCTTTTTCACCGCCTCGCTCATGCCCGCGCCATTGTCGCTGACGGAAATCAATACGCAGGGGATTCCCTTCGCGTTTGAAGCCGTATTGGGTGGAACGGCTTGAACTTGCGATGCTGATACGCGAATGTGAAAAGTTTCTTTCTGACGGCGGGTGAACATTTTGCCGCTCGCGACGTCCTGAATCGAATCATGCGCGTTCATGACCAGATTCAGCAAGACGGTCATTAACTGAGATGAATCGCCGAGGATGGAGGGAATCCCTTCAGGACAATGGGTGCGGATCTCGATCCCCCGGTCGACGGTTTCGCGCGCGATAGATAGCAGCTCCTCGAACAGCTTTTCGATGGAGGTCTCTTTCATCTGGACGGGGTTGCGCCGGCTGAAGGCGAGCAGTTTTTTAATGAGACCGGCGGCGCGCTCCGCCGCGGTGTTCGCGTCGCGGAGGCGTTTTTGAATCTCGTGCGGGGCGAGAGGCTCGGCCAGGCTCAAATTGCCCATGATGATGGTCAGGATGTTGTTAAAATCGTGCGCGACGCCCCCGGCCAGCTCGCCGATGGCGGTCATTTTCTGAGAATACCGCAATTCTTCTTCTAGACGCTTCTGTTCCGTAACGTCCACTACGATTCCAACGAAAAACTGGATCGAGCGATCCTCGTTTCTTACGGCGGTTAACGTGAGGTCTCCCCAGATGGTTTTCCCATCTTTGCCGAGATACCGTTTGAGGCATTGGTAAAAGTTAATCTCGCCCGCTCGAACCCTGTGAACGTTGTTCATTTCAGGCTCGATGTCATCGGGGTGGGTGAAATCAGCAAAGTGAACACCCGACAATTCATTTTCGGCCGGGTTGTACCCCAGCATGGTATGCAGCGCGGGATTCGCGGTGATGACGTACCCATTCAGATCGGCCAGGGCGATGCCAACCGCCGCATGATCGAAGATGACGCGGAAACGGTTTTCACTTTCGCGCAGCGCGTCTTCGGTTTGTTTGCGCTGAGCGACCTCCTGCGAGAGTTGCTGGTTGGCGCGGATCAACTCAAACGCGCGTTGTTGAATCGCCGTTTCGAGACGCAGGTTTTCGTCTTCAAGCAGGCGGTCGTGTTCCTGCTTTTCAAGCAATACCGAGAGCATCTGAACCGCGTTATATATCAGGGGAGGAGGAGCGCCGTTGTTGGCGTGAAGGAATTCGAGAAAACCATAATGGTGTGCGGATGTACGAATCGGCAAGCGTTTTTCGCTCTCGCCCGCCTCGGGATCAAGCCGCTGAAATGAATACCCGTTGAACAGATCGCCCAGCGCGCCAACGAATAATTCGATCGTACGCTCGCTGGAATGCATCTGAGCGAGATTCAGCATCAGTAAAAAAAGATCGTGCGCCGCCTGGTTCATAAAAAAAATTAGCCTCTTCGCTATTTGGTGTGGGTAATGGGATAAACCCTTGGATCAATGATAATACGATTTGGCTTGAGACAGAACATGAAGGGGGGAGGAACATTTGAGCATTACTCCATTCCAGCCAGGATCGGCATTTTCGTGCGTAACTACAATGAATTTAGATGGTAATCCCCAGAGCCCATCCCCGACGGAGCCGCCCGTCGCTCACCTGAGCGGCGGCGGGCGCGACAAAGGGGAATGGGCGACCCATCCTCGATGGTGAGTCCAGAGTGAGGACTATCCAGGCATATCACCCATACTAAACAGCGAAGAACCAAAAATTACGTATTGACATCAAACTCAAATAAAAAATCCGGCGCATGTTCCGCCAGCCAGTCTTTCGGGGCCTGATAAAACGGATTTTGAGTGATCACCCCTCCGCTGATTGCGTAGGGGTGGGTATGCAATACGTCCATGATCGCCGTGCCATCGAATCGAGTCAGGTTATAAAGACAAAGGCTGACCCAGGGCTTTCCGGTATAAAACCGATTCAGCCGGGCTTCATACGCCATCAGGTGCTCGCGTCCGGGCACCTGGCGCAACGCCCATGTCATCTCGGCGGCGGTTCGGATGTTCCGGGCGCCGTTGGCTTGAAACTGGCGGTAAAGGGCGGCCAGCTGATTCTCGACTTGGTAAGGCGAAAATGCACCATTCGCGTAATAGAGTGATTGTGGATCGACCAGCGTGATTGATGCGGGGTTGTCCAGTCTGCTGGCATACTCGGGATAGCGAGCCGCGAACTGTTCTTTGAACGAGTCGGTGGAGCGCTCGCTGGGGCAGAATCCAATGACATCCTGATTGGCGAAACCGGCCGCGAGAAATCCGAAAATAATTTCGTCGCGTTCCGATTCAGTTTCGTATAGCCCGCAGATATGCGCGCCCCAGTTGCAGGTATACCCGCCAAAGCCCAACTCAAGCGAAGGTTGATCGGAGGTTTTGATATGCACGGTTACATCCCGTTATCGCAATGGATATCAATACAAATAATTTACTAGAATGAAACGTAAACAGGAACCCTGATTTTGAAAATAATATGGGAATTTGAAACGGGGAGAGAGTATTTTTTTCAGGACGGAGTGTTTTTTGTGGAAGAATATAAATGGATTCCTTTATTAATTAAAAAAGTGATGAGTCAAATTCTTAAGTCTTTCATTCCAATTCGAGTGCAAGGCCGAATCCCGGCTGGTCGGGCAGGATCAGATCGCCGTTTCGTTTTGAATACGCGGAGTAATCAATGCCCTCCGCCTGGCCGGGGATGCCTTCCACGATTAACACGTTGCCTAGCCCGCCCGCCAGTTGGGCGGCGTAATATGAACGCGGAGTCCACGCCCAGGTATGAGGCGAGACAGGAACGCCCGCCCGCTCGAATTCAGGCATAATCGTCCGCCAGCGTGAATAGCCGATGATATCGAGATCAAGCAGCAAGACATCCACCAGTTTTTTTTCGGCGAGCGACATCAGGTTTTCGACGAACGCCTCGGTGTAATCGCCGTATCCGCCGGGAGGGAGGCCCTGCCGGTTGCGGCTTTCGCGTCGCGCTTCTCCGTCGGCGATCAGGGTCGAGAGCCCCAGATGGGCGATAGCGCCCTTGAGGCGTTTGAGCTGATCTTCATCTTCTTCGAAGGGTTCTTCGATCCAGTAAAGATTGCATTCGCGGGTTTCAGTAAGAAAATGGATCGTCTCGTCGAGGGTATACGCATCGTTGGCGTCAACGAGGATGCGTGCGTCCGGTAAGGCCCGCCGGACGGCTCTGACCACTTCGATATCCCGCTTGAGGCCGTCTTCGCGGGGCGTCATCATCTGTTTGCCTCGGCCCATTTTCAACTTGAAGGCGCGATACCCGGCCTGGTAATCCTGCCGGCAGGCGTCCACCACGGCGCTGATTCCACGTTCGGCGTTATCGGGCAGCAGGTCGTCGAAATAGATCGAACCGGAATAAATGGGAATGTTTTTGGGGCCGCGCGCGCCGAGAATGACGTACGCGGGCATATTGAGTATCGATCCGGCGAGGTCGTACAAAATCCGGTCGAGCGGGCGCGCTTCTTCACGAACGCCGGTCTCCACGTCGAAGAGGTCTGAGACGGTTGCGCCGATATACGGCTCAAATACCGCGTCGTCCTGATAAGACATTGACCATCCGCTCTTTCCCGAGTCGGTCGTGGCGCGGCGTACGCGGAACCCGCCGCCATAGTTCTGGACGCTGCCATTGGCATTGGCGCCCACGCGCCGGGGAAAACGGTCCTGCAAATGAAATGAATCAAATCGGGCGATCTTGTGGCGGGCGAGTTCGCGGCGCCAGGCATCCCGTTCGGCGGCGATCGTCTCGTTCGGCGCCAGCGCCGACAAGCCCGCCGCCGCCACGGTTTGCGCGATCAGTTCACGCCGGGTGAGGTTCATAACTCACTTCGATTCATTCGCGTCGGCGGCGTTTTCGGCCGGTCTGGCGATTCGTTTTTCGAGCTGATTTTCGACGGGAGAAAGCGTCGCTTTGTGTTGTTCGACCACGGTTTTGATTTCCGCGATGACGTCGGGATGCTGGCCGGCGACGTTAAAACTTTCACCGGGATCGACATTGAGGTTGAACAGCAGCGGCGTTTCGTGTTTTTCGGGTCCCTTGTCGAATTTATAGGCCGACTGAGAGATAAAGTGAGCTTTCCAAGGTCCTTTTCTGACGGCGTAGAGTTGCTCTCCGCGGTAGTAAAACATCGTCTTGCGCGGGCTGGGGGCTTCTTCCAGCCATGTTGACGAAAGGTCCAGTCCATCGAGAACGCGATCGTCTGGAATCGACGCGCCCGCCAGCGTACAGAAAGTCGGCAACAGATCGAGGGTCGAACCCAGCCCGTTCACCACGCCCGGTTTGACGCGGCCCGGTCCCCACACGATGGTTGGTTCGCGCATGCCGCCTTCCCAGGTTGTTCCCTTTCCGTCGCGCAACAGGCCCGCCGAGCCGCCCTGTTGATCGTATTGCAGCCACGGGCCGTTGTCTGAAGTGAACACGACGTAGGTATTCTCCGCGAGGCCTTCTTCGCGCAGGGTCTGCAGGATGCGGCCCACGCCCGCGTCGATTTCCTGAACCACATCGCCGTACAGTCCGCGCAGGCTCTTGTCGCGGAAATCCTGCGAGGCGAATAACGGAACGTGGGGCAGGTTGTGAGCGAGGTAGATGAAAAAGGGTCCGTCTTTTTTCTCCTGAATAATCCGGATGGCTTCATCGGTGTAGCGCCGCGTGATGGTATTTTGATCGGCGGGCCGTTCGACGACCTCTTCATTGCGCATCAACGGAACGTTGAAATACTCGGGCTTGGGATTCTGGAACGCTTCATGGGCGTCGCCGTTCACACGGTCCATGTCGTTGCTGTAGGGGATGCCGAAGTACGAATCGAATCCCTGACGGGTGGGCAGAAACTGGGGCAGATGACCGAGATGCCACTTGCCGATGGCGGCGGTGGCGTATCCGCGCGATTTCAGCGCTTCGGCGATGGTGATTTCGCTTTCAGGCAGGCCGCCCGCCGAGTCGGGGAACAATACCCGGCGTTTATCGCTGCACATGCCGTTGCGGATGGGAAGCCGTCCGGTGAGTATGCCGGCGCGGCTCGGCGTACAGACGCTGGCGGCGGCGTAGAACTGAGTCCATTTCTGTCCTTCGCGCGCCATGCGGTCGAGATTCGGCGTCCGGATCGTGGGGTGGCCGAACACGCCAAGGTCTCCATAACCCAGATCATCGGCGAAAATAATGATGAAGTTGGGGGGGCTTTTTTCAACCGCGTCCTGCGTGAAGGCGGTTCGGCTGAACAGGCCCGCGCCCGCGGCGCAAGCGGCGGTTTTCAGAAAGCGGCGTCTGGGTTGGCGAGTCGGCATGGCGGATTCTCCCAAGAAAGCGTTCAATGGACGGCCAGACATCCATATCATAGATTCACGCTTATCATGAGACTTTTCGTTCTATTTTGCAATTCGAGACGGAGTTTTTTGTGGAAAACCATTGTCGGCGTTGAAGCGGGATGAATAGCAGGCCGAAACTGGCGTGAGTATTGCAATGCGATAAAGTATGTGACGCCCGTTCAAGCCAATCCTGAAATCCGGGATAAATGGTTCTATGGTTTGTTTATGCACATGAGGCGGAAGAACATGACTTCATCATTTCATCAATGGATTAAGCAACAAAGCCCGCTGACCGTTTCAGTATTGTGGACGATTTGCGCAATCATCTATTGTGCGATTCTTCTATGGATCGGGGGAACATTGACGGATGAGTTCCTGATATTTCTGACCGGCGGCGTTTTTTACTGTGCTGTAATACACCCTCGAAGAGTGTATTTCTGGATTGCATTGATTGATACGGTGATCGCGACGGTGGTGTTGTATCTGAGTGCGCACTATCAATCTTCATCAATGAATACTCTTTTTTTTATCAGCGTTAGCGCCTTATTTCTGGGGGAAATGGTTTTTAGAATTTCCGACGCCCGGCGTAAGGCGATCCGCGCCATGCGAGAGACCAACGCGAAACTGGAAGAAACAAACCGGCATCTTCAGCAGGCGCTGCTTGAAGTCAGGACGCTATCTAATCTGCTGCCCGTTTGTTCATCCTGCCGGAAAATTCAGACGGAAGACGGCCATTGGACGGAGCTGGAGAGTTATGTAAAAGATCGAGTAAATGTTCAATTCAATCATGGAGTCTGTCCCGAATGCGCCAAGTCGTTGAATTCAGATCATTATGATAAATTCGGGTTCAGAAGTGAAATTTCATCTTCGTGAATACGGTGATCGTTGTAACTCTGTCGGTTACAAGTGGTTGAAATTGCATGAATTTTATCGAGAAATAACCGGATTTTGGAGGAGTGAAACCGCTTTTAAAGTCAATTATGGCAAAATATGGGTTGGAATGAGCTTGGCTTATTTGTTGCTTGTTACAAAAACCTGATATCCATTTAATGAGGGCGATGCAATGATTCATCAGAAAATGACGGCGGACCAGTTGCGCATCGGTATGTGCGTCGAATTGCCGCCGGGCGCGTTGCGCAATCAGGAACACCGGATTGAGATGGTGATCTCCTCAGAAAGCGAACTGGAGGAAGTGCGCCGGACGAACCTCTCCGCTTTTCTGGTCAAGGAAATCGACGACCGCTTCGACCGGTTTTACATGAACCGGTTTTCAAAAGAGGAAGAAACTCCCAACGCGGTGACGGACAGTTCGGAAGAACTTGAAGAACTGATCAACGATCCAACCCTGCCGCCGGAAAGAAAAGCACAACTGGTTCATGACAGCGCGATGCGCGTGGCGGAATCGATTTTTTCATCTCCACACGCCGCCTGCATCAAGACCGCCAAGCACGCGCTGGGCGGCGTCGTCAACCTGATCTTTTCAGACCGGGAAACCGCTCTCAACATGCTGAAGATCACCACCTACGATCCCGATACCTATCAGCATTCGGTTCGGGTCGGCGTGTTGGCGATTTCATTTACGAAAAGTCTGTTCTCTGAAGAACTGCCGCATAATGTGGAAGACCTGGGCGCGGGATTCTTTCTGCATGATATCGGCAAGACGGTGATTCCCAGCGAGATTCTGCACAAGCCGGGGAAACTGGATGAGCGCGAGCTCGCCATCATGAAGACGCATCCCGATGAGGGGTACAAGTTGCTGCAGCGGCAGAAGCAGTTGACGCATGATTTTGGCGTAATCGTCCGCCAGCATCATGAGCGCGCCGACGGCAAGGGATACCCCGACGGACTCACCAGCGGCCAGATTCACATTTACGGGAAAATCTGCGCGCTGGCCGACGTATTCGACGCGCTGACCACCGAACGCCCATACAAAAAAGCAATGACCACGTATGAGGCGCTGGGCATCATGAAAAACAAGATGAAGGGCGCGTTCGATGAAGAACTGTTCGCCGAGTTCATCCGCCTGTTTGATTTTTCGAAGATATAAACGGTTTCAATCAGGCAGCCCCGCCGGTTTCTTCCATCCACCGAGAGCGTTTTCCACCGCCAGCGCGGCGCGCAGGGCGGCGTCTTCACGCCACGGACGCGCCACGATCTGAACGCCGATGGGCAGGCCTGTTTTTGTTTCGCCGCAGCGAACCACAACGCCGGGCCAACCGGTCAGATTGTATGCGATGGTGTAGCTGAACGCGGCGAAGATCTCTTCCTGAAACGTGGTTCCATGTTCAACGGCGGGCAGGGCGCAAGCCGGCGAGATGATGAGATCGTATCGCTGCATGAAAGCCGCCATCGACTGGCGGTAGGCGTCCCACTGAAACAGTAAGGCATGAACCTGATTGGCGGTGCGGGTGCGCTGACGGCTGTCTTTCAGCAGTTGGTGAATCAGCGTATGCGGCTCCTGCGTACCGCATTGCGCCAGCACCTGCTCGACCAGTTCGCCGCTGTCGGCGCCCAGCAGATCGAGCCATATCTGACCTTCAGGGCCAAAGCAATCGGGCCGCGCTTCTTCCAGGATGACCCCCTCTTCGCTCAACGCCTCAATCGCCTGTTTTACGCTGGACTGAATTTCCGGCGTGGGCGTCTTGACGCCATTGTCGAGATACCACGCCGCGCGCAGCCCTTTCAATTCGGTTTCATCCGCCATGCGCAACGGCATGGGGACTACGGTCGTGTCGACGGGGTCTTCACCCATCAGAATCGGCATGGCAAGGATGAGGTCTTCGACGAAGCGCGACATGGGGCCCGCCTGCCAGAGGCGGTCGATCATGCCGCCGGGCGGGATGAAATGCCCCGCGCGCGAGAGGCGTCCGGTTGTTGGCTTGATACCCGCGATTCCGCAACAGTGCGCGGGAAAGCGGATGCTGCCGCCCGCGTCGCTGCCCAGCCCGAGCGGTGAGCCTCCAGACGCGATGATGGCCGCCTCGCCGCCGCTGCTGCCGCCTGAGGAGCGGGCGGGATCGTAGGGATTATTGGTTTTTCCGGTGACGAGGTTATCGGTTTCAAACGCGAGGCAGAGCTCGGGCGTATTCGTCTTGCCGAGCAGGATTCCCCCCGCGCCGCGCAGGCGGTTGACCTGAGCGGCGTCTTGAGCGGGCATGAAATTTTTCCGGCCCAGGGTTCCACACGCGCAGGGCAAGCCTTCCGCCTCCAGGCTGTCTTTTACGGTGAAGGGCACGCCATGCAGCGGCCCCCAATTTTCGCCTTTCGCCAAGGCCGCGTCGGCTTCGAACGCGCGTTGCTCCGCGCGTTCGAAGTTGGTGATGACCATCGCGTTGACGATGGGGTTTACTTTTTCGATACGTTGAATACAGGCCCGGGTGAGTTCAGTCGATGAGATTTCTTTGCGGCGGATGCTGCTGGCCAGCGCGGCGGCGGATTGGTAAATGATATCGTTCACTGGAATCCCCGAAAAAAGTTAAGAAACGGTTGCGATCGTCAGAATCAAAAAGAGACTCTATCCTAAATCGATTTTTTGGCTGAATATAGCGTTATTTGATTCATGCCGTTTGAATGAGGGGAGGACGACGATGACTGAATTGAGCCGCAGGCGATTTATACAAACCACCGCCCTGTCAACCGCGATGGGCGCCGCCCCCGTTGTACTCGCTGAGGGAGAGCGTCCCTCGGTGGAGTCGCTTGAGGCGGCCGCGGCAAGGCCCGTGTTGAAAAAAGAGTATCTGAGTTCTCCGGCCGTCATCGAATCGATCCAGCTGTATCAATCGGATGGCTGGTATTATGTCAAAGCGCGTTCCAAAGACGGCGCGGAAGGTTTTTCAATTACGAACGATCGCGCCGCGGTGTTGTATCCATTGTTGGCGGAGCGAGTGATTCCCTATTTCATCGGCAAAGACGCGCGTGAGCTGGATGCTCTGGTGGATGGAGTGTACGTATACGCCAGCAATTATAAGCTTCAGGGGCTGGCGTTGTGGTGTTGCGTGGCCTGGGTAGAAATGAGCCTGCTCGATCTGCTTGGTAAGCAGTGCGGAAAAGCGGCGGGCGATTTGCTGGGTGGAATCGTTCGGCGCGAGATTTCCATGTACGCGGCAAGCGGCAATCGGAACACGACGCCCCAGGAAGAAGCGAAGATTCTCGCCGGGCTGGTGGAACGGTATGGCGTGCGCGCGGTCAAGTTCAAAGTCGGCGGGCGGATGAGCCATAATCTCGATTCCATGCCGGGGCGCACGGAGGGATTGATTCCACTCGCGAGAAAGACGCTGGGCGACGACATCGTCATATTCGCCGATTCAAACGGGTCGTACGATCCTCCGAAAGCGATTGAAGTCGGCCGGATGCTGGAAGACATCAACGCGGGATTCTTTGAAGAACCCTGTCCCTTCGATCATCTGGACGACACGCTGCGAGTGGCTGACGCGTTAGCGATCGACGTGGCGGGAGGCGAATGTGAAAGCAGCCAGCGCCGTTTCCGCTGGATGGTGGAAAACGGCGCGGTTCAGATCGTTCAGCCCGACCTGCATTATTACGGCGGATTTATCCGCGCGATTCGTGTGGCTCGTATGGCTGAAGCGGCGGGATATCGCATTGTTCCTCACATGGGGGGCAGCGGCGTGGGTTTCGTTGAAGTGTTGCAACTGGCGTCATGCACGCCGAACGCGGGCGAGTTCCACGAATTCAAGGGAGGCTTTGAGCAGGCCGCGTCATGGTATGACCCGCCTCTTCGGTTGAAAGACGGCGCTGTGAATGCGCCGGAAGGCCCCGGTCTCGGCATCGCGGAAGAACCCGAGTTTATGAAAAAGGGTGTGAAGGTGATCTAATCGGCGGGATTCGCGAGTCAGATTCTGATTTGAATAGACGGGGACATCATTATATTGGAGAATGGTTTTTTTGTTGAATATTGAATGCGGATCCCAATCAAATGATTCAATACAGAATGGATTCTCTCTGGGATTATTCGTCTTGATGGAGGATGGTTGAAAAATGAAAAAAAGCATTCTGATGTTGCTGATTTTTAACTTGCTGGTTTGCATTTCTCACGCCGCGATTGAGAAAATCGACGCGGTGCATCTGGTGGAACGCCTGATGCGCGAAAAGGCGGGCGCGAAGCATATAACCTTCCGCGTTGAGCCGGACTCGTACCGCACCCATGACGCCTGGCGGGTATACGGCGCCATCGGTCAGGACGGGGTTCGGTCGCTGGTCGACGCGGAGACCGCCCGGGTAATGGAAGTCGAAAAAAACGGCGAGGCGTATTACCGCTGGCCCGGCCCCATCGTGGTCGGCCATCGCGGACACGTCAAATACGCGCCGGAAAACACCATCCCCGCGTTCGCGAAAGGCGTCGAACTGGGCGTCGATCTGTACGAGATCGACGTGCGCCAGACGCGCGATGGTGAGATGGTGATCATGCATGACTCCACCGTTGACCGCACCACCGATGGATCGGGACCCGTCAGTGAAATGACTCTCGCCGAGATCAAGAAACTCGACGCGGGTTCATGGTTCGGTAAAGAGTTTGCAGGGACGCGCGTCCCCACGCTGCGCGAGGCGTTGCGCTTTCTGAAGAGTCACGGCAAGAAGCCGGATATCGACTTCAAGGCGGGCGATCCAGAGAAACTGGTAGGCATTCTGCGCGATGAAGGGTTTCTGGATGAAATCACCTGCTACTGCGGCGACTGGAACCTGATGGCGGAGACGAAAAAACTGACGGACGCGTTGTTATACCGGCCCAGTATCACCATTGGAGTGATGGGGCTGCCCATCGTAATACAACAACTCGATCCGCCGATAATTAACGTCGATTGGGAGCAGTTCAGCGAAGACCTGATCCGCAACATACATCTGGCGGGCAAAAAATCGTTCGTCAACACCATGCAGCACGACACCGACTTTGGCATCGAAAGCATGCTCGATACCGCGCCCGATTACATTCAGAGCGATCAGATGGACGTGCTGATGCCCATGCTTAAAGCGCGCGGCTGGCGCGGCCAGCGGCCGTAGCCTGTCTTCGGGTTGTGCGAACTTAGCGCTCCCGCCGGTCGCTGAGGAAAGCGCGATCGAGATTCGCTATCTCCCTCAAAGTTCAGGCGAAGAGGGGGGCGATGGGCGTAATGTCAATAGAAAAATACGCTCAACCCCCCACTAACTCCCCCCGGTCTTCG
>WGLV01000027.1 GCA_016125385.1 bacterium
ATGCACCTTTGGGGACTCGCGATTCAACCCAAGAATTTCTCCCGCTTCGTGGACCCCGCGTCCCAAAAGCAAACCATGCAAAAAATCAAAAACTCATTGCATCACGCTGTTTTCTATGCCCACGGATAGCCAAACTAAAGAGGGGCGGAAACATTCCGCCCCTTCTAAATTCATTCTTCGTTGTTGAATAAATCGATCAGCCGGAACGCGCCACAACGTCGCCAGCGGTGACCAGACCGTTTGACGAGTTATAGGGAAAGCCGCGTGAGTCGAATACGCCGCTGGTACCGATGCCGGCCACGCCGTCAGGACCAACGCCCAGCAGAGCGTATTCGCCCTTCTTCATCGGACGAATGTGGAACTGAGTAGCCAATGGATCTTTAAGAGATTGAATTCCCATGTTCGTACCGGGAATATGGGGATCGATATCCGCATAGATGTACGAATCATGCGGGCTGCCGAAGCCACGAGCCGTTTCATCAAGCAGTTTGGTCAGGAACGGATCGACGGGAACGGAAGACATATACGCGATGGGGCTGGTCAAAACCGCCAGATAATGCGAGGTTTTGCGCTGCGCTTCAGGAAAGTCGCCGACGCCGTGGAAGATATCCTTCAGGATGTCCCGGCCTTCCGTCATGTCGTCGTCCCAGCCATCGATGGGAAGGTAGCCGGTATCCAGACGCAACATCTCGACGCCAGTTAGAATCGAGCGCATATCGGCTTCATTACGGGCGATTTTCGCGCGAATCTGGGCGTTGAGAAAGTTGGGTACGGCGATAGCGGCGAGAATACCAATGATGGCTACGACAATCAGCAATTCAATTAGAGTAAAACCCTTTTTCATCTCCATCCTCCTCAGGAAATAAATACGGTCATTCGATGTCTATTATAAAATGGTTTGAATTTCGTTTCATAGAGGGAAAATAGGCTTAATTGCAAAAAGTTGTTAATTATTATCCGTAAGTAAAGAAAAAAGAAGGATTACTACAAACCTCAGCGCACCAATTGCTCGCCGATTATTGTAAAAATCATGCGTGAATCGAATCAATTACACGGAATCGGGCGCTTCCAGTTGAATGGAAAACACCCCTGATCGAACCGTGTCGCCGCCAAGGTCTTTCATCTCGATCTTCACCCAATATTGAGCGCCTGGTTGCAGTCCGTCAAGAACGGCGTGATGCTCGGTTGATGGAGTCATCGCCGCGTTTAATGCGCTTCCGAAGGTGTTGTACGAATTGCTGACGAAACACCGCCCGGTCGCGGGTTGCTCTGTTTTCCATGAGATTTCAAACCCCGTCGAGCTGATCTGCCTCAGGCTGACTTCATAAATATGATTCCACTTCCGCTCTTGAGCGCCGAATAACACACGAGGAAACTGACTGCGTATCGATTGAATAAACAGGGCCACGCTTTGAGCGTCCACCGTTTCGCCATTCCAGCTCCAGCTTCCCTGAAGGCTATTCGCGATGGTCTCCAATCGGCGCAGATGTCCCTCCAGCAGCAGGGCTTCCTGTTCGTCGTGAGTCCGGCTCCAGTATTGAAAGCCCCAGTAACACTGTTTGGCGTACATGATCAGTGTCGCCAGTTGATACTCGTCCGAAATCCGCTTTTCCCAATCCCAGAAAGCCTGGCTTGAGCCGATATCCGGTGATTGCCTGAGGTCGTTCAGCGCGTTTTGCAGTAGGGTTTGCGCTTCGTATGATTCCTGAGCCAGCTCAACCAGCGTGTCCTTCTCAATGAACTGCAATTTCTGCTTGTCGAACTGAGGAGCGTTTTCCCCGGAGACCGCCCACTGAAATGAGAACGGCGTATCCATCAGCACGGCGCAGATTTTCTTGGAGACCAGCCATGACTTCGCGTAAATTGATTTCAACAGGCTGCCTTCACGCGTCCCCGGCTGAAAACCGTATCGCTTGACGATCCAGTCCTCCACCGCGTCGCCTGGGCGGAAATTGGGACCTTGCGCTAGACCGCTTAACAGGTTGAGATTGACTTCATTGGGCGACCCGAAGACCAGTTCGCCTCCACCGTCCACCAGCCCGCAGACGCCTTTCACCGCGGGATTCATCCATGCGGAACGATGGTCGGATAGTTGCGGCGCCAGACTGACGATCGCGCGCGGGCCCGCCAGCCTGCTCTCGGCGGCGTCCGCTTCCAGAATGACAGGTTGAGTTGAAAACGATCGCAACAGCCAGTCGAGTTGCTCTTTCTGGGCGTTCATCCAGCCTGAATGAGAGACGATGACGCCAAGTTCCGGCGTGTTCATGCGCCGTACCGCCTCCGCGATCACTTCGATTTCCGTGATTGGCTCGTCGCCGACGCGAATCCAGACCGATTTTCCAAAATCGCGCGCCACCACGCGATACACCATATCGATAATAAACCGCGTACGCTCGGCGGGCGCGGGCGCATCGACTCCCAGCGGCGGCTCAACCAGCCACGGCTTGGTGGGCGAGTCGGCGAAATTCAATACCACGCCGTCCAGTTCGGGAATCAGTTGAAACACGTTCCGGTAAGCCGCCTGCCGCGCGGCGTAATAGGGGTCCGTCGGGTCGAATCGGAACAATCCCTGCCCGAGATTCAGCTCGCGGCTCCACACCAGCGTCTTCAGACCAAGCGCTTCCGCCTGTTGCGCCAGATCGCGTACAGCCTCCTGACGTCCGGCGTCGAAGATGAGGTCTTCGATGACTCGCAGGGCCTGCCCGCCGATCTGGATGTGCGTCGCGCCGAATTCCTTCGCGCGTTGCGCCAGACCCGAACCGCGCACGGCTTCAAGGTTCCACACGCTCCACCCGTTTTCCCACGTCTGGGGCGCGGGTGTTGGGGTGGGAGTCGGCGTGGGAGGAAGAACCATTTCCGGCGTTGGAGTCGCTTCGATTGGTTCAATCGGAATTTGCACGGGGCTGACCGGGCGATCCCGCTCTTCCGGACCTCCACACGAAAAAACCAGCGTGGCGGCCGCGCACACGAATAATATCAGTGGAAGTTGGATTCTCTTGTTCATAACGCCCTCGCGAGTCGCGCGCTTCGCCGCGTCGTCAGCGTCCGTTGGTTGGAAACAGTTGCTTGATGAAAAGATACAGGTTTTCGCC
This sequence comes from bacterium, assembly GCA_016125385.1. Classification (GTDB taxonomy): domain Bacteria; phylum Hinthialibacterota; class Hinthialibacteria; order Hinthialibacterales; family Hinthialibacteraceae; genus WGLV01. Next base: position 3,093 of record WGLV01000027.1, read on the forward strand.
TAAAATCGGTAGAGAATAACGATCCACGGCGTCTCGCCGCGCCTGCCCGCCCATCCGCCGCCGCAGCGCCGCGTCGTTGCTGAGCCGGATCAGCGCCTGGCTGAAATCCCGCTCGTCCCGCGCCAGCCACCCGCTTTCCAGATGATTCAACACCCGCGTCGCTTCACCAACTTGACTGGCGGTGACCGCCAATCCCGACGCCATGTATTCAAACAGTTTTGTCGGGCTTTTGCAACGCAGCCACAGGTCGTCGCCGGCGGCGGGTAACAGCCCAACGTCCGCGTCTCTCAACAGGGCGGGCATATTTTCCGGATCGGCCCAACCCTGCCATTCGATCGGTAGGCGGGCGAATTCCGTATCCGCGAGTTTTTTCACTCGTTCCCACTGGCCGCCGCCGCCGATCATCCGCAAGCGGTAAGCCCCCATCTCCGCGTGAGCCCGATCGAACGCCTTGAACATCAGAATCAGGTTGTTGAAGATCGGTTCGCCCCAGACCAGCCCGTTCCAGAGAAAGATCGTCTCCTCGCGTGGCGCCGAGTCTTCCCGTGGAGTAAACAGTTGCGTATCCACTCCGGTCGGAATATAGGCCAGCTGCTGATTGCTGGGTCTGAGCACGTCGAGCAACTCGTGGCTTGCGCATACGCAACCCGCCGCGCGTCGCGCGATTCGGTTCGTGATCTCGCCCCAGTCGTGATGCCCGAAGAATAAGCGGTTCCAGACGCCCCGCGCGAAAAAATTCGATAACGGAACGTCGTAATCGTCATAATCCAGTATGTAATTCGGAAAAAATCCCAGCCGGTGTAACAGAAAAGGCGCCGCCGCGTGAAAATGCGCTTTTTGAATGTAAAGCAGCGTATCCCGTTCGCGCAGCAACCGGCCAATGGCTTTGCAGGTAAGTACCAGCTTGACCCGGTCCGGCGCGCTGTATATTTCCGCTTCAGCCCGGTGAGGCGCGAGGTCGTCGCGAAACGAGAGCACCCCGGTTTCGATTCCGGGCATGGAAGACAGGCTCTTCGCGAAGTGATAACAACGCACTCGCGTATGGGGATACCCGTATCCGTTATGCCCGATGAATAAAATCCGCATAGGTCCCCGCGCCGCGTCCGATTATTCAGGACCGGCGTTCTGCAGATATTTCTGGTAGTATTCGTCCCCGATGATGTTTTGCAGAGCGGGTTCTTTTTTGATCCACGGATAAATAAAGTTCGATTCGCCCGGTTCGATCAGCAGCTGACGGGCGTTGTCTCCACCGGCTTCAACCGATTTCTGGATGAATGGAATAATGTCGGGCCAGCGGTATTTGCCCGCACCGATCATCAACCGCGCCATGCTGATATAGTCCTTGAAGTCGATCCCATCGCTGGCGATCAGATCCCGGAAGATCGAGATCGCCGATTCATAATCGCCGGTGGTGGCGTAAAGATTGGCCAGTGTTCGCCGCGCTTCCCAGTCACGGGGCTTGAGCCGCACGTATTGCTGAAATTTCTTCGCGGCGCTTTCCATGTCGTTGAGTTCCTGGTAAAGGCTTCCTACCGCGCGGATTTGCTCGGGGTTGGTGTCGGATAGAAGAATGTCCGATTTGACCAGAGCGTCTTTGGCTTTTTCCGCGTTTGATTGCGCGACGATCAACTCATAGGCGATTTGCAGATACAGCTGTTGCGTCGTGCTGTCGGTGAAACCGAGAATCCGCTGGGCTTCGGAAAGAGCGGTGGTGAGGTCGCCCTGCTTCATCAGGTCGACGATTGGCTTGACCCGCCGTGCGCCGATGGTGGAACTCATCTCCTGCAACAACCGATTCTGCAGAAGGTATGACACGTAATTATCCGTGGCGATCAACGCACGGGGGAAGTCGCGCAGGCCGATGAATCCTCGCGCCATATACTGGTAGGCGTCCAGGTAATCGGGCTCGATATTCGCCGCCGTTTCGAGGTATTTCACCGCGGTGGCGAAATCCCCGCGCCGCAGATAGCCCAGACCGAGGTTGAATTGGGCGTAAATCTGCTCTTTATCAATGTCGAGAACCCGGTTGTACGCGGCCTTCGAAAGATCGAAATTCTCCAGCCGGTCGTAAAAGACGCCCAGGTTGTTATGCGCCCATTTGTAGTTTGGGTTCATGAACAGGTCGGTCTGAAGGCTGACAATGCCTTCCTTCAGGTATTTCTGCATGCTGTTGACGGCGAGCCCTTTCGGGACCAGGTAAGCGCGTTGCTGCTCCTCGGGCTGATCCTTCACGTTCGTGTATTCCGAGATCGCGTCAATGTAATACCGGCCCATGATGTAATAAATTTCCATCTGGTAGGGCCAGTAATGCATGGCTCTCCGCATCGAATAAAACGTGGTCGAGTACTGGTTGTTGTCTCGTTGCAGCATGCCGATCTTTAACCAGGTCTCGCCGATCATCTGGTAGAGGTTCGCGGCGCCCAGCGGCAATAGAATGACGAACAGGATCGCGCCGCGCATCCAGACGGGAACGTGCCCTAAAAACTGCTGCGGCGGGATTGGATTTTCAGGGGTCACGCCGTACCAGGGTTGTTGAACGTTCCGGTTCAAGCGGTGCAGTTGTTGAAAAACCGAGCAGGCGATGCCCGAAATGCACCAGTACAACACGGCGGATGATTGAATGACGAATGTATGCGCGAATAGACAGCTGACCAGCGCGGTGATCAACGAGCCGAGAATGCCCAGCTGCAGGTAAAAGTAAAATTGCCGCTCGAAGGGGGTCAAAACGCCTCCCTTCCCGCTTTGAGAAGCGCCTTGCTTTCCGCCGGCGTTTCGCAGGTGATACAGCGAATAAATAATCGCATACAGCGTGACGCTGATGATCCAGTACCAGCCCAGCAGACCGAAAACGCCGTATTTCAGAGCGTGTTGAAGATGATCGTTATGAACTTTCCGGGCCAGAACTTCGCGCCCGAGCACTTTCCGCTCCAATTGGGTCTCATAGAGCGGGTGAATGACCTTGAAATTGCCGGGACCGATTCCCTGCCAGAAATTATCCATGATCCCGCGCATGGCTGAATCCATGCATTGCAGGCGGAAAATGATGGTCGTGTTGCCGTCTGATACGTTGTCGCCGTCGCTGTCGACCCAACTGACCATCGTCGTCACTTTGTGCAGCGCCTTGTTGGGGATGCTGGTCAGCATCGCCGCGCCCAGCGCCGTGAGGAGGATCATGACGACCACCGCGTGCCGGAAATACCGGTGCGCGGTGTCCAGCGATGAGCGGAGGATGCCTGAGTTGACCAGCGCGGGCAGAACGCGATCGTAAATCAGAATCAGAAGAACAACGGGAACCGCCGCCATAAAACCGGCGTAGGTCGCGTTACAGTCGATGTAGTACAGCGTCATCGCGTTCATCAGCGTGATGAAAGCGAAAAACAGAAACTCGGCCGCGCGCTGCCGGTATACGATCATCATGCACGCGATGATGGGCGACACCAGGTTCAGAAACTCAGCCGTATAGTTGATGTTGCCCATGGTGGAGACCGGTTCGCTCACCATCTGGGTCAGGCCGAGATATTCCTTAATGAAGACGTTGTTAAAAAAGTCCGTCCAGTTGTAATACTGCGCCAGACCGTACACGTCCACACAGAAACACATCACGCCTAAGAGATAAATGAAGACCGTGAAATCCTGAAAACGGGTGAGAAATTTGGGAATCAGCAACAGAAAAACAAGCGTTGCTAGTTGAAAAGTCAAATCCTCATACGCCTCGCCCAGGTTTACGGCGAAAAACGTGCTGATCGAGAGCGCGATCGCGAAAAAGGCGCAAGACGCCGCGAGAGAAGATCGGATGAATCGCCTCCCGCAGGCGATGACCGCCCAGCAAGCGGCAAGCATCATCACCAGTTGCTGAAACATCAACGCCTTCGGCACGGCGTAATGTCGCCAGGTCAGCGTATAAAATACCAGCACCGCGATGATGGCTGAATAGAAAACCAGAATGCGGCCCATGAGAAACGCCCATCGTTCCATGAACGTAAAATCCTGGGGACGCTGTGCGGGCAGGGTCGATTGATTCATGCTTTTGCACCTTACGGGATATGCCGGGTCAACAAAACTGTGGTAGTATAAACGATAATTTAAGAGAACCTAACTCCCGCAGGGGTGGATGATTCACAATTCTCCCCGGTCATCGGCCCTGCGTATTGAATACCTTAACGAACTGGAAAGCGACGGGTAACGATGGCGAATATTCTGGTTGTCCACGGCCCCAATCTGAATCTGCTGGGCAAGCGCGAACCTGGCGTGTATGGCGTGGTTACGCTTGACGAGATCAACGAACAGCTTCGTCTGCTCGCCGTAGAACTTGGTGCCGCACTGCGAATCGAACAGCGCAACGGAGAAGGAGAAATCGTTGATATCATCCAGTCCAACGCCGATTGGGCCGATGCGATCCTGATCAATCCCGCCGCGTACACGCATACCTCTGTGGCGATACGCGACGCCATCGCGGCGGTTGGACTCCCGGCGGTCGAAGTCCACCTGTCCAACATCCATCAGCGCGAGCCGTTTCGTCATCATTCGTACATCGCCCCCGTCGCCAGAGGCCAGATTTGTGGATTCGGCGTGAATAGTTATCTGCTGGGGTTGCGAGCGGCATGCGCGTACTGTTCCTGACCCTCCCTCTGGCCCTATACGCCTTTACCCTGCCCGCGCTTCAGCCGTCGCTTCGTTTTACGGCGTTTTCAGCGATCGCCTTGTTCGTGGCTTTTCGTTTTTTGATTTCATCGCCGCATAAACGTTCGATCTGGTCATCCGTTATCCTGTTTCTGTTTGTCCTGCTCGGGGGGGCGGCGCAGGCGGGCGTCGCTGATGCGTGGCTTCAGGTTGAACTGGGCCCCTCTCTCATGGCGGGCGCTCTGATTTTCGTCGTCTGGCCGGACGATCGGCGCGCGGTCTGGTTGGGCCTCATCCTGTTCGCCGTACTCACTTGGGCGATACTCGCACTGCCGCAGCAGGATCAGCATCTTCTCTTCCCCGCCATTGGTCGCGGCGCGCAATTAAATTCCGCTTTCGTTGACGTTCAGCGGGGTGAATTGATGACCCTGATCGATTCCCCGGCGATTGAATTTCCTCGAACTGGCGTCAGGGCGGCTTGCGCCCTGACCGCCTCCATGTTGACCACTACGTTATTATTTATTGGCGCCTGCTCGGCCGGAGCGGTTTGGACGCGCAACCTCTGGATGGTGTTGTTATGGATCGGATGCGGCCTTCAAGCCATGCTTCTGGGGTATAACGCGGCCTGGTTAGGAGCGATAAACGCGTTCTTTTTCTTTTTTTTCGTCCATTCAAATGTCTGGAACCTGCGGGCGAAAGCGGTTCTGGTTCTGGTCGGTGGGGCGCTATCCCTGTTTGCTGTATGGAATCCATTTAACCCACTGCTTTCCTGGACTCCGCTGGCGGACGTCGCCTGGTATTGGTCGGCGCGTGAAGCGCTGATCGGCCCGGGATCGGGCATCGCTTTCTGGCCGTCGAATTTACTCGCTTCGTCCCCGCCCTTCCTGATATCCGCATCCGCCGCGGCGCTGGCCATTGTACTCATGGTACAGCAGGCCACGCGTCTGGATGTAAAAGACCCGGTGTTCCCGGCGGCGTTATCTTTAATCAGCGCGTCGATTCTGTTCACCTTCACTTCGCCGCTCTCCACGCTCATGCACCCTTGTTTCTGGCTTGGGCTGGCTTTGCTCCATTCATGCCCCCTATCCACGGATATCGAAAACGGTTTTTCAACTGTGCGGGAACACTTGCATTCATGGCTGGAAGGCGTCAAGGCCGCTCATGTAAATTCGATTCTGCCGGTATTGTCGGCGGGATTGGCGTTCTTTTTCGTCACGGCTTCACTCAACCGGATCGCGGTCAGCCGCTCGTTTGAAACCGGATTCGAATCATTTTTTGAAACATCGATCGTGGACGAACGGATGCGGATACTCGACGCCTTGTCTCGTGTCGCGCCATTCCGTCCCGACGGCGCGGCGTTATTCGCGACCTTTCATCTCCAGCAGTCCATTGAACAGAACGTCGCGCCGGGAGATGACCTGCTTCAGCGGATCGAAATCGCGCTCAATACTTGCGCGCGTTACAAGGTGATTCCGCTGCTTGCTTACAAGAGGCTTTCCGACATATACCTGCTCAAAGCCGATTCATCGCGCGCGTTGCTGACATTTGAGACGGCGGTGACCCGGTTCCCCGAATCCGTCGTGTTGCGTGAATTATACGCCGACCTGCTCGATACGATGGGCCGCCGTAATCAGGCTCTTCAGCAATATCAGATCGCGTCCAATCTAGACCCTTCGGCGGTGCGGTTGCGCGAAAAGATCGCGATGGTATATCGCTCCACCGGTCAGCAGGAAAAACTCGACGAAGAACTCCGCAAGATCGAAACTCTATCTCTCGCCCGATCCGGCGATTCTTCATTGTAAAAAGAATGGGGGGCGGCTCCCGCGTCTGGGGGAGCCGTTCCTAGTGGCGGGACCAAACGTTCTGCGTTTCAGGCTTGGGCGATTCGTCTTTAAACGTATGACGTTGACCGATGTGGTAAGATAACGCGAGCAATCCGCGCGTCAGATGCTCGTGCACGAGAATGATATTCTCAGGAACCATCAGTTCCGTCGGAGCGAAATTCCAGATGCCTTTCACGCCCGCCGCGACCAGCCGGTCGGCGACGTCTTGCGCGGTATGAGCCGGCGTACAGATCAGGCCGATGTCGATCTGACGCTCTTTCATGATTTCTTCCATGTGTTCCATGTCTTCCACGGGAACGCCGCGCACCTGGTACTGGTGAAAGCGTGGATTCACGTCGAAGATCGCCTTCATTTCGAAACCCTGCTTCTCAAACGAAACGTAATTCGCCAGCGCCTGTCCGATATTACCAAAACCGATAATGGCGAACGACAGCGTTCCGCGAGATAGAAATACATCGCGAATCGCCTGCATCAACACCGGCACTTCATAGCCGACGCCCGTCTGACCTTTTACTTGCAGGGGAAGAAAATCCTGTTTAACGACGGCGGGATTCACGCCCAGCAGATCCGCGAGTTTTCGAGTCGAGATATGGGGAATCTCTTTCTCCGCGAATTCTTCCAGCACGTTTAAATAACGCGACATTCTCAACAGGGTGGCTTCAGATAGCGTGGGAGGCCTGAATTCTTCTTTATTCAGCGGTTCGGGATTCGTGTTCATGATAGTGCACGCAATCGGCGAGATTCCGCCTCGCAACCTCCCCCGGTTTTGAACGATGTCTCAAAGATGCATAAATAGAATAAGATATATCTATTATTCGCCTGAACCCGCTGGGAATCAACCTCTTTTATATCCTTTGTTCTGAATAATGCTTGTAGATTTTTCTTGAATCCAAAATAATCACGTAAATATAGTGAATTTTGGACAAGATATTTGAGAATAAGAAGAGAGCAGAGAGAAATTCATTTGCATGAATTAACTTGATTTACGTGACTGATAACGCCGAACGCTTTTATAAAACGCTGCGAATTGCATCAACATCGTCATGATCAGACCGGATATGGATATCCACAAAAAAGCAGTCGACTGCCGTGGATCGATCAGAATAACAAAAATATAGGCATGAAGATACGATAGATAAAATACGGAGTAGGAACTCTGCTGGATCCATTTCCACCCGCCCGGTCCGAGAAATCGTTCCGACCAGCCGTTTGATGTACCCATCAATACCAGTGTGATGACAATCGCCACCAATCCAATCCAGTTCGATGCGTGCGCGGCGGCTTTGAGCAGATGGTGATCTTCATCCATAAAAAAACGGAGCACGTTCCAATGCAGGTTCATTTGCAAAAGAACGCAGATATGGATCAACGCCGTGATGCCAAACCACATGCCCATATCGCGCCGCCATAGAGTCAATGTTTTCAGATCGGGCCAGAGCCTTACAAGAGGACCGATAAGCAGTGTGACCGCCAGAAACACGATGGAGGCGTCCGCCCAGGATCGATTGATCTGATGGACGCGAGGCAGCCCGGCTTTCGTCCAGAAGAAAAAGTAATACATCACCAGCGCGGCGCCGCCGAGCGCCGCGTTTTGAATCAGGTATCGTGAATACGTATTCCCCTTGTCCATAATGCGGTTCTCCCCAAAAACACAAAGGGCGGCCTGCGCCGCCCTTGCATGATAACAGTAAATCCTCGAATGAACTAACCTTCAAATTTCTTCAATACCAGCACGGCGTTATGCCCGCCGAATCCGAACGAGTTGCTCATCGCGGTTTTGATCGGCAGTTCTTTCGCCGTGTTGGGCGTGTAATCCAGATCGCAATCCGGATCGGGTTCGTGATAGTTGATCGTTGGCGGAACCACGCCCGTTTCAAGAGCCTTCGCACAGGCGATACACTCCACCGCGCCAGCCGCTCCCAGCAGGTGACCCGTCATCGATTTGGTCGAACTGATCGCGGCTTTTTTCGCGTGCGAGTTGAACACCTGCTTGATCGCGTAAGATTCCGTCTTGTCATTGTATTCGGTCGAGGTTCCATGCGCGTTGATGTAATCGATTTCGTCGGGATTCAACCCGGCGTCTTCAATCGCAAGCCTCATCGCGCCCTGAGCGCCGCGTCCTTCCGGTTCGGGCATGGTGACGTGAAACGCGTCCGCCGTCATGCCGTATCCGGCGACTTCGGCGAAGATCGTCGCGCAGCGTTTCTTCGCCGCTTCCAGCTCTTCAAGCACAACCACACCGGCGCCTTCGCCCATGACAAAGCCGTTCCGGGTTTTGTCGAATGGCCGGCTCGCCGTTTCCGGTTCGTCGTTGTAAGTAGAGAGGGCTCGCAGCGCGCAGAACCCGCCGAATCCCAGTGGAGTAATCGCGCCTTCCGATCCGCCCGCCAGCATGACGTCCGCCTGGTTGAGCTGAATCAACCGCGCGGCGTCGCCGATGGCGTGATTGCCCGTCGCGCACGCCGTTACCACGCAACTGTTCGGGCCGCGAAAGTTAAACCGCATCGAAACCATGCCGGACGCCATATTGACGATCAGCATGGGGATCAGAAACGGGCTGATGCGCCTCGGACCTTTGGCGTCGAGGGCCTCTTTCTGTTTCTCGATCGTTTCGATTCCGCCGATGCCGGAGCCGATCAGGACTCCCGCGCGATCGAGATTGACCGCTTCGAGGTCCAGATTCGCCTGCTTCATCGCTTGTTCGGCCGAGGCCATCGCGTATTTCACGAAGTAATCCATTCGCCGCGATTCTTTGGGATCGATGAACTCATCGGGGTTGAAATCCTTCACTTCCGCCGCGACCTGCGACGAAAAATCGGTTGCGTCGAACCGGGTCAGACGGCCCGATCCGCTCCGGCCTTCTATCAGAGAAGCCCAGAAATCATTCACGTTGTTTCCGATGGGAGTAACGGCGCCCATCCCCGTAATGACGACACGGCGACGATTCATTCTGTATTACCTTTGGTTTCTTTCATGATCTGTTTTGGCGTTCTCCGGTTCTCCGTCCGGCGCTCCGCCGTTCCGCGATATTCAGAGAAAAACCACATATTGTCCAGAGCGAATTTCTCCGCTCCGGCTAACGAATCGCCCATTCGCTTTGCGGGCTGCGCCGTTAACCGAAACAATTTTATCGTAGCGGCGGCCCGTTAAAAACGAATGGGCGTACGGATGCTTCGAGGCCGCGATGGATTCAGCCGATTTTCGACTGGATGTAATTGATCGCGTCGCCGACGGTTTTAATCTTTTCCGCTTCTTCTTCCGGAATTTCGTCGATATCGAAGTTTTCTTCAAACTCCATCACCAGCTCGACCGTGTCCAGTGAATCGGCGCCCAGGTCGCGGGTGAACGACTTTTCCGGTGAAATTTCGTCTTTATCGACCTTCAGCTTTTCAGCAATGATGTCGATGACTTTCTGTTCGATGTTTTCGCTCACGGGTTTTATCCTCCTGCCGTTTGGTTGCGTCATTGTTTCGGCCTCGGCGTAACCACGGCGGGCCGTTAGTAGGTTCAAATTATCTTATTTTCAATCCGGCGTAAATCCACTCTGACCGGCTCGATTACATCGAGATGCCGCCGTCGATGACGAATGTCTGCCCGGTGATGTACGAGGCTGCGTCCGAAGCCAGATAACCGATCAGCCCGGCGACTTCCTCCGGCTGACCGTACCGCCCGAGCGGAATCGTCTTCATGACGGCTTCTTTCGCGTCGTCTTTCATCGAATCCGTCATGCGGGTTTCGATAAACCCCGGCGCCACGGCGTTGACGGTCACCCCGCGCGAGGCGAGTTCCCGAGCCATGGATTTCGTCATGCCGATCAGGCCGGCCTTGGCCGATGCGTAATTCACCTGCCCCGCGTTGCCCATGATGCCCACCACGGAGGTTACGTTGATGATCCGGCCCGCGCGCGCTTTCATCATTACCTTGCCCGCCGCGCGAGCCATGTAAAACGCGCCGTTCAGGTTAATACGCAACACGGCGTCCCAGTCTTCATCCTTCATGCGGACGAAAAGTCCGTCACGGGTGACGCCCGCGTTATTGACAAGAATATCGATGCGGCCAAATTCCTCCACCGTTCCGTCGACGACGCGCTGTGCGTCCTCCGGTTTCGAAACGTCCGCTTGCATGCCCCTGGTTTTCCAACCATGGGCGTTAAATTCGTGTTCCACATCGCGCAGCGCGTCTTCATCGCGGCCGAGAAAGACCACCGTCGCGCCGGAAGAAGCCAGCAGTTCAACCACCGACCGGCCAATGCCGCGCGATCCGCCCGTGACGATCGCCACGCGTTCGTTCAGGGATACGTCCGTCATACCGCAACCGCCTGTTGAATGGACTCCAGCGTTCCCGAGGGAGTGCAGCTCCAGTCGGGGGCGCACTGCTTCGCGAGTCCGGTCAGCACTTCGCCCGGTCCCGCCTCAACGCCCCGTTCGCTCTCGGAGGCGATTTGCCGCATGCTTTCCACCCATCGCACAGGTTCGCAGAACTGCCGGATCAGATGCTCGCGCACGGTTCCCGCGTCCGTTTCGATTTGAGCGCTGTTGTTGGAAATCCATGCGATTTTCGGAGCCTGAATCGAGACGTCTGCAAGATACTCTCTGAATCGCGCCTGCGCTTCGCTCATCAGCGGCGAATGAAACGCCCCGCCCACGGGCAACGCGGCCACGCGGCGCGCGCCGCGCTCTTTCAGTGAAGCGGCGATGCCGTCCACGGCGGCCTTGTCGCCGGTGATAACGGTCTGTTTGGGAGAATTGAAATTCGCCGGCCGCACTACGCCGTCCTTCCAGCTGTCGCAGACTTCCGCGATGACTTCCGGCGCCAGGCCGAGAACGGCGGACATGCCGCCGGGCGCCGCCATCTCGTGCATCAGGCGGCCGCGTTCGGCGATGACTCTCAAGCCGGTTCCAAAATCCCATGCGCCCGCCGTTGTCAACGCGGCGTATTCGCCCGCGCTGTGTCCGGCGGTGAGATGAGGCTCCGCGCCATTTTCGATCAGCAGCTCGGCCAGAATGCAACTGACGGTATAGAGTGCGGGTTGAGTGTATATGGTGAGGTTCAGGTCTTGTTCCCGGCCGGGTTGAACCAGATCGCGCACAGACCAGCCCAGCAGGCTTTCCGCTTCATTGAAGCGTTCCTGAGCGAGGGATGAATTCTCATACAGGTCCAGCCCCATGCCGGCCTTTTGTGATCCCTGTCCGGGAAACAGAAATGCGAGTTTCGTCATTGGTTTGACTCTCTAGAATTGAACCAGGCTGGCGCCCCACGTCAGTCCGCCGCCGAATGAAACCATCACGGCGAGGTCGCCTGTTTTCAGACGGCCTTCCTGCCGGGCTTCATGCAACGCCATGGGAATCGTCGCCGCCGAGGTGTTTCCGTACTTATGTATATTGATGAAAAAACGGTCCATTCCGACTCCGATGCGATCCGCCACTGCTTCCAGAATACGGATATTCGCCTGGTGTGGAATCACCACGGTTACGTCGTCCGCCGTTTTCCCCGACCGTTGCAGCAGATCGGCGATGGTCTGCGCCATGACGCGCACCGCTTGTTTGAAGATCTCGCGGCCGTTCATGAACAGATGATGTTTCCCCGCCTCAACGGCTTCAGCGCTGATCGGAATCCGCGACCCGCCCGCCGGCTGATAGAGCAGCTCCGCCGAAGAGCCATCCGCGCCCAGAATGGTATCGATTACGCCTTCGCCGCCTTCTCGGGCTTGAATCACCGTCGCCCCGGCGCCGTCGCCGAACAACACGCAGGTGTTGCGATCCGTCCAGTCCAGCGTCTTGGTCAGCATGTCGACGCCGATCAGCAGGATGTTCTTGAACTTCCCGCTTTCGATAAACGCGGAGGCTTGCGACAGCCCGTACAGATAACCGGTGCATGCCGCCGACAGATCGTAAGCCATCACCGGCTTCGCCCCCAGTTTATGCTGAACCAGGCACGCGGTCGCCGGCCAGGGATAATCTCCCGATATGGTCGCGACCAGAATCGCGTCGACGTCTTCGGCTGAAATTCCCGCTCCGTCCAGCGCTTGCCGCGCCGCGGCGGTCGCCAGGTCCGATGCGGCGACTCCATTGTCCGCGACGTGCCGCTCGACCATTCCCGTGCGGTCCCGAATCCATTGGTCCGAGGTATCGACCATTTTTTCGAGATCGGTGTTATGCAGAACCCGCTCCGGCACGGCGAGGCCGGTCGAGACGATTTGCGCTCGCAACGTTGAATCTCCTTTGCTGCTTTAAGCCGGCGCGCTGACCGATTCCAACGCTTGTGAAATTTTATTGAGTGGGCATTTCCGCGCGATGTTCCGCGCCGAGCGGATGCCGTTGGCGACCGCGCGGTGGTCCGAACGGCCATGACCGATCAAACAATGTCCGTTGACGCCAAGCAGCTCGGCCCCGCCGTAGGCGTTATAGTCGACCCGCTGCATGATCTCGCTCATCAGCGCGCGGCGATTTTCCGCGTTGACGTCCGGGCCCAGCACCTCGGCGGTTTCCAGCTTCAGCGTGCGGAAAAACAGCTCGACAAGGCCTTCGCCGAATTTCAGAATCACGTTGCCGATGAAGCCGTCGCAAACCACCACGTCGACCGTGCCGCGCATGATGTCGACGCCTTCGATGTTGCCGGCGAAATTGATCGGCGCGTCTTTCAGAAGTTTATGCGCCCGCAGCGTCAGTTCGTTGCCCTTGGTTTCTTCTTCACCGATCGACAGCAGCCCGACCTTGGGCTCGGGCTTGTTGTAGGCGTACTGGCTGTACACCGATCCCATGATGGCGAATTGCAGCAGGTGGTCCGGCTTGCAGTCCACCGTCGCGCCCAGGTCCAGTACGTGTGTAACACCCGTCGGAGTGGGAAACGGCGCCACGATCGCCGGTTTGGAGATCCTCGGCAGACGCCCCAGTACGAACATGGCGAACGCCGCCGCCGCACCCGAGTTTCCCATGGTGAGAATGGCGTCGGCCTGTCCTTCTTTGACCAGCATGGTCGCCGCTGCGATCGACGAATCCTTCTTCGTCTTCAGCGCGACCGACGCGGAGTCGTGCATATCGACCACGGTGGGGGCGTCGATGAAGGTGACTTTCACCCCTTCATAGAGGGGTTCCAGTTCCTCCCGGCGCCCGCATAAAAATATCTCCGTATCGCCGTCTTCTTGCCGAAAATGGCGAACGCCTTCTGCGATAACGCCAGGGCCGCGGTCGCCGCCCATCGCGTCCACCGCGATCCGCATGGTTTTATTTTCCATATTGAAACCGTTAAACGATGGCGGAGCCTTTGTAATGACCGCAATGCGGGCAGACGCGGTGCGGCATCTTCACGCCGCGGCAGTTGTTGCATTCCACCAGACTGGCCGGGCGCAAGTGATGGTGGGCGCGGCCCATGCGGGTCTTCGATTTCGATTTCCGGTGTTTTGGATGAGCCATGATTGACCTCGGTTTGGTTGATTTTCAGCGCCGCTCCGCGATTTGCCGGCGGATGGCTCGGCGTGAAAACAAGTACTGTAAATTCAATTCGTCTGGGCGCCGGTTAGCGAACCAGCCGTACAGTTTACCTCAAAAAGATTCTTCGTCGCCCCCTGCGTCACCGGTAAAAGTCAATTAGCCGTTTTTCAACGTTGGGGGTGACAAAAGCGCTGACGTCTCCATTCCGCGAAGCGATCTCTCTGACGGTGCTGGCGCGAAGGTAAATATACTTTTCGCTCGGCGTCAGAAAGATCGTCTCCACCTCTTCATTCAGGTGGCGGTTGGTCAACGCCATCTCCAGTTCGTACTCGTAATCCGATATCGCTCGCAGGCCGCGCAGAACCACGTTCGCCTTGCGTTTCCGCATGTACTCCACCAGCAGACCGTCGAATGAGTCGACTTCCAGCTCGCCCGGCATGCCCGCCGTCGACTCCTGAATCATCTCGACCCGCTCCGGAATCGAAAATACCGGATGCTTCTTCGGATTGTTCACGACCGCGACGATCAGCCGCTTGAAGATAATCAATCCGCGATGTATGACGTCAAGATGCCCGCGTGTGACCGGATCGAATGTGCCGGGATATACGGCAATGGTTTCTTCCATGCCTGCCTCTGGCCCGCTCGGCGGCGGAACGCTGATTGTGAAGGGTGAACGGGTCGCGATGAGCCGGCTTTGAACTGCCCGTGTCGTGCGATTCGGCGCCGCTTCAATTCCCGGCGCGTCCATCGGGCGGGAAACCAGCGTAGAACTTAAATTATCCTGGATGTTACGCGCGGGATCAAGGAACGCGGCGCGTCCATACGCCGCTTTTCCGCACATCGCCCGCCCCGCCGGAACGGATAACTCTAACGGTGACGCGCGCTTTGATCAAGCGCAATGAGCGATTCTATGGGTTCGATTCCATTTTTGTCAGATCGATACGGTTTGGAGAATGGACGGGTAAGGTAATGATGAATCGGCGAATGAAATTACCATCAATCGCTATTACACACGATTTTCTTGAATTACCGGATGGAAACTCTGTTCAATTTAAACCATTCAACAATTCGGCGCGCCGCTTCGTCGATATCTGGCTCACTCAAACCATGACCGAGACTGATTCGGACACCCTCCCAACACGCTTCATCATCCCACCCCATCGCTTTCAAGACGGGAGAGGGCTCGGAGGCGCCGGATGCGCAGGCCGGTCCCGAAGAACAGCACACCCCGGCTCGATCCAGCCCGTCGACCACTCGTTCGCCGCGCAGCCCCGGCGTTCGCAGGTGCAATGTGTTGCAGAGGGATATTTCCGGCGGAATCGTTCTTTCAATCGGGATCTCCGCCATACTAAGCGCCGTCCACAGCCGTTCCTTTAATTCAGACAGTTTGACGCGGTCTTCCTGCTGATGGGCGGTCATCCACTCCGTCGCTGTGCCGAATCCAACTGCGCCGGAGGTATTGACAGTTCCGCCGCGCAGACCGGCTTCCTGGGCGCCCATGAACTGTGCTTTGATCTCCACGCCGGGCCGAAGCAATAAAGCGCCGATCCCCTTCGGTCCGTAAATTTTATGCGCCGACAGAGAAACCGCCGAGACGCCCCGGTCGATGAGTCCCCCATCGAATCGTCCCGCCCATTGCGCGGCGTCGCAATGAAAGAAGGTCCTTTCCTGATCGAGCAGGGCTGCGATGTCGGCGATCGGTTGGATCACGCCGGTTTCATGATTCGCCGCCATAACCGAGACGATGTCGAAATCCTTCTGATCGTCAAAAAAATCAGCAATGACCCGCCCCATTACGTCCACTGGGATGATCTCCACCCGGCATCCCGTCGAGCGCAACCGGTTGAAAGCCGCCTTGACGCAGGGATGTTCCACCGGAGATACCGCCGCCCGAATGCTGTGAGCTTTTCTTCCCTGCTCTACCAGCGCTTCGGCTCGTCCCAGGATGGCGAGGTGATTTGATTCCGTCGCCCCGCTGGTAAAAATCACGTCGTCCGCGTGAGCGCCAGCCCATTGGGCGACTTGCGCCCGGGCCTGTTCCACGGTTTCCCACGCTCGTCGGCCCGCCGCGTGCCGGCTTGACGCATTACCGAAACAATCCCGCTCGCATCGCCGCATCGCTTCCTGAGCTTCGGCGAGCAGCGGCGTCGTCGCGTTATAGTCGAGATAAATAATCTGATCGTTCGGCATGAATTCGTGACGCGTTGAATGAGGATATCTTTAAATGAAATTCAACTGAACAAAAATCGCCGGCGTGGTGTGAAAGAAATGGATTGATTCACAAGCCTGAAAAACAAATGCCTGTATATTCTGTACGTCCAGCCTCTCGTGGTTCAGGCAAGACGCAATCGATCTGTCTCCATCCCACCTGTCTCAGCGGCCAACGGAGGAGCGATTCATTCCAACAGCCCCAAAAACTTGCCTCAACCGCTGTCTGCCGCCTACCAGGGAGTCGTGCGGTTGACGGCGCGAGCGACAGGCTTGAGTTTTTTCATCAGCTCGGCGAATTGTGGCCCGTCAAGCGATTGCGCGCCATCCGACCATGCCTTGGCTGGATCGGGGTGCATCTCGATCATCAGCGAGTGGGCGCCCGCCGCGACTGAAGCCAGCGCCATCGGAGTAACCATGTCCGCTTGCCCGGTCCCATGGCTGGGGTCGGCGATTACCGGCAAGTGGGTCAGTTTTCTCAGCGTTGGAACCGCGTTCAGGTCCAGCACGTTTCGATATTTGGTTTCAAAGGTGCGAATGCCGCGTTCGCACAGCATGACCTGGTTATTACCCGTCGAGAGAATATACTCCGCCGCCATCAACCATTCATCGATGGTTGAAGACATGCCGCGTTTCAGTAATACGGGGCGTTTCGTCGAACCCAGCGCCTTCAGCAGCATGAAATTTTGCATGTTGCGTGCGCCGATCTGAATAATATCCGTGTAACGGTCGACCAGTTCCAGATGATGCGCGTCCATCAGTTCGGTGATGACGGGCATTCCGTATTCATGCCGGGCTTCAGCCAGCAGTTTCAATCCGTCTTCTTCCAGCCCCTGAAAACTGTACGGCGAGGTTCGCGGCTTGAAGGCGCCACCCCGCAGAATCTTCGCTCCCGATTCCTTGCACAACCGGGCGCTTTCCATCATCTGCTCGCGCGATTCCACCGAACAGGGCCCCGCCATCACCACCAGTTCATCGCCGCCGAGGGTGACGCTTCCCTTGCCTTCTTTCCAATCGAATTGAATCTTGAGAACGGTGTCGGGGCGTTCGATTCCCTTGCGCACTTCCCGGCATACGAGTTTGTAAGGCGGCAGTATGTACTCGACCTTGTCGACGCCGTGCTGGCTGCTGAGCCGGTCGTAAAGCCCTTCTTTTCCGCGCTCGTCGCCGACGGCCGCCAGAACGGTCAGGTTGGTTCCGTGGATGGGGTGAACGGTATAACCAAAATCTTCAATCAACCGTTCTACGTTTTCGATGTCTTCTTTTCTGGCGTTGGGGTTCATCGTGATAATCAAGGCGTAAACTCCCTGAAGCGCCGCGAGGCCGCGGAAATCGACCCAACCGGACCCGTCAGACGGGGCCGGTTGGTATCGAAATTATTATAGGCGGGCTTTGTGGATCGAAAAGCGTTGAGATGTGTGTGAAATTCATCAAATATACACTAATACGTTTCCCATGCGCGAATGTCGGTTGAATACGCCGTCTCGATCGCTCCAATATCGGGTGCGCCGCCGATTGGACGCGGGTTGGCGTGGATATCGGTGACGATTTCACTGTCCGCGGCCGCGTCGATCAGCGGCGAGCCTTCCAACGGCGTGAAATCGCCTGTATCCAGTCCGGCGAACAATGGGTCGACCGAAATATTCGTCTCACTCATTCCCGGCGGAATCCGGTTCAGGTCGCTGAATTCCGCCGACGCCGTCGACAGGCCGTCCTCCGCGATGCTGAAATCAGCCGACCAGATCACGCAGTTCTTGATCTGAACGCTGGCTCCGCCTTGCCCATCGTTTTTCTCGTACACGTATACGCCGGTGGCGGTTTTTATGATGGTGTTATGGATGAGCTGCGCCTGGCATGAATCTTTTACCGCCACGCCGATGTTGCAATTCCAGACGATGTTATTCGCCGCCCATGGCGTCGAGGCGCCTTCCAGAGAGATGCCTTTGTCGGCGCATCCCTGAATGCGGTTGCCGTAAATCCGCGTCGAGGCGAAGCCGAGGTCGATGCCATCGTCTTCGGTTCCGAGAATCGTGTTATATGCGATGATCGAAGGCCGGTCGCCTTCATAATCGAAATCGATCGCGTCGTTGTATCCCTTGATGTTTTCAAACAGGTTGTGTTCCACCTGCATGAACGAATTCGCTCCATGCACTGCTTCCGCCATCGCACGAAAAGTGCAGCCTCTCACCCATACGTTGGAGGCGGATGCTTCCACCCCCAGCGCGCCCATGTCGAAAAATTCGCATTGCTCCACCGTCGCCGTACTTGAGGCGATGTGAATCGCCACGCTCGATCCGACTCCCGTGAAACTCGCGTTCCGAATCGTAACCGCTCCCGCCGCGTGATCGACTTCAATCCCTTTCCAGGTTTCGTTCTCATTGATGGGGTAAAACGTAACCATTTCGTCACCGTGAGGCGCGGTCAATAAAGAGCCGTTCACGGTAATTCCCGCTTCCGGTGAGAGCCGTACCTCGGCGCCGGCTTCTACGGTCAGTGATGAACCCGGCAATACCACAACGGGTTTCGTAATCACATGGGGGTTATCCGCCTTGCGCCAGACCACGTCGCCAATGATTTCATCAATCCCTTCAGGCCTGTCGATATTGTGATAGACGGCGATTTGTGTGGAATTGACTGGAAGCCCCGCGGCGTCGAAGGTCTCGATCTTGAATGAATAGCGCCCTGGCGGCAGATCGGCGTAATACGCCCATTTCCCCAGCCACGGCGTGTAATCGACCGTCTGGCCGTTGACGTGAACCCAGCGTGTCCGGGATGCGTCCGTATCGCCCAGCAGTTCGAGAATGGAGGAGTTGTTAAACGTCGCGATCAGGTTGGGCGCGAGGCTCAGGTCGGAACTGGAAAGATCGACGTTGGCTCCGATGATCGCGATGACGTTCCGCCCGTCGTGAAGTAAGCTCGGGTTGACGTCATAATCCTGATAACCGTCCGCCTCACGATTCCGGGTCGCCTGCGTCCGGTAATCAGGCGTCCCGTTGATGTCGCTGCGTGCGGCTTCAATTCCATTGATATAGGCGGCGAATCCGTCGTCATAGTTGATATGCAGTTTCAGCGTCGCCAGCGCGTCGGCGTTTTCGACGGAAAATTCTTTCCGGATAAAAACAGTGGAGTACGAATTTCGCATGTCGTCCAGCACGGTTCGGTCGTCATCGTCGCCGTATCCGAATCCGCCCGGCCCCGTTTCCCAACCCGAGTCGTCGTAATCCGCCGCCGTCCAGTTGGAACCCGGCGATGTTTTCCCCCGGAAAAAGCGCCATTCATCGTCCTCATTGACCAGATTGACGGGAATGGAAACGCCTTGCTTCGCCTGTGCGGTGAGCTGTTGTGGAATCTGGGGAAGAATAAACTCCCGCATGGCGATATGGTTCGCCAGCAGTTCCTCTCGCCGGGCTGCATTGTTGACCGCGGAGGTTTGATCGATAACCGTCTCGATCAGCGAGAGAGGCAGTTCATGTTGAAGGATGCGCAATAATTCGTCGTAATACATCCACGCGAAATCGGGGTGCCGTAACAATCGCTGCACCGCGGGCGTCCCGTGATGATGAACGAGTTGCAGCTCGGGCCGTAAAACCGAATCCTGATCCCAGGGCAACAGGTAAAATTGCTTCGAGTTGGGCTTCCGGTAGATGTAATAGTCGTCTCCGCGTTCCAGCGAGAGCCCGCCTTCCATATCGTTTAATACTTCTTTAACCGCGAACCAGCGGATCCATTCCCTGACGTGAATCACTTGAGAGATTCGGTCGGGAAAATCCGCGTCGCTTGAATTACTGAACGCATCGCACAGATCCACGATGTCGCTGTAATCCGCCTCCAGCTCATGCGATAACTTGCTGTAATTCGGAATATAGGGACCAAAATCCTCGCCTCGATAATCCAGGTTCGCTTGCTCGATCCCCCGATACAGGTTCCCGTTCCCGTCGCCGAACAGCCGCTCCATCATGTCCTGATCCGTGCGTTCGACCTGAATGTATTGCGGGATAAACACCCCGTTGAAATCGACCGCCACGAACTGGTGGTTGGGCGCAGGCATGTTCAACAGCCGGAATACTTCCAGCCCGATGTACTGCCGGTCGACGTTTTGCGCGTTCAGGTCCATCTTCCGAATCGAACCGAAATACCGGCTCTGCGAAAAATTCACCCGGTATGACTTGGGCTCGGCGTGGCGTGAACCTTTGCCGCGAAAACGGATCAACACGTTGTGATAGATTTCGCTTCCATACACAAACGATCCGGATAGTTCGTCATTGCTGTTGGGATCGCGCGAGCGTAATAACTGATTGTCGGCTTTGCGCAGAATGATCTTGTATATCGGCAGCGAGGTTTCATGACTGGAATCGTCCACCCGGTAGATCGAAGCCGGTGCGTTGGCTTGGGTGGGAAACCAGCCCGATGTTTGCGCCGCGTCCAGCGCCAGAATCTTGAACTCCACAATGGCGCCATCGCCATGCGGTGGAATAGAAGCGCCATAGACGCCGTCTCCCGCCGCCAGATCGTGATGCTCCCCGTCGTCCGCCATTTCGGCGTATTGAAATTCGCTTTCACTCTCTGTTTTGTATAACAAATGCACCGACTCAATCGCGGAGGAATGTCTTACCCGCGCGGATATCCATACTTCCTCATTCGATCGCGGCGACGATGGCGTCTGATTGACGTTATCGATCAGCGGAATCGGCTTCTCCACCGCGGTCGAGTTCTTTTCGCCGGGCGTCCCCTTGAATGGGCTGAATGACCAGCTCCCGGGATGATCGGGCGTCATCAGCGGATTGATTCGCTCCATCGAAGCGCCCAACCCGTCCGTGTTCGCCGGCCAGCCGAGTTCATCGCTATATTCAAATTTTTCGACCGTACGTCCGCTCCGGTCGATCAGTTCAACCTGCTCGCCCCTGTTGCTGAATTTCCCGTGAAACGGTCCATAGTCGGCCGCTCGGCCATACTGCGCCTCGAATGATTCCGGCGAGGCGCACACCACTGCGTACCCGCCCGCCGCCAGCGAGGCGTCCGGCGGAAAAATAAAATCGATGCCGTCCACGAAAGCCCAGCCTGACAAATCCACCGCTTCCGTGCCTGCATTAAACAATTCAACGTATTCATCGTCATCGCTCAGGGTGGGAGGATGATACATGATTTCGTTGATGACGACTTGCGATTGGACTGATGTGGCGGCGAAGGCGATGAGCAGGCAATAATAGATAGAGATAAAAATACGGTTTTTCACGGTAGGAGATTCTTTTCCTTTCCCTGACACTCCACGATGAAGGCGGGAATCATGAAGACGTTACTAAGGTGTTCCGCTCAAATAAAATAGATCAACCAACATTACGATAGCATGACGAAGTCCAAACGTCTCGCCTGAGTAAAGCGATTTTTACCTCACTGAATGATTGCCTGATTAGACTCGGCGTGTACAATGTCGCTTGTCGTACCCTTAAACTTGATCAAACTAGGATCGCTTGATGGCCGTATTACCGCCGCGCGGCGTAAAACCTTCATATCAGTTTCCCCGGGTTATGCTGGCCCCTGTGGCGGGGTATACCGACCGGCCCACTCGCCAGATCGCCCGTGAAAAAGGCTGCTCGCTCACCTTTTCCGAACTCATCAGTGCGCGCGGAATCTATGAATTCAATCAGAAAACCCAGGATATGCTCGATGAATGCCGTGACGAGCATCCCCTCATCTTCCAGATTTTCGGCGCTGAACCTGAAATCATGTACGATGCCGTCCGCCGCGTCGAAGATTTAGGCGTCGACGGCGTAAATCTCAATCTTGGTTGCCCGGTGAAAAAAGTCTTCAAAACAAGATCCGGCTGCGGATTGACGCTATACCCCGTCCATCTGGTACATGTCATCCGTGCCATGCGTAAGGCGACCAACCTCCACCTGTCCGTCAAAATCCGCGCGGGCGTCAATCATAAATCGCTCATCTACAAAATGATCGGCGACATTGCGCAGGGCGAGGGCTGCGATGGAATCATCATCCACGCCCGTACCCGGCTGATGGGCTTTGGCGGGCAAGCCAATTGGGACTGGATCGCTGACCTGAAGGATTACCTCGACATCCCCGTTATCGGCAACGGCGACGTGATCGATCCCGAGTCCGCCAAACGCATGATCGACGAAACCGCCTGCGATGGCGTCATGATCGCGCGCGGCGCGTACGGCAATCCCTGGCTCTTCCGCCGTATTGAACACTATCTCGATACCGGTGAACTCCTTCCCGAACCCGCCCCCGAAGAGCGAATTGCAACCCTGATGCGCCATCTCCGCCTCGCCGTTGAATGGAAGGGCGAGCGCAAGGCCTGCTTTGAAATGCGCAAGCATATTTCGTGGTACGTCCGTGGTCTTCCCTGCGTCCGCGTGATGCGCGATAAGGTGAACCAGTGTGAAACCCTGCAGGGAATGCTCGACTGCATCCGCGAGTGGTCCGAATCCACCGATTGGGACGCGTATTTCGCCAAACTCGCCGCCCAGGGTCACGAAACCGGCGATTCTCTCCCGCCCCACCGCTCCGTCTCCCTCCGCGTGGCTTGATCTTTCCTGTCCATGACGTAAATATCGCTGGTGATTGACAATGCGCGGCGATCGGGGGCAAGAATGTTATCCTTTTTGGAATCGATCCAGCATTTCCCGCAAACATATTGGTTTTACATCGCTCAATTGCTGATGGCGATGTACGTGGCGTTTGATGCCCGCAAACAGCGGATTGATTCCATCGCGGTCTGGGTGTTGATCTCTCTCCTGTTTCCATTCATGGAATTCCTGATCTACTTCTTCTATGCGTGGAGAGTTGAAACGGAAAACGCGAACCCTACTCGGAAGGTTGAACACCCATAATGCCGTTCGCCCCACAGGGACGGTTGCATATAACTCAGCATTTCAAAACTGCGCGGAAAATGACGTTTTTCGTGGAATTCAAAATTTTCGTGTTTTCGTGATTCAATGAATGAGTTTCCGAATAACGATTGTCTCCGTGATATCGTATAAACCCGTCGAATCTTCGATCCTGAATATCCTTCTCATCCCGTCTATCCTGATTCAGGCAGTTAGAAATTAGAAAACATCCGGCAGCTGGCCTTTCAAGGCTGGGTATTAAAAATGAACTCCAGGGAATTTTTATATGAACCTGATACTCGATCCAACGGTTTTTATTATTCTTGCTGCCGTGGGGGCGATCATTTTCGCTTTTTTACAAATTCTCATGGCGGCATTTGCAGCTCGGGACGCCACTGCGCGCGGGATGGATTCTCCCGCGTTGTGGGCGCTGATTGTGTTACTGTTTCCAATCATTGGCTTTTTGGTCTACGTGTTTACAATGCCGCATGGTGTTATGGTTCCATGTTCCCGCTGCGCCAATCCGCGCTTGAGTCATCTTTCTCGTTGCCCTCACTGCGGCTATGAAGAAACCGCTCAATAAATCATTCCTGTGGTAGCGATGTCCGTTGCTTTTAGTTCGTTCCGTTCGTCGATATAGAATTCGATAAAGAAAACGGCATTATGATGATCGAAACAGCTTCAAATGTTCCTGATCCGTACCTGCTATATTTTTATACATACCTGTTTGCGTTCCTGTGCTTTCAGTTGGTGTTGTCGATCCTGTCTGGGTTCATCGCCTTGCGCCGGGGAATGGATACGCCGGTGTTATGGGCGTTGATCGTCCTGTTGTTTCCATGCCTGGGGTTTTACGTTTTTCTGGGTGGAATCCCTCGTGCTCCATTGATCCTCTGCCCTCATTGTGAAAAAAGACGTCCACACCATCTTCCCCGTTGCCCTCACTGCGGATATGAAATCAGACCCCAGTCCAGCGAAATGCCCAAATAGCCATTCTTCCGAGAGGCGATTGCTCAAAAACCCTGCTACCATAAGCAAAATCCCGTTTCCGAGCGTATGTCATGGAACTTCCCATACTGAACGATCTTGCTGTGATACTCGGGTTGTCCGTCGTAATTCTTTACGCGGTCAGCCTGCTGCGCGTCCCCACTGTCGTTGGCTTCCTTCTGACCGGTATGGCGATCGGCCCTTATGGCTTCGGACTGATCTCTGCCGTGCATGAGGTTGAGATCATCGCCGAAATCGGCGTCATCCTTCTCCTGTTCACCATTGGCGTCGAGTTTTCGCTCGCTCGCATCGCGCGGATGAAAAAATCCGTCCTGTTGGGCGGTTCGCTTCAGGTCTCGGGCGTCTTGCTGACCATCATGGTTTTGTATTGGCTGCTGGGCGCTCCGTTGAGTAAGGCGTTTTTCATCGGATGCCTGATCGCGTTGAGCAGCACGGCGGTGGTGTTGAAGATTCTTCAGGACAAAGCGCAGCTGGAGGCCCCGCATGGGCGGCTCGCGCTGGCAATACTCATTTTTCAGGATATCGCCGTCGTTCCGATGATGCTGGTCGCGCCTATTCTCGGCGGACAGAGCGAAAGTCCGATTCTTGCCTTTGTCATGATGCTGATCAAAGGCGTGTTGATCGTCGCCGCCGCCTATGTCCTGGCGCGCCATGTCGTCCCGGCGTTGTTTTACCGCGTCACACGCGCCCGCAGCAGCGAACTGTTTCTCCTTTCCGTCGCCGCGTTGGCGCTGATCGTCGCCTGGGCGACCTCGTCGCTCGGGCTGTCGCTGGGGCTGGGCGCGTTTCTGGCGGGGCTCATCATCTCCGAATCCGAGTACAGTCATCAGGCGCTGGCGGGCGTCTTGCCGTTGCGCGATCTGTTTATGAGCTTCTTTTTCATCTCCATCGGCATGCTGTTGAATCTCGGCTATTTCTTTCAACATTTCCCCATCATCGTGATTCTGACGGTCTTCGTCATGTTCATCAAAGCCGGCGCCGCGTCATCCGCCTGCCTGTGTATCGGAACCCCGTTGCGCGCCGCCGTTCTGGCCGGCGCCGCGATAGGCCAGATCGGCGAGTTTTCATTCATCCTCGCTCAGGTCGGTCTGCGCTATGATCTGATCTCCGACTCGGCGTATCAGTTGTTTCTGGCGGTTTCGATCCTCTCGATGATTGCGACGCCGTTCTTGATTCAGTGGGCGCCAACGCTGGCTGAACAGGCCATGCGTCTTCCCCTGCCTGGCCGTATGAAGCTGGGCGCCGCCGCTGAAGAGACCGAACCCGTTGTACCTCACGAGCAAGATCATCTGGTGATCGTCGGCTTTGGTTTGGTGGGGCGCAATCTGGCCCGCGCCGCCCGCATGGCTGAAATCCCCTACGTTATCGTGGAAATGAACTCCCGCACCGTCCGCGATGAAAAAGCGAATGGGGAGCCGATCTTTTATGGAGACGCCGCCCACGCGGCGGTGCTGCAACACGCTTCGGTCGAAAGCGCCCGCGCCTTGGCGGTGGTGATCGCCGACGCCGCCGCGACCGCGCGCATCGTCGAAACCGCCCGCCTGCTGAATCCCGGCTTGTACATCATCGCCCGGACCCGATTTGTCACGGAGGTCAATCCGCTTTACGCTTTGGGCGCCGATGAGGTCATCCCCGAAGAATATGAAACCTCCATCGAAATCTTTACCCGCGTTCTGATGAAATACCTGGCGTCCAAAGAGGCGATCGAACGGTTCGCGCATGATATCCGTTCGGGGGGGTATGGAATGTTTCGCTCCCCGTCGGTCCGTCAACGTGGACTGGGCGACTTGTCGCTCAGTCACGCCGATCTGGCCGTCAACGTCGTCCATGTACACGAAGGCGCGTATCTCGCCGGAAAAACCTTTGCGCAGATCGACATGCGAAACCGGTTTAGCCTCACGGCGGTGGCGGTGCGCCGCTTTGGAAAAATCCTGCCCAATCCGGAAGGGCATTGGGTCATTTTCGAACGCGACGATCTGATTCTTCTCGGCCCATCGGCTAAAATCGCAACATTGATCGATTATCTTCATTCCAGCGCGGGAGAATCGAGTTAATCGTATCCCGCTCCGCCGTTTGTCATCAAACCACGATTTCGGTACGATGATGGAATGAAATCCGTGTCATTTACGACGGATGGTTAAAAGTCAACAAATAGATTCTGGTCAGCCGGAAGATGGAGTGAAGATTGGAATGATGAAACGTACGCTTTCTCTCGTATTGGCTTGGACCGCTCTCTCCACGTTGGGCGCCAGCGCCCAGATGAACGCCGATCTCAGTCGACTGTTTCACTGGGACGTCACCCTCTCGAAAGCCGAAGCGGCGCGGGGAGAATCCGCCTTCGTGATCGCGCGTTTCAAACCGGCGGAGGGTCATTACATCTACCGCGAAATGACCGAGCTCTCCATTGAAGACAACCCTGCCATCCAACCGCTGGAGATGCAGTATCCCGAGCCGCACGTCAAGATGGACCCGTTCGAGAACATCGAAAAGCAGGTCTACAACGAAGAAACTGAATTCCGGATTCCCTTCCTCGTCAAATCGGACGCGCCGCTGGGTGAATTAACCATCGACGTATCGCTCGCCTATCAGGGGTGTTCGCCCAAAGTCTGCTATTTCCCCCAACAGAATACGATTCCCCTCACAATGACTGTGACTCAATCGGCGGGCGCTTTACCTGACCTGGCCGCGCCATTAAAGGCCGCCTCCGCCGCGCCGGATACGGCGTCTTCAAACTCAGCCGCGCCGCCTTGGATGTCCGGCGGCCTGATCTGGGGGCTGCTGTTCGTTTTCGTTTCGGGAATACTGACCTGCGCCACGCCGTGCGTATTTCCCCTGATCCCGATTACCATCACCATCTTCGGCGCTCGTGAAGCCAAAACCCATCTTCAGGCGTTTACTCTGGCTTTAACCTATGTTTTCGGCATCGTGCTGATGTATTCCACCTTGGGCTTCATCGCCGCCAGCACGGGCGCGCTGTTTGGTCAGGTGATGAGCAATCCATGGGTTATCGGTTTCATCGCCGCCGTTTTTATTGCAATGGGCGTTTCCATGATGGGCGCTTTTGAATTGCAGTTGCCATCGTCTATCTCGGCCCGGCTGACCGCTTTCGGAGGCAAGGGATACGCGGGCGCGTTTTTCATGGGGTTGATCGCGGGCGTCATCGCCGCTCCATGCACCGGACCCGTATTGGCCGCGTTGCTGGCGTATGTCGCCCAGTCGGGCGATCCCGGTTTCGGTTTCGTGCTGCTCTTCGTATATGCGATGGGCCTTGGCGCGCCGTTTCTCTTTCTTGGAACCTATTCTGGTCTGATTTCCCGTCTCCCCCGTTCCGGTGCGTGGATGGAATCCGTCAAAAGCATCTTTGGAATCGTGCTGTTCACCGCCGCGCTCTATTATCTCAAAGATGTCATCCCGGCTCTGAAAGCGATCCTCTCCAACTCGATTCAGGCGTTCGCCGCTGCGGGAATTCTATTGATCGTCGGCCTGCTGATTGGCGCCGTGCATCTTTCCTTCCATGCGAAGGCGCCCATCCAGCGCGCGCGCAAAGCGGTGGGCGTTCTTCTCTGTGTCTATGCCTTGTACATGGGGCTGGGTGGATTGACTGTGGTGCAGGCCAGCGACGTGAAGTGGATTCACGATCTGGATGAGGGCCTCGCCCTGGCGAAGAGTGAAAACAAACCGGTCTTGATCGATTTCTTCGCGGATTGGTGTACCGTCTGCAAAGAGATCGAAGCCCGTACCTTTTCCAATCCCGAGGTCTCCAGCAAATTGGCCGGTTTCGTCACGATTAAGATCGATCTCACCGCGGCCAATAAGGAAAACGTGAAGATCCAGTCGGATTACAGCATCACCGGCTTGCCCTGGATTGCATTTTACAATTCAAAAGGCGAGCGCCTTGATGGAAAAACCATCACCGGGTTCATCGGCCCCGATGAGTTTCTGAAACACATACAAGATATTCAATAGAGGGCAATCGGGTTTGCTTATGCCAAGTGAATCTTGCCAATCCTGTCCAGTCAGAAATAAGACGATAAGAATTCAATCAATCTCAATCGCTTCAGCAACAAACACAAGCGGTAAATTCGCGCAACCTGAATACTCGCCCCTGCCGCTGGCTGCTCAGGCGCTGGCAGTATGTTCCGCGGTTACCGATGTGGTGATCCCCCCGCGTGCGCTGAATTCCCCGGTCACTTTCATCCAGGCCGGATGGCACGACTCCACCAGATCGTCGAGAATCCGGTTGGTCGCCATCTCATAAAAGATGCCTTCATTACGGAAACCCAGCAGATAATATTTCAGCGATTTTAATTCAAGGCATTTCTCTGAGGGAATATACTCGATCCGGATCACGCCGAAATCAGGCAGCCCCGTCTTGGGGCACACCGAGGTGAATTCTGGACAATTGATACGAATCACGTATTGCCGGCCGGGATA
Organism: bacterium; assembly: GCA_016125385.1. GTDB lineage: Bacteria > Hinthialibacterota > Hinthialibacteria > Hinthialibacterales > Hinthialibacteraceae > WGLV01. The sequence goes on from WGLV01000027.1 coordinate 31,479, forward strand.
CTGATTGTCGAATGTTTCAATCTTGCTCATGAATCCTTCTCATCGTAAGGTGGATGCCTGGCGAATCGCCAGCCCGATTATTGTAGCCCGTTGCTCTCAAACGGAAGGAGGCCCGAGCCGATGCTGGACCGTCTTGCGCGTCTGGTCGAACCCGTCGCGTTTCTGCTGATTGCTCTATTCTGCTTCGGCGCCTGGGCTACCCAGCCTCATCGCATGTTTTCATTGCGTGAATCCGCCGCCAGCCCTGATGCGGAATCTTCCATACTTCTTTCAACGCTCCGGAAGCGTCAGGTGGAATTGCCTGAGCGCTGGCGGGAGCATTTCCGCTCGGAAACCTGCCTGACATGGAGCCTGACGCCTTCCGAGCCGATGTCGTTCGATCTGAACGACATGTTGAAAGAGTCCGGCCTGGTTCCGGGTGATTCCACCGGACTCTTTTTTTATGTATTGGCGCTCAACCAGACGCATGTCGAATATCAGATCGTCGCGTTGAATGCGTCAGGCCGCGTGCAGGCTTTTAAAACGAGCTCTCTGATTCCGCCCGGCGGCGCCATCTGGCGAGACGATATTCCTGAATTGCCGGTACGTGACGGCGCCGTTGTGCGGTTGTCGTTGACGCCATCCGCCAGAGAATCCAACATCGCCGACGTTGTCTTTTTTGACGCGCCCGGACTTCGCCTCTGGACGTCCACGCCATGAAACGCAACGACTGGCTCGCGGTGTTGGGAGTTATGCTCTTCGCCGGATTGGCGCTGGGATTCCGATATCAGACGATCGATCACGCAACCACCGCCGAGTGGGGCTATGTTAACGCCGGTGCGGTGAATCCATATTACGGTGTTCCGCGTCCGTATGGATATCGCGTCTTGATGGCGGTTCTGCTCAATCTGGCGGGCGTGATTCCCAAACCCGGCGAACCGCTGGTCCCGCTGACCGCCGCCGTTCTTCTGATCGGGGTGTTTTACGGCTTTTTACGCGCTCTCCGGTTTCCCATCCAGCTGGCCGCGCTTGGCGCCATTCTGTTGACCGGCTGTAACGGCATGCTCGATCTGCTCAAGGATTTCGCCATCAACAACACCGATACGAGTTCGCATATCCTGGTGCTCGCGTCGCTCTGGGCGATGGCGGCGCGGAATGACGCCCTGGTTTCCGCCATGACGTTGCTCGGCGTCTTCAATCGCGAATGGGCGCTGGTATTGTTGCCCGTTTGGTATCTGCATCGGGTTGGATTCAAACTCAACTCCGCATTCGCTTTTCGCTTCGCTCGCGTATCCATCCCGTCCATTCTGGTTTATCTGATGGTGCGGTACATCTATTTCCCCAATACCGCCTTGGGCGTGATGAGCGCTGAGCTGCATTCCATGTTGCCGCCGGATGAATCGGTCACATTGGCGTATTACTGGTTCGAACTGGGGCGCGCCAGTTGGAGCGTATTCTTCCATCGCGTCGCGTCCATGCGGTTTTACGAGTTTTCCACCATGGGACTCGTACCGTTCGCATTGGCTGGATGGCGTTATGCGCCGTATGAATGGCGCCGTGTCTTTGCGTTCTACGCGTTTCTCTGTGTCGCCCAGTTGTATATCACGACCGACGTCTGGCGTCTGGCGTTTTATCTATTCCCAGTCACGATCGCGCTATTGATATACTGGCTTCAATCGATCGAACAACGTGCGGGCCTGCGCATGGCGATCATCGTGGGAGTTATCTCCATCGTATTATTCCTGCCGCTTCAACAATCTTACCTGTCCCTGTTTGTTGGCGTGCTTGTTGTAAGCGGCGTGGAAATGAAAATCAAAATTCACCATACCCGACTCAACTCAAATTAAAATTCGCATTTCATTCTATGCGTGTTTTCGTGATTCAAACCGCTTCGGCGCCGCTTATCCAAATCCTGAATGTCCTTTTCATCCTGTCCATCCAGATTCAGACGAAAAAAACTCAAACCATCTCAATCTGACGACCGGTCCGCCCAATGATCGCGCTCGAACCGCTCAACCCAAATATACGTCCCACCCGCTGATTGTCAGTAGGATTTCATGCCGGTGATGAACAGCATGTATTCCATGGTTTGTTTGATGTCTTCTTCTTCGAGGGTGGGATTATCCTGCAGTATGGTGGCGATTGGCGTGCCTGATGTGACCAGGTCGAACACGGTGGCGACCGGAACGCCTGTCTGGCGAATCATGGGTTTCCCCTTGTTGACGCGCGGGTCCATGCGAATGCGGTCGAATCGTTTCAGGTTCATAAGATTTCGCCGGATTCATCCTTCAGCATTTCAATTCATCCACGCGTTCCATTATAATACGCCCGATCGCGAATCGAAACGGAATTCGGCCGCGAAACCCCCAGGATGAAAGCGGTGAAATTGACTTCGACTGCGCCCTTCGCTGACAGAATCCGTCAGGAACTCAATCCGCCCCAGGCTGAAGCCGCGCTCTATACCGGCGGTCCTTTGCTGGTTCTGGCTGGCGCCGGTAGCGGCAAGACGCGCGTCATCACGTACCGTATCGCCTACCTGATTCATGACTGCGGCCTCTCGCCCTGGAACGTCCTCGCCGTCACGTTTACCAACAAGGCGGCTGGAGAGATGAAAGATCGCGTCGCCGGACTGGTGGGCGGCTCGCCGCGCGGCCTCTGGATTGGCACCTTTCACTCCATCTGTTCGCGCATCCTGCGTACAGATGGAAAAGCGATTGGACTCGATCCTCATTTCACCATCTATGATCGTTCCGACCAACTCTCCACCGTCAAACGCGTGATGAAAGATTGTGGAATCGCGTCGCAGGAGGCGAAACCCAATTCAATTCTGAACGCGATATCTCGCGCCAAGAGCCGGTTCGAATGGCCCGATCTCTTCGCCGCCAACGCCAAAAACTATTTTGAAGATCTCGTCTCCCGAGTTTACCGCCGTTACCAAGATACCCTGCGCGTCAACAAAGCGCTCGATTTCGATGATTTGTTAATGGAAAGCGTTCGTCTGCTCAAAGAAAACGAAGAAATCCGCCGGGGATATCAGAAGCGCTTTCAACACGTCCTTGTCGATGAATATCAGGATACCAATCAGCCGCAATATCTGCTGTTGCGTGAACTGCGCCGTGATTGCCCTCATATTTGCGTCGTTGGAGATGACGATCAGTCCATCTATAAGTGGCGCGGCGCCGACCTTCGCAATATTCTGGAGTTTCAGGATCAATACCCCAATGCGAAAATCGTCCGGCTGGAACAGAATTATCGCTCCAGCAAGGTCATTATCTCCGCCGCCACCGAAATGATCGGCGCCAACAAAGGCCGCCTCGGTAAAACTCTCTGGACGGCCAAAGAAGACGGGGATCCTATTGGCGTGATTCGCCTGCCCGATGATTCCGCCGAAGCTTATTGGGTGTGTGATGAAATTCAGCGGCTTCATTCTCAGAAAAATCTGGCGTTTCGCGACTTCGCCGTCTTTTACCGCACCAACGCCCAGTCGCGCCAGTTTGAAGAAGAATGTATTCGGCGCGGCGTCCCTTACAACATCGTTTCCGGCCTCGCCTTTTATGAGCGCATGGAAATCAAGGATGCGCTTGCGTACGCCCGGTTGCTGGTCAATCCGTCTGACCGCGTTTCATTCGAGCGCGTCGTTAACGTGCCGAAGCGCAAGCTCGGCGCGGTTACGGTGTCAAAACTGATCGATTACGCCGACCGATCGAAAAAGAACATCTTGCGCGCCGCCTGGGATACCGCATCCGACCGCGGTTCAGGTCTTTCAGCGGCTGCGGCCGCCGCGTTCCATCAGTTCGCCGATGTCTTCCGTTACTGCCATTCTCGCGCCGCTGAACTGACGCTCGCCGAGTTGTTTAACGAATTGCTCAATCGTTCCGGCTATCGAGCGTATTGGGAGGCCGAATCCGATCCTCAATCCGATGCGCGCCTCGAAAACATCGACGAACTCATCAACGCCGCGTCTCAATTCGAAGCCGATATTCGGCGAAACGAAGGCTCCCAGCCTATCGACTCCATCATGATGCTCGAAGGCTTCCTTGAAAACGCGACGCTGGTCTCCGATCAGGACTCCGTGAATGAAAATGAAGATAAAGTTTCATTCATGACCATCCACGCCGCCAAGGGGCTTGAGTTCCCCTGCGTCTTCATGGTGGGGATGGAAGAGCAGCTTTTCCCCCATCAACGTTCGCTTGACGAACCTAACGATTTGGAGGAAGAACGCCGCCTCTGCTACGTCGGCGTCACGCGCGCCAAGGTGAAACTCTACCTTTCGCACGTCGAATCGCGCCGCCAGCACGGGCGTTTCGAGTGGGCGCAACCCAGCCGCTTTATCGAAGAGATTCCTTCGCGCTATCGTGAGGAGTTATCTTGGCGCGGCGCCGATCATCTCAAACATCCCTATCCAACCGATAATTTCACTATCCACGATGAATTGATCGTCCAGGAGGATGCATCGTTTCAATCGGGCGACATGGTCAACCATCGATCGTTCGGCTTCGGTGTTGTGCTGGGCGTCGAGGGTGAAGGCGGCAAGGCGCGCATCACGGTTGATTTTCAGAACGTGGGCCAGAAAATCCTGATTCAGGAATACGCCCGCCTGCAAAAGGTCTAGCGCCGGTTGTTCGAAGGGGCGGGTTCCTGATCCTGTTCAGATCGAGTACGCGGTTAACTCGAGTGTTTTGAGAACAAATCGCTTTGGAGAACGCCCGCCGGGTTAAACTTTTACATGTGAATGAGACTTTGAGCGGAGCGTCTCTTGAGCGTGAAAAGTTTTATCCAGGGGTGTCTGATATAAAAAAAGTGTAAATAGAGTTCGATGGTGTTTGTGGGGCGTAAGGTTGTGGTAAAAGCGCTGGAATTCAGCGATAGAAAAAACGAGTTCATATCCCATGATCGATTGGTATCAGCTTCAGTCCCAGATCGACCGCATCATTCAGGCGCGCGCTCTGGCGAACGAACGTATCTCCGAAGAAAAACAGCGTTTCCTTGGCGTTCTGTCCGATGTCGTCCCTCAAAAGCTCGATGAACTCCATGAACTCGTCCGCACCACGCAAAGTGAACTTGTCCCCGATTTCGACGGCGATCCATCGCGTGTTATCGCGGTCCCAATTGAACCGGAACCCGCTTCCATCTGCGCAACGGATGGTTCACAGATTTTCCCCAGCCGTCATGAAGTTTCACCCGCCGCGCTGATCAATATCAGCCGAATCCGCGTCGATTATGCCAACCTCGAACGGGAGCCGATCATCGAAAGCCGGCCCGCGATTCTACTGGAGGAGGATTTCGATTCGCTTCTCGATCCTGAACATCCCGTTTCGTTCACCGATCTCATCACCGACCGCCGCACCCTGCGCGAACTCGATGAGCTGGCGTTGCTTGCCGAGTCGGAACGCGAAGCGCTTGGAGCCGGCGCGCCCGTACTTGCGCTCACTGATGGCAGCCTGATTCTCTGGCGTCTGGCCGGACGTAAATTCCAGACCTACGAAAATCGCGTCATCGAAGCGTACATTGAATTCCTCCAGCGTTTTGAGAATGCGCGCGTCCCGCTGGCGGGCTATATCAGCCTTTCCGGTACCCGTGAGGTAATGAAGCTGCTTCAACTCGCTCAAGGCGCCAATGAAGAAGAGCTCCGCCGTTTCAACGAGCCTTTCCTGACGGATACGTTTCTGTTCGCCGGCTGGCTCAAGCCGGGCCAGCGTACCCCGGTTTTCCACTCACGGTCTCGAATTATGAAGAAGTACGGATCTCAAAGCATCTCCTATTTCTTCCTGCATGTAGGAGACGAGGTCGCGCGAGTCGAAATCCCCCGTTGGGTGGCGAGCGACGAGGCTGTTCTCGATTTTACCGCGCGTCAGTGCCTCGATCAGGCGAAGCTCGGCTTCGGCTATCCCATCCTGCTATCCGAATCGCATGAAGAAGCGGTGGTGCGCGGCCCTGACCGCCAGCAGTTCTACGCGCTCATCGAAGAAGCATTGCTCGCCAGCGGCGCCGCCCCGCGCCTCTCCGTCAAAGAACTCCGCAAACGCGCCTCGATCCTGTAGCGTGTGGCGAATAACGGGTCATCATGCTCTCACCCTGGATCATCAATCGCAACGCTCTGTACCGCATCCTCGCTGTCGTGTTTTTTGGCGCTGATCGTAGCGCTGATTGCTTATTGGACGATGATTGCCATGCCGGGCGCGAGTTATCGTGGCGAGCTCCCTCCCCTGACGAAACAGGAACACGCCCTCGCGGATGAGTTGAAGCGTGACGTAACCATGATGGCGGTCGATTATGAGAAACGCAACACGCACAATCCGGATATTCTCGCCGCCACCGCGACTTTCATCCATGAATCGTTCCGCGAACCGGGCTACGCACCCGAAATCCAGCAATACGCCGCCGATGGCGTCTCTTGCCAGAACATCGCCGTCAACGTGACTGGCTCGAAAGCAGACGCTGGAGTTATCGTGGTGGGCGCGCATTACGACGCGGAACCCGGTTCGCCCGGCGCGAACGATAACGCCAGCGGCACCTCGGCGTTGTTGGCTCTCGCTCGCCGTTTCGTGGACTCCACTCCTCGCCGCACGTTACGCTTCGTCGCATTTGTCAATGAAGAACCGCCCTGGTTCCAGACCGATCGCATGGGCAACGTGGTCTACGCCCGACGCTGCAAGAAAGAAGGCGAGCAAATCGTAGCCATGATTGCGCTGGAAACCATCGGTTATTATTCCGTTAAACCGTACAGCCAGAACTACCCTTTCCCGCTGAATTACGTGTACCCATCTCGTGGAAACTTCTTCGCGGTAGTGGGGGATTTGGGTTCGCGGACGATGGTACGTGAGGTGATGAGGTGTTTCCGCAAGAACGCGCGTTTTCCGAGCCAGGGTGGCGCGTTTCCGGCGTCATTTCCAGGCGTGGGCTGGTCTGATCACTGGTCATTCTGGAAATTTGGATACCCGGCGGTGATGCTCACCGACACCGCCCCGTTTCGCTATCCCCACTATCATGCGGAAGAAGACACGCCCCACAAGATCGATTACGAAAAAACCGCTCGCGTCGTCGCTGGTCTTGAACGCGTCATCCGTGAAATGACCATTTAGAATTCTTTTTTAAAAATAAATTCTGGATGGAGTAAATTTTGGTTGAAAAGTGAAGTGAAAATGATAAAATTTCTGCGAGATTGAATGTGAGGAGATGCTTAATTATGAATGAGCGTTTTGAGTTAGCTTTAGAAAGAATTAAAGAAACTGATTGGTATACTTTTGAATCTTTTTCAATTAATTTTCTTCAAGAGGAATTTCCTGATATAAGAAGTAAAGCGACATCTTCAGGTGATAAAGGAAGAGATGCTGAAGTAATTTCTCTTACATCCTCTCCACTTATATTAATTCAATGCTCAACATCCAAAAACTGGAAAAAAAAGATAAATGATACAGTTGAAAAAATTAAAAAAAGTTTTAAAAAATGTTCTCATTTGATATATTGCACTAACCAAAAAATAGGAGCACTCTCTGATGATTTAGTTAAAGATGTGAGAAATTCATCCGCAATTATGCTTGACATCAGAGATCGATCCTGGTTCGTGATGAGAGCAAATTCCACTGATTTGAAAAGTATGCTTTCTGAAGAATTGTGCAAAAAATTTGTTGATGTATTGCTTCATGAAAAAAATGTTATTAATTTAACGGGCTGTGCTCTTGATGAAGAAGAGTTAAAGGCTGCGCATTTATTTTTGTCCATAATATTTAGCGAGAATTATGATAACAAAAATTTAACAAAACTATCATTTGAATCAATTGTTCGCTGTGTTATGAGGAATACTAATGAAAGTAATAAAATGAAAATCGATGGTATTGTTACCGAAGTGAAGAGAATTCTGCCATCTCACTCCGAGGAGAAGATTAAGGAATATGCCAAAAATGCTCTCTTGAGGCTTACTGGTTGTATTGTAAAAGATGGGGATGAATATTATTTGACGTCAGAAGAAATATCCAAAAGGTCAGAGCAACTAGCAATTGTTGAAAAAGAGAAAAATCGGATTTGCGATGCAATTATAGAATTTGCTGATATCTGTGTGTCTGAAGAAAGAATAAAAAAACAAATTAAACAGCAAGAGTCCAAGATTGTAGAATCTGTATTTTTTGTGATTGATAAATATTTATTGAGCAGAGGCGAATTATTTGCTTCTATGGTAAATTCGGGTTCGCAATACAAGTTGGCTTATGCTGAATTAAAAGATTTAATCCGAAACTCATGCTCGCAATTAAAATTTAAAATAAGTGACGTCGATCAAGTTGATTTTGTATATAATATATTGATTCGCTTGTTTTCTTCGCCATCTCTAGAAATAGTCAAATACTTCCGCTCTGTAGTAAACAGCTACACAATCATGGCATTTCTTCGAGAGACTCCTGATGTTCAGAAAACTATAAAAAAATTATTCGGTAGTGGAGAGATTTGGTTGGATACTAATATTGTTTTGCCGATGTTTGCTGAAACATTGCTTGAAAATGATGAATCCAAACTATATACCAAAATGATATCAAGCGCACAGGCTGCTGGGTTGTCATTTTATGTGATACCTGGGGTGATTGAAGAGATAAAAGGACACTTGTTGCGTTCACTAAAGTGTATGAGAACAAGTAAAAATGATTGGATTGGTCCTATCCCATTTTTGTATTCATATTAGGTTCGTTCTAAGAATCTGTGCGTTGGGTAGACATGGAAACACGCGCTAACTCGTGTAATCTCAGTTTGCTGAGAACATAAGAAGCACGAGGGGAAGCGCGTGTTATTAAAGAGTATCATCAAAAAGACCTTAGGGCTC
>WGLV01000010.1 GCA_016125385.1 bacterium
ATGCACCTTTGGGGACTCGCGATTCAACCCAAGAATTTCTCCCGCTTCGTGCACCTCGCGTCCCAAAAGCAAACCATGCAAAAAATCAAAAACTCATTGCATCACGCTGTTTTCTATGCCCACGGATAGCCAAACTAAAGAGGCCCGCTCGAACGAGCGGGCCTTTTTGCCGCCTCATCAGGACCAGAATCGATTAGAAGAGCGCCCAGTCTTTAACCGGCGCGGGGACGTCAACCATATCGAATTCATCCGGCGTCAGAACCGCGTTATGAATACGGATGCGGTCAATGTAGCCCTTGAATGGATTGATCGGGTTGTTGTTATTGGGATTGCCTTCCACGCCCACGTATAACGCGTTCCGTTCCAGCGCGAAATTCAAGCCGCCCGTGTATGGCAGCGTCGCGCTGACTTCACCATCGACATAGAAACGGAACTCACCCGCCGGTTCGTCATGAACGACCGCGATGTGATGCCAACGGCCATCGTCAGGGATGGAAGAATCGTTGTCCGCGTCGAGAATTCCATACGTGGTCACGAAAACTTTGCGCGGATCGTTGGTAACTGAGAAGGAATAACCGCCTTCACCCGGAACACCATAGGAGAAGATGATGCAACGGCTGTAAGGCAGTTCGTTGTATTTCACATACGCCTGAAGCGTGAATACCAGATCCAGATCGAGCTGGAAGGAATCATCCGGATCGGGGACGGTGATTCGCGACGCCACGCCATTGAAATAAAGCGCATTGTCGCCCGCCATACCCGAAGGGCCATCCGACGTCCACTCCGGCTTGCTCTGAGCCACGGTAATTTCTTCATACGACACCATGTCCAGTGGATGAGAAGCCTGATTGACCGCCGGCATTTCATTGAAGTCATAATCAAGCAAGGTCGTATCGAGCGGCGGTTTAGGATTGGCCGGGTCGGAGTCAAGCTGATCGGGAGTCAGAACCGCGTGGTGAACGCGAAGACGGTCGATCGAGCCGTGGAAGAAGCTGCCACCAGTCGAACCGCCGATAATCAGGTCGTTATTCTGAATAGCGCGAGATGCATTGGTGGTTTCGACGACTCCCATTTCGACGCCATCCACGTAATAAGTGATGCTGCTGCCCGCGTCCCAGACCGCGGCTACGTGATGCCAGGCGCCGGGTTCAATCGCCGCTTCTGAGAAGTAGTCAGCGATGCCGAAGTGGGTAAAAAGCAGGTTCCCGTTGCTGAAGCCGAACTTGTACGACGAACCATAGCGGTAAATGTCGACATTGGCGACCGGATAATCAACCACGTTAACCCACGCTTCGCTGGTGATCGGACCGTCAACCACATCGAGAAACGGGTTATCCGTATCCTGACCAAACAAAACCGAACTGGTTCCATTGAAGAAGGCTGATTTGTCGCCAGCCGCTCCGGATGGAGATTCATCGGTCAGGGTTACCAGGGCGTCCGGATTCGCGGCAAACCCGAAGGTTCCCGTGTGCTGGCCGGACAGGTCCATGACGCTTTCACCCGAGCCTTCATCGAAATCAAATCCGATCAGGGGATCGGGTGTCTGTGCGGCGACGCTGAGCGTCACCAGACAAGTGAACAGGAGAAGGGCGAAGGGTCTGAAATCAACACCTTTCATACAAACACCTCTCTGCAGATAAAGTTTGCCGCCAGAGCAACATATTTCTGGCAACGGTACATCAAAACCACCAATTCATGTTTTGATTTCACCTAGGATTTTTTCAGCAATCAATTTACCTCTGGCAACAACCTCCATAGGCGCGGTCGAGATGGCCCGGGCCGAAATAGTTGATATCGCCGTTGCTCACCAGACCATTCGTGGCATCGAAGCGCATTCCATATTCATTGGCTCGGTTGGGGCCAATACTGCGAATCTGAAAGAGGACTTTTCCATACGCCCAACGATCGTTCTGACCGCCCGCCCAGAGGTTCGGATACCCGCTCCAGATGTTGAAATCGGCGACAAGGGAGTCATACCCATCATCGCGAGGGGTTCGAGACCACATGAAGTAACTGGGATCGAGCGCGTGGATAAAGTTGAAGCGGCCCGGTTCAGCCGGCGCGAAGGGATCGGGATTGATCACGGCGATATACGAAACCGGCGTGGTCAATCTCCAGAGTTCGTTGTTCTCGATACGGGAAGAACCGCGATCGACGAAGTAAGATTCAAACGCCAGGGCATAGGCGTTCTGATCGGCCTGGACGCGGGATATCTTCGCCCGGATTTGTGCGTTCAAGAAGTTTGGGACGGCGATAGCGGCAAGGATTCCGATAATGGCGACGACGATTAACAATTCAATTAAAGTAAACCCTCGTAAGCCATTAGAAAAAGGCTTATTACAACACACGGTCACACCTCCGTATGCGGTGGATATAGTTCACTGTTGTATTATCAAGCTGTCGCTTGCGAGAAGGCCCCGGAATTAAAAAGTCAAATCAGAAGAATGTCGTTTTACTCATTCAGAAGGTCGCTTGTAATCGCCTCAGACCGGTCAAGAATCAGGCCGTAAGGCGATACAACTATCTTTCTGAACCCATTTCACAAATATCAAATCATTTCCAAGATCGAATAAAAAATAATCCAGTTGCCTATTTATATAGGATTTTCCAGCAAAATCAAGAGTTCTTTTTGGCTAATTACAAATTAGGGTTAAGGAATAAAACGATATCCCTGACGGTGGGCGGTGATGATGTGGCGCGGATTGTCGGGTTCATCCTCGATTTTCTGGCGGAGTTTGGCTATGTGGTTATCAACGGTTCGGGTGGCCGGAACATTAGTGTAGCCCCAGACCTGTTTCAGGAACTGTTCTCGGGTGACAATCTTTCCTTCATTTTCAATCAGCAGTTTCAGGATTTCAAACTCGCGGGAGGAGAACTCCAGTTCCCGATCGTTTCTGCGTGCGGTGAGATTGTCGAAATCGACGGCGAATTCGCCGAAGCGGTATTCATGCACCTGAAACTGATCGTCATGGTGAACGCGGCGCAGAATGGCGCGGATGCGCGCCATAAGTTCACGCAAGCTGAACGGCTTGGTGATGTAGTCATCGGCGCCGATCTCAAGGCCTTCGACCCGATCGGCCTCGGAACCACGCGCGGTTAGCATGATGATGGGCGTGGTGGAGCCCGCTTCCTTGAGTTTGCGGCACACGTCGATGCCGTCCATGCCGGGCAGCATCAGATCGAGCAGGATCAGGTCGAACTCCTCTTTTTGAGCGAGGCGCAACCCTTCGATTCCGTTTGACGTGGTGACGACGTCATAGTTATCGAATTCGAGATTGTCCTGAAGCCCGCGGCGCATATCGGGCTCATCTTCCACGATTAAAATCCGGGGCATGGCTCAGACCCCACCATTCAAGTGTGTGAGCAACCATCTCAGAGTCATCGGATCGTATCCTGCCATAGATTCAGCCAGAGCCTCAATATGAATGTAGCGCGGCGCCAGCAAAAAAGACAACTTTTTACATGATGGAATTATAACCGATTTCGCTAGCGCACGGCGTTTATTTCCATGGATCAGCGATACAGCGCCCAATGAGGAGTCCTGGAAAGCGGCAAGCAGTATTCTTCGGTTGAATAGACCGCTTTAACATCGACCACGGCATTCATCCGAATCACGAATTCGCTCAAACCTTCCTCGGTTTCGCCGCCCCAGTCGTACGTGTAACCCAACCGCGTCCACGGGTACCCGTCAGCGCCATAAGACGACGCCTTCAGCGAATCAAACCAGTCCCGATACGCGGGATCAACGCCGGGGGGAAATTCGAAGGACGAGCTGACGCCATCAATCGATGGGTCCGGCGCGGGGCGGAAGAGATCGGCTGGGTCGACCCAGAATTCAACGATCAGCGTCTTGCCATTATGCGGAGGCAGCCCCAGGAGTTGCTCAAGACGAAGATCGAGCGTTTGCGGCGCGAGCGCATGATTGACGCAAAATTCACGCAGTTGTGGCGCGGCGGTAACCCAGACGTCGCGGCTGGCGAGATACGCCCCGTGAGGCGATGCGGAACGCTTGCGGATTGTGTTCATCAGAGTGGGAGTAAAGCGCAGACGGCGGCCAATGTAATCACCGTAGCCGGTCCATGAGGTCCATGTGATCATCAGGACGCGCGGCGGGGTGAAGGCGTCGTTCCAGGTCAGAGAAGGATTCGAGTACGTAATCGCGATCAGGTCATGAACGGCATCCGATGGTTCGGCGACGCTGGCGTCAGCGACGGCGGCGTGAAAAGCAGACCAGAGTTCATCATCGGACGCCTGCGGCCAGCCGGGCGACGGTTGAACGGCCAGCGATAATAATAGCCAGACCGCGTACACAGCGAAGCGTTTTTTCATCAGCATACTTCTCCCTGACATCGAAGTTCAAAACAAACAGGATCGATAGTCCGCGTTATACTAAGGGTTTCTGAACCACGCTGAAAAGTGGTATAAAATACGGACTGATTTCTGATTCATGCCGCGCGAACACCATCAAACGCCATGAAGACATCGCTCCCGGCGCGGAGGGCGCTTTGATTGAGAGCCGCATCAAAACCAATGAGAGGGAATGAACCATCATGTTGAAACTGAGTGGATTCGGGGACGAGATCGCCGAGAATTTTGAAACGCAATTGCGTGAAATGCGCAAGATGAACCTGAACTACATCGCCCTGCGCAACCTGTGGGGCGTGAATATTCTCAATCTGAACCCCCGTCAGAAAAAGAAGGCGAAAGACCTGTTGCGCAAATACGGGATGGGCGTGTCGGAAATCGGTTCCCCGCTGGGCAAGGTGCTCATCACCAGTTCATGGAAAAAGGAATGGGCGCGTTACATGAAGGCGGTTGAAATGGCGAAGTACTTCAGCTGCCCGCGCATCCGCATTTTTTCGTTCTATTTTCCGAAGGGACACGCACCGGAACAGCATCGCGCGACGGTGATCAAACGGCTGAAAGAAATGGCCGACTTCGCCGAACAGGAAGGCGTCATGCTTTTGCATGAAAACGAATCCAACATCTACGGCGACACCGGTCTGCGATGCAAGGACCTGGCGGAGGCGGTAAACTCGCCCAATTTCAAACTGATTTTCGATCCAGCGAATTACGTAACGGATGGTTCGAAGCCGTTTTCGCAATGGTTTGACATGCAGAAGGATCAGATCGTTCATCTGCATATCAAAGACCGGCGATTCGATGGAACGTTCACCCCCGCCGGGCAGGGCGACGGCGAGTTTCCCGAACTGATCCGGGAACTGGTGAAGCGAGGTTTTTCGGGCTTCGCCACCATGGAGCCGCACCTGGCGCGCGGCGGGCAGTTTTCAGGCTTTTCGGGTCCCGAGCCATTCGCTGAAGCGGTCAAAGCGATTCGTCAAGTCTGCGATCAGGAAGGCATGCCGACGCGGCAAATCAGGATCGGCGTGGTGGGGATGGGCTTTATCGGCAAATTTCACTGCGACGCGATGAAAGACGCGCCCGAAGCGCATCTGGTCGCCGTGGCGGACGTCAAGAAGGTTCCCAACCTGCGGAAGGCGCAGGATGAATTCAACGTGATGGCCTATAACAAGGTCGAGCCGCTGATCAAACGCAGCGATATCGACGCGATCACGCTGGGCGTCCCCAGCGGGCTGCACGGGGAGATCGCCATCAAAGCGGCCGAAGCGGGCAAGCACGTTCTGACGGAAAAACCGATCGAAGTCACGCTGCAAAAAGCGGATGCGATGATCGAAGCCTGCCGCAAGAACAAAGTGAAGTTAGGGGTTATCTCGCAACGGCGCTGGGACGCCGGCATGAAGGAACTGAAACAGGCGGTGGATGACGGCTTTTTGGGCGATCTGGTGTTAGGCGACGCCTATGTGAAGTGGTATCGGACCCAGCAGTATTATGACAGCGGTGCGTGGCGCGGAACCTGGGAACTGGATGGAGGCGGCGCACTGATGAATCAGGGCGTGCATACCGTCGATTGCTTCCAGTGGGTGATGGGCCCCGTAAAAAGCGTGACGGCGCAAACCGCGCGGCTGGCGCACGAACGCATCGAAGTGGAAGACGTGGCGCAAGCGTTGATTCAATTTAAAAACGGCGCGATGGGAACGATCATCGCTTCGACGGCGGTGTATCCAGGCATGGACGAGCGGCTGGAAATCTCGGGGACCAAAGGCACGATGGTGATGACGAAAAGTTCGATCACCACGCGCGAAATCATCGGCGAGAAGAAAAAAGAAGACGGCGCCATCATCGAACGGGGCAGCGGCGCCGCCGATCCGCAGGCGATCACCAATGAAGGGCACGTCGCACAGATTCGCGACTTCTGCCAGGCGATCGTTGAAAACCGGGAGCCGATGATTAACGGTGAAGAAGGACGCCGCCCGCTGGAGATCATTCTTGCGGTGTATGAATCGGCGCGCACCGGCAAGACGGTGAAGCTGCCGCTGGGCGGTAAAACCCGTAAAAGCACTACAAAAAAAGCGCGCCGCAAAAAATCCTGAGTTTGCTGATTGTTTCGATCTGATAAAACCCATCCAGGTTATGCCCGGATGGGTTTTTTATCCGCATTCACCCCAATTTGAATGCCAAAACACAAAAAGTTGTTCTATACTGAATCAGAACAATTTTCTTTTATGATTCATGGCCGTTTATCGCGAATTTCCGTCGAGGCATCGGGCATCCATGAAACATCAACATCCCATCCAGCGGATACTTCACGTCACGCACGAAACGGGATGGCGCGGCGGCGAGCGCCAGTTGCTATCGCTGATCATGCGGCAGAAAGAACGGGGCCGCAGCGTGGGGCTGGCGGCGCCGCCGGGCGCGGAAATCTGCCGCCGGGCGATAGAAATCGGCGTCAAAGTATTCACCGTGGCCATGCGATCGGATCTCGACCTGGTTTCCGCCTGGACGCTGGCGCGAATCATCCGCCTGCATCATCCCGAGGTGATTCACGCGCACAGCGGCCGTTCGCACGCCGTGTCGGCGCTGGCGCGAGCCATCGCGGTGTGGCGGGCGCCGCTGGTAACCTCGCGGCGTGTTTCTTTCCCGCTGAAGACGAACTGGCTTAACCGGATGAAATACCGCTCGGCGGACCGGTATCTTGCGGTGTCGCACGCGGCGGCGGAAGCGTTGTACGCGGCGGGCGTCGACTCTAACAGAATCGATCTTGCGCCGGACGGCGTCGATCCAGCCCTTTTCAGAGAGAGCGTGAGCATCAATCTACGGGAGGAATTCCAGATTCCCGACGGCGCGTTCATCATCGGCAACGCGGCGCATTTCGACGACGTAAAAAACCAGACGATGATCGTGGAAGCGGCTCCAGCGATTTTGCAACGGGCGCCGCACACGGTGTTCGTTCTGCTTGGCGAGGGAGAAAGTCGCGATGCGGTCGTGGAGAAAGCAAAGACGTTGAATGTGGACGCGAGCTTCCGCTTTCCGGGATTTCTGGACGCGATCGGGCGTTTTTACGCCACGATCGACCTCTATGTGATGGTCTCACGCGAGGAGGGATTGTGCAGTTCGATTCTGGAAGCGCAGGCCTTCGGCAAAGCGATCGTCGCGACGGAAGCCGGCGGGATTCCCGATATCGTGCGGGATGGCGTGAACGGAAGACTGGTCGGCGTAAACGACGCTGAAGCCTTTGCGAACGCGGTGGCCGAACTGATCGAAAATGAAGCATTGCGGCGGCAGTTCGGAGCCGCGGGACGCGCACAGGTCGTAGATGGATATACGGCGGACGCCGTCGCCGAAATCACTCAGGCGTGTTACCAGAAAGCGTATCGGGAAAAAACGAATTTAATCGAGCCGGATAAGCAAGAATGAGCCTGATGGCGCTTCACCCCCGCCTAGCCTCTCTCGTCTTTTCCATCGAACCGCGATTCGTCCGCAAGTCGAATCTCAGGGCGTTTCGTACAGGTTTCCGTTGGAGACTCCAGCCGTATCGCGGATGACCAGTTCATACCATAGAGCGGGATTTGAATCCATCAGATTGACGCTGAAGCCATCGCCGTTCGCGTCCGGCTGAATGGCGGAAGACAGTTCCTGCGATCGGCCGCCCCGGTTATCCAGCGCAAAGAGATTCGCTTCAAGACCTTCGCCCTTCCAGTTGAGAAGAAGCGGAGGCGCTTCAACCAGAGGCGGTCCCGATCCCCAGTTGGCCCCCACGCTGGTTTTATTTGCGTTCCACTTCATGCCATCATTTTCGGAATATCCGGTCGCCACCAGCAACCAGTGATCGCCATCGTCATCGGTCTTCATCCGGCTCATGAGAACGTTCGCCCAGTTCTGCATTAGATCGCCGAGTTCAAGCGAGACTCCACCGCCCAGATTGGCGGCGCCGCGAAACGGCTTGAAACCGATGAAGCCCCTGGTATCAGTCGCGGCGATCACCACGTAGGCTTCTGAGCCCTGATGATGCCATGTCAGTTCTCCGGTATCGGAGCGAAGCAGGATTTGCGAGGTGGGGATCTCCGGGTTGTCATTCGGCTCGGGTTCTTCGCCGATACGCGTCGCTACGCGGCGGAAATACGGCGCATTGGCGGGGATATCGGTATACTGAATGGGTCGCTGCCAGAGCGAGCCATTGCGCTGCATCAAGCCATTCAAGTATTGATCGGACGAAAGCGAACCGTAGACGGGGTCTTCACCAATGGCGACATCGCCCCGCAGCAGTATATTGGCGGCGATGGGCATGGCGAGCATCTTGGGCGTGTGTCCGGCGATATCGAAAAAGTTGTTGATGGATTTGTTTCGATACTGGTTGCTGTGACTGTAGGCGAAATAGAAGATTCCGTCCCAATCCTGAAACGCGGCGTATGCGGCCAGCAAGGGAATCGCCTCGGACGCGTAGGTGTTTGGCGCGGGGTGGTTGTATTCGGATACGGTATACGGGCGCCCGGCGATACGGGACCGCATCATGGTCAGAAGCGAGTTATCCAGGTTGGAAACGATGGATTCGTTATCCACGTACCAGTCAACAGCGTCCCAGGCGCGATTAGGAAAAACCGGATGTTTCCAATACGCGTGGTCGTCGATGTAATCAAGCGGGAGCTGGGAAAGAACCGTGCTGAAGCCCAACTGGCTGCCGGTGACAAGCGATTGGACGCCAAGTTCGTTCTTGAGAAAGGCGTACATTTCGCGATTATACGCGGTTTCACGGCCGACGATGAATTCATACCAATCATGTTTGGCTGTTTCGGTTTTGCGAGCGAAGACCGATTGCGGGAACCATGATACCGACTCATTTTCAAGCGATTCGGCGTCAGGAAGACCTTCAAACTGGCTTTCTGTGAGCGAGGCTCCTGCCAGCCAGAGGCTTCCAACACGACCGCCGAAGCCGCTCACATCAAAGCGGGCTACTGGTTCGTTCTGTGAAGGGCTGAAAAGGAACTCGAAACGCTTCCATTCATTCGTGACGGGTACGGTCTGAGCCGTATCCAAAAAACTCCACGGGTCGTGATTCATGCGGATACCCGTGCTGATGGTGACGCTGGGATCGGCCTTCATCCACAACACGGCTTTGTATACCTTATCCGCTTGCAGACTCAGATTCTGATAGACCAGTTGAATATACCAGCTTTCAGAACCAACCTTGTTCACATCAAGCTGTAGCGCATCTATTCCGTCGGGTCCGGCTCCAGGCAGTTTTCCTTTCGCCCCCTGCGCATCGTTCATGACTTGCAGATTCCATCCGTTCAAGCCCGATTTCAACAATTCTTCGCCGGAACCGGACGCGGGCGGCGCCCACGCCTGCCGCACCTTTTCAGTGGAGCCGTAGCGTTCGCTCAGAAATTCGTTCCAGCTTTGCTGAAGGGGTTGCTGATACTCTTCTGGAAGAGAGTCGATATCGCCATTGCGCCAGGCGTTGAGCAGGCCCGATTCATTGTTGATTTCGACCAGAGCGACGACCGGGTCATCGACATAGGCGAGACCGGTATAGGGATTTTTATGAGTCAGGTAGTCGCGCGCGAATTGTTTCTGCAATTCGATCATGCGAGGGACGTAATGATCGGGGCCTTTGTCGTAGGTGGGCAACTGATCGACGTGGGTCAAGCCATCGGCGGCGACCATCTCGCGGCCCACCTTGAGATTGAGATCGACGTAGATTCCATTCTTTTTCAACTGAGCGACAAAATAATCAAGCCGATCCATAACGTCCGGATCGAGCTCCTGCTTGGGCGCGACTCCTTCCTTCCAGACGCCGCTGGGGGCGCGCAGGGTATCATGATGATGAATGCGGACGCAATTGATTCCAAAGCGAGCCATGCGCGCGGCGACGCCTTCCGCGACGTCGTGATCGGGGAAGTCGCCGGTGAAGGCGGTGTTCACGCCAAGAAAGCGGATTCGTTTTCCGGCGCCATCGACGAAACGTCCATTTTCATCGATTTGGACAAAGCCATGTTTTCCCGCCGGTTTTTCCAGCAGTTCGCTGACGTTGGTGATATTGGACGTCGCGTCGTCCCAAGGGAGAGGGAAGGGAATCAATTCTCCAGAGCAGGCCGAGGCGATCGATAAGAAGGCGACGCTGAAAACCAGAATCAAGCGTGAAGTCATGGATGAGGTTCCTCTCATGTTGGCGCGACCGGCCGCTTCGCTGAGCCCGATTCGCGAGTGAATCGATACGATGCAAATACGCCTTTTTATTGTAAGCATTGCGCGAATTTTTCATAACCGCTAGATTCCGGTTGTATCATTCATCACAGGATGACCCGCCGCTTTTGGAGAGGAGCCGAGGAGATGGTTCGGATGAGCCGGAAAACCAAACAAACGCTGATCGTCACGGAGGACGGGATCAACCAGACGAAACACGTCATCGAATTTCAATATCAGGACACGGCCGACAGCACCACGTGGTCGCCCGCGATGGATATCTATGAAACCGAGGCGGAACTGGTGATTCTGGTTGAAGCGGCGGGGCTGAAAGAAGACTCTCTCCATCTTCACGCCGTGGACAACCGGCTGGTCATCAACGGCGAGCGGCATCTAAGCGAATCGAAAGACATCACGAGATACCATCAACTGGAAATTCAGTTCACCCCATTTCAAAAAACGATCGTATTGCCCGGCCTCATTGAAGAAAGCCGCGTGAAGGCGGAGTATAAGAACGGCATGCTGGCGATTCGAGTCGATAAACGGCATATCAAACAATCATGAATGAAATTCTCGAAGAAAAACCCTTAAAGTCCGAAGCGATCACCATTCCCGAGTGGCTGCCGGCGGTACCGCTGCATAACGCGGTATTGTTTCCCGGCGCCACGGCGCCCATCGCGGTATCGAGCGAGAACGCCGCGCAGGCGGTTGAACTGGCCGCGAAGGGGAACCGCTTGTTCGCGGCGGTGACGACGAAGTCGGACGACCCCGACGAGCCGCTCTCGCTGAAAAACGTGTACCGCACGGGTACGGCGGCGTTCATCATCCGCATGATGCGCGGCCCGGAGGAAGTGACTCAGCTCGTAACGCGCGGCGTGAACAAGGTGCGCATCACCAGCGTCCGGCACCGCAACGGCATTCCCTGGGCGCGCGTGCAGGTGATTCCTGAGGAATTCAACCGCACCAGCACGGTCGAGGCGCTGATGCGCCAGCTGGCCGACATGGAAGAGCAGTTGATCAAGAAATCACCCGGCATCCCCAACGAACTGGAAGGGCTGCCATCATCGTTGCAGAACCCCCACCGGCTGGCGTACATGGGCTTGAGCCTGACGCGCGCCGACAAACACCGGCTGCAACAGGTGTATCAAACCGGCGAGCTGGAAAAGAAGCTAAGGATGGCGCTGAAAGAAGTCAGCCGGGAGCTGGAAATCGTCGAACTGGGCGGCAAGATTCAGAACGAAATCGAAACCAAACTCAGCCAGACTGAAAAAGAATACTATCTGCGCGAACAGCTGCGCGCGATCAGGAAAGAGCTTGGCGAAAGCGAAGACGAAAATGAAGAAGTAGACCTGATCCGTGAGCAGCTGGAAGAAACGCTGCTGCCCGAGCACGTCCGGGAAAAAACCGAGCAGGAACTGAAACGCTTCGAACGCATGCCGAACCATTCGCCGGAATACCCCATGCAGCGGACTTACCTCGAATGGCTGCTGGAGTATCCCTGGCTGGATCAAACGGAAGACAAGCTGGATATCCGCCGGGCGGAGCGCATTCTGAACGAGGATCATTACGACATCAAACAGGTGAAAGAGCGCATTCTGGAATACCTCGCGGTGCGCAAACTGAACCCTGACATCAAGGGGCCGATTCTGTGCTTCGTGGGTCCCCCGGGTGTGGGCAAGACCTCGCTGGGGCAATCGATCGCACGGTCGATGGGGCGTAAATTCGTTCGTCTCTCGCTGGGCGGGATGCACGATGAAGCGGAAATACGCGGACATCGCCGGACGTACATCGGCGCATTGCCCGGAGCGATCGTGCAGCAGATCAAACGCTCGGGCACGAACAACCCGGTTTTCATGCTGGACGAGATCGACAAAGTGGGGCGCGATTTTCGAGGCGATCCATCCTCAGCGCTTCTGGAAGTGCTCGACCCTGCGCAGAACAGCGCGTTCCGCGATCATTACATGGAAGTAGACATCGACCTGAGCAAGGTGTTGTTCATCGCCACGGCCAACGTGCCCGATCGGATTCAGCCGCCGTTGCGCGACCGCATGGAAGAGATTCGGCTGGCGGGATACACGACGCAGGAGAAAGAGCAGATCGCGTTGCGGTATCTGCTTCCACGAGCAATCACGGAAAACGGACTCAATCAAAGCGACGTGGAATTCGGCAAAGGCGCGCTTGAATTTCTTATTCAGGGTTATACCCGCGAAGCCGGCGTACGCAATCTGGAGCGCGTCCTTTTTTCAATCTGCCGGAAGATCGCGGTGAAAAAGACGCGCAAGCAGTGGCGTAAAGTCAAAATCACTTCGGCGCGCATCGAAGATTTTCTGGGACCGGAGCGCTTTCTGGGTGAAACCAAGCAGCGCACGGCGCGCCCTGGCGTCGCGACCGGACTCGCTTGGACGCCGGTGGGCGGCGAGATTCTGTTCGTGGAGGCGCTGCCGATTCGCGGCGGTAAAGGCGGCGTTCTGCTGACCGGAAAACTGGGCGACGTGATGAAAGAATCAGCGCGGGCGGCGATCTCTCTGGTCCGGTCACGCTGTAAAAAACTGGGGATCGCGGAATCATTCTTCAAAGACCATGAGCTGCACCTGCACGTACCCGCGGGCGCGGTTCCAAAAGACGGCCCCTCAGCTGGCGTGACGCTGGCGACGGCGGTCGCCTCGGCGGCGTTGAAAAAGCCAGTACGCAACGACTTGGCGATGACTGGTGAAATCACGCTCACCGGTCAAGTATTGCCGGTCGGCGGAATCAAGGAAAAAGTATTGGCCGCGCATCGCGCGGGCCTGACGCATATTCTGCTTCCAGAGCGGAACCGGAAAGACCTTGATGAGATCGACAAGCCGATTCGGAAAGAACTGACGTTTTATTTCGCGGAATCGATCGACGATGTTCTTCGTCAAGCGCTCTCACCCAGCGAAACCAGGAAAAGCAAAAGGAAGAGCACCCGGAAAAAAAGCGGCTCCACGTCATCAAGCCGCAAAAAGACGGCTTGAACCACTCGGCCTGTTAACCAAAGAATCAAAAATCGGTTTCGTTTTTTCAGCTATCGCTGGTACAATTAAAACGAAGCCGATTTTTTATAGCATGATTCATCCGAGCCATATTCACATCTCCAGAAATCAGTTTTTTTTCATGCCGCGATGATTTCGATTGATTCGGAATCTTCACTGCATGAACCGTTGCGTCCCGGCATCAATGTCGACAAAGCCGATGCGAGAATTTTTCGTTACCTTTGTCTCAGGCGCCCGTAAACTGAACGGCTACGGATCAAAACCAAACAGGGAGGCAGACACATGGTCCTCAGTTTTACCAGCCAGCGCCGTTACGCGACATACGGCATTGCGATTCTTATTGCGATTTTCAGCGTAAGCCCCGCCAGCTTCGCTCAAGATCATAATCTCGCCAAAGAACTCTCCAAAGCATTTCGCAGCGCGGTCGAAAGCGTTAATCCCGCTGTGGTCAGCATTCAGGCGGAAAGCAAAACCGAACCCGTTCAGTCAGCCGAGATTCCGGAATGGTTCAAACAATTTCTTCCGCCCGGTTATAACAACGGCGATCAATCGCCCCAGGAACGCCGGATCGACTGGCAGGGTTCGGGCGTCATCATCAGCCCTGAAGGCGAGATTCTGACCAATAACCACGTGGTCTCTTACACGAACCGGATGGGGCAGTCGACCGACGCCACCAAGATCAACGTGACCACCGCCGACGGCGGGTATTATGAAGCGGAAGTGGTCGCGGTCGATCCGCAAACCGACGTGGCGCTGATCAAGTTGAAAGACACCAAGGACAAGAAGTTTCCATTCGCGAAGTTCGGCGATTCGGACGCCATGCAGATCGGCGACTGGGTGCTGGCGATCGGGAATCCGTTCGGGCTGAATCAATCCGTATCGGAAGGCATTATCAGCGCCAAAGGACGTACTGGAGCCGACGTACCGGTCGGCGCGAACTCGGAATTTCAGATCAAGGATTACATTCAGACGACAGCGGCGATTAATCCGGGTAACAGCGGCGGTCCGTTAATTAATCTCGATGGAGAGATCATCGGCGTCAACAACGCCATTCAGACGGCGGGCGCCATCGCGGGCAACATCGGCATCGGGTTCGCAATACCTTCGAACCTGGCTAAAAAAGTCATCGACGACCTGAAGCAATACGGCAAGGTGAATCGCGGTTACCTGGGCGTGAAAGTTCAGGAAATTTCTCCCGAACAGCGTGAGTATTACATCAATGAATATGGAATTAATTACGGCGCGTTCGTGAAAGAAGTCCTGTCGGATTCTCCCTCGAAGAACGCGGGGGTTGAAGAAGGCGATCTGATTCTGCGGGTCGATGGCGTGAAAGTTCACGATTCAGGACACCTGATCAACCTGGTTACCGATCGCCGCGCCGGCGATAAAGTCGAGCTGCTGCTTTTGCGCAAAGGCGAACAACTCACCAAAACGGTTACACTCGCCGAACGGCCCGATACGATCGAAGTGGCCTCGGCCTCGACGCTGTCGGAAAAATACCTCGGCCTCGATCTGGATACTCTGACCGCTGAAAAGGCGAAAGAGCTAGGCTATCCGGAAGACCTGAAGGGCGTCCTGGTGACCGACGTGGTTCCCGGAAGTTCCGCCTCCCAGAAGAACATCGCTCAGAACGACGTTATCACGGAGATGAACGACAAACCCGTCGCCAATGTGGATGACGTGGAAGCGATTCTGACCAAGGTCACCGATGAGATGAAATCGGATAATGACGACGAAAGGCCGATTCTGATGAAGGTGCATCGAGCTGGAAGCCGGTTGCACCCGATATTCGTCGCGCCTTACATCGAACTTAACTGATATTCACTGATTGCGTTACAGCGAGCGGGCCGTCTCAATCGAGACGGCCCGTTTTGTATTGAGCGCCTGCTGATTTGTTTGAAAAAGCACGTATTTCCCCCGAGTGGATTGCTTGACGAAACGGGCGGTTGCAAGTATTTTTTCTACTGTGTCAATCGCCCCACCCGTAAACCGAATGGTCCTATCGTCTAGGGGTTAGGACGCCAGGCTCTCATCTTGGAAACCGGGGTTCGAATCCCCGTAGGACCAACTATTCTTTACCCCGCCGGCAGTAATTTCGCGTTGATTCCAAATCCCCATTTCTTTTTGTAATCCTCAAAAAACGAGGCGGACAGATTTTCATACCCTTTCAGGCGCGGCGTCGCGATGTAATCGTGCAGGTCGATCTCGCTCCATTGCCGCAGGTAAGGGATGGAGAGTTCCGCAAAACTCCAGTGCCAAGGTTCATAATGGTAGCCGGTGCGCTGGGGATCGTTGGTATAAGGGAGTAGAAAACCGTAGCGATGCGCGTTTTCGGTCAACCATAAGTGGAGCGGATGATAGACGCCGTCTTCGTCATCGAAGTGGTGAGGAGACAGTGGCTCAGCAGGGCGGGGCGGAGCCGCGTCGATGATATCCAGATCGGTTCCCCAATGATGACGCGAGGTTCCCGGGATGCTCGACCAGGTAACGATGGCATCGACGATCTCACGCCAGTTTTTCATGCGCTTCCTGTAGATATCGTATTTTCGATTCCAGATTGAAAGCTGGTGGTCAAAACCTCGATAGCTGGAGTAGGAATACAGTTTTATTCCATCCTTGAGCGCATCAGCGGCCATCGCGGCGAATGCGCCGGCGACGGGTTCGCGCAGGTTATAGTTCTTGCCATCAAACAAAGGCGGCTGGCTCAAACCGAGCAGTTCATCGATAGGAACGGTTGAATCAGCGGACCTGGCGGTATGAATCGCCGGGGCTCCGCAGAGGATTGAAGCCGACATTACTAATACATCGCGTCTTTTCATTCGAACTCTCTTTCATGTTTTTCTGTTCATTTCCGTCACCCAGCTGGACGGGAATCAATCACTCCAATTTGTATTCAGGATTGGATTTGATTTCAACCCGAGCCTCAATCGAAACCCAGCATGCCGGGGACGAGATCGTTTATTCGGGGGGCCGATCGCCCTTACCTTTTCGAACGTGTTTCCTGTATGATAATTCGGTTTTGAATGAAACCGATTCCGTACTTGAGGAAGATAACATGACGAATGAAACTCACGACGCAACCCGACGGACATTTTTGAAAACCTCGAGCCTTAGCGCGGCGGGCCTGACCGTGCTGAGTCACAAAACCTTCGCGCAAAGCGAAAAGAACGACGCGATTCAGTTGGGCATCATCGGCATCGGCGGCCGCGGCTCAAGCCTGCTCGACACGTTTTTGAAAAAGCAGGGCGCGAAATTCGTCGCGGTCTGCGACGTGTACGTGAAACGCCGCAAACGCGCGGCGGAAAAGGCCGGCTTGAACCCTGACGACCCGAAAGTCTGTTTCGCCGATTACCGCGAACTGCTGAAGCGCGACGATATCGACGCCGTTATCATCGCGACGCCGGACCACTGGCACTCGACTATCGCCATCGACGCGCTGAACGCCGGCAAGGACGTTTACCTCGAAAAACCGATGACCAAGACGGTCGAACAGGCGAAACAGGTTCATGAAACCGTGCAGAAGACCGGCCGGGTACTTCAGGTCGGCAGCCAGACGACCTCCAGCGACCAGTGGTGGAAGGTCAAGGACGTCATGCAGAAGGGTATGATCGGCAAATTGATCATGAGCCAGGGTTCTTATCACCGCAACTCGAAAGAGGGCGAGTGGAACTGGGATATCGACCCCAACGCGGGCCCCAAAGGAACCGGCGACGACTACATCGACTGGGATATGTGGCTCGGACCCGCCCCGAAACGCGAATGGAGCGCGGACCGCTTCTTCCGTTTCCGTAAATTCTGGGACTATTCAGGCGGTATCGCAACCGACCTGTTCTATCACGTGATGGCGCCGTTTAACATCTGCTGGCCGGAACCGCAGTTCCCGTACAAAGTCGCCTCCAGCGGCGGCATCTACGTGTTCAAGGATTCGCGCGAAGTGCCTGACACGTTTGCCTTCATGGCGGAGTATCCCGGCGAACACCAGGTTGTGCTCTCTTCTTCCATGGCGAACGACACTCACATCCCCGGTCTGATCCGCGGGCATGAAGCGACCATCATGATCGTCGAACACGGCCAGTTCGAAGGGCGCACCGACCATATCACCGTCACCGCGCAGCGTCCCTTCGAGAAGGAATTCAAGGCGAAGTGGGGCGATACGGTTATCAAGATTCCGACCGAACCGCGCGAAGATCACTATGACAACTTCCTGCGTTGCGTACGGACCCGTGAAAAGCCGAACCTCGATTCGGGCACGGCGTACCGCGCGATGGTCACCATCGCGATGTCGGTCGAATCGTTCCGCTCGGGCAAGATTCTGTACTTCGACGAAAAGAACGAGAAAGTATTGGATACGCCTCCCAAGGCGTAAACCTCTACCGCGCAAGATATGGCGTAATCAAAAGGGCGGCTTTCGAGCCGCCCTTTCTTTATGCCCGGTAACCGAAGCGGGGCTTTGGTTTATGCAAATCAATCAAGCGCTTCCGTTGGAGGCAGGGGAAGAGGCCACAGTTGGGTAAAGCGCGTTTTGTCTAACTGAAAATATTATATTTGCCGCCAAAGTTACGTTCAGATTAACCGTGCCGAGAATCACGTTTCCTTGTGACTTTCGGCGATTGTACCAAGGTTCACCAAGGTCCAATACGAACATAATTCTGACAACCGCTTTAGATAAAGACGCTATTCGGCAAGGGGAGTTTTGTTGGAAGTTTTCGCCAGCGATTGCATCTCCTTGTACCAGTCGGGGAACATACGGGAGGCGATCAGGTCGTCGGAACTTTCCACCCCGTCGGGGCCGAGGCTTTTCAACTCGATCGCGCCGTCATCATCGAGTTTATAACTCAATGGACGTCCCCATGGATCGGACATAAACGCTTCATTATCGAGATACGGTCCGTTCCATGGTCCGCTGGTGGCTTCAAGAATTTCAGGGCGTGCGATCAGGGCGTGGATTCCATTTTCAGTGGATGGATAGGCGCCAACGTGATTGCGGTATATCTCCGCGGCGGCGATGATGAGCATCATCTGCATCTTGAAATCGATTTCCTGACCTGACGCCGAGATGCGATACTCTTCAAGGGCCTTTTCCGTCGGCGATTCACCACAAGACGCGAACAGCAGCAACGAAAGACACGCGGCGGCCAGAAAACGATATGGATGTGACATGCTGCATCCCCTAAACAATGGGCAGAGAAGGGCCCGGCCCGGAATCGCGCTCGCGGCGGGCTTCATCGAGAATGCGGTCGAGCTCTTTGCGCGCTTCGTCGGACAGACCGGTGCGCAGCAGGGAGATCGCGCGGGATGAAACCATTCGCTCGAAGATTTTATGACGATGCTGGGGAATGGGGAACTCTTTTAACACCTGGGGCCGGATTCGCGCCATCATTTCGAGAAATGAACCGTATTCATCGCCATAGACCATTTCCAGTTCCTGACGGATGCTGGCGGCGAGGGATGGGCTCAGTCCGCAGGTCGAGATCGCGATCGTCAGCGGACCACGTTCAACGGTGGTCGGGTTGATGAAATCGCTTTCGTCGGGCGCATCAACGATGTTGACGATGATTCCACGCTTGTTGCACAACTCGCCGATGCGGCGGTTTACATCGCGATTATCCGTCGCCGCGACGGCGAGAAAGACTTTTTCAAGATCGTTTTCTTCAAATTCACGCTGAATCCAGTTGATCTCTTTTTGAAACGCCATGTATTCCAGCACCGGGTCGAGCGCGGGGCTGACCACGGTCAACACGGCGCCGCAATCAACCAATGACGCCGCCTTGCGGCGCGCGACGTCGCCGCCGCCCACCACCACGCAACGGCGATTTTTTACGTTGAGGCAGATGGAATAATAGGAGGTATAGCCCTTGTTCTCGTCTTTCATTCATTGCTCCTTTTGCGTCCACAACAGCAGAGAGCATCCAGTAAAAGGCTAGCATCGACTCAGGCGAAAACAAATTCGATCGCAGCTAAACCCCGTTATCACGAATCGCGGATTTGAGTTGAGACAGATCGGGGGTCCAATCAAATTCGGCCTGGGTTCCATCTTTCAGGTTTTTCAAGACGAGTTTTTTTCGATCGATTTCGTCATCGCCCAGCATCAACACGAACCGGGCGCCGAGTTTGTCGGCGGCCTGAAACTGTTTGCGCATGCTCTTGCCGGTGAAATCGCGTTCGCAACAGATTTTATCCGCGCGCAGATTCAGCAGGATTTCATTCGATTTGCGATTGGCTCGATCTCCCATGCAAACGAGGAACAGATCGAGAGCGTCGCCGGTCTGAATGGTTTTGCCCGTTTCATTGAGGATGAGAATCAGACGTTCCATTCCAGCGCCAAAGCCGATGCCGGGCGTTTCCGGACCGCCAAGCTGACTGACGAGGCCATCGTAGCGTCCGCCGCCCATAAGGACGCCTTGCGACCCCAATGGCGCGTAGCTCATTTCGAAGGCGGTTTTGGTGTAGTAATCGAGTCCTCGAACGAGGTGAGGGTCGATCTGGTAGGGTACGCCATATTCGTCCAATCCCTCGCGGAGACGTTCGAAATGCCCGCGCGAATCATCGTCAAGGTGGTCGATCAGTTTAGGCGCTTCATGGAGAATCCGCTGGCAGGTTTCGTTTTTGCAATCGAACATGCGCATGGGATTGACTTCCAGACGCCGGCGGCAATCTTCGCACAATTCGTCCACGAAGGGCGTCACATACGCGACCAGTTTTTCGCGATAAGCGGGGCGGCATTCCGGCGTACCGACGGAGTTTAATTTCAAATTCAATTCGGTCAGGCCCAGACTCGTATAAAACTGGTGGAGCATCAGCAGGATTTCGAGATCGATATCTGGGCCATCAGAGCCAAAGACTTCACAGCCGTACTGGACATGTTGGCGGTAGCGGCCTTTCTGTTTGCGTTCGTAGCGAAACATGGGAGCGAAATACCACAGTTTGACGGCGCCGGGGGTTTTTTGAGCGAGACCATTTTCGATGTAGGCGCGAACCACGCCAGCGGTCCCCTCGGGACGCAGGGTCAGGCTGCGCTCGCCGCGATCGAGAAAGGTGTACATCTCCTTGGAAACGATATCGCTCGATTCTCCAACGCCCCGCGCGAAAAGCTCAGTATATTCAAAGATGGGCGTACGGATTTCGCCGTAATGATAAGCATGAAACATGGCGCGGACGCGTGATTCCAACGCGGCCCAGAGCGCGGTTTCTTCCGGGATGAGATCATAGGTTCCAATGGGACGTTGCAGTTTCATGAGACTCTATCTTTTTAATAATGGTTAAGTTACGAACAGGGAAATCATTCGCTGGGTTTAATCTGGACACATACAGGCAGCGAAAAAAAATAATACGCACTGAATGCGAACGGTTGAAATCATACTTGTGGGCGTTCGATCTCACAACACCGCCGGACCAGCGGGATTGACCCGGCGCTCCGAGATGGGCAGTATTTCTTACACTCGTTCATAAAAAGGCGAAGATCATTGGATAATCAGGTTTTACTGTCAGTCAACCAATTGAAGAAACATTTCCCGATCCGCAAGGGCGTGTTCGGCCGGGTGGTCAATCACGTGAAGGCGGTGGACGGGGTGACTTTCGATATTCACAAGGGCGAAACGCTGGGTCTGGCGGGTGAAAGCGGCTGCGGCAAGACCACAGTGGGCCGTGTGATTTTACGGCTGATCGATGGCGCGGAAGGCGAAGTGCGTTTCGCCGATTCACGCAACCTGCTGGATCTTTCGCAAAAAGAAATGCGCGCCTACCGCAAGCGCATGCAGATCATTTTTCAGGACCCTTATTCGTCGTTGAATCCACGCATGACAGTGGGCAGCGCGATCTCGGAACCTCTCAAGATTTTCAAGCTGTATCCGGAGAAAAGCGCGCGGCGGAAACGATGCATCGAACTGCTGGAATCGGTCGGGCTGGGCGAGGAGCACCTCAACCGGTATCCGCACGAGTTCTCCGGCGGGCAGCGGCAACGCATCGGTATCGCGAGGGCGTTGTCGGTCGAGCCGGAAATCATTATCGCCGATGAGCCGGTCTCGGCGCTGGACGTTTCGATTCAGGCGCAGATCGTCAACCTGATGATGGATTTGAAAAACGAATTCGGGTTGAGTTATCTATTCATCGCGCACGACCTGTCAGTGGTACGCCATATCAGCGACCGCATCGCCATCATGTATCTGGGCCGGATCGTGGAATTCGCGCCGACGAAAACGCTGTTCTCCATCCCGAAACATCCCTACACTCGCGCACTGCTTGAGGCGATTCCGGTTCCCGACCCGAACGCGCGAAAAGAGCGGCGCCTGCTGGAGGGCGACGTGCCCAATCCGATCAATCCACCGGCGGGATGCTCGTTCCACACGCGATGCCCGTACCGGTTCGATCCATGCGATAAAGTGGAACCCCGTTTAACGCCCATCGGCGACAATCAGGTTTCCTGTCATCTCTACGACTCCAAGTACAACGATACGATTCCTGAAACCATTTTGAATCTGGCGCCTCCTGAGGGCGCCCAATCGTAATCCAGCCTTAAAAGGATGGGCTCGAATCACCCGTCCCTTCGAGACGAACCGCCACAGCCAGCGGCCGGAGCGAGTTATTGAGATGTGCGAAACAAGCGCTCCCGTTGGTTGCTGAGGCGGATGCAATCGAGATCGGTGATCTGAATTTTGTCTGAACCGGCATGGAGAAGATTCAAAGGATGGACTTGATAACATCTTCACCCGGCGGGCGTCATCCCCACCTCCATTTCCAAGTCCGCCGATATGCAAACCGCTGCTCTCTTTCCACGGCAGTGAATGCATGGCGGCGCTTTAATGCGCCTGCTCTTGCGAATGCCGCGGTTAATCCAGTACGCCCTCCGGACTGAAGAGCAGAGGATAAAATCGGCCCCCCATTGGCTCGCCTTGAGGGATCGCATCGGTTCCTTCCAGCATCGGCTCATTCTTATCAGACACGACCCCATCCTTAAACACGTTAATAACCGTCGCGCGGCGGGGGCGCTCGCTGTCGTTTTCATACGAACCATGCACGGTGAGGCCATGATGGAACGAGCACTCTCCTTTTTTCAGTTCGACTGGAACGGGCTTGAATAGCGCCTTCTGTTCGTCTGTGAGAACGGACTGGATGGAGTGCATGTTGTTGGCGAGGCCGGTGATGGGCAGCAGCGGCCAACGATGGCTTCCGGGGATGTAATGCAGGCAACCGTTTTCAGCCGTGCTGTCGTCGAGACCGATCCAGCAGGTGAGATGGGCGAGGGGTTTGGTGCGCGTCCAGTAAGAGTAATCCTGATGCCAGGCGACCACGCCGCCATGTTTGGCCGGTTTGCAGAACAACTGATCATGCCAGAAACGGACGGCGCCGCCCAGCAATTGCGAAGCCGGTACGAGAAAAGCGGGATGCCATAAAATATCATGAAACGCCGGGGTAATGCGCCAGGCGCCCAGGGCGTGAAAAAGGACGCGGGCCGGATCTTCGGCTTCATTGGAGTTGTACTCGTAAAACAGCGAGCGCCCCGGGCATTCGGGGTTCGCCAATTCCGCGAGATCGGCGCGCAGTGATTCAATCTGATCGTCGTTCAAAATACGGACGCCGGGCAGATAGCCGTTTTCACGATAAAATTCGACCTGGTCGGCGGACAGCCGGTATTTTCGCCAATCCTCCAGGGTTTCCGGCGATTGAAACAAAGCCCCGAGAGGTTTATGCCGAGTGGATAGATCATCAATCATCACAAGCCGCTCCCTTATCAAACAGTCAATTCGATGCCGTAGCCATTAAGCAATTCAATCTCAATACGATACATCATTTATTAACTCAAACAACAAATACCGGATCAAAATAATGAGAATTTAGCTAGCGAAAATCAGGATTTCTCCTATACAATAGACGGGGCTTCATGTGTTACTTCAGTGGTTTTATTTCATAGAATGCAAAGGATGAATGGGATATGCGAAGGATGAACGGGTTTACGCTGATTGAACTTTTGATCGTCGTCGCCATTATCGGGATTCTGGCCGCCATCGCCGTACCGAATTTTCTGAACGCGCAGTTGCGCGCCAAAATCGCGCGAAACGTCGCGGATATGAAAAACACGGGAACCGCGCTTGAAACCTTGCGGTTGGATCATGGATTTCTCGTGGTGGACAACTGGGACGATGACACGGCGCTCGGGTGTGAACGCCTGACGAAAAGTTTTCACGACGTCGGGAAGAATTCAGATTGCGAATCGCGCAACTCGTTTTGCGTTCTGGCGCCGCTGACAAGCCCGGTCGCATATATGTCTTCGTTGCCTCTCGATCCATTTTTCGAGGGTGCGGGCGATGCAACCACGACCTACATTTACGCCGATTTCGAGATGGCCTACCGGAGTTCAAGCGGTACCAACCAATGGAACCACAATTTTAACGCGCTTAAACCCGGCATCGCGGAACGCCTCGGACTTCGCCCCATGGCGCAGGAAGAGTTCGTCATGGTAAGCAGCGGCCCCGATAAGGTGTTCGGCATCGGAGCGGGCGCTGGCGATGAATTACGCGCCATGCCATATAACACATCAAACGGGCTGGTCAGCGTAGGCGATATTCTTTACCGCAGCGCGGGCGGCGGCAGTTGATTCCGGGATTCACCCGAGTTAAGCAAGCCTCTATCGTTATTGCGCGAACTTCTCATGAAGGGGCTGCCGGAGTTGATCCAGCAGCCCCTTTCCACGCCATCAGACTGATTCATGCGTATTCCACCCACAAGGCGATCCTGTACAATTCACCATCATGGGAACCCGAGATTCGATCGTGTTAAAACGCGTAGTATGGGCGGTTTTACTGATCGCGCTGGCGGCGCGAGCATGGACGATCGTTTACGGGACCAACGTGGATGAAGGCGTCTACTGGGTGGAAGGGCGTCAGATCTACCAGGGATTCGTCATTTACCGCGACACCCAGTTTAACAAGACGCCTCTGGTGGCGCTTGTCGCAGCGCTGTTTTTCCCCTTTGGACAGGCCCCGATTTACCCGATGCGGGCGGCGATGCTGGGCGTAAGCGTGCTCAGCCTGTTCGTATTTTACAGGTTGGCAAAAAGTTTATTTAACGAAAAAGCCGCACTGGCAGGACTGATACTACTGGCGCTGGAGCCTTTCTCATGTATCTGGGCGAAGTATCTGCATACATCCACCTGGGCGCCCTGGTTTGAAATCGCAATCTTCTATTTTCTGATCGAGGGATTGAACGGCGACCGAAGACGCATTTATACCTCCGGTCTGATTCTGGGATTGTACGCACTGTCAAAACAAACAGCGATCTTCGTGATCCCCCCCGCCGTCATCGGCTGGCTCTTGTTATCGCCAGAGCGATCGATCAAACGATTCGTTCGAGACGGTGCGATCTGGGCGGCGGGCGCGCTCACCGTGATGACTCCATTTTTTCTTTTTCTGATCGGAACGGGTTCAGTCAGCGCCTGGTGGTTCGATATCTATACCGCCCACCTGATCATGGCGAAAGCGAAATACCACGACTTCGCTTTCCGCTGGCATGAATGGAAATCGATTATCGAATTGTCTCCGTTGTTATGGATTCTTCCGCTGGGTT
The DNA here is from genome assembly GCA_016125385.1 of bacterium. Taxonomy (GTDB): domain Bacteria; phylum Hinthialibacterota; class Hinthialibacteria; order Hinthialibacterales; family Hinthialibacteraceae; genus WGLV01. The sequence goes on from WGLV01000010.1 coordinate 25,116, forward strand.
CACTGGCGTTGTTGAAAGGACGCAACTGGAAAGCGGCGGCGTTCGCCTGGGTATGGGGACTGACGGTTTTTACCGGCAATCTGGTAACCACCAGCCACGTATGGCGGCATTACTTTCTGGTGGTCATGCCGCCTATGGCGCTACTGGCGGGCGCGTTCTGCGGCAAGGCGTATGAGTGGCTGGAAAGCAGACAATTCGCAACCAGCAAAACGCTTGCGTGGGGAACAGGCGGCTTGCTGTTCATTCTGGCGATGGCGGGTTGGCCGAAAAACGACTGGAGTTACCCGGGCCTGACGCTGGCGGAGGAGCGGATTTTGGCGAAGCACGTGGAGCATTACTGCCCGGAACCTTATCTGCTCAATCTGACCAACCCCGCGTTGTACGTCTGGACGGGGAAACAGATTCCCCCAGCGATTCAGCATGGCCGAGAGGTGAGGATTCCATTCTTCATGACCATCGCGGGGCGGGGTTACATGAACCGCGAGGAAATGGAGCAGACCGTCGCCCAGTGGCGTGAAACGCCGATCGGTTGCGTTGCGGTTTATGACAAATTTTTGCGGCAGATCATCGACGACCCGGTCATGACTCCGCTGAAGCAGTGGCTGGATGAGGATTTCGAAGCGCCACTGCGCGTGGGAGTGGGCGATTCGTATTATGGATGGTTTTTTGTATTCGAGAAAAAACGGAATGGATGAGATATCGGCTCAGCGGCGTCAACACGATCATTTACAAAGGAATTCGCTGTATAATCGGGATCGCGTATTGACGGATGGCGCCAGTTCGTGTGCAATAACGGCTGTTACTCAGGAATCCGGATGAATCTCAGGATAAGGAGAATTCGTGGTATGAAACGAAACACGCATGGCTGGTTGTGGGCGGCGGTTTGCATCGCATTAACCGCAACGTTCAGCATTGGTTGCGGCGGAGGCGACGCGGTGGTGAAGAACCAACCGGCCCCCAGCGGATATCAGATCGCGCTGTATCCCTTTAACGAAGACCTGGCGGCGGCGATCAAGGAATACGCGGCGCCGCTGGAAGTAACCGTCGTGGCCGACGCGGATTACAGCGCCTCGAATTTTCTCGGTTACGTAAAATGGGAAACCCAGCAGGAACGCGTTTTCGGACGCCCCTACGTATATAAAAAGCAGGAAGAACAGTCATCATCGGATCATTCATGGAAACTGTCGAACCTGTTCGGCGCGCTTCCATTCACGGGCGATTCGGGATCGAGCACAACGTATGAGATTCAGTCGTCGATCATGTTTTCAGATTACCGCACGTATGAACTGCCGACGATTTTGACCTACAGCGGCGAGGAAACCGCTGAAACCTTCAGCCGCATGATCGCCAAAAGCGCCATCTGGACGCAGGAAGGCGAGCGGCGCGCGATCCTTCAACTGAACAACGCCAAGCGGATTCGCGCGCTGGAAGACCTTCAGGACCGGATCGCGAGAGTGGAAGGCTGAAAATAATTCTCCGCATGATTCGAACGCATCCAAGGCGTCTTGTTCGCAAGACGCCTTTTTCTTTGGTGCGCCCGTCCGAACGATCGCGTTTTCCGTTTCATACCGCAACCCTTCATCAAGGAGCGGGAAAACGATAGATTCCAAGGAAATTCAGCACTATGAAAAAAACTGTCCTCTGGTGTAGAAAAAGGGCAGAATCCACTTTTGAGGGAAACGGGCATGGCTGAGAAATTTTTTTTGCTGATCACGAACAACAACACCACCTGGGTCGTTCAATACAACCCGGATGACGATTCGCGGGCGGTGTATTCGCTGTTGGCGTGGATTGATGGAAAAGGTCCGGAAACGACGGGTCCGGAAGTCGGGAGCTGGCTGGAATCGAAGGGAAGCGCCATCGAACTGGCGTTCGCGATCGACGCGGAGAAGCATTCGGTGGAATTCGACCCGGATGAAGCGCTGGAATATACGGAACTGCTCGACGAAATCAGGATGTTCGGCTGATCAGAGCGGGGGAGTCATTACTACGCCGGTGCGTGAAGCGCGAGCGAACTCACGAGTTTCAGCTTTCGTGTATTGACCGGCGGTGAATCGCCTGACGGGAGAGCCAGGTTGGGTATTTTCCATGAACATCAGCGGCGTCAGGTTGACCGGAATCACCATGCGCGTACAGGATGAAAGGCCCGCCATTAATAATCCCATCAAAACGAGCAAGACGATTTTGTTCATGTTTCGTTTCAAATACAATCGCACAATCCAAACCGTGCATGGAGATGTCGCGGGACGCGTCAAGCGTGTTTCTTGAAATAACGTGACGATCCCGTCGTATAGTAACACAAAAACATTCTGGCGGCAAAGCAACCACGGTCCATCCAACGCCGTCAGCGCTCGTTTATTGGGTTCATCATCCGAAAGAACAGGAGATAACACATGTTCGATCCAGAGCGGTTGTTGGGGGGAATGATCCGGCAAGGATTGGGGAAAAGAGGGAAGAAGCACAGAAACAGCGGTTTTGGCGGTCTGGCCACCAGCGCGGTGGGCCTGGGGATCATGGGCGTTGCAATGGCCGCTTTCGATCATTACATGGAACAACGGAATCAACCCGGCGCCGCGCCTGGCGGATACGCGCCAGCCGGCGGAACCACTCCGGTTCCACCACCGATGGGCGCTCCCTCGACGCCGCCCCCGCCTCCTCCACCGCCTCCGCCCGGAGGAACCACGCCCGCGGCGGATGCTCAGCGCAAAGCGGCGCAGGAACAGGCGATCCTGCTGATCCGCGCCATGATCGCGGCGGCGAACGCGGATGGCGTCATCGACGCGCATGAGCGCGCTCAGATCATTAATGGATTGAAGGAAGGCGGATTGCCCGAAGAAGACCGGGGTTTCATTCTGAATGAGTTTTTGAATCCGCCTGGCATGGATTCCATCGTCAGTCAGGCCGACTCTCCCGAACTGGCGAAATCAGTCTACGCCGCGTCGCTGTTCGCGATCGAACTCGACACCGAAGCGGAGAGACAATACATGGATGAACTGGCGCGGCGGCTCTCGCTCAGCGCTGAAGACCGCGCCGCTATTGAAGGGGAAACCGGAACGCCGGAAAAGGATCAGACCAGCCCGGAAGGAGAATAACAATGTCGCAATGGTATCTCAGTTATGATGGCAAGCAGGAAGGACCGCTGGACCCGCAAACCGCGGTGCAGAAGGCGAAAGAGAATCCCAACGGGTACGCATGGCGCGCCGGATTTACGGAATGGCTGCCGATTCATCAGATCGCGGAGCTCTCCGGCGCCACGACGGCGGAGACTCCACCGCCTCCCACCACAGTGAAGACGCAGATCGCCGACGAAATCGATTTCAAGATTTTCGGTTCGGAGATGCAGTTCGTGGAAGTCGAACTTGACCCCGGCGAGAGCGCGGTGGCGGAAGCCGGCGCCATGATGTACAAGGATTCAACCATCGAAATGCAAACCATCTTTGGCGACGGAACCGGGCAGCAGGGCTCGTTCATGAGCAAGCTGCTGGGGGCGGGGAAGCGCCTGCTCACCGGCGAGAGCCTGTTCATGACCGTGTTTACGCATACCGGTTCTGGGAAAGCGCACGCCGCGTTCGCGGCGCCGTATCCAGGCAACATCATTCCGGTCACGCTGGCGAATTACGGCGGGCGTCTGATCTGTCAGAAAGACAGTTTCGTCTGCGCGGCGAAAGGCGTGGCGATCGGGATCGCGTTTCAACGCAAGATTCTCACCGGCCTGTTCGGCGGCGAAGGCTTCATCATGCAGAAACTGGAAGGCGACGGGCTGGCCTTTCTGCACGCGGGCGGCACGGTAATCGAACGCCAGTTGGGCCCCGGTGAAGTGCTGCACGTCGACACGGGCTGCGTGGTGGCCTACGAAGCGCAGGTGGACTTTGAAATTCAGCAGGCGGGCGGGATCAAGACGATGTTCTTCGGCGGCGAGGGATTCTTCTTTGCGAAGTTAATGGGGCCGGGCAAGGTGTGGCTGCAATCACTGCCGTTCTCACGGTTGGCGGGACGTATGCTGGCCGCCGCGCCGCAAAAGGGCGGAAGCGTCGGAGAAGGTTCGATTCTCGGCGGCCTGGGCGGGTTCATCGACGGCGACAACGGATAACGCCGCCTCGTCACTCATTCGAAACGAAGAAAAACCGGGAGCCGAAAATCGCTCCCGGTTTTTCTTTGTGCTATGGCCGGTTTTCATCCACCGTTTTTTGAATCACGAAAACACGAAACTAAACCAAAAGACAAAAAAACAGTACATTTTCGCACTCAGCCTTGAAAGGCTGGTCTATCTGCATCCGCCCCTGACGGGGCGAACGGCCAATCAAACAAGTACTCGCGAAATGGCCGCTTCGTTAACGCTCAACAGCCACTTCAATTTCGATCTATCGTCATTTCAACAAGTCGCTGAAGATTTTATTGTACAGATTGTTCGCCTGAGATTGGACGCCGAGGTTGAATTGCAGCAACAGTTGATCCGACGCGTTTCGAGTGGCCAGTGACGCGACATTGGCATCGGTGATTCGAGACCGGGATGCAAGGACGTTTTCCGACGCGACGGAGAGGCTGTCCGCCGTGGAGGAGAGGCGGTTGGACGCCGCGCCCAACTGTCCACGCAAATCATCGACCTGTCCGAGCGCCCGATCGATGATGTTCAGCGCCTCGTTCACTCCACCTTCGCGAGTGACGTCTATGCTGGCGACGGTTCGATCGCCGCCGAAGCCCAACGCCCGCGGGCGCACGTCACCGAAACTGACTCCCAGCTGTTGACCGGATTGAGCGCCGATCTGGAAATTGGCCTGCCGGCCGGTCGCGGAGATCACCACGGTTCCCGCGTTCGCGCTCCCCGTACCTGGAACCCCAATGGTCTGGTCGAAATCGAGCGTGAGCGTTTCACCGGGACGCGAGCCCGAAACGAAACGGACGTCCTGCTGTCCAGCGGAGAACTGAACCTGGGGGCCGCCATTCAGCGCGCCGGTGAATTGAGCCTGCTGATTCTGGATCACATCGGTCCCGGCGGAGAGGTTATCGCCAATGGTGAGGGTGCCCCGCCCCTGTCCGGCGTTGGCGTCAGGCCCGGTCAGGGTCGCGGTTTGACCAGCGGTCACCTGCTGCGCGGGGCCGCCATTCACGCTGACGGAAGCGGTTTGAGCGAAGCCTTCGGTGACGAGATTGGCCTGTTCGGCGATGGTGGAGAAGGTTCCGCCGCCGGAAGAACGATCGTTCACAGTTAAAGTGAAATTGGTCTGAGACGTGCCCGCGGTATCATCGGTCACCCGAATGGCTCCGCCCGTGGTAAGCGCGGCCGTGGCATCGGTGAAGCCGCTCTGATTTCCGGTTCCACCCGCCGCCGTACTCCGATCGCGATTATTCAATTCATCGAGCAGATCCTGAAACGTCACCGCAGCGCCGTTGCCCGCGGCGCCGTCGACGGTCGATATGGTAATGGTGCTGCTGAAATTAGTTCCGTCAGCGTTGGTTCCATTGATGGTTACCGTGTCTCCCTGGGCGAGCGTCGCGCCGTTGAATACAGACCCAATCAGGTTGGTGGAAGCGTTAACCGCCCCACCTCCCGCACCGGAAAAGGCGGATGACTGGAGAGAACGGGCCTGCGCGGCGACAACGTTGGATACTTCAATGCTTATATCGCCGGTGGAGAAGGTGGACCCGGTGATGGCGGTGACGGAATTGCCCAATTGGGCGCCGCTGGCGGCGCCGCCGATCTGAGCGTCGCGGGTGGTTCCCGACGTATTCTGCAACTGGCCGCCCGCCGTAACGGATGAGAGCGTCAGGGCGAAATTGGAAACGCCCTGCGACGCGCCGTTGGCGAACTCGAGACGGCCGGTGGAGGCGTTAAACGAAACATTGGTTTCTCCCGCGTTGGTTCCGCCCACGGAATCAACGCCCGCGCCCTGTTCAGCGGCGTCAATGGCGCTCTGGATGGTATCGACCAGGCTGACGCCCGAACCTCCGCCCGCGTCGATGTTCGTCCCCGCGCCTACGGTGAAGGAACCGCTGAACTCGGTGACGCCGTCGGCGAGTACGCCGCGAAAGTTGATTGTTCCGCCGTTCTGCAACTGGGCGCCGTTGAATGACAGATTGGTCAACGCATCGCCCGCGGCCGCAGATGAAGACGTGGCGGTATTGAAGAAGGTTCCTCGTGAAACCGCGATATCCTGTGAATTCTGGACGCCGAGATTGACGACCTGCGGCTGTCCCGCCGCTTCGCCGCCGACGACGGCGGCGCTGGCGGCTTGATCCTGGGTGATCTGAAGGAAGTTTTCCGATGTTGTCAGGTTGCTGGAATCGACGTTCACGCCGCGATCGGGCGTACCGGGCCGGACTCCCGCACTGGGGGCGTAGTCGCCATTGAAGAGCCGATTACCACCGAATTGGGTATTGTTGGCGATGCGGGAGATTTCGTCGATGCGCTGGCTGATTTCATCCTGAATCGCACGCCGGGCGGATGGATCGTTCACACCGGTGTTTCCCGCGCTGATGGCGAGTTCACGGATGCGCTGGAGGTTGTCAGTGATTGAACCGAGAGCCTGGTCGCCGGTGTTGATCAGATTGACGCCGTTCTGCGCGTTGGCGGCGGCCTCGTTGAGACCGAGCAGATTGGATTGCAGCTGATTCGCGATTCGAAGCCCGGCGGCATCATCACCCGCCTGATTGATCCGGTTACCGGTTGAAAGGCGCTGGAAATTTTTCAGGATCGAATCGCTGAGCGAGTTCAGCGTTTTTTGAGTCTGCGTATTCAGGTTATTGTTGATGCGTGAAATACCCATCATCGACTCCCTTCGCTTCGCCCTCGTCCATCCATGCGTGGACACGTCGAAGTTATTTTATCGTTTTTTCTTTACAATTTCATCCAATTTCAAACACCCAACGGCTTACTTCAATCCATACAGGATTTCATAGAAATTGGTCGGCAAATTGTTCGACTGGATCAACACGGCCGCCTGCGCCTGGAGTAAGACTGAATTCAATGTCAGTTCCGTGGTTTCTTTGGCGATGTCGGCGGAGACTATTTTGGAATAGGCGCTCTCAATATTAGTTACACCTGCAGATAAAACATTGATGTGATCGTCAAGCACCGATTCAAATGCGCCAAGACGGGCGCTGAAATTGGTCACCTGATCGATGGCGTCATCAATAATCGAAATGGCGTTTGTGGCACCCGTCGCGGTGGTAACATTAATGCTGTCGAGATTGCTGGAAGAACTTGAACCGAGATTGTTGGAGCGTACATCCGCGAACAAGAACGTTTTGAGCTGTCCCCGATCGCTTCCGACCTGAAATTTGAGTTCGCTGCTCGATGTCGACAGAATAAAGGTTTCACCGCCAGACGAATATGGCGTGGTTACATCAAGGATTGAGTCGAAATCGAGCGTTACCTGTTGATATTTATCAACCGGATAGATTGAGAACGAGCCCGCCTCAAAACGCACGGCCTGATCGCCGTTCTGGAACGTGACGGCCGTTCCGCCGTTGAGCTGACCGACGAATTCTTTCGCGGTGGTTTGCAGCTGGTCGGTACCCGCGGACAGCCCGCTGCCAACCCTGAAGGTCACTTCGGGTTTGGGGCCTCCCGAACCGTTGACTCCCTGCAGAGTGATGACATCGCCCGCGTTCGCCTGCTGCGCGGTCCCTCCATCAATGGAAAATGTGGCGGTTTCACGCGAACCGGTCTGGTTGATGGTTGAACTCACTACCTGGGAACTCGCCGCGCTGACATCCGTCACGACGATCTGCAGATTGGTAGACGTTTCATCGGCGACGTCGTCAATCAACTGAATCGCCCCAGAACCCGTCAGCGAGGAGAGCGCGCCGTTGAAACCATAGGAGGTCTGAGACCGATCGCGATTATTGAGTTCGGCGATCAGGCTGGCGTAATCCTGAATGATGCCGTCGCCGATGCCAGTATCCGTTCCAACGGTGTATTCAACGGTGAAGGTGCTTCCATCAGGATCGGTTCCATTGATCTGAAAGGTATCGTTCACCGCAATGGAGACTCCGTTGAGAAACGAGCCATGCAGCGCCGTTCCGCTGACGACGGCGGTTGAGCCGCCGATGTCCTGGGTGAATGTATCGGCGGTGGTTAACTGGCGCTGTTGGGCGGCGATGATGTTGCTTACGGTGATGTTGAAATTGCCGGTGTCGAAGGTGGAACCAGTCACGGATGTAAAATTGTTACCGATTTTGGCGCCCGAGGTGGTCGCGCCAACAAGGGGATTGTATATGTTCGACGAGCGATCGACCGTAAAACCGGTCTGGACCGATCCTGAACCATTTTTAATGGAAAAGGTCGCATCGAACTGAGATATTTCCTTATCGGAGCCACTGGTGAATTGAAGACGGCCATTGGAGGTCAACCCAACAGTGGTCTCCAATACACCGGTTCCATCGACTCCAATCGTCGCCTCAGCCTGATCGATGGATGATTGGAGTGAATTAATGAGATCCTGAACGGTGGAGGCTCCGGTAATGCTTAAGGCTCCGCTGAAGAATGTCGTTCCATCGGCGATCACGCCGGAAAATGTGATGGTTCCATTGGATTGAAGCGAAACGCGGTTCGCGGTCAGGGCGGTCAGAGTGTCCGTAGTGAGCGCGGCTGTTCCACCGCGAACAAACTGACCGACGGAAACCGCAATGTCGGTGGCGGCGGTGATTCCCGTATTGAACGTGGCGTCGCCGCCATTGGTGATTTGCGCAGAACCGGAGTTGGTCTGACCAATTTTGAGGAAAGAACGGCCCGCGTACAATGTGGAAGAATTCGGGCCAAAGGATATCGAGGCGCCGAAGTCACGCGTGCCCTGCTTGAAGTCGACGGAGTTGGTCAAAGAACCGTTCAGGAGATATTTTCCACCGTACTTGGTGGTATTGGCGATGGTGTTGAGCTCCTGAAGTTTCTCCTGAATCACCGTCTGCTGGGCCGCACTGCCTCCGGAAGCGGCGACGGCGGCGTCACGAATATCATTCAGCAGGTTGAGAACTTCATTGAGTGCACCCACACCCGTCGTTGTAAGGTTGAGTATGTTCTGGGTATTTTCAGAAGCCTTGCTGAGGCCCCGGTATTCAGAGCGTAATCTGTTGCTGATTACAAACCCGCCGACGTCATCTTTGGGGGAATTGATGCGCAATCCCGAACTGATGCGCTGAAGGTTGATATTGACTCGATCCTGGGTATTGTAAAGTTGGCTAATGATTCCCAAGGCGCTGACATTATTGCGGATGCTTTCGACAACCATGGTCCGGCTCCTCTCCGCGAGCGTGTGAAAAAATCGCGCCGTGAGGTAAAATCCGCTAAAGTTTTTACGGATTTTGCCTATAATGAGATAGAGCCAAACGAATGTCCCGCGGAGATGGATTTCCGCGTGATCCATTTGCACATACGGCGTAGCGCCGACGGCCGCAAGGCAACGGCGCCGCGTTGGTCGAATTAAGCCATAACTCACTTCTCTTGGCCGGGATGCGAAGTTATGGCTTAATTTTTTGCCCTCAAATTCCGCCGTCCCCGCGTGGCGGGGCTATCCCACACGACATCAACGTTTGAAACTGCTTTAAATCAATTCGGCTAAATTTATTCAAACACGCACAATACGTGATTATGTTCTCGCATCCCTCCGGGGAACGGCGAGCGGCCTCGGATGGGCTCACCGTTCACCGGCGGGAGGGCGTCTTCAGAATCCACCGGCGGCAAGTCCATCGCCGTAGCGGTCAGGTGAATTCTGATATTGGCCGGGATGCGCAGGCAGCGCCTGTGGCAATTCTTTACCACTTTTTCATCTTTGGGTGCGTGAAAGTATGATCCACCCGTTGCCGGATTAATCCGGGCGGGTCGCCGTTGCGGCGTTCGCGAGCTTTTGTGGAGAGAATTCAACACAAAAACAGCGTAGCGCCGACAGCCGCATGGTTCACACGCGCCGCGTTGGTCGAATTCAGTCGAAACTCACTTCTCTTGGCCGGGATGCGCCGCTTCGACTGAACAGCCAAACCCATCTCCCAAAATATGGAATTCGGGCTTGTCGTCACCTTTATCGACCGTTTTCAGGAAAACTTGAGCACTTTTTTTGATTTTTTTCGAAAAATATTCCGGGGCAGGTTAAATGATTTAAAATGAGGGGATTACACCGAGCAATTTCATCGACATGGCGATCACGGTCACGATCAGCGCCCACCGAATCCAGACTTCACCGCGATCAAGCGCCAGACTTCCACCGATCCACCCCCCCAATCCATTGCCAAGCGACAGGATCAAGGCGGGGAACCAGTCGACTTCACCCTTCCAGATAAAGACCCCCAGAGCAAACGTGGTGTAAATCGCCACGATCAGCGACTTGGCGGCGGCGGTTTCGATCAGATTCAGCCCCGCCAGAAAAACAAACGCCGCGATCAAAAAGTATCCAGCCCCAGCCTGGAAGATTCCACCATACAATCCGATCAGAAAAAACGCGGCGCCGAGGGATATCTTGCGGGCGAGCGTCATGGAAACCGATGAGGAGCCCTTTGGCTTTGGATTCCAGACGATGAACGCGACAACGACCAGCATGATGATGGCGAACAAAGTTTTGAAGAGCCGATCGGGCAGATCGACCGCCGCAAGCGCACCAATCACCGACCCCAGGCAGGCGGGCAGAGACAGCCACAGGCATAACGTCCAGTGACTGACCCCGCCCTTGCGAAAACGAACCACAGCCGCGACGCATTGAATCCAGATCGCGACACGGTTGGTTCCATTCGCCAGAGATGAGGGCAGGCCCAGAAACATCAGGACGGGGAGCGTCAGCAACGAACCGCCTCCGGCGAGCGTGTTGATTACGCCAGCGATGAAGCCAACGACGAAGACAAGCGGGATATACTGATATTCCATGCCGTTCAGGTTTCCTTCAGACAAACGTTGGCGCACCGGTTGAGTTGGACTATGATTTTTCCGGCTGATCCGATCACCGCAGCGTTCAACTATTCACAGGAGCAAGCATGAATCTTTTCGCTCATCGCGAAGAAGAATTCCAGATCAAGCTGGACCGGCTGAGAGGCGTCATGCAGGCGCATAGCGCGGATAACCTGCTCATCACCGAAGCGCATCATTTTTCATGGCTGACCGGCGGGGGAGAGAATTTCGTCTTTACCGCACAATCGGGCGGCGCGGCGCCCCTGCTGGTTACGCACGATCGAGTGTACCTCGCCGCGAACACGATTGAAGCGACGCGGCTGTTTCCTGAAGAACTTGAAGATCTGCCGATCGAAGACGCGCGCCACGCCTGGCCACTGCCCCCGGATGAAGTAAACAAGCACTATCAGCGTCTCAGCCCGGGCGTTCTGGTAAAAGACACCGATCTGGAAACAGAGATAAGGAACCTCCATACGCCTTTCACTCCAGATGAAATCGAGCGTTACCGCTGGCTGGGCCGCATGGCGGAGGAGTCGATCAGGACGGCATGCAAAGCGGCACGAAAAGGAATGACGGAATATCAGGTCGCGGCATTACTCGCGAAAGAATGCTTCGACCGGGAGATATGGCCGGTGTTGATTCTGGCGGCCTCGGATGACCGGTTAATGAATTACCGGCATCCGCTACCGACGGAAAAGCCTATCGAGAATGAGTTCATGCTGGTGTTATGCGCACGGCGTTACGGGCTTATCGCCAACGTGTCGCGGATCGTCTGCTTCAACGGAGTCAGCGATACGCTGCGAGCCAAACATCAGGCGGTCTGCGCAATCGACGCGGCGCTGATTCTGGGCTCGACGCCCGGTGCGGCGTACGGCGGCGTTTTGCGGGAAGCGATCAGGCTATATCAGGAATGTGGTTTTGAACATGAATGGGAACTGCACCATCAGGGCGGGCCTACAGGGTATATCGGGCGGTATTTCAAAGCGACGCCCACAACACGAGAGATTGTGAAGGATCGTTCAGCCGTCGCATGGAATCCATCAATTTCCGGCACGAAAAGCGAAGACACGGTCCTGATCACGGAAAACGGCCCCGAAGTGCTTACCGCGGCGCGAGAGTGGCCCATGATCGAAGCGGATTACCGGGGGCGCACTATTCAGCGGTGCGATTTGTATACGCCATGAGCGAATCATTCGAACGGCCCAAGCCGCAAGATAATCTGATCATCCCCGGACGGATTCCTCCGTTCGAGATCGGCTTCATTAACGCCGTGCTGGACGATCATGAGGGAATTTGCGTGGTCAGGACGGAAGACGCGGTCGAGGGGCGTATGGAGTTCTGGGTCGCCCCCGACCTGCTTGATGAGTTCATGCGCTTCGTCGAATTTATCAGGGAAGAATACGATATTCCATTCGAGCTGTACGATCCGATTCCTCAAACGACTGAAATTACGGACTCACCGGACCGGCGTCAGAGGTAGCATAAGGGAGCGTGAAATAAAATGTCGCCCCATGACCATAATCGCTGATGATTCCCAACCTTCCGTTGTGGCCTTCCACGATATTCCGGCAGATCGCCAGCCCCAACCCCGTGCTTTTCTCGCCTTCGGTCGCTCGAACCAAGGATTTTCGGAAGGGCTTAAACACTTCTTTTGATTCATTTTGTGGTATGCCTTGCCCATGATCAACGACGGATATTTTCACCTGGTTTTCTTCTTTTGCCAGATACACCTCGATCGATGAGCCACGCTGCGAAAATTTTATCGCGTTGGAAATCAGATTGTTTATGACCTGTTCAATCTTGAGGGCATCAAACTCCAATTCGATCGGCTCATCAGGCATGCTAACTTTGATTTCAATCTCTTTAGCCTGTGCAAGAACGGCGTTCATGTCGACAATATTTTTTAGAAAATCGACAATGTCGCAGTATTCATTCTTCAGATTGAGGTTTCCTGATTCTATTTTGGATATATCGAGAATATCTTCTACGAGTTCATGCATAAACCGGCTGGTTTTTTTGATGTTGGTTAAAAAGCGCAAATGGCGTTCAGATAATTGAGGAGTGAGCTCATTCAACAAAAATTCGCTGAACGCCATGATCACGCCGAGCGGATTTCGAAGATCATGGGCGACCATGCCTATAAACTGGTTTTTCTGGTCGTGAAGCAGTTGCAACTCATTGTTTTTTTTTGTGAGTTCACGTTGAAGCGAAACCAGATCATTATTCATGCTGTACATGTGTTCCATATGTGAAGCATCATCGCCTTGCGATTTTTCGATCCGGCTCTGCATTTTTCTCAGTTCTCTGATTACATTTACATGGTCGTTATTAATTTTCATCAACTCTTCGAGCAAGATGAGTGACTGAGAAAGCGATAGAGCTCCAACCACAAGATAATGATCCTGTACATGAGCACCGGAAAAATGAAGAGTCACAATCTGGTTATGGAACAGAAGATTCATATCCCAACCAAACGTGGCCCCCTCCGATTTGATTTCCTGCATGAATAATAAAGATTTTTTGATGCTTTCCCGGTCGAGTTGAGTGGAGAAGGGAAGCCCCTGGATGGTGCTTTTGAATAATTGAAAATCATCGCGGAGAACAGTGGAAATCCGGCCGACTTCATCACATAAAAACGCGACGCCTTGTTCCATTTGACTCATGGTTGAATCAATCATTAGAAATGAAAACGGGATCGCGCCGCTTCGATTGCATCCTGAGCGTTTGAAGCGTACAAATCCGCGCCGATCTCCTTCCATAAATTGGGGATCTGATTAAAAGGCTGTCCTCCGACCATGACACAAACATCTTTCGATTCAGGATTGCTTCGCAGCATGCGAATGATGGATATCACCCGTCGAATATGAAGGGAAATCGTACAGGAAATCGCCAGCAGATCAGTTTTATTTTCGATCACCGAATCGATAATCGATTCTGCTGGCGTGTTCGAACCTAAGTACCAGGTATTCCAACCCTCCATTTCAAAAAAATCGGCGACCATGCGAACGCCGATCTCATGCACCTCTCCTCCAACGCAGACCGCCACAAGGTTTAATCCGTTTTTGTTGGTCGTAAAAATATACGGGTAAAGTTGCGAAATCGCCAATTGAGTCACCGCGGTACAGTAATGCTCTTTCGCAACCGTAATTTTGTTTTCCTGCCAAAGCCGTCCGATTTTGTACAAGGCTTCCTGCAAGACATGGAGATAGATGTCTTTTACGGACATACCTCCCTTAACTTGCTTCAGAATACCGTCAATCGCTTTTTGCTTTTCCCCAGCCAGTAAATGATCCACATACTGTCTTCTGATTTCGTCGAATTTATTTACCGTTCTAATTTTTTGTGGAGAACAGGATTGGATTCCCATTTCGGACAAGCCTTCTTCGATGCAGGACAGCGCAAAAAGATTGACATCTTCCGCATCGGTACCATCCTGATTGAACTCGTCCTGCATCGCAATCAGGATTGGTTTGATGAAATCCTTCAACTCCGGTTGGATCGTCAGGTTTAACCAGATCACAAAATTAGCGAACACCCGCCGGTTGTCAGATGCAACCGCATCTGCGAGATGATCGACCAATTCAAACGCGAGTTTCTGGATTTGCGGCTGGAAATCGTCGATGGCGGCGATAGTATTGCTTTGATCACCGATTTTTTCCACAAGTCGGTGCGCCAGCTGGAAACGGTTTTCGTTCAGAAATGTGATAAAATTGGGGGATTCAATCATGTTTCTTATAAATAAAGTTGGCTTTTCTGGATTAAAGAAGTTAGTATAATACGTTACCCTTTCCTCGGCAATAGTGTTTCATATTATCGCAATTATATCGATTATTGAAAACGAACTTTGTTTATTATACAAAGATACATGCTTGTAATAGTGCATAAAAAATGGCTTGATCATCATTATGCCGCCTTGCTTTACTAAAGCAGAATGGAGAAATTCCTATGCTGTGGGAACTGTACCAGATGCATCAGATCGGTCAGGCGCAATCGGCCGCGAACAATTCGAGCAGCCAAGCGCTGAAGTCGATTTCCATCGTGGAAGGGATGGAAAACCGCATCAATAAGCTGATTCTGATCAATATGGCGATGTGGGCGCTGATTCAAGAGATATCAGACCTGAAAGAAGAAGACCTGATTGAAAAAATCAAGGAAATCGACCTGAGCGACGGCAAGCTGGACGGGCGGGTTCGGGTGGATATGAAGCAATGCCCCAAATGCAACCGCGTCATGTCGAAAAAGCACGCGCGCTGCCTCTATTGCGGTTATGAAGGGGCGGGAGAATGGGGAGCGTTTCAGGATGTCCTTGCGTAATACGCTTTCCCGGATAAAAATACCATTTTGAGGGCTTGACCCGGCGTAGTACGGCGGAAATGCTTTTGCACAAACATACTAAATAGGAAATTATCTTAAAAAGTAATCCTGGATTTGGAACCCCAGCCCGGAAACGGGATTTGAGCATCTACACAGGAACCATTTGATTTTAAAGGAGAAAGAATATGAGCGTTCAGATTGGTATGCCCGCTCCCGACTTTACGGTGAAGGCGCTTGTCAACAAAGATTTTAAAGACCTGTCGCTGAGCAGCTACAAAGGGAAATGGGTCTGCCTGTTTTTCTATCCGCTGGACTTCACCTTCGTCTGCCCGACGGAAATCGTTGAATTCAGCCAGCGCAGCGGCGAGTTTAAAGACCGCAACTGTGAAGTGATCGGCGGCAGCACGGACAGCGAATTTTCGCACCTGGGCTGGTGCAACTCTCATCCCGACCTGAAGGACCTCAAGATTCCCCTGATCGCGGACTACAAGAAGGAAATCTCGCGTGAATACGGGATTCTGAAGCACGATATGGGCGTTGCGTTTCGCGGGACTTTTCTGATCGATCCCGACGGCAATGTCCGCTGGATCTGCATCAACGATCTGCCGGTCGGACGAAACGTGGACGAAGTGTTGCGCGTGCTGGATGCGCTTCAAACGGGCGAACTGACGCCGTGCCAATGGAAAAAGGGCGAAAAAGTTCTGAAGCCGTAACGAATGTGACAGGTACTGTAACGGGAAGGGGGCCAACCCCTTCCCGTTATGCTATTTAAGAAAAATTTCAAATATTCGCTTGCGCTTTTGAAATATTGCGGGAAGCCGTGCTATACTTAGTTTCGATGGACTTGAATCTAAACGGGCGAACCACCTTTTTATAAATCCATGACTGACGATTATTCTTTTGCCGCGGAGCAAATGAAGGAGATCATCATTAATGATTATCTCCGTAAAAATCCGGATATTAAGCGCCATGAAATCGTAACCAAGACGGTTAACGGCCGAGTTATCGTCGAAACGATCACTAATACTTTCAACAAATTATCGGAACGAAACCGCCCCAAAAACGCTCTCTCCAACAAAGAAAAGAAGCTGCTCAAACATCTCGCCGACGGGGGCGACAGCCGTTACGCCGCCTCGCTGGAATCGATCAGCACGTCGCGGAAATACATCGACTGGCTGGCTGGCTCAACCTTTACGGGATTTTCAGAAAGCGACAAAGAAGAAAATACGCAATTCGTTGAAAAGCGCGAGGTTGACGCAGGCCGCCGCGCTCAGGAGTTGCTATACGTCCGCAAGAAGTTCACGGATCAGATGTCGAGCACAACGAAGCCCTCCCGCTCATTGATCCAGACGCTGATGATGGAATATATCAGCGCGGTGATGAGGCAGTTAAAAGTGCAGGCGCAGGTGTTCGGTAAAGAGATCGAGTTGGGCAACCTGTTTTCAGATAACGTTAAAAGGTTTTTGCGAGATAATTTTGATAAGTTGGAAAAAGCCAGCGAAAAGATCATCGCCACAGTCGGTAAAGCGATCAAAATCCTCCAGAAAGGGGCTCCGAAGCCCCTCGACGTAAAAGGCAAAGAGGATCACAAGAAGGTTCAGGCTCTGCTTGATGACCAGAACAAAGACCTGACCGTGCGGCGTGAAGAATACGATATGATCATTCAGTTAATCGCCTATCTGGAAAAACTGATCGGCGACATGGGTAAAGTAGCCACAGAGCCCGACGCACCCGCCCCCAAAGTAGACAACTCATCCCGGCGAATGGCGTTTCACTCGAAAAAAGGCCGCGACCGCAGGTAACCCCGACAAACCCTTTCCCCCTCCTCGAGAACCTTACCAATTCAGTAATAAGACAAATTAGATAAGGAAGTTATTTCAAAGAAGCGGCCCACTCTGGGTAACGTTCAAGCAGGCTTTGAGGTCGTCCGGTATACCAGGAATATCCATTTCGCCGTTCATGCTCGATTTCACTCAAGTTGTATTTGATCAGGCCGTCGCGCCCACAAAAGATCGGGCGATTTGAACCGATCTCGTAAAACCGAGCCCAGAGCGGTGGCGCGGAGGAATCTTCCACAACAACACGGTCATGCCCCTCTGGCAGATCTGAGCCTTTGATATCCACCACGCGAATCCCTTCGATTTTTGACTTTTCAAACCATTTCACCGCCTGGCGAATTGATTTAACAACTTCGGGCGATGGGGATTCGATTCCCATCAGGAATTCGACGATCTTCTCACTTTCAGAACCGGATAAGGAGATTTTCTCATACGATCGCGCGGGGGCGGGCTGTAGCGTCTTTTCATCATGCTGGGCGCACCAGACGGTGAGCTCGCCATCGACTGTCACCTGGCATTTCAAAATACATGCGACGCCTTTTTCAATCGCGCGGCGGGATTGGTTGCGCAATTCAGGCGCGATGAACTCAAAGGGTGGTTTGGCCTCTTCCACGTCGCGAAGGAGATCGAGAACACCGATCATGGCGTCGTCATTAAAAGTGATGTGAGTGTAATAGCCTTTTTTATAGGGAAACTGGGGCCATCCGCCGTTGTCATATTGAATATCCAGCAGAAAACGCAAGCCTTTTTCCACCGCATCATGGAATCGGGATTCACCGGTCGCCTGATAGACGCTGGCGAGGAATCGGATCGGGCGGTACGTCGCGCCATTGTCGATCGTGCAATCGGTACGATCGGACTTTTGTCCGATCAGGCGATCACGCTCCTCATTTGTGAGTGGTTTGGCGAAATCGGTGTTCTTGGGCCAGCCGCCCGCGTCACGTTGATAAAGAAGCAGGTTATCCGCAACGCCGATGGCTTCGGAAGATGAGTACCAGGAGTTGTTTTGCTTCAGGGATTCTTTCCATGTAATGGCCTGTGACGTCAAAGGGAGATTCAGGAACAATACGATCAATCCAAGAGCGGCGGGTCTCATCGCGGAATCCTCCAAATACGGCGAAGTTCAGAGCAATGAAAGGCTCATTTATCAAAGCACAGTGTAAAGGGTTTGGATAGATTGAAGGGGAAGGGGAACAATCAAGAGGG
Source organism: bacterium (assembly GCA_016125385.1). Taxonomy (GTDB): domain Bacteria; phylum Hinthialibacterota; class Hinthialibacteria; order Hinthialibacterales; family Hinthialibacteraceae; genus WGLV01. Next base: position 43,344 of record WGLV01000010.1, read on the forward strand.
ACATCGGGAAATAACTGTGTGCCGGAGGGGGGACTCGAACCCCCACGTCCCGGAGGACACTAGGTCCTGAACCTAGCGCGTCTACCAAATTCCACCACTCCGGCAACAGGGAACATCCGTCTGAATTAACGGTAATAATGTACACGATAAGGCGGACTGGTAAAGTCTTGCCGACGAGGAAAATCCATCTTCGGGGAGAGTTTTTTCGTTGTCGGGGAAAGTGTGCATCGCAGGGGATAAATTCTTCGCGCCAGACGACGGGTATACTATGAAATGTAGCTTTACGAAGAGGAAATAAACCGATGGCGAACACCGAAAACATGGAACTCATCCGAAGTTCGCTTTCACGCTTTACGCGTGAAGGCGCGTTGTACGAAACACTGGAAGGCGAAAAGATCCGCTGTTTCGCCTGCGGACACCGTTGCGTGATTCCTGAAGGCCGGCCGGGCGTGTGCCGGGTACGGTATAACGAAGACGGGCGGCTGATGGTTCCATTCGGCTATACCGCGGGCGTGCAATGCGATCCGATCGAAAAGAAGCCGTTCTTTCACGCCATGCCGGGCACGAACGCGTTGAGTTTCGGCATGCTGGGATGCGACCTGCATTGCGCCTATTGTCAAAACTGGGTGACGTCGCAAACGCTGCGCGACGCGGACGCTTCGGGCCGGATGGTTCCCATGACGGCGGAAGAAATCGTCGATCTCGCCGTACGCACCGGCGCCAGCACAGTGACCAGCACCTATAACGAACCGCTGATCACGGCGGAATGGTCGATGGAAGTTTTCAGGCTGGCGCGCGAGCGCGGGTTGAAAACCTCTTATGTATCGAACGGCAACGGGACGCCGGAAGTCATCGACTACATTGAGCCGTGGACGGATTTGTACAAGGTCGATCTGAAGAGTTTTCAGGATAAAAACTACCGGAAACTGGGCGGGACGCTGCAAGCCGTGCTGGATACGATTCAGCGATTGCACGAGCGAGGTTTCTGGGTGGAGATCGTTACGCTGGTGATACCATCATTTAACGACGGCGACGAGGAACTAGGCAAGATCGCCCGATTCATCGCATCGGTCGATCCGGCGATTCCATGGCACGTCACCGCATTTCATGAAGATTACAAAATGAGCGGTATGGGCGCCACGCAGGCGCGGACCCTGATACGCGCGGCTGAGCGGGGCAGGGAAGCCGGGCTGAAATTCGTCTACCTTGGCAACCTGCCGGGACGCGTGGAGGGATGGGAAAACACGAACTGTCACGCATGTGATGCGATGCTGATTGAGCGCACCGGTTTTCACGTGCACCAGAATCGCCTGACAAAAGGGCGATGCCCCGATTGCGGCGAGGCGATTCCCGGCGTATGGACCTGAGCGCGTTCGGGGTTTAACCCCGGACGAAAACAGCCGACAATAACCGCAACGGGATATCATCCCGCCATTTTCCGACAAAGGCGTCTCGGACTCGATGGAATCACTACGCTCCCGCCTGATCGCCGCGTTTCTGGGCGTCGCGCTGCTGGCCATGATCCCGGTAGCGGTGATTCCGTATTACAGTTTCAACCAGGTCAAGCGAGAGGAACGTCACGATATTCTGCTGAACGAGACCAAAGAACTTCAGCAGATGAAGTTTCGCTATCAGAACTCGCTCGACCAGATGATTCTTCAACCCGCCGCCGATTACTTTCACCAGGTCACCTTTCCCAATCAACCCGATATCGTCGAATTAATGAAGACCGCTCCTAACGCGCGGGATAATGAAACGCTGGCGTTTTACGGTGGTGAAAACGGCCTGATTTACGACAAAATCAAAAATTCGGTGCCGAAGAGCGATTACCGATTGCTGACGTTGCCGGAATACCGGGACATGTTGAAGTGGATGAAGCATCGGGACCGGATGTATGAAGAAAACGGAAAAGTCTACCAATGGCAGGCGCGTTCGCTGATGAGCGGATCGCACCGCAACGACATGCAAGTAGTCGGGGCGCTCTTTCTGCGCACCGTGCTCTTTGAGAAGAACCCGGACGACAGCGGCAATAGCCCCAAGGCGACGAAAATCGCGCCCTTCATGCAGGAACTTCCGTTTGAAATCGTAAACGCGCGCCCTTCGCTGTTTGAAGGCCATATTCCTCAAGACGCGATGGAGAAGCTGTTCGACTTTGACGGCGATGGGGAGTTCAGCCAGGTGGAACTGACGAAAGTGGAACTGCCGTTCATCGAAAACGGCTCGCCGGTTCACGTGATTTTGCAGAGCGTGCTCAATCAGGACGGGAAACCAACGGCGGTATTCGTTCACTTCAGACCGGTGGTTGAAATCTGGGTCATGACTTACCGGGCTACGCAGATCAGTTTTCTGGTGACGCTCTGCGTCATCATTCTGATCGCCGTGCTGATAGCGCGTTCGATCGCGGCGCCATTACACCGGCTGGCTTCGGCGTCGCACTCAATGGCGCAAGGCGACTTCAACGTGCGGATCGAGGAAACGGACACCGAAGAACAGCGCATCATGAGTTCCGCGTTCAACCGCATGGCGGAACGCATTCAACGGCAGATTCAGAAACTCAACGAAAAAACCAGCGAACTGGAATCGAGCAACCGCGAACTGGCTCAGACTCACCGCTTTCTGCAGAACGTGCTTGGAAACATCTCCAGCGGCGTGATCAGCGTGGACCGTGAAGGCGTCATTCGCCTGATGAACCCGGCCGCGGTGCGCGTATTCGGGATGAACGAGTATGACGGGAAGCGCTTCGCCGAGGTTTCTCCCTCGCCGCGCTTCAGCGAACTGGTGCAAAAGGCGCTTGGCGGCGGAGCATCCATCTATGAACGAGAGATCGCCTGCCGGATCGGCGGCGACCAGGAGAAGCCGTTGCAGATCAGCGCGTTGCCGCTGATGCAGGACGGGGAACCCACCGGGTTGGTTGTTACGTTTCACGACCTGTCGGATATCCGCAAGCTGGAGGAACAGGTAAGGCGTCAGGACCGTCTGGCTTCGCTGGGGCGGATGTCGGCGGGCGTCGCGCACGAGATTCGCAATCCACTGGGCATTATCCGGGGATCAGCGCAATTGTTGAACAAACGATTCGGCGGGCAGCCTGGCGAAGAAGGTCTGTCAGAATTCATTATTGAAGAAGTGAATCGCCTTTCGCGCGTGGTGAACGATTTTCTCATGTTCGCCCGGCCGCCCGAACCCATCATCGATGAAGTGGAGCCAAGCGAGCTGGTCGAACAGATATACGCTTACGCACAACCGCAAGACGGTGAAACCGAATTTCATATTGAAACCGAAATCGAACCCGATCTGCCGCCGCTCGCGGTCGACGCGGCGCTGTGCAAGGAAGCGTTTTTGAACCTGATCATCAACGCGCAACAGGCAATGCCGAAAGGCGGCGCCATCACCATCCGGGCGGCGCGGCGCAACGCGGAAAGCGTGGCGCTGGAAGTACGCGATCAGGGATCGGGGATCTCGCCGGAGCAGATCGACCGGATTTTCGATCCGTTCTATACCTCAAAGGATAATGGAACCGGGCTGGGGCTTTCGCTGGTTCACCAGATTATTTCAAGCCAGGGCGGGCAAATCGAAGTGGAAAGCGTCGTGGATCAGGGCAGCATATTCCGGGTGATTCTGCCGACATACGCCTCCTATAGCACGCTGGTCAACGCCGACGTCATTTAGACCCAACGGAACCTCGATTCATGAAACCAACCACTATTGATGGAATCGAACTGACTCTCAGGATCGCCGCGCTGGAGGAGATCATTCAATTGAGGCATGACGTATTAATTGTGGGGACGAATCGAACATCTCCCGAATTTGACGGCGATCGCAACGAATTAACGCGGCATTATGGAGCGTTCCGCGATGAGAAATGCGTGTGTTGTCTCAGCCTGATGGCGTCACGATGGGAAAATCACGACGCCTGGCAGCTGCGCGGGATGGCGACGCGGTCTGAATGGCGGGGACGCGGCGCGGGCGGCGCGCTGTTGAGATACGCGCTGAACGACGCGGCGCAATCGAACGGGGTCAGGCGGTTCTGGTGTAACGCGCGGACGAACGCGGTCCGATTCTATCAACGCCAGGGCTGGCGCCTGGCATCGGATGAGTTCGACATCGAGGGCGTGGGGCCGCATTATCGAATGACCACGCAATCGTAAGCCGGAAAGCCAACGTTCACCCCAATCGCTTCATCAGGGAATTACTTCGGCGCTGGTGATTTTGAAGACGATCGGGTTGGGCCATTTTCGGTCGTTATAGATACGTTGCGCACGCGTGGCGGTGATTCGCAAGGCTCCGTCTTCCATACTCCATGCCGTTTCAGGTTTTGCGCCGGGTTGATACTCCAGCACTTCCCCCGATTGGCCCAGTAAATCAACTTTCGTGTCATCATTCACGCTAACGTGCGACAGCGTAATGCTTTTGCGTTCACCGTAATCCCAAGCAGGCCCCATCACGATCGCGTAGACAACGTTTTCATCTTTTTTCCGCGTGAACCAGACGTCGCCTTCATGGGTAATCGCACATGGACGGACTCCATAAATACACTCGCCATTGATGAACATCCATAGAGCGAGTTCGCGGAGACGTTCTTCCTGTTCGATGGGGAGTTCGCCGTCAGGTTTGGGGCCGACATTGAGCAGAAGATTGCCTCCCTTGGCGCGGGTTTCAACCAGCATCTCAATAATCTTGCGTCCGGATTTATATTGCTCATTGGTGGGCTTGTACTGCCATTGTGTACCCATGGTAAAGCATGATTCCCACGGCTGATCGAGCGGTTTGCCGGGGATTTCCTGTTCGGGCGTTTCGATAGCGCCGCGAGTAATGACCATGTCTGGTTGCAGGTTCCAGCAGAATGGCGCAAGCCCCGCGCTCTGGTTGCCCTTCATGAAACCGTCGATGAAAAGCAGATCGACCGGTCCGTAATTCGTCAACAGTTCACGCATCTGGCTTCGGTCGTATTCCATCAGAGGTTGATACCGATGAGGCATCTGGTTTTCATCGCGATTCACTCTGAACCCCTGGTTGTACATGAACTGGAAATCATCCGGCGAATAATAAAAACCCACAGCAATGTTTTGCGCGCGAAAGGCGCGAACAATTTCCGCCGTGATATCGCGGCCAAAGGGCGTATTCATGCAGTCGAATTCCGTCGTCTCTGAATCGAACATGCAGAAGCCGCTGTGATGTTTGGTGGTGAAGACGACGTACCGAAAACCCGCCAACCGGGCCAGCGCGGCCCAGTCATCGGCGTTGAACTTGCGCGGGTTGAAGGTTTTCGGAAGGTCATGAATAAAACGATCCATATAGTCATCGGACGCGCCCACCATGCTATGGCTGATGACGGAGCCTAACTGGCTATCGACGCTCCAATGAATGAACAGTCCCAGACCAAGATCACGAAACCATTCAAGCCGCTCCGGCTTATTCGCGGGTTCCGCCGCAGACACGCCAGAGGCCAGGGCAAGCATCATTACAAAAGCGACCAATCGAGGTGAAAAAGATGGTCTCACGCCAAGCCTCCTACTTATGCGCGCCGGCGGAATCGCCAGCCCATTCCGGTTTGTAATCGGGATTCAGCGTGGGCATCTGGGCGTCGACTTTTTTGCGCCAGTCGATCAGCATGCGGTGAAGTTCATCACGGATAGCCGGTTGTTGTGAAGCGAGGTCGTATGATTCGCCAATATCGTCATGCAGGTTGTAGAGTTCGAGATGGCCGTCTTCGAAAAATTCGATCAGCCGCCAGTCACCCCTGCGTATCGCGCTGTAAGGCGTGGCGCCGCCGGGGTGATAGTGGGGATAATGCCAAAAGAGCGCTTCGCGCTCGATGGTTCCCGATTCCCGGAGGAGAGGCAGAAGGCTGACCCCATCGATGGATGGTTTGGCTTCTTCTGGGATCGGAATGTTTAACGCATCGAGAATGGTCGGGAAGAAATCGGCGCTGATCGCCGGCGTATCGCAAACCGAACCAGGCCGGACCTTACCCGGCCACCGGACGATCATCGGTTCACGTACCCCGCCTTCATACGCGGAACCCTTTCCATCGCGCAGCGGCAAATTACTTGTGACGGGAATCAGACCGCCGTTATCACCCGTAAACAGGATCAACGTGTTATCCGCCAAGCCGTGGCGGTCCAACTCATCCAATACACGGCCGACGGCGTCATCGACGCTGTTGACCATCGCGGCGTATTCCGGATTTTTTTGATCCATGCCCGGCTGAATGAGTTTGCGGTATTTTTCGGTATAGTCTTTTTTGCCCTGTATTGGCGTATGGACGGCGAAGAAGGGAAGGTACAGGAAAAACGGATTGTTCGCGTTCGATTCAATAAACTTGCAGGCTTCCGCAGCCATGCGGTCGGTCAGGTTTTCACCATCCGGCCCGTTTTCAAGGGTGGGGATGTTATAGGGCGAGAAGTAGCGAGGCGGTTGGCCTTTTTCGGTTCCAGCCACATTGAGATCAAACCCCTGAGTTTCAGGAAGGTAGCCATCACCGCCAAGGTGCCATTTCCCGATACTGGCGCTGGTATAGCCATGCGGCTTGAGCGCCTCGGCGATCGTGACCGCTTCGTGCGGCAGGTGGAGATTAAAATCGGGGACGCGCAGTTTGGCCCAGGGACGCTTGTGGCCCGCGATCCAGTCCGTCAGATGAAGCCGGGCGGGATATTGACCGGTCAGCAGGCTGGCGCGAGTAGGAGAGCAGACCGTGCAGGAGGCATAGGCCTGAGTGAATTTCATGCCTTGCGAGGCAAGGCGGTCGATGTTGGGCGTAAGGTACAACTGGGCGTTAAAACATCCGACATCCGTCCAACCGAGATCGTCGACAAGAAAAACGACCACGTTCAGAGGCTTTTCCGCCGAACGGGCGGCGGGCGACGCGAAGCTGGATACCGCCGCGCCCGCACATAACGCGGCCGTGCTTCTCAAAAACGATCTGCGAGACGTGGTCGATTGATTCATTTGTCTTATCCCCATCCAGTTTGGTATTTTTGTTCTCCATCATCAAATACGACGCGGCTCGAATCAAGGCGAAAGAGCCGGGAAGCCGTCTTGACAAAGCAGCCGGACTATATTTTTCGATACGTGAACGTAACTATATACTAATGACATAACTGAAATGACGCCATTGTGGATCGATATCAATTCGGCTGGTTTCATGAATTCATACGTTAACGCTCTGGAACAGTTTCTCGCCCGGTATATCGGGGCACAGGCCGCTCATCACTGTCTGTTGCGATTTTGCGCGAAGCGGAATCTTCAAATCAACGACCTGAATCCGTTGTACAATCATGATCTAGGCATATTTTTGCGCGACAATCTTTCGGTTTTCACCGGAAACCGGCGAGCGCACGCCATCATGGGTCAACTCGCGCGAGCCGCGCAAACCTGAGGGATTCACCATGCCGCTGATCGGCGTTCTGATTTATATCGCCATCGACGTATTTATCTATTCCACACGGCCCATGCCAGAAAACGTCATGGCCGTCTATGCGGATACGATGATCGCGGGAGCCTGCCTGATCGCGGCGGTTTCGATCTATCTCGCGGCGGGCAAATTTGATCGGAGCGACATCAACCGGCGTCCCTGGCAATGGATGTCATACGGATTGGCGCTGTCATTTTTCGGAAAGGTGATCTACATCATACTGAGGCAGGTTTCCCGGTTTGACCCTTTCCCCTGCTTGGGAGATCTGTTTCTGTTATCGGGCGACCTGACATTTTTATGGGGGTTGTGGATTTTCGCGCGCGCGTGTTTGAGGAAGGATTTTGTTCCACCATATTCAGGTCAAATTCCCTCGGTGGCGATCTCGATGATCGCGCTATTCTTCACCAGCGCCTGCGTGATCGTTCCGGTGTTCAGTATGCGCAGCGATCCCCTGACCGAACGCTGGATCGCAATTCTGTATCCGATCCTCGATATCGCGGCGTTAAGCCTGAGCGCCCGTCTGGCCTGTCTGTTCTGGTCGCTCAGACAACCCCCCATCGCCCGTTCCTGGTTTATTCTCGCACTGGCTTATGTATTATTGAACACAGCGGACAGTTTTCACGGTTTTCTGGAAGTCATGCATCTCTATCACCCTTACCACTGGATCAATCTGACGTGGGTGATAGCCTATCTGCTGATCGCGAACGCGGGCCTGACGCAGATTCGACTGTTAACTCACCTCGATGAAACCGCATCCTCCGAAATTCCATCTTAATAGAAACTGAACACGCTGGGAGTTTGATTAGACGCCGCGCTCGTCATTTAATTAGAAACCACAAGTTTGAGGACTATTCATGAACAAGAGCCAAAACCTCATCGTGCTTTCGCTTCTGGTGTTGTTCGCTCTGGGCAGCGTACTGTACTGGGATTATCAGATTAAACAGGAAGACGCCAAACAATCCGCTCTGGTGTTTTATTGCGCGGCTGGAATGAAGCCCCCCGTGGAAGCGATTCGCGAATCCTACGAGAAGGAATACGGCGTTCCGGTCCTGATTCAATACGGCGGATCGGGCACCCTGCTCAGTAACCTGAGCGTCGCCAAACAGGGAGACCTGTACCTGGCCGCGGATGAAACTTACATCACGCAAGGCAAGGAAAAAGGTCTGATCGACGAAACGATTTCCGTGGCATACCTCACCCCGGTCATCGCCGTGGCGAAAGGAAATCCGAAAGAAATTCATGGCGTCGACGACCTCTCACGAGATAACGTTGCACTCGCGCTGGCGAATCCCGACGCGGCGTCAGTAGGGCGCACCGTCAAGTCGCTGCTCACGCAAAGCGGCGATTGGGAAACGATTCAAGCTCACTGTAAAGTATTTAAACCGACGGTAAACGACATCGCCAATGACATCAAAATCGGATCGGTTGACGCAGGCGTCGTGTGGGACGCCGTGGCGGCGCAGTACCCCGAACTGGAGACGGTTCACGCGCCGGAACTCGACGCGGGGCGCATGCGGATCAACATTGGCGTACTGAGTTTTACGGAGCAGCCGACCGCCGCGTTACGATTCGCCCGGTATCTGACCGCACGGGACAAAGGTCTCAAGATATTTCAGTCCATGGGCTATGAGGTTGTGGAGGGCGACGTATGGGAAGAAACCCCGCACATCGTTTTTTACAGCGGCAGCGTCAACAAACCGGCGCTCGACGACACGGTGAAAGAATTCAGCGAGCGCGAAGGCGCGCAGATCGACGTCACCTATAATGGTTGCGGCATTCTGGTCGCGCAGATGAAAGCGGGCGAACGGCCCGACGCCTATTTCGCCTGCGACGTCAGTTTCATGCACCAGGTGACCGACCTTTTTCTGGACGCCAGCAACATGGCGAAAACCGATATCGTCATCGCGGTGCAAAAGGGAAATCCCAAACACATTCAAACGCTCAACGATCTGACGAAAGAAGGCATGCTGGTGGGCGTCTGCAACGAAGAGCAGAGTGCGCTCGGCTATCTGACCGCGAGGTTGCTGAAGGACGCCGGCGTGTACGAAGGCGTAAGGAAGAATGTGCAATCCGAAGTGCCCATCGGTCCATTTCTGGTCAATCAAACGGTGACGGGTTCGCTGGACGCCGTGATCGTGTATGACGTCAACGCCAAGGCCGCCGCCGATCAGCTGGAGATTATCCATATCGACCATCCGCTGGCGAACGCCACACAACCGTTCGCCATCGCGCAAACGTCAAACCACAAGGAACTGATCGGACGTTTGCTGGAGCGGATCCGTTCGGCTCAATCCGAAGAACGATTCAAGAATGCGGGGTTTGAATGGCTGGGCGGCGTACCGGACGATACAGTAAAAAACGACTGGACGGAAAGCAAGGACGAAACGCTTTCTCATGAACCACGCTGAAGCGAGCGGCGCCGAAACGGCGCGAACAAGCGACGCGCACCATTCACGGCTGGCGCTGGCCCACTACGCCGACGGTCCCTTCTGGGCGTGTCTGGCGATCATCGCCTGCGCGTATCTCGCACTAATCGGGTGCATGCTGATCTCCGACCTGTTTTATACGACGCCGGGCGATCTACTGGACGCGCTGAAAAGCGAAGACATTCAATACTCGATCAAGCTGAGCCTGATCACGGTGACGATTTCGGCGATTCTGTCAGTGTGGACGGCCGTGCCGATCGGTTACCTGATGTCGCGGATTTCTTTCCGGGGGAAAAATTTCATCGACGCCGCGCTCGATATTCCGATCGTATTGCCGCCGCTGGTGATTGGACTCAGCCTGCTGATTCTGTTTCAGGCGGCGCCACTGAAGTGGTTTCAAACACACTTTTTTCAGGTGACCTACGCCGTGCCCAGCGTGGTGCTGGCGCAATACACGGTGGCCTGCGCTTTCGCGGTGAGGACCATGCGCAACACGTTCGATTCGATTCATCCCCGGCGCGAACAAGTCGCGCTGACATTGGGATGCAGCCGCAGCCAGGCTTTTTTCAAGGTCGTGCTGCCTGAAGCGCGCCGCGGGATCTTCACAGCCTTTACGCTGGCGTGGGCGCGCGCGATGGGCGAGTTCGGGCCTATCCTGATTTTCGCGGGGTCGACAAGGCAAAAAACCGAGGTGCTGCCCACCACGGTTTTTCTGGAACTGAGCATCGGCGACATCGAAGCCGCTCTGGCGGTATCGCTGATCATGGTATTCGCGGCGGTATTACTGTTGTTGGCGATTCGGAATTACGGCGTATCTCAAGCGCAACAGAACGTGATCTAATCATGATCCAGGTCGAATCGCTGCATATTCAGCTTGGGAAGTTTGAACTTCAACACGTTTCGTTCGAAGTGAACCCGGGCGAGTACGCGGTGTTGATGGGACGGACCGGATGCGGCAAGACGACCATTCTGGAAGCGATTTGCGGATTGCGCCCCATCGTATCCGGGCGCATTCTGCTGAACGGCGCCGACGCCACACGGATGAAACCCGCGATGCGCGGCATCGGGCTGGTTCCACAAGACGGCGCATTGTTCAGTACGCTGACGGTGAGAGAACAACTGGCGTTCGCGCTGACGATCAGAGGCTGGAAGCATGACGCGATAAAAAAACGCGTCGATGAACTCGCCGAACTGCTGGGCGTAACTCACCTGCTCGACCGGGGGGTGCATGGGCTGTCCGGCGGGGAACGGCAGCGGACCGCGCTGGGGCGCGCGCTGGCGTTTCATCCACGAATTCTTTGTCTGGATGAACCGATGAGCGCATTGGATGATGAGACGCGCGATGGATTGTGTTCCTTGCTCAAGGACGTTCAATCGGCGACCGGCGCCTGTTTTCTTCATATCACACACCACCGTGATGAAGCGCACGCGCTCGGCGACCGGATTCTCAGGATGGAAGACGGCGCGATCAGGGAAATTGACCAGAATGAACTTCAACGGCCCAACGCGCCGCTTTATTCTCAATCGGAGATTATGACTGGATGAAAATTCGCGTTGAACTGACCGGACAACTTAAACAGGCGATTGGACAAGCTCAACTGGAATACGATCTGCCCGAAGGAAGTTCGATACAGCGTCTATTTGAACGGCTTGCGGCTGAGTTTCCTGAACCGGCGTCGAAATACGCGATCGGGGAAGACGGCGGCTTGAAACCGAACATTCTGCTGTTTATCAACGACGAACAGGCGACGGCGGATGACTCGATCGTCCTGCACGACGGCGACGTCGCCGGTTTTCTTTCTCCCATTTCCGGCGGAAGCCGTCACGAGGAAGGGAAATGGTGACGAAACGCGCGATGCTGACTGATGAAGAGCGTTCCGTCTACGAATGGCAGACGTGGGTTCACGACTTCGGCGAGGCAGGGCAGGAAGCACTGAAAGGCGCGAGCGTGCTGGTGTCGCGCGTGGGCGGGCTTGGCAGCGTGGCCGCCTACGAACTGGCGGCGGCGGGCGTGGGCCGGCTGGTATTGGCTCATAAAGGCAATGTGAAGCCCAGTGATCTGAACCGGCAGTTGCTGATGACCCACGACTGGATCGGGAAGCCGCGCGTGGAATCAGCCGCGCGGCGGTTAAGCGAACTGAATCCACGCATGGAAATCGTCGCAATTGAAGAAAATATCAACGAAGACAACGCGGAGCGAATCATTTCGCAATGCGATGCGATCGTCGATTGCGCACCGCTATTTGAAGAACGATTCGCCATGAACCGCGAGGCGGTCAGGCAAAAAAAGCCGCTGGTGGAATGCGCCATGTACGACCTGGAGGCGCGGATCACCTCGGTGATGCCCGGCGTGACGCCCTGCGTGGCGTGTCTGCACCCTGAAAAACCCGCCGAATGGAAGCGGGAGTTTCCCGTCTTCGGAGCGGTGTCGGGCATGGTGGGATGCCTGGGCGCGATGGAAGCGATCAAGATCATCGCGGGATTCGGCGAGCCGCTCTATAACCGGATGATTACAATGGACCTGAGAGCGATGACGTTTCGCAGCATTCAATTGAAACGGAATCCCTCGTGTCCAGTCTGCTCGTAATCACAATTTAACACGGGAGTAACAGCATGCAGGTAGAATTCACCAGCGCATCGATCGTCTTGTACATGCTGGTCGGTCTGGCATCGGGATTATTAAGTTCCATGCTGGGAGTCGGGGCGGGCATCATCATGGTCCCCACATTAACTTTGATCGCGCTGATGCCCCAAAAAGAAGCGCAGGGAATCAGTCTCGCGGTGATGGTTCCCATGGCGCTGATGGGCGCGTTGCGGTATCAATTGAATCCGGATATTCATCTGGACTGGCGTCTGATCGCGGTGATCGCCGTCACCGCGCTGATCGGAGTCAACATCGGCGCGACGCTGGTCGCGAAGTTATCGAACAAAACCCTGCAATTCGGGTTTTCCATTTTACTTTTAGTCGCCGGCGTGCGCATGCTGCTCTCGTCGCTGAAAGGATGACATGATCCGCCCGCGAATCTTCACCTCACTTTTCGGATTCGCCGCACTGATCCTCACCCTCGCCCCCGCTTCCGATGCGTGCCGATTCAACGTCCGCGACGTCGGATTCGTTGAATTCAACCGGAAAGCCTATCAACTTTATTTCGTTTACGACGACTCGACGCCGGAAACGTTGACGAAGTCGGTGGATACAATCGGTTTCGCCGCTCTACTTGATGGCAACATCGATCTCGTTTCCATCCAAACCAGCGACGCCGGGCATGATGCGGTGATGGATTTTCTGTCTTCGACGCCTGATCGGCCCGCGTTTGTGCTGGAATCGCCCGAAGGCGATTTCAAGCGGATTCCCTGCGATCTGACCGGGAACACCTCGCAGGATGCACTTTGGACGGCGCTGGAGACCATCGCCTCAAGCCCGAAGCGAACTGAACTGATGGATGACTGTCTGGAACATTACGGCGTAGCGCTGTTCATTGAAGGCAATAATCCGGCGGCTAATGAAGCAGCGCTTGGCGCGGTGAAAGCCGCAGTCGACAAAATCGCAGGATCGATGGATGAACTTCCGAAAGAAGTAAGAAAACCGCCCGTTATCGCGACGCTGACCGCCGAAGACGCCAAGGCGGAAAACATTCTGCTGTGGAGTCTTGGAATCGGTGATGACGACCTGTCCATGCCTCACGCCGCGATCCTGTACGGGCGCGGACGCCGGATCGGCAAGGTATTGAGCGGCGACGAGATTAGCTCGTCGAGCGTGTTCGAGATTTTATCCGTCATCGGGCAGTCATGCGAATGCGGGCTGGACCGGGACTGGATGATGGGCGTCCAGGTTCCGCTGATCTGGGATCAGGACCGGCGTAAAACCGCAGCCGAACAACTAGGATTCGACGCGGACAGTCCGCTGATTCAAGCGGAAATCAGCCAGATCATGGAGATCGGGCGGCGCGGCCCCAATGCCAGGGTGGAAGATTCGGAACCACTGACAGCCTTTATGGGTTATACGGAGATGACATTAGCCAACGCACCGATGGAGGTGGTGGAAGAACCACCGACCCAAATAGAAAAAGTCGATCCGGTTGAGCCCCGCGGCGAAAGCAGCAAGCCCGAAAATCAGCCATCCGATCAAACCATGAACGATCAAGCCATCGCGTATGCGCCTGCCGCAGTGGGCGCGGCCCGACCCAGCAACCCACTCCAACAGGAAAACGAAGCCGAGTCTCCGTACACGATTCCAGTAATCGTTTTATGCGCGACGGTCTGCATGGCGCTGTGCGCGGGCGGCTGGATCGCCCTGAGATCGAGGAGTCATTCCGCATGAACATTATCCGATTAATTCTGAAAGAGATCGCCCATCGGAAAATGAATTTTCTGCTGGGCGCACTGGCGGCGGCGGCGGCGGTAACGCTTTTCACCGCGTTTTTCACCAGCAGCCAGGCCTCACAACGCGAAACCATCCGGTTAATGCGCGACATGGGTTATAACCTGCGCATCATTCATAAAAACGCGGATATGAGCGAGTATTGGTCAAAGGGATATACCGATCTGACGCTGCCGCAGGAAACAGCGGAATTATTCACCAAAGAAAAAGACCTTATGTTCACCCACATTCTGGCCACGCTGAAAAAGCCGGTTGAATGGAACGGCAAACGGATCATTCTGGTTGGCATTTCGACGGAGGTATCGCCAGAGGGCAAGAAGAAGCCGTCAATGATCTTCTCGATCAAACCCGGTACGGCGTACGCGGGCTATACACTGGCGCAGGAGATGGGCGTATCGCGCGGCGATACGATTGAACTGGGCGGCAAGCCGCTGAAAATCGAAAACACGCTTCAGGAAGAAGGATCGGAATCGGACATTTTTCTCTATGTCGACCTGAGCGACGCCCAGGCGATTTTGAACCTGCCCGGCCAGGTGAACGAAATCAAGGCGCTGGACTGTTATTGCCAGATTCCCGGAGTCGATCCGCTCGACATGATGCGTCAGCAGGTAGCGGCCGCGTATCCCGACGTCAAGTTATTCCAAATATCATCCATCGCGAAGGCGCGTATGGATCAGCGTCACATGCTTGAGATGTATTTTGCGTGGATCATGCCGATTATCGCGGTCGCCTGCGGAGTCTGGATCGCCGCGATGGTGATGATTAACGCACGTGAACGCCGAGAGGAAATCGGCGTATTACGCGCGCTGGGATATGGATCGGGCAAAATCGCCGGTCTGTTCCTCGGCAAAGCGATTCTGATCGGGCTGATCGGCGCGTGCGCCGGTTTCGCCCTGGGCACGATCATGGCGCTGCGTATCGGACCCGCCATGTTCCCGGAAACGGCGAAATCGATACAAACCGACTGGGCGACCTTGCGCTGGGCTCTGATTCTCACACCCGCGTTCGCGGCGGTTTCGAGTTTCATCCCCACCATGCTGGCGGTTTCACAGGATCCCGCGGAAACCCTGCGGCCGGAATAATCAATCATGATACGAGCCGAACAAATCACGAAAACCTATCGAACCAAGCGAGGCGACATTCAGGCGTTGTCTCAAGTGGATTTTCAGGTATCGCCCGGAGAATTCGTTATTGTGAAAGGCCCCAGCGGCAGCGGCAAGACGACGCTGCTGTTCGCGCTGGGCGGCATGCTCAGGCCCAGCAACGGCGCGGTAAAGCTGGATGAACACGACCTGTACTCGCTCACCCGCGCGCAACGCGCCCGGGTAAGAGCGGATCGGATTGGATTCGTATTTCAGATGTTTCATCTGACGCCGTACCTGACCGTGCTTGAAAACGTCATGCTGCCGCTTGGCGCCTCGAAATGCGGCGCAACGCGCGAAGACGCGATCGACCTGCTGAATCGCGTCGGCCTGGATCACCGGCTCGATCACCGTCCCGCCGAACTCAGCGCGGGCGAGTGCCAGCGCGCCGCCATCGCACGGGCTTTTTTGCGCAAACCCAGCGTGATTCTGGCGGACGAACCGACCGGCAATCTCGATCCGGATAACGCGAAACTCATCATGAGCCATCTGAACGAGTACGCTCAGCAGGGCGGCGCGGTGGTGCTGGTCACACACGGCGAAACAGGCGAGGAATATGCGCACCGTATCGCGATCATCCGCGACGGGCGTCTTGAAATCGCCAGGTCTTAAACCCGATCGAGTTAATTCATGAAGATATTTTTACACCGCCCCAAGGAGGCGACCTGCATGAAACCGTGGTCCTGTATTCTGATTGGGACTTTCGCCGCCGTGTTGATGACGACCGCCGTTCAGGCTGAAGACTGGCCGACCTATCGCAAAGACAACGCACGCAGCGGTGTCAGTCACGAAGAGTTGAAGCCTCCCTTCAAGCAGGCGTGGGAATACCAGTCGAATCACGCTCCCCGGCCGGCGTGGCCCGGCCCGGCCCGGCGCGACGGCTGGCATAAAGTCGATAACCTGAAAGCCCGCGTGATATTTGACTGGGCGTATCACGTGATCTCCGCCGATGGCAAGGTATTTTACGGCTCGTCGGCTGACGACAAAGTGTATTGTCTCGACGCAGCCAGTGGAAACGAGTTGTGGACCTTTTTCACCGACGGTCCCATTCGCCTGGCGCCGACTTATGACGACGGGAAACTATATCTCGGATCGGACGACGGCTGCGCGTATTGTCTCAACGCGAACACGGGCGAACTGATCTGGAAAGATAAGCCGTCTGAAACCGATTACCGCGTGTCAGGCAACGACCGGATGATCTCGCTATGGCCGGTTCGAACCAGCGTGCTGGTCGACGACGGCAAAGCGTATTTCTGCGCGGGGCTGTTTCCATTAGAGGGCGTGTATATCACCGCACGCGACGCCCAGACCGGCGATGAAGTCTGGAATAAAAAAGTCGAAAACATTCCTCCGCAGGGGTATCTGCTGGCGTCGCAAAGCAAACTGTACGTTCCGACGGGGCGAGGGACGCCCGCCGTGTTCGACCGCTCGAATGGAGATTATCTGTACTCGCTGGGCGGCTCAGGCGGCAGTTTCGCGCTGCTCACCGGCGACATGCTGGTGTATGGTCCCGGTAAAACCGGCGAACTGGACGCCTTCGCGGCGGAACAGCGCGACCAACTCGCGACCTTCAGCGGGAACCAGATGGTGGTCACGCCGGATCTTACGATTCTTCATACCGACACCGAGATGAGCGCGATCGACCGCAAACGGCATTCTCAAATTCTTATGAAGCAAAAAGAACTTGACGACAAAAAGAAGGATTTGAGCCGTAAATTGAAAGACCTTGGCAAGGACCTTAATGGGCAGGAAGCAACGACGATCAAATCGGAACTGGAAACCGTACTCGCTCAGTTGAATGATATTCCCCAGCAGCTGGAATCCTGCATTTTATGGAAGAAGGAATGCAACTATCCATACTCGCTCATCATGGCGGGCAATACATTGTTCGCGGGCGGCTCAGGCCGGGTGGCTGCCTTCAGCGCCAAAGACGGCGAGGAAGTATGGTCGCAAGACGTGAACGGCCGCGCGCTGGAACTGGCGGCGGCGAACGGGAAACTGCTGGTCAGCACGGATGAAGGCATGATCTACGCGTTCGAAAACGCGGACGCGAAGTAATCGCGAAACGAGGATGAATGGATGAAAAAGTTACTGGTTTGTTGTGCGGCCTTACTCACCATCGCGTTTCAAATCCGCGCTCAGGACATCGGCCCAGTCTCACGCTGGGTCTTTGATTCCGCGCATATCCTTGGGAAGACGCTGGAAGATGAGGCGGGTGGATTGAACGCAACAATCACGGGCGACGTTCGGTTGAACGAAACCGGCGAAGCGCCGTCGATGCTGATCGACCGCGACTCAACCCGCGTGGAGGTTCCCTATAACGCCGATGCGCTTCCTCATCAAGCGATGACGCTGGAAGCGTGGGCGTCGATCGAAGACACGGTAGAATGGGGCGGGCTGATCAGCTGCTGGAACCAGGAGGAGAAAAAAGGCTTCCTTCTGGGATACAAGCAATCGAATTTCCATTTCGCGCTGGCGACGAAAGAAGCCAAGGGATTCGCTGAAGCGCGCGACCTTTCCAGCCTGGCGTGGGGCCAATGGTATCACGTGGCCGGCGTGTACGACGGCGACAGCATGCGGCTGTACGTCAACGGCCAACTTGAAGCGGAAAGCGACGCGCCACAGGGCGATATCGACCTGCCCACCAAGGCGCCGTTCGTGCTGGCGGAATGGGGAGGCGGCGAAGAGTTCCACTGGCAAGGGTGGATGAACGAAGCCGCGATCTACAACCGGGCTCTGAGCGCCGACGAGATCAAACAACATTACGAGGCGAAGAAAAACTCGTTTCCGCGCGTGATCGCGATGAAGACCGGCCCTTACATCAATCGAATCGACGCCGGTCATATCGAAATTCACTGGCAAACCGAAGAAGCGGTTCCATCAACGTTATTGTTCGGCGAACAGCCCCCGCTGACAAAGGAATTCCGTGACGATCGACCCAAGACGGATCACAAAATCGTCATTGGCGATCTGGAGCGGGAAAAACTGTATTATTATCGAATTCTCCTGCCTTCGGATCAACGTCCGACCTGCTCGCGGCTGTTCGAATTCGATTCGACGTTCGATTACACCGAACCGGTGGTTCCCATTCTGGAAAATCCATTTCCGGATGATGACCTGACGCCTGTTTACGATCGGTATGTGAATAGCGTTCTGGATCACGTCAATCAAAAACTCGGTTACTGCCTGGTACTGGGAGCGAGAGACGGGCGGCTGGCGTATGAGATCGCCAAACGGACGCAATTCCGCATCGTCTGCGTGGATGACGACGACAAGCGCGTCGCCGCCGCAAGGCGTAATCTCGATAAAGCGGGTTTGTACGGCGTTCGCGTCTCGGTACACAAGTGCGATTTTAACAACCTCCCGTTCACCAGTTATTTCGCCAATCTGATCGTATCGGACCGGGCGTTTCAGACGGGCGAGATTCCATTTTCAGCGAAAGAGATGTTCCGCATCCTGCGCCCCAGCGGAGGCGTAGCGGCGATCGGACAGGCGAATACCGGAAACGGAACGCCCTTGTTAACAAAAGAGAAGCTGCAAGCCTGGCTGGATGAGGGCGGCATACAAGATGAAGCGCGGAGCGCCGATTCAGGCGTCTTCGTGACGTACACTCGCCCCAAACTGCCCGGTGCGGGCGACTGGTCGCATATGTACGCCGATGGAGGCAACTCAGCGTGCAGTATGGATCAGCACCCGACGAACCCGATGCGTGTGATCTGGTTCGGCGAACCGGGGCCCCGGCCTATGGTAGACCGAGGAACGCGCCCTCCCGGGCCGCTGTCCGTAAACGGACGGCTGTTCGTGGAAGGAGACCGGAGGCTGTTCGGCATCGACGCCTACAACGGAACGATTCTGTGGACGCTGGAGATTCCCGATCTGCGGCGCGCCAACGTACCGCGCGATTCCGGCAACATGACGGCGACGGATGATTATCTGTTCGCCGTTGTGAAGGACGCCTGCTGGAAGCTGGACGCGCAAACCGGAAAGATCATCAATATTCTGCGCCTGCCGGAGGAATACGCCGGCGGCGGCTTTGAATGGGGTTATCTGGGCCAGGCGGACGGCATTGTCTATGGCAGCGTGGTGAAAGCCGGCGGGACGTACATCGGAGCGGATGGCGAGTGGTATGACGATAACAATCAGGAATCGGACAAGGTCATCAGCGAGGCGATGTTCGCCATGAACGCGGACAATGGCGCGGTGAAGTGGATCGTCAAAGACAAAGCCATCATCAACTCGACGATCTGTTTCGGCGACGGGCGCATGTACTGGGTCGAGAGCCGCGCGCCCAAGGCCCTGCAAGCCGAAGCGGGGCGCATGAAAAGCAGCGACCTGACGGACCGGTTCGTCTTCACCACCGACCTGTCCACTGGCAAGCCGCTGTGGGAACGCAGTCATGATTTCACAGAAGGCAGCTGGGTTTTTTACATGGCCTACTCAAAAGACACTCTGGTTATTATCAGCACCACCCAGCGTTATCAGATTTACGCTTTTGACGCAAAGACAGGCGATTTTCTCTGGGATAATGAGTATCCGTGGTATCGCGATCACCACGGCGGAGCCATGCAGCGCCCGGTGATCGTGGGCGATCTGGTATACGCCGAACCGCGCATCTTTCATCTGCGCAGCGGCGAGATGCTCGACATGATGATGCCGGAACGGAACAAATGCGGAACCATCACCGCCTCGGCTCACGCGCTGTTCTACCGAGATTCGTATCACGGCATGTGGGACCTGGACAAGAACATCCGTACTCATTTCATCGGAGTACGGCCGGGTTGCTGGCTGGGCGTGATTCCCGCCGGCGGGCTGATGCTGGCGCCGGAGAGCAGCGCGGGCTGTTACTGCGCACATCCGATCCAGACATCAATGGCATACGTCCCCGTGAAGGATTTAAGCGTCAATTGACCGGGCATCGCCCGGGGTGCGGCAAGCGGCCGAGGCAAATATTCAGGTTTTACGAATCAAGAGCCGGGGCGATCCAGAAATGGACCGCCCCGGTTTTTACACTGAATTAAAAAGCGCCATTCATCAAACAACAACAAAACCAATCCCGCCCGCTATTTCCCATTTATAACGAAGCGGCGATGGTTTTGGACCATTCGTTCCATACTGCGACGGATTCCGCCAGCTTGGGCATGACGTCGCCGCCAATGCCATACCCCTGAAACCCGATCGGGCCTTTGTAACCCAGATGCGCGAGCGCGTAGACGAATGAATAGGTATCGTAGTTGCCCTGACCAAGCGGGAGGATTCCAGCGCGTACGTCGATGTCTTTCGCGTTGGGTTGAGAGCCGTTGATGGTGACGCAGTTGAGCCAGGGCAGGGCGGTTTTCATCACGCCTTCCATATCGTCCGGGCCCTGAACCTTGAGCCAGTGATAGAGATTTAGGGTGACGCCGAGGCGCGGGTCTTCGAATTTTTCAGCCAGCCGGGCCATGTCGCCGGCGGTTTCAGCCCAATTACCGAAATGAGGGTAGAGCGAAATGTTGACGCCTGTGGGAAAAGCGATCTCCGCCGCTTTTTTAAGCTGGAGCAACGCTCGTTCGTCGCCCGCCGGGTCGGAGTTTTTGAATTTTTTACTGGTGAGAGGAACATGAAGCATGGTCTTGCGGCCCTTCACGCGTTCGACCACCTGAGCGAGGTAGGGATTCAGCTCATCGTCATCAATATTGATCCCCACATAGACCGTCGTGATCTCCATCCCCATCGCGGGAACCAGATCGACGATTTCCTTGAATTCGTTCCAGCGGCTTTCATCGAATCCAATGGAGTGACAGATCGCGTTGACTCCCAGGCTTTTGATGAAGGTCAGGCGATCGGGCCAGGCCGGTTTGGGTTCGGCGAACCAGAACCAGGTATCCATGATAAAGACGGGATTGGGCAACGCGCCGGGCTGCGCCGCGAAGGCAAGGCCGCTTCCAGCCGCCAGACTGGCAGCGATAAACGAACGCCGTGTAATGGGATTCATGTGATTTGTTCCTCCAATCGGATCTTTTGGGAACCGTTTCAGAAATATATTGTGATGATTTTAACGTCGCGGTCGCGATCAGCGGCGACGCCAAGGACTTTTCCGTCCCGGCTGGCGGCGATGCTTTGTCCGCCATAGACCCAGCCAGTCCAGGGGCCATGCGAAATCGCCCCGACAACATCGGTCCCAACCACGGGGGCGCCGATGCGCTTCGCGGCGTTGACGACGGTTTTCTCCAGTTCCTTACCATGGCCGGGCCACTTTTCTTCGGGCGCAGCCCAACCATAAGGAACGAGAACCAGATCGGGTTTTTGCGCCGCCATGCGGGCGAGATTGCCGTCGACGAACGTGTCAGCGCAGATGAGCATACCAATTCGGCCTAATGGCGTATCGACCGCAACGATCTCACGCCCCGGGACATAGGACGGTTTCATCAACTCGTTCAAGATATTCATCTTGCGATGCTTCGAAAGGATGCGCCCCCTATCATCAATGAGAATGGCGGAGTCATACAGGGCGTCCCCGTCTTTTTCAGCCAATCCCACGCACAAATATACGGAATAACGTTTCGCGAGGTCACAAAGCCGATCGCTGGATGGACCGGGAATGGGATCGGCCCGGTCATGCGCGTCTGGATTCACCCAACCCAGCAGAGCGGTTTCAGGGAAGCAGACGATTTGAGCGCCAGCCTGGCTCGCTTCGTGGATCGCGTGTTCGATGCGAGCGAAGTTACCTTCACGGTCACCGTCCAGACAGACGATTTGCGCCATCGCAACGTTTACGGATGAGGGTTTCGAAGTCATGACGTTCGCCTCTCTGGGGCTGAGCCCCGTCGCCTGCACCAGCAGGCGCAAGGGTTCGTTCAAGGGATGAGGATGAGACGGCATTTCGCCTAGTCGGGTATCGTTCCAAGACATGACGATGCCCAAACTGGGAAGAACCGCCATGCCACGCATCCCGTTCTCATGGCCCAACGCGGTGAAGACATCGACTGGCGCATCCGGCCAGCGTAGTTTGCCGTCACGGCCCACGCCGTTAAGCCACCAGAGCCAGCTGTAACACCCCTCGTGATCGCACTGATTGTCGGGGATGGAGCGCGAACCGATTGAGCGCTGGCCTTCGATCATGGACGCCGCTCCACCCGAAGCGCGTGGAATGGAAAGCGGCAGCGGTTGTGTGACCGCCATGCGAGCGAGTTCCGGCTTCAATAACGATTTCCCGCGCCAAGCTCCCTCGTGCATGAACAGCAGTCCAAAGCGGGCGAAATCACGCGGAGAGATCGACAATCGTCCGGCCCGGTCATCGGGGCCGAAGGCCAGCATGGAGGGTGAATCCTGACAACCGATCACGTCGGTCAGCCCCGGATGGAAGATTTTTTCATCCACATTCTGGAGCGTCGCGCCATACACTTTGCGGAAGAGGCAATCCCAGAAGAGAGCCATCTGCCAATCGTTGTAATCAAAGGCGGTACCGGGGGCTTCTTCGACGCCATAGCAGGAAATCTGGTTGGCGAGGTGACGCCACGTGATTTCTTCACCGTGAGGGATTTCGGCGAGGCGCGGCTCCCATTCAACGACAGGTTGATCGAGGCTGGGGATCAAACCGTCCTGAAGCGCTTTCAGGAGAAAAAAGGAGTAAAACGGCTTTGCGGCGGAGGCTACGTCGCCGGGTCGATCAGCGTCTCCCCAGGTGAAGACCTGAAATCCATCCCGGGCGATAAAACCACGTCCTCCGAGATACTCAGCAATCTTGTGTAACGCGGACGAGTCAAGCCCGGCTTGCTCGGGCGTATGGACCGGCCATGTTTCAGCGGGGAACTCGCCTGCGAAAGCGGACGCAACAGTCATCAGAACCAGTGCACCCATTGCGGCGATCAGGACGAAAGGATTCATTTTTATTGTTTTCATCATAGGTCTATTGTCACAAAGTCCATTGGGAATTTGAAGCCTGCTTTGAACTTTTTCATCCGATGTGATAGCTTGTCGATCATCTTGACGAATTCAGGGGAGACGAACATGAACGAAAGCAAGACAAGCCATCCATCCCGCCGGCGTTTTCTGGCGTCATCCGCGGTGAGCGCGGCCGGTTTGACGCTGGTGACTCCCAAGACGGCGTTCAGCGCGCAGGCGAATTCAAAAATCGAGTTTGGGATCATCGGTTGCGGCGGGCGCGGGCAGTTCATCGCAAAGAAGCTGATTCAGAACGCGGAAGACGACGTGCAAATCGTCGCCCTGCAGGACCCATTTCAGGATCGGATCCAGGAAATGAAAGACCGGTTTCCCGTCGAGGACGCGCGCGCTTATACCGGGATGCAGGCTTATGAAGGGCTCGTCGACCAGAATCTGGACGCGGTGGTCGTGACCAGCCCGCCCTATTTTCATCCGCCGCAAGTCAAAGCCGCCGTGGAGGCGGGCAAGCATCTATGGACGGCCAAGCCGGTGGCGGTCGACGTTCCAGGGTGTCTGAGTATTCTGGAAAGTTCGAAAAAGGCCAAAGGCAAGGTCAACTTCATGGTCGATTTTCAGACGCGTAACAGCCCCAACTTCAAAGAACTGATGAGGCGCGTGCATGACGAAAACGCGCTGGGCGAGCTGGTTCTGGGGCATGTTTATTACCACGCCGGACGGCTGGGAGCGCGCAACACGCAGGGCATGTCTAAAGATGAAGCACGGCTGCGCAACTGGGTGTTCGATATTCACCTGTCGGGCGACATCATCGTCGAGCAAAACGTTCACGTGCTTGACGTGGCGAATTGGTATCAAAAGGACGTTCATCCCATCAAGGCTGTGGGACGCGGCGGGCGCAAGGCGCGCGTCGACGTGGGTGATTGCTGGGATCATTTCGTGGTGGCGTACACCTACCCGAACGGCGTACACGTCGATTTCAGCTCGGCGCAGTTCACCAAGGGATACGACGATCTGTGTGCGCGGATGTACGGATCGGAAGGAACCGCCGACGCGCATTATTGCGGCTCGAACTGGGGTAACGGACCGGTACGCATCACCGGGGATCACCCGTGGCCCGGCGTCGATCGGGATAATACGTGGGACAGCGGCGTTGATAATAACGTACTCGATTTTATAAAAGGCGTGCGAACGGGTGAGTTCGTCAATGTGGGTGAATACGCGGTCAACTCAACGTTAACCGGCGTGCTGGGCCGCACGGCGGCGTATTCGGGCGAGGAAGTTACTTGGGATGACTTGTTGAAAAAGAATGAAAAGTACGAGGTTGATCTGAAACTGTAAGTCGTCAATCCAATAAAACAGCAAAACCACTCTTTTGAAATTCATGATGACCGCCTTTCTGTTGTGAAGGCGGTTTGTTTTTTATCCCCTCGATTTGAGTTTCCTTTTCTCTAAACATGTGTAAAAATACGATTATGCACCAATTGTCCAGATTGATTGGGAACACGATATGAAAAGTTCACGGAAACTCATGTGGCGATTTATTGAAAGCGCGGCGGCGGGATTCGTCATTACCGCGCTGATCGCGATCACGATTCCACGCATGTTGCGTCAGCAAGTGCGTTTCGAAGCGCATCATCCCGACGATACGCCGTATGAACTGATTAAAACGAACAATCCCGCCGATATCGCCATATTCGGACCGGGTTATTTCGAATTGACCAATTCCAGTGATCCAAATGAGAAAGCGTACAGCCGGGTCAGTGAATTCTTGCGAGCGGGGAATACGATTCAGAGCATCCAGGGCTGGACGTTAACACCTCTGAACAACACGTTTCCCCTCGGCGGTACGATATGGGCCGATGGGCGTTTGATACAACAGCAACAGCAGCCCGGAACCAACACGCAAATTCAGACCATCCAGATCGCCTTGTTTCGCGATTCGCACGCGCTGGAGCCGGTGGGAGACGGGATTTACAAACCAACCGAACTCAGCGGCCCGCCCATGTTGACCCGTCCCTTCGGCCCCACCGGCTCGGGTATTCTGTTGCAGGGGTATCGGCTGAACTCGAAATCGGATTGGGCGGGAGCCAAATCGTTTCACATCGATCCCAATGCACTGAACGGGCCACTCGAATACCCGAACGATGCGCCGGTGACAAGCGAGCGCGAAACCGATTTCGGGATTAACGGGCGAGGATTTATGGCGGTGCTGCTGCCGAGCGGGGAGGTGGGTTTTACGCGGTATCTCCGAATCGCGCTTTGGAAGAACCGCATTCCAGTTCGCGAGTTTCCCCCCACACAGCCGTATAACCATTTGACTTACCGGGAAGAACAACTCGAGTCAGCGCAGGAGCCGGTATTGTTCAATCTGGGATTGCCGGTGATTCGCCGGTTGATTGATTCAGATCAAGGCGGCGCGGCGGCGGTGCGAGCCGATCCACTGGCTTTCGCCAAACCGGTCAGCGAAGAAGAACTCGACGTGGTATACATCACCATCGAACAGGGGCTGCATCATCGAACGCCGCCATTCGCATTTCAATGGCCGGGACAGGACGGGTTCTTCCAGTTGAATCCTCAAGCGGCGCCGGGCGTGAAAATCTCGGAGGAATTTCCATTGCTCATTGACGATGGAAAGATACCTTTGCGGATTCCCCGGGCGGAATACGCCGAAAGCCTCGAAGAGATTCCGTCGATTCAACTGTACGATTTCGACTCGCCGAGCAAGTTACGATACCGGCTGAATGGGGTATATATCGCCACAGACGAGTCGGGTACGCCTCGTCCGTTGAACGCAAGTGCGAGCGGTACGATCAAGGCGGGATTTCTTAACGTGGTGGAGGCGCTGGAACCATGAAAAAAACGCCTCGATTCAATTCGCTGACCGTTATCATCGCCGGGTTATTATGTGGAGCAACGCTTGCGCTGACCGCGCGCGCGATATACCGGGCGTCAAATTTCCCCGAAGCACGCCGACTGTTTCCCGACTACGCGCCGTGTTATCTGGAGGAGACCGGCGATTCATTTGACATCGCCATTAACGGTCCGGGATTTTTCGCTTTCAAGCATGAAAGCGGTGCTTGGGTGTTCAGCCGGGAATCGCATTTCGTCATCGACGATCAAAACCGGCTGGCAAGTCCCTACGGGCTTCCTCTGGAGCCCGAGATCAGACTGGCGACGGACGCCGTTTCAATTCGAATCGACGCGCGGAGACAGGTGTTCGCCCTGAACGACCGTGGCGATTTAATACCAAGTCGAATCATCCAGTTATATCAATTTCCCAGCGAGCGGCATTACATCTGGGGCGGCGAACATTTCTGGTATGGCGCGCGTACGGACTTGACGCCGCTTGAGATTCCATCCCGAAGCGATCAACCGGTTCTGCTGCAAGGCTATCGGCTGCGAAACGAGATTCCTCAGGACGCGCCGCCCGGCCTCATCGTCAACAGCCCGCCGAGCGAGACCGATCCAACCAAAGATGAGATCATACAAACGGGGAAAGAGACTGATTTCGCCATCGTGGGCGAAGGCTTTTTCGCCGTGGAGATCGACGACGCCCTGACACCGATTTCAGTGAGAGGCTCTCCGATTGCGCAAGGGATGAACCGGCTGGGATTTACCCGATATCTATCTCTGGTCGAGAAGGATGATCTCGTTCAACGGACCTATCCCGAGCACGTCGTAAAAATCCAGACTCAAAGCCAACCCCCTCCTTCGGCCGCACTTACATCCGGTTTGGGCTCTGCCCAATCGCCTGACGGGCAAGCAGCTACGCTCAAACAAGTTCCATCCACGTTTAAAAATCCCTTTTCGCCATTCACGCAGGCTCAACAGAATGTAAAGATCAATCCATATAACTCGACCAATATGAACAGAACCTCCACCTTCACAACCACTCTGACGATAAAAACGGTATTGCGTTCCGCAATCCGGGTCGCAAAAAGCATCGAAGCCGTCAAGCTGATTGAAGGCGTAGCGTCCAGCCCGCCGCCGGACGATTTTGTTGCTCCGAACCTCGGAATCGCAGCGTTTGATTTCGATCTGTTTACCCCTACGGTCGATACCGGAACCACCGTGCATCAGGCGGGCGAACTGGTGAAAACGCTGGATGACATGAAGGAAATCCGAATTTACCGCTTTGAGAATCCGCGGGCGTTGCAGTATCACCGGAATGGCGTGTACGTCGCGACGGATCTTTCGGGACCGCCGGTTGAGATTCCGCCGGAAGAAGCGAGCGGGACGATCAGGCAGGGATATCTGAACAACGCAATGCTGAACCCCTGACCGCCGGCGCCAGTTCGTCTGAATCAGGATGGGCATGAAGAAGGGCGAGAAAAATCTCGCCCTTTCGCGTTTGTAATCAATAATCTGTCAGGGTTTGGGCATGGGGCCGGGTGGAATGGCCAGCATGCGGTCAATCGCTTTCTTTGCGCGCTGGGCGACCTGGGGATCGACATCAACTTCATATACCTCGTGTTCGAGGCTGTACAGAATTTTTTCCAGCGTGATCTTACGCATGTGCTGACAGTAAATGCTGCAACTACGCACGAATTCCACGCTGGGGAATTCAGACGCCAGATTGGCCGCCATTTCACACTCGGTGGCGAGATAGACGCGCTTCAGCGCTGGGTGCTCGACAATGTACTGCGCCATTTGTGAGGTGCTTCCGCAATAGTCGGCTTCAGCGACGACATCGGGCGGACATTCCCAATGGACAAGCACGGCGGCTTCTTCACTGCCTTTCGGTATGTTGTACTGTTCACGAATCTGTTGGATGTGCTCAGGTTTAAACTGCTCGTGGACCTCGCAACGTCCGAAGCCGCCGTCGTATTTGCCGGGGTAAATCACTTCGATACCCCACGGTTCGATTTCTTTCTGGATGTTGGAACCCATGAGCGAGTCAGGGAAAAAGATCACCTGACTGGTGTTGTATTCACGGGCGGCGTGATAGACGACCTTCATGGCGTTCGCGGACGTGCAGCAATAATCTGATTCGGCCTTGATGTCGGCGTAACTGTTGACGTAAGTCACAACCGGAGCGCCGGGGTATTTTTCTTTATATTCGAGCACATCACCGGCTGAAAAGGGATCGGCGAGGCTGCAACCGGCTTCGAGATCGGCGATCAACACTTTTTTTTCAGGGCTCAGTATCTTGGCGGTTTCGGCCATGAAACGGACGCCGTCGAAAAGAATGGTGGAATGAGTGGTTTCAGACGCACGACGGCTGAGAGCAAGCGAATCGCCGCGTTCACGCGGCCCCGATAACTGGTACACCAGCGGGTGCATGTAGTTATGACCGAGAATCATTACATCTTTTTCTTCGCGCAGACGGAGGATCGCCTCGATCAACTCTCGCTTGGCCTGAAACTCCAAATATTGATCCGGCGCGGATTGTAACGACTGTCCGATCAAATCTAATTGGGAAGTCATGCTTAACTCCAGACGGTTCAGCGGCGCATCCATGCAATTCAGAATCACTGATTACCAGATTCACCTAATTCTAACAAACAACATAGTGTAAATCGCGCAGTCATGCTTTTCCATACCCACACGGCATGAAAAATCTCCAGACGCACTTTGAGAAATATCCACTGTCTTTAGTATAACAACGACGGAGAAAAACCCGGGGCGCCAAATTCCGCGTGAGCGCAACAACTACTGAAACGGCTCCGAGGTATTATCTCGAAATTCAGATCGCTTTATGGATACCACCACAATGAGCGCAAAACAAACTCAACAACCCTCCCGATCAACGAAAATCGCATTAACCATCGCGGGTTCCGACCCATCCGGCGGCGCGGGGCTTCAGGCTGACTTGAAAACGTTTCATCAACATGGCGTGTACGGGATGAGCGTGGTAACGCTGCTCACCGTTCAGAACACACGCGAAGTCAGCGCCGTGGAAACACTCGACCCTGATTTCATCACCCGGCAGATCGCGGCGGTAGTCTCCGATATTCCACCTCAAGCCGCCAAGACGGGCGCGCTGGGAAGCGTCGCGATTGTGGAATGCGTCGCAAAGGCGGTGGAAACGTTTGAGTTTCCGCTGGTCGTCGATCCCGTCATGGTCAGTAAACACGGGCACAGTCTGATCGCACCGGAAGTGACTGAGGCATTAAAACAGCGCCTGATTCCCAAAGCGTTTTTCATTACGCCGAATTTGTATGAAGCACAGGAACTGACCGGACTGTCGATTCACGATGAAGCGGGTATGACTCAGGCGGCGAAACAGATGATGGAGATGGGGGCGCAAAACGTGGTGATCAAAGGCGGCGGGCATCCATCCATCGGATACGACCTGCTGGCTTGTGGAGATGGAACAGAAATCATCGCGACGGAATTGATCGATACGAGAAATACGCACGGTTCCGGATGCGTGTTCAGCGCGGCGATCGCGGCGAGGCTGGCGCGAGGCGAAGACGCCCGCTCGGCGGCGCTGGGCTCGAAACGATTTATCACGGACGCGATTCGTACCAATCCAGGTTTGGGAGAAGGGCGCGGTCCGGTCAATCTGTTCACATCCGCGGAACGTTACATATCCGAAGGATGATCGTCAGGGCGATTGGATTCAGGCGTGTTCAATTTAACCAGAAGTTTGAAATCAAAACGGTTCAGCAGATTTTGCGCTGTCACGCTTTCGGAGAGCCAGGGGGGTTCTTCGTCGCTGGAAATACCTTTGCGCCGTTTGTAGGCTTCGACTCTTTTCTTGAATACGGAATCGGCGACGCGAAACCTGTGGTATGCCTCTGTTTTCGCGGCGATTTCCTCGTCTTTGTCATACCCTTTGGCGTACGCCGCCTTGAGCAGCGCGGCATGGTAGCGCTCTTCGTGCCCCTCGTCGCCGGGGTAGCTGAGCCCGAGCAGGTTATAACGATGACGCATGCTTTTTTGTTCGAGAAGCATGGCGCGAATCTGATCCTGACATTGATCGAAGGGGAGAAGACCTTCATCGATCTTGTCAATCAGTTGAATGAAATGAAGCGTATCGCCAACCTGTACGGGGCCGGTAATTTCGCGGATATCAAGCGCCCAAAGCGCTTTTTCAAATGGAACGGATGTGACGCCCTTGCCGACCCAGCCAAGGTAACCATCGCTGGCGGCGGTTTCCGACTGGGAATACTGGACAAGATCGTGAAAATCAGCGCCTTCGTTCAATTCGCGTGAGATGACCGCCGCCGTCACCGCCTCCGGGCTATCGTCGTAGGATGGATGAGATTCGTCATACACCATGACGTGACGAGCCAGGCGCTTGCCTTCCTGAAAAAACTCGCCGGGGTTTTTCGCGTAATACGACAGCATTTCCTGTTGAGTGATTTCAGGCGCGATCTGGTCCAGCTCCGACTCAAGCCGTTCCAGCATCAACCCCTCACGATAGGTGTTCGTATCTTCTTCCACATCCGGCGGGACGGCTACGTTCTCATCCAGCAGCACGTTGACGATCACGATGTGCTGGATAATGCGTTTGAGCAGCGCCTGGGCGAATTCCTGCTCAAGCCATTCGGGCGCTTCGGAATCGAGGCCGTCCATATCTTCCGGAGTGAGTTCAAGCGCGCGGAGGATCGGGCTGTCTTCCGTCGGCGGATGGGCGATGTAACCGCGAACATCCTCATCGGTGACCTGACCGCCGTCATAAACCGCCAGGACTCCGGATTCGACCAGCTGTCGCATATGAGACGCGTTATGAACGCGCATCAGCAACGCAACGGCGATCGCAACCAGAACGGGCGCGGCGATCGCCAGAAGAACTCGCCGGCGTTCCGGAGTCAGTAAGGATTTTCGTCTTCGTTTCATGGTCGGAAATACTGTATCGCGGCGCAATTGAAAACCTAGTGGCGGCGATGGATCGATCCTGATTATCCATAGATGGAAGAATTCGCTTGACGCTGGGAAAGGAATCAGTATGATTTTAAGTAAGGTGGAAAGTTCCGTTCGAAACGTCTCTGGTGAAGAATGTTATACCAGTTCGATCTTCGCCAAATGAACTTTCAGTTGGATTCGTAAAATCAACCGCAACCAGTAAGGCATTTTCAGGCGATTTGAGAATCATGTCCGGCATTCATTTATCCCATCCTCGTCTTCCATTCGGTTGAGGCTCGTTTTATTTGTTCGGCGAGCCGTCATTGACGACCTTCAGCGTCCAGTTTCCGCCCTCGGGTGGAATTCATCCATAGAATACCCTTCAAGGAGGCGCTTACGCACCATGATCGACGTAGCCAGTGAAGTCGCGTTACACGTTGGAGACGAGGTTTGCATCGACTCGTTGAACGGCCGCCGGGGCGCGGTTGAAGCGATTCGGGTTATATCAGAAGCCCGATTGGTCGAGGAATACCACGGCAAGCCGGGTAACGTCGTTTTGACGATTCAGATCGGCGACGCGGTGGTGAACAAACGCGGAATCGACGTGACGCTTCCTCCGGCTCTGGTCTAACCAGGCCGCGAGCGCATAGAAATTTCAGTCTTTCCGGCTTCTCTCCCCAAAACCAATCGGGAGAGAAGGCGGAGTTGTATTAACTCAATCTTCTCTCCCAAACGATCATTCTCTTATTGGCAGCGGTTGTTACTGAATCCCCCGCTGTTCCAGTTCTTCGAGCAGGGGCAGGTCATCCACCCATGGATTTCTACGCCATGCGAAGCGAACCAGATCTTTCAATTGTTCATTGGACAATTTGACGCCATCGGATGGCGCGGTGTTGAGAACCGCGTGACGCTCGGTGCGGATGCCTGGAATTACCGTCGATACCTCATCGCTGCTGAGGCAATATCGCAGGGCTAGTTCGGGCATCGACATACCGGGTACATTGCTCTGAGCCCACTGTTTGATTTTTTCAACGCGCTGTACGGCCGCTTTAAGGTTGTTTCCTCTGAAATAGATGCTGCGGAAATCGGAAGAGTCGAAGGTCTCGTCTCCTTTGAACTTCCCGGTGAGGACGGCTTCATCGAAAGGAACGCGCGCGATCACAAAGACATCCTGCTGTTTGCAGACAGGAAAGATGGTATAAGCGGGATGCTGTTCGAACAGGTTGTAAATGACCTGCAATGAATCAACCACGCCGGTTTGCAGGGCGGGGATGACCTGTTCGGGGAAACTCTCGGTGGTGGAGATTCCAAAGGCGTGAATTTTGCCGTCTTTTTTGAGTTTTTCAGCCGCGTTGAAGATTTCGTCAACGCAGTTCCAGTTTTCACACCAGGTATGCAACTGGTAGATATCAAGACATTCCACGCCCAGATTCTTCAGACTGAATTCAACGCCCTGGACGATGTAATCGGCAGGGAACGCCTTTTCGTACGGCATCCAGGAGGGCGGGTTCCAGATTTTGTTTTTGGGCGGAAGTTTGGTGGCGATGTACACGCGTTCCTTGTAGTCTTTCAGCGCCTGGGCCACGATGCGTTCGCTGCGCCCGTCGCCGTAGGCCTGCGCGGTGTCGATAAAGTTGCCGCCCAATTCGAGGTATTTTCTCAGCGCGGCGAGCGATTCGGCGTCGTTCTGATCGCCCCATTCTCCGCTCAGAGCCCACGCTCCAAAGCCGATTTCGGCGATTTCCCAACCCATGCGGCCAAACTTGCGGAATTTCATGGATATGCCTCCCTTAAAGAGTGAATTGCGTCCGTTGATTTGAATTGCTGTTATTGAGTCGCGGCCTGCTGCTCGGGCGAGGCCGCCGCAGGAACCGACGCGGCTTCGGGTTCGTCGGGGAAGTCGACGGAATCGGTAAGTTCCGCATAAGGCATCCAGCCCACGTTGTCACCCCAGGCACGGACCTGAACCCAATTGTCGCGAGGTTTTTCTTTGGTAAACTCGAGCTCGAAGCCGGCGAGGAGATCAACCACCGGCGCGGCGTCGTTGGAGGGCTCCTCCCGCAGGGTGACGTCAGTCGCGGAGAGAACCTTGTTGGCGGCCGTCACGCTCTGGACGTCTCGCGCGTAGTATTGGAAGAGACGTTTGTCTTTTGACACCACGGTGAATACAGTTTCGTCGAATTCACGGATAATGACGCGTCCTTCGACCACGCCATAGCGGGTATGGAGGAACCCTGCGGCAGCGGTCAGCGCCCCGGACAGCAGCAGAATCGCGGATAAAGCGGCGATTGAGATCGGTTTCATAATGACTTATCCTTCGAGACGGGTAAGCACGATTCGCGAATGAACGGCATCGGTAAGACTATGACAAGTTTTCGGGTTTCAATCAATCCAGCAACGAAATTCGCGCTGGCGGGGATATTCGCGGCGGGAATGCTGTTGTGCGCGGGGTGCGGTTCGGCAGCGCGGCGGGAACCGGTCACGGAGCCGAGGGAGGCGTTGCAATCGCAGGAGCCCACGGCGCCGCCGCTGGCGGATCAGCAGCCGGAGCTCAACGACCTGAGAGGCTATCTTTTTTCGCCGTGATTTCAGGCGTCTAGTCATCCTATATAGCAGTCTTTTTACAGAATCGCCTGACTTTGAGCCAAATAAGCACATTGGTATAGTGAGTTATTCCAATGGGAGTTGAGGGCATGAGCCAGTCGATCGCGTCGCCCCAGCCGATGGTCCGGCTGGTCAAGCGATTTCCAACCGCATATAAAAATTTTCTCGCCACGGCGCGGACCTGTTACTCGTCGAAGGGGTTGATCGAAGACGACGCCATCGACGAGAAGTGGGATTTTCTGGCGCCCAGCCTGTATAAAGCCGGTCATCATACCACCCTGCAACACGCGCACTACCAGTTCGCGATCGACAACGTTTCGCGGCATTTCATCTGGTCGTTTCTGCACAGCCACCCGTTCTACAACTCGGAACAAGTGAGTCAGCGCTACGTCACCGTCAAACCGGGCAACGCCTACACGCCGCCGCTGCAAGGCGAGGCGCTGGCGATCTATCAGCGGACGATCGAATACCAGATGGAACGCTACGAATACCTTTCCGAGCAGCTGAAACCGCTGGCGCGGGCGGAATATCAGAAACGGTTTCCCAAACGGCCGGTGGAGGAAAAGAAATACCGGCTCGATATCAAACGCAAGGCGCAGGAAATCGCGCGCTACGCGCTGCCGGTGGCGACCTTCGCGTACCTGTATCACACCATCAGCGGGGTCACCCTGCTTCGCTACAACCGGCTGTGCGGGCTGTACGACGTCCCGCGCGAGCAACGGCTGGTGGTGAGCGAAATGGTGAGGCAACTGCTGGAGCACGAACCCAAATTCGCCGAGATCGTCGAAGCGCCGCTGGAAGAAACCGCGACGCCTGAATTTGAACTGTTCGAAGCGAACCGCCAGGGCGGCGCTCATACTCACGCGTTTCTGGAGGAATTCGACGCCTCACTGGATGGATGCGTTTCGAAACTGATTGACTGGAAACAAAACAACGAGCGCTCGCTAGCTGACTCCGTGCGCGAAGTGCTGGGGCTGCCCGCCAGCACGATGAGCGACGACGACGCCATCCGGGCGGCGCTCGATCCCGGCCGCAACCGGTTGCTGGGCGAATCGCTAAATCTCACAACGCTGTCGAAACTGTCGCGATGCCTGTTTCACCCGGCGTATACGTTCAGGAAAAAGATCAGCCACACCGCCGACTCACAGGACCAGCGGCATCGAATGACGCCCGCGTCGCGCCCCATCCTGGCGGGGCACCTGACCGACGAGCCGGATTACATCACACCGGAACTGGTCAAGCTGGATGAGGGCGTCCGGCGCGAATACGACGAGGTCATGGCGCGATCGTGGGAAGCGATGGCGGCGTTGCGGCGGCTGGGAGTGGAGGAGGAAGCCGTGCAGTATCTGCTGCCGAACGCGGTTTCGATCCGCTTCACCGAGTCGAGCGACCTGCTGAACCTGCATCACAAACTCGCCATGCGGCTCTGTTATAACGCGCAGGAGGAAATCTGGCGTGCGTCGGTGGACGAAGCGCAGCAGATCCGAGAGATCAATCCTTCGATCGGGCGCTTTCTGCTGCCGCCGTGCTCGCTGCGGTCGATGGCGAAGACGCGGCCCATCTGCCCGGAAGGAGAGCGCTTCTGCGGCGAAAAGGTGTGGCTGTACGATCTGGATGAATACCAGCGGGTGATTTGATTCGCTTTCTTTTTTTTCACCGTGCCTTCTCATCTCATCAGAATAATCCGCTGATTCCATTACCAGCACATTCCAGAACGCGTGGAGGTCGATTCGATGAAACGGGCTTTTACGCTGATTGAATTGTTGATCGTGGTGGCGATCATCGGAATTCTGGCCGCCATCGCCGTGCCCAACTTTCTGAACGCGCAGATCCGCGCGCGCGTCGCGCGGGTGTATTCGGATCAACGCGCCATCGGCACAGCGCTGGGCATGTACAACATCGACCACAACGCGTTCCCACCGTTTCTGAACTGGCCGCAGTTCGGCTGGACGGGAGTGCCGCAACTCACCACGCCGGTCGCCTACATCGCCGTGTATCCCGACGATCCATTCCGGCGCGCCGAGGCGGGGTCCGGCGTCGAGGCGACGTACGACTACGTTAAGATGGCGTATTACAACCTGGACATCATGGATAAAACGGGGCAGGCGAGAGGATCGAGCAGTTTTGGGGTGAAGGAATACCGGCAAGGGGCGCATTGGGCTCTGCGCAGTTTCGGGCCGAATCGAAAAGCCGATTACAACAGCGCTTTGGACGTTTTTACCGACTACCACATGACGAACGGGTTATACAGCGAAGGCGACATCTACCGCTGGGGTAACTGAGAACCTTTCCGGCGTAAATTCCGCCACATCTCGCTCCTTGATGTCCTTAATTTCCTTCCATACTGGCACTCTCATTCATCCTCCCTATTCACCGCAGAGGTGAAGCAACCAGGCGGAGGTTTGAATCGCGCGGTTGAAATCGGCGAGGTTGAACTTTTCGTTGGGTGAATGAAGGTTGTCATCCGGCAGGCCAAAGCCAATCAGCAGGACATCAATGCCTAATTCCTGTGAAAAATTGAGCACGATGGGGATGGAACCGCCCTCACGGACGAAGACCGGTTTGGCGCCAAAGCCCAGTTCAAGCGCGCGGACCGCCTCTTTCATAAAACGCGCGTCGCGCGGGACGAGGACTGGACCGTTTCCGCCACCGCCCTTCTTCAGCGTAACCTTCACCGAAGGCGGCGTGACGCGGCGGAGATGCTCCTCAAACAGGCGATGGATTGTTGCAGGATCCTGATTGGGCACGAGACGCATGGTGATCTTGGCGCCCGCCCATGCGGGAATGATGGTTTTGGAGCCTTCGCCCTGATATCCACCAAAGAGGCCGTTTACATCCAGCGTGGGACGCGCCCAGCGGCGCTCAAGCGGGGTGTAACCCGGCTCGCCAGCCAGTTCGGGCACGCCCAGCGACTTCTTCAAGTCTTCTTCATCGGAAGGCAGAGCGGCGAAGGCTTCGCGTTCCCACGCTTCGAGATCGAGCACGTCATCATAAAAACCGGGGATGGCGACGCGGCCCTCCCCGTCATGAAAACTCGCGATGATGCGAGCGAGGGCGTTGCATGGATTCTGAACGGCGCCACCGAAGACGCCGGAATGCAGATCGCGATCGGGGCCATCGACGCGGATTTCCTCCCCCACGATACCACGCAGAGCGTAGGTTATGGCGGGGACTCCGGGGCCATACTGGCTGCTGTCGCTGACCACGCCGAAATCGGCGGCGAGTTCCTCTTTGTTTTCATGGATAAAATGCGGCAGATTGGCGCTGTGGATCTCCTCCTCACCCTCGATAAGAAAGGTGACGTTGAGGGGCAGGGCGCCTGTTTCGGCGAGCAAAGCCTCGACCGCTTTGACATGGGCGAAACTTTGCCCCTTGTCATCGGTGGCGCCGCGAGCATAGAGGTTGCCATCACGGATTTGTGGATCGAAAGGAGGCGAGTTCCATTCATCGATGGGGTCTTCCGGCTGAACGTCATAATGGCCGTAGATCAGGACGGTGGGTTTGCCGGGAGCGTGATGCCACCTGGCCAGGACGACGGGGTTGCCGCCGGTCGGGCGGAGGGAAACGTCGAAGCCCATCGATTGAAATTGGGATTCAAGAAAGCGCGCGGCGCGTAAGCAATCGGATTTCCGGGCGCTCTGGGCGCTGACGCTGGGGATTTTGAGGAATTCGATCAGCTCGTTCTCATAACGGCCGCGATTGGCTTTGATGAAATCGATTACATTTTGCATATTTTTTGTCCTTACTGATTCGTCTGAAAGCGCTGGCGCAGGCGTGGATCGAACAGCCCGGCAAGCAGATCGACCACCAGATTGGCGGCTACGAAAATCGCGGCGGAGAGCAATACCAGCGTTTGTATCGACGGCATGTCGCGTGCAAAGACGGCCTGCACCAGAAACGATCCCAGCCCCGGCCAGGAGTATACGCTCTCGGTAAGCACCGCGCCGCCCAGCAGCATGCCCAGTTGCAGCCCGAATACGGTGAGAATGGGTACGAAACCCGCCGCGAAGGCGTGGCGCCAGACGCGCCAGGCGCCGGTTCCCTTGGCGCGGACGGTGCGGATGAAATCCTGTTCGAGGATCTCGATCAGCGTGGCGCGGGTCATGCGGGCCATCAGCGCCGAAGCGAGAAGCCCCAAGGTCAGCGCGGGTAAAAAAAGATGAGACGCCGCTCGCGAGAACGCGGCAAAATCGACGGAGAGAATTGCGTCGATGGTGTACAGACCGGTGAGCGAATACGCGGGAGCGTATCCACGCCCTTCAATGGGAAAGAGATGAGCCTGATAAGACAGCAAGTATATCAACTCAACGCCAAGCCAGAATATCGGGATGGAAACGCCGATCATCGCGACCGCCATCGCACAGGCGTCGACCCAGGTGTGCTTATAAGCAGCGGCCAGAGCCCCCAGCGAAACGCCGATCACCGCGGCGATGAGCATCGCGGCGAGAGACAGTTCAAGCGTGGCGGGGAAGCGCTCCCGCAGCTCAACCGCTACCGGGCGATCGGTCAACACAGACCGGCCGAGATCGAACTGAACCAGCCGGCCGAGATAATGAGCGAACTGCACGGGCAGAGGACGGTTGAGGCCGAGTTCCTCCCGCATTCGTTCCACCTGCTCGGGGGTGGCGTGTTCGCCCGCCATCACCAGCGCGGCGTCGCCGGGAATCATCTGCAGAAGTATGAACGTCAGCAGAACGACGCCAAACAGAATGGGAAACGCCCCGAGAACGCGGCGGATCAAGTAATCGGTCATCAATCAGACAGCCCCATTTTTAAAGCGAATTTAATCCATTCATCATATAAACGGCCTATGCGTAAAGACAGGGCCGGGAGCCGGTTGAATGGAGTCTTTACACTTTTACCCGCAATCCGGTTACGGTACAATGAAAATCATTCGTTACTATGCGATCCTGATTATCGTGATGAATTTAAACATGACTCAAGCGGCGTGAAAACACGCCGGCGCATCCATCCAAATCGTACTCAATGGGGGCGGAGACGGCAGGCATGAAGAAAAAGCTGGTCTGGTTGATTCTGATTGTAATTCTCGTGGTTCTGGCCGCGGCGGGCGGATATATCTATACGGAATATTCAAAATGGAATACGCCGTGGGGCAAAGAAGACGAGACTTTTATTATTAACGTACAGGAAGGCTGGTCCGCGCGGCAGATCGCCGACGAGTTGCGCGATAAAGGCATCATCGACAACACGGAAATCTTTCTCATCATCGCCGACCTTCGCGGGATCGGCGACAAGCTGAAAGCCGGCGAATATGAGTTCGATGGAACGCAGACCCCTTACGAGGTACTGAATCTGCTCGCCATCGGCTGGAACCGCCGGCGGCCCCTGGTGATTCCCGAAGGATACACTCAACCGCAGATCGCAAAGGCCTGTGAAGACCTCGAAATCTGCTCTCAGGAAGACCTGTTTAAGGAATTCAATCAGGTAAGCATGTTCTCGTCCGTGGTTTCGCCGCCGGACGGCAAGACGAATCCCGGCCTGGAAGGCGTTTTGTTTCCCGATACGTATTACTACATCAAAAATACGCCTCCAGTAAAAATCGTCGACCGGTTTCTCAAACGGTTCAATGAAAAGTTCAACCCTATCACGGATGAAGCCGTCAAAGCAGGCAAGACCTGGTGGTGGCAACAGGACGACACCCGTGAATCGGAATCGGTTCATCGAATCGTCATCATGGCCTCAATCATCGAACGGGAAGTCAAACACGACGAAGACCGCCCACTGGTCGCGTCGGTGTTCGTCAACCGGTTAAAGAAAAACATGCCGTTACAGGCGGACGCCACCGTGCATTACGCCATCGGCGACTGGACGCGCCCTCTGACCAGCACCGATCTGCAAATCAACTCTCCCTACAATACGTATAAAAACGCGGGACTTCCGCCCGCCGCGATCTGCAACCCCGGTGAAGAGGCGTTGCGAGCCGCCGCCATGCCGCCGGAAACGGATTATCTGTATTACGTAACGATGGCGGACGGGAAAGCGCGCTTTACAGCGGATTACAACGAGTTTCTGCAATTCAAACGAGAATACAAACAGGAACGGCGCGACATTCGGGAAAAGATGGCCAACGACACGGCGGATGAACCAGCGGCGGATACGACACAACCCGCGACCACGCCCTGATTGGCGAATAACATCCCCTTGTATCATCAACGCCCTTCCGGATGGAAGGGCGTTTTTGTTTGCGATAGATACTCACGCGGGATGCTATTCGTGTTCGATCGAAGCCACGGCGGGTTGATTCATACGGCGGCGTAACTGGCCACAAGCGGCGTCGATGTTACGGCCGCGGCTGTAACGCACGGTGGCGTCAAGATTCCGCTTTCGCAAACGATTACGGAACTCATCGATCTTTCGGGCGGGGGTCGGTTGAAACGGCGCTCGCGGCACCGCGTTATAGGGAATCAGGTTGACGTGACAGATCAGGCCATCGGCTAACGCGATCAGTTTCTCCGCGTCTTTAGGCGAGTCGTTGAAATCGGCGATCATCAGGTATTCAAACGTGACGCGGCGAGGCTGAAGGCGCTGGTAATAGAGCAAAGCATCCTTTAACTGAGATAGAGAATAACTGCGAGCGATGGGGATGAGCTGCTCGCGTTTTTCATCTGCTGGAGCATGCAACGAAATCGCCAGTTTAATCTTCCAGTCATCTTTCGCCATCCGATAGATTTCCGGCACAACGCCGACAGTAGACAGCGTTATTTTACGCGAGGAGAAATTCAGGCCCTCTTCACAGGTTAAAATCTCCACCGCGCGGCGGACCTCCTCGTAATTGTGCAGGGGTTCGCCGGAACCCATGAAGACGATATGAGAAACGTCTTCTCCTTCACGCCGGAACCGCATGACCTGGGAAACGATTTCTCCCGCACTCAGGTTGCGCTGGAGGCCATCCTGACCGGATGCGCAGAACCGGCAGGCGTATTGACAACCGGCCTGGGTGGAAAGGCAGGCGGTGTAATCTTTCACCGTGCGTTTATCGCGATCGCGAACCGCGCCGGTGCGGGGGTCGGTTTGAGCTCGCTCGCTGAAACGAGGCATAATGACCGATTCGACGCGCTCGCCATCATTCAGTTCAAGCAGGATTTTCGAGGTGCCATCGTTGGGATCGCGCTGGCGCACGACAAGCGTGGGGAGTTCAAGAGAAAATCGCGCGTTCAATTCGGCGCGCAAGTCCTTGGGCAGATTAGACATGTCGTCAAACGACGCCGCGCCGCGCTGATAGACCCACGACCAGAGCTGGCCGATACGGTAGGCCGGCAGATCGCGTTCTTTTCCCCATGCACGGATTTCGCCAAGGGTATACTGATAAAACAGAGAAGGATTTTCAGTCACTATTCGCCTTCACCCGAAGGGGATTTGGATTGGACGGCGTTGGACGAACCGTTATAATAACGGAGACAATGATACCGCCGCGTGACAGAAGCATACTCGGAACAGGAACCATTCGCCAAGGAGTTCATTGATGTCTTTTCACCCTATCCGCGCCATCCACGCGGATTTCAGAGCCTGCATGGAAAACGATCCCGCCGCCCGGGGCTTCTGGGGCGGGGTTGAGGTGATTTTCACTTACGCGGGCTTTCATGCGCTGATCATGCACCGCGTCGCCCATTTTTTGCGTGAAACGCTGGGAATTCCTTTTTTCCCGCGACTGATCTCGCAGATTAACCGTTTTTTCACCGGTATTGAGATTCACCCCGGCGCGAAGATCGCTCACGGCGTCTTTATTGACCACGGCATGGGCGTGGTGATCGGCGAAACCGCGGAAGTCGGCGAAGGTTGCGTACTGTTTCAAGGCGTTACGCTGGGTGGAACAGGCAAAGAAACCGGCAAGCGTCACCCCACGCTGGACCGCAACGTCATGGTCAGCGCCGGCGCCAAGGTGCTGGGGAATATCAGGCTGGGAGAGAATGTGAAAATCGGCGCGCAGGCGGTGGTGTTGAAGGATGTCCCCCCCAATTGTACGGTAGTGGGCGTACCGGGACGGATCGTGATCCGCGACGGTCAGCGCGTCGCCGGAAAACGCGGCGTCGACCTCGATCATATTCATCTGCCCGATCCGATCATGGAACGGCTGGAAGAAATCGCCAAGCAGATCGAAACGGTCCATCACGAGATCGAGGATCATCATCGCTCGGACGCGCCGTTCGCCGCATCGGCGCCGCCTACTCATCCTGACGAGCATGCTTGATCCGCTCTGGAAGCGATTTCCCCGCTGGATCGACGAAAGCAGCATTCCACGAACGATCGCGCAGGAACTCGGGCTGGAGTGCTGGCTCGTATTTCACGCGGTGATCGAACAGGATTGCAGCGAGAACCTGACGCCCGGCTGGTTTCAGGTCAATTCGAACGATCTGGCACGAACGACGGGCCTGAGTATTGAACAGGCGGAAAACGCGCTGAATGTATTAAGCGAATCAGGCCGGATGGAGATCAATTCGAGCGGCGACGGCGTCTATCAGGCGAGAATTCAAACGCCGATTTCATGTGAAGACGATCTGGAAGCAATCAAGGCGCGAATCAGCGGAACGGGGCGGGGAGGACGATGCCTGTTGCGCTACGCGGAAGATCCCGCCGGTCTGGATCGCGTCGAAGCGGTCATCTACCTGTACCAGATGACTTTCGGTTTGAAATTCACGCCCCGAATCGTGGAGGATCTGGAAGAAATCGCCAACCTCTATGACCGGGGATTGATCTACGATATCTTTTCTGAAGCGCATCATCGAGGCATTAAGAGTTTCAGCTGGATTAAGTCAAAACTTCATTCAAGCATGAGCAGCCGGGCGGAAAATGATGATCAGTAAGACGCCCCGGCGACTCGGCGCTATCTATCGCGAAGCGTGACATGGAAAAATTCACTCCACTCGGCGACAGCGTAAAAAAGTTTCTGGCGAATATGCCCAGTTTTGACAAACTGCCGGAAGACGATCCCGACAGCCGGTGCCCGCTGTGCGATGGATACGGTCACATCATTGATGAAAAGGGCGCCCGGCCCTGTGAATGCGTCCGCAATGAGATCGCGCAAGGCTCGATAAACGACGCGCGAGTGCCACAGCGATACACCCATGAGACGCTGGAATCATTTCAGATCGAAACCTCGAAGATGCGCGCGCTGCTTGAAGTCGCCCGGCAATACGTGGATGGGTATTCCGCTTCCAACACGCGCGGTTTGTACATCTATGGTCCGACCGGAGTGGGAAAGACGCACATCGCGATCGGCATTATGAAGGCGTTGATGGAAAAGGGTTTTTCAGGGGTGTTTTACAACATCGCCGACCTGCTTGACGCCATCCGCGCCACTTACGATCCCAAAATGGACAGCGATTCCAAACCGGTTATTGAAGAACAGCTGCAGCGGCAGATACTGGTTCTGGATGATTTCGGCGTTCAAAAAACCTCGACCTGGGTCGCCGACCGGCTTTATGCGCTCATCAACCGGCGTTACCAGGATTGCCGGACGCTGATCATCACCTCGCAGATGGCCGAACACGATTTGCGGATGCGCGTTGACCCGGCTCTTTCCTCTCGTATTATTTCCATGTGCAAGGTCATTGAAGTTCGAGGCGACGATTTCCGTACGCGAAGTCATGAATCCCGGCGTCCGGGAAAATTTTCAAAATAGCAAACTTTTTTAAGGAATTACTGGTATGAGTTCAACGGGAGGAAGCACCATCCACCAGGGCGAAGTGCGCAAGGCGGTCATCCCCGCAGCGGGTCTCGGAACCCGTTTTTTGCCGGCGACCAAGGTTCAGCCGAAAGAGATGCTGCCGGTGATCGACAAGCCCACCATTCAGTTCGTCATCGAGGAAGTGGTCGAGTCAGGCATCACCGACGTGCTGATCATCACTGGAAAGGGCAAGCGCTCGATCGAAGATCACTTCGACCGGTCATTTGAGCTGGAACAATCGCTGGAAACATCCGGCAAGTGGGACATTCATCAAAGCATCACCGAATTGTCGACGCTGGTGAACATCCATTATATCCGGCAGAAAGAGGCGAAAGGGCTGGGCGACGCCATCCATTACGCCAAGCAGCATGTGGCCGGCGAGCCGTTCGTCGTACTGCTGGGCGATACCATCGTCGGTTCGAAAGTGCCTTGTACACGGCAGTTGATGGAGTTTTACCGAACATGGCGGTGCCCCGTCATCGGGGCCGAGCGGGTTCCACGCGAAAAGGTGGTGAATTACGGCATCATCAAAGGCAATCAGATCGAAGACCGCACGGTGATCGTCGACGACCTGATAGAAAAACCGGACGTGGAGACCGCGCCGTCCGACCTGGCGGTGGGAGGGCGATACATTCTCACGGCGGATATCTTCGATTACATCGAGAAAACACCGCCCGGTAAAAACGGCGAAATTCAGCTGACCGATGCGTTGCGCCTGATGTGTAAGGATCAGAAGATGTACGCCTATGTCTTCGACGGGAAGCGGCACGATATCGGCAACCGGCTCGATTACCTCAAAACGACTGTGGAATTCGCCCTGCAGCGAGACGATCTGCGCGACGACTTTCTGAAGTTCATCCGGGATGAGATTCCCGCCTTGCTGGAAAGCGGCGCGATTGATGAAGCCCCGATCGAGTTGAGAAAATCAAAAGTAACAGACAAGAATTCGTAGCCGGCGCCGCCGGTCTCCTTTTGGAGTTCAACGTCTCATCACTACAAAATAATGAGGGCCTCGTGAGAGGCCCTTTATTGTTTTTCAACGCCATGTAGCGGATGACAGTTAAAG
Source organism: bacterium (assembly GCA_016125385.1). Classification (GTDB taxonomy): domain Bacteria; phylum Hinthialibacterota; class Hinthialibacteria; order Hinthialibacterales; family Hinthialibacteraceae; genus WGLV01. The sequence continues at coordinate 87,731 of WGLV01000010.1, forward strand.
GTAGGTGTGCGTTCCGTCGCAGAAAGGCAGTTCTTTCGACATGCGGCAGCCGCAGTACGCAACACGCCGGTCTTCTTTGATTTCGACGCGAACCGGAGAGCAATTGGTTCCTTTGTGCGATCCATCGCAATAGGGCTGGTTTTCCGACAACCCGCACAAACAATAAAATTTCGTCCCCGCGGTTTCATTTACGACAATCGGTTTTTTTTGATACTGAGGTTCTTTCGAGCCGGGCATCGGCGGATTTTCCTTTCCAGTCCAATTCAGACATTTTGAGTAAGCAGGAGGATAGCAGCGGGAGGCTTGAATCCCAACCAAAGCGCGCCGGGAACGGGCTTACTGAACATCCGCGGGCAAAGCGATAACGCGACCATTGGTATTCAACGAGAATAATTCGGCGGAGGGATTCACCACCAGCGCGGCGCCCTGATCGGGCGTCGAATCATAGGACCGCCAGGTCGTCCGATATGGTTCGGCGGCGACGCTGTACGTTTCACCATCCCGCGTGTAAACAAGCAACCCGCGTCCTTTGGGATCAACCTCCAGATCAATCGCCTTGTTCTGGTTGGGCCAATAGGGAATCAGCTCAGGATCGACGGCTGGAGCCGAAATGGGGAGCGTCACCGAACCGCCGGCATGGTTACCATGAATGGCTCCATAGATATCAAGCAGGTAATACCCTCGTTCATCGCGGTCGAGTTCAATGTCCGCCACAAGGTTGGTTTTGAAATTCAGATTTCCCCACGAGGGGAAATCGGGTGGAGCATCACCAATCAACGCGACTTCTCCACGCGCGGAAATCAGCAAGGCGCCCTTGACGCTATGGAAAAACTCCAGATCCACGGCGGGCGCTGGAAACAAGAACGGTTGAGGGAGTTTTTCAAGCCAGGTTTCCAGAGAAGAAGCAACCAGAGTCCGGTCGCGCCTCAGCACAATATACGCTCCGTTGTACAGTTCGAGGTCAACCGCGTCATCAAAAAAAATCGGCGGTTTCCATAGCAATTCAAACGTATCGCCGGAAGGCCGAAACACCCGGCCGAAGCGATCCATCAGGAGCACGCTTTGACTACGCTCCTCCCATTCGGCATCGATCCAGAGGCGTTGGCGCAAAGAAGACGGTTGAGGCTCTTTTTGATATTCACGGAGAAAATCGATATTGAAAACACGGTCGAGAAGTTCAGCGGGCGAGACTGCGAAATTCATCGCGTCACGCATCAAAAGGGGATACATGAGAAAATCAGCGGTATGCACCACTTGAAGCATTTGCCGGCTGAACAGCGTGTCGATCAATCCCAACTGAGAGGAGAGCCGGCCTTTGCCAAGTAAGGTATGGTTGAGTTCGGAATACCGGTCAAACGCCCGGCGTGGTGCGTCCGCCGCGTATTGAATCTGGTTCGGGTCTTCATATTGAAATGGCGCCCAGGCGCGCTCTTCCGCGCCCGCGATACGCCACAGGTTCCAGATTTGAAAATCCTGCATCCCGACCATTGAGGCCGCGATGAGCAAGAGCAGTTCAGGTAACCACCGGACGCGGGAGGGCAGAAAATCCAAATCTGGCGGAACGGCTAACATCACAATTCCGATGAGTCCGATCAGCAGCAGCCCCATAATCGTGACTGAAGAAAATGTGGCGAATGAACCGCCAGCCGCCAAGAGGACCAGTGAGGACAAGGTTATCAGAATCAGCGAAACCAGGATGCCTGTTTCCACCCATTGCACCCGGCGCGATACATCCCGCTCCGATTCAGGTCTTAGCCAAAATGCGGCGAGCAGTATAACCGGGTAGAGCAAAACGAAAACAGGATGATCCGCCGCATAACCTCGATAAAAACCCGTCCAACCTAATGAGTACAGCACAATCACGGCAAAGAGAAATTCTCCGCAACGCCGTGATGGTGTTACCGTGAAAGGACGAGGTGAAAAAAAGCGTATCAGTATGATAAAGGCGGCGATTCCGAGCAGCAGGTCTTCTTCCAGCGCGGTTGTAAAACGCGGCAAAAGGAAAACGCTCAGCGGCAGCAGCAGGCAAACCCAGTAGGCGACAAAGGACCACCCCTTGGTGAAAAAAGGCGAAGAAGTACCTAAAACCGTTTCGCCTTGAGTTGGTGGATTATAAGTTTCTTCATTCGTTGACATTGCGTTCGATACGAATCCGCCGCGCCGGTTTGTATTTCGCCGCCTATGTATCATACATCATGGACGTGGCGAATATTCTGTTTCCCCGTAATCTTCGCCGGCGGAAATTTTTCATCCGCACCATGCGTCTGCGATTTCAGACTCCAAGCATACGGGTGGCGCGTAAAACGTGAAAGGGTTGATTCAATCGGCATGATGACGGATAACTTACGGCTATGACATCCGTGAATGAAGCGAACTCCGCGCTCGCCATCGTAATCCCCTGCTATAACTGCGGCTCGGCGGTTAAATCCGTGGTAGAGCAGTGCCGCGCGTACAGCGGGCGCATTCTGCTGGTCAACGACGGCAGCGATGAGAATACCACGCGCGCGATCGAGGAATGCGGGGCGGAGATGGTAGGCTGGGCGATCAATCGCGGTAAAGGATCGGCGCTGCTGGCGGGCTTTGACTTCTGGCTGAAACGCGACGGCTGGGACTGGCTGGCGACGCTGGACAGTGACGGTCAACACGCGCCGAACGACCTCGCCGCGCTGATGGAGGCGCGGAACAACGGGGCGGAATTTATCGCGGGCCGGCGCGTGCTGGCGCCAGGCGAGACGCCCAATCTGCGGCGCTGGGCGAACCGGACCAGCACGCGGCTGATTCGCATATTGACGGGGTGTCCGCTGAACGACATTCAATGCGGTTACCGGATGTTTTCACGCAAGGCGCTGGAACAACTGCGGCCGCGCCTCACCAGCGAATCGTATGCGATCGAGACGGAAATGGCGCTATTGGCGACGCGCATGGGTCTTCGTATGGCTGAAGCTGAAGTGCAATCGATCTATACGGAGGAATCGACTCAACGTTCGGCCTGGCGTCCGCTGATGGATTCATGGCGCATCGCCAAGGTAACCGCCAGGTTCCTTGGGAAGCGGCAATAGAGCGGATTCTTGCCCACAGCCCGGGTTTTTGGTAGCGTACAGGCGACTCATCCATTTTTATCGATTCTGAGGAGAACAACATGAAACGATCCGTCTGGATTCCAGCCATTCTTACACTCGCGGCCGTGATTTTTGCTTTTGCGATCAATGGAACCGCGCAAACCGATCATAAAGGCGTGTTAAAGCATGTAGTCTGCTTCAAATTCAAAGATGACGCCAAAGCGGAGGACATTCAGAAAGTCGTCGACGCCTTTCGCGCGCTACCGGAAAAGATTCCCTTCATCGCCGGTTATGAAGATGGTACGAACAACAGCCCTGAAAAACTGAACAAGGGATTCACCCATTGCTTCCAGCTGACTTTCAAGTCGGAAGCGGACCGGGACGCCTATCTGCCGCATCCCGCTCATAAGGCGTTCGGGCAAACGCTGGGACCGGTGCTGGACGACGTGTTCGTCATCGACTACTGGACGGACTGATTCAAACGGGAGGCAAGCATTGAACGGATTGCGCGGCGTTTTTTTCGCGGCATGCCTGCTTGCCTCGCTTCCACTGGCGGCGCGGGGCATGGAGATTGGATACCGCCTCTCCATGCCCGATCCCGTCTCACATGAACTACACGTGCAGATCGCGTTACGCGGCGTGGAAGGTGACGCGGTCGAATTGCAAATGCCCGCCTGGGCGCCAGGGCGATATCAGACTCTCGATTTCGCCCGAAACGTCCACCACTTTACCGTGCGCGGCGGCGAGGCGAGTCTCCCGTTTCGTAAATCCGACAAGACCACGTGGCGAATCGAGACTCAGGGTCTGGATTCGATCGAAATCAATTACCAGGTATACGCGGACACGCTATCAGGAGAGTATTCGCAACTGAACGACTTCCACGCGTTTTTATGCGGGGTCAGCGTGTATATGTATGTGGCCGGTTATAAAGATCATCCAGTCACGCTCGATATCGAACCGCCAAAGGACTGGATGATTCTTTCCAGCGGCGGCGAGTTGGGCCAGACGCATTTTGAATACTCTGACTACGACCGCATGATCGATGAACTTGTACAGTTGGGGAAATTTTTTCTGTACAAGTTCCGTGCGGGCGAGACGGATTTTTACGTCTGCATCGTCAATAATGGCGACCGGACTTACGCAGGACCGTTCGTAGAACAGGTGAGGCGCATCGTCAATACGGCCGTCGAGGTAATGCCGCCTCTGGATACGCCGCGATACACCTTTTTCTTTCACTTTCTACCCGATTCGAGAACAACCGCTGGAATGGAACACCTGAATTGCGCACAAATCACCCGCAATCACGATCTGGCGGATCACGACTGGAAAAGCGACCTGACGCCATGGATCGCCGCGCATGAATTCTCTCACGCCTGGAACGTGAAACGCTTACGCCCGCAAGGGCTGGGGCCTTTCGATTACACGCAGGAAACCTATACCCCCTTGCTCTGGCTGGTGGAGGGCGGCGCGTGTTATCTGGGCGACTTGTTTCTATTACGCTCGGGCGTATGGAACGAAGAGCGATTCTATCAATGGTTCAACGAGCGAATCACGCAATTCAGACAATGGCCCGGCGCTGATGAACGAAGCGTAGAACAGTCAAGCTTCGACGCATGGCTGTACGATGATTCGGCGCGTGGAGAATGGAATCCTCAGGCCAACTGGATCGATTATTACCTGAAAGGTGAATTGATCTGCCTGTGCATCGATCTGGAAATCAGAAAACGAAGCGGAGGCGAGAAAGGATTTGAAGATTTTTTCGACGCACTCTATCGGCGCTGCTATGAAGACTCAGCACCGGAATCATATTATCTGAAAGGGCGGAGTTATACCGAAGCCGACGTCATCGCCGCACTGAACGAAACGGTGGACGCACCGTGGGAGGATCTATATCACGCGTGGGTGAAGGCGCCGGGGAACCTGCCGTTGGAGACAGCGCTGAACGCGGCGGGCGTCAAGTTGGATTCAGACGACGCGCAACCGCCTGTTCCCTATACAGGATTGCATTTCATCACCGCGCCGGGCGGGTACCCTGAAATCGACTGGTTCGCGCCGTATTCGCCCGCGTATACGGCGGGATTGTCGCGGCATGACGTCATAGTCGCAATCGACGGTGAAAAAACCTTGCGCGACGAATTCGACGAGATTTTGCGGCGGCGCGGCGGCGACGGCGAGGCGACGCTGACCATGTTACGGGGCGATCGACTGATTACGCGAACCATGCGTCTGATTAAAGACTGGAACCTGATTGCATTTCAGATACATCCACAAGACGATTCTCCCCGGCAAGCGATGAAGATCCGCAATGGCTGGTTGACGGGATCGCTCAAGAAGCCCGCCGGATCACGATGACGACATCCTCCATCGACGCCCTCATCGATGCCGCTCAAGCATTCGCCGACGCGGGCGATCTCGAACAGGTGGAGCGCACGCTTTGCGATGGCGTAAGACGGCATCCTGATTCGACCGATTTAAAAGCTCATCTGGGATATTTCTATTACCGGCAAAAGCGATACCGGCGCGCGCTTTACTGGCTCAACCAGCGGCGGGCTCTCGAGCCACCAGACAAGGGCGTGGATGCATTGATCAAAGAAATCGAACCGCTGATTCCCAAGAACGAGGCCGTCGCAAATAAGCATCAAGCATCCCGAAAAGCGGAATGGATGCAACGCAGGATTCTGCGGCTTTCGTTGCCCGTCATCGCGTGGCTTGAGGGCGTCGCGCGAGACAGCCGAAACGGGTTTTCATTGCATTCATTTCTCAAGACGATTTCGCACCGGAACGAACGAACCTTTCACGCGTGTATCGCGTATCACAAAAGCCGCGAAATCGCCTTCGCGTGTGAGAATCTACCAATTAAACCCGGAGCAAGGCTGCTCGATGCCGGAACGGGTTACAACGCCATGCCGCTGTGGTGGACGCAACGAGGCGCGGACGCCGTCACACTGGACGGCTCACCGTATGGCTTCGAACGACTGCGGCAAGAAAGAGACGCATCGGCGAACGAGGGATGTTTTTCGTGCTGCCTCGGTGATGTAACGCGATTACCGTTCGATAACGATTCATTCGACGGCGTCAGCGCGCTGTGTATGATCGAACACATTCCATATCAGGGCGATGCCGTGGCGATGCGTGAAATTTTCCGGGTATTGAAGCCGGGCGGGCTGGCGGCGGTCACGGTTGAAGCCAACCGCGAGACTTTTGAAGAATGGCTGGAGATGCCGTTCGAAATCGGCTATCAGATTCAGGAAGACCGGGCGGAACGCTTTGAGGAGCTATTTTGCCGGAACTACGCTCCAGAAGCGGTACGTGAACGGCTCGCTCACGGCGCCCCCTGGGAGATCGTGAGCGAAGTCTTCTACGATGATGGAGCGATTGCATGGCGGAGCTGGTTCAACGATCCACGAGGCGGAATACTGCGTGCGGCGATGAGACCTCTGCAACCGCTGATCAGTCTGCTTTGTTACCGTGAGCGTGGGGCGAAGTACGCGTTGTCACCATCCAGCATCGCGTGCCTGTTGTTGAAAAAGCCGTTGTAAAAAATTGTAAAAAAAATTCACGTCCCTACGCTGGCGCGGGTTTGGATTTATCATCCCTATCAATGACGGAATCGTCATCGAAGGGGTATTTGTTATTACACTGAGAATGGAAAAACGCCGCCGTGGCTGACACATCCAAGCCCAAACTGTCCATTATCATCCCCATTTATAATGAGGAAGAGCTTCTTCCCGAAGTATTGAAGCGGGTGCGCCAGATGGACTGGCCTAATAAAGAGATCATTCTGGTCAACGACTGTTCGACCGACCGGACGGAATCGATTCTCGAACCGGAAAAAGGGAAGCCGGATACCCTGGTGCTGGCGCACGAAGTCAACATGGGGAAAGGCGCGGCGATCCGTACGGGGCTGCGGTATTTCACTGGCGACATCGTCATTATTCAGGACGCGGACATGGAGTACGACCCCGGGGAGATCGTCGACGTGGTCAAACCCATCGCCGAAGGGCGTACCAACGTGTGTTTTGGTTCTCGCTTTATGGGCGAGGTGAAAGACATGAGGCTGGCGAATCGGGTGGCGAACTGGATTCTGGCGAAAATGGTCTCGATTTTATATGGGAAAACGATTACCGATGAAGCAACCGCCTACAAGGCGTTTCACCGCGGCGTGATCGAGCGGATTCCGCTGGAATGCCACGGTTTCGAGTTTTGTCCGGAAGTCACCAGCAAGATCCTGAAATTGGGCGAGCCGATTGTTGAAGTCCCGGTTCGATTCAAAGCCCGGACGGTGGCTGAAGGCAAGAAAATCGGCTGGCGTGATTTTATCACGGCGGTCTGGACGATCATGAAAGTGCGCTTTTTCTGGAGCGTGAAAAAAGCCACGCCGCCCGTGGTGGAAAGGACTCCTCCCGCATGAGCCGCCGCATCGTAATTCTGGGCGCGGGAGTCGCCGGACTGGCCGCCGCGTGGAAACTACTGCATTTACATCCCGACGATGAAGTCATCGTGGTGGAGCGGGATCAGGTTCCCGGCGGACTGGCGAAAAGCGTGGAATGGCTGGGGTATCCGCTCGACCTGGGGCCGCATCGCTTTCATACCGAGATCCCCGAAATCAAGACATTTATTAAATCGTTTTGTGAAGAGCGGATGACGCGGGTCAAGCGATTCAGCCGCATGTATCTGAATGGGCGGTATATTCCGTATCCCATCAAACCGCTGGAAACGTTTCAGTGTCTGGGCGCGGCGAATGCGGTCCGATACGCTTTCTCGGCGGCGGGCGCATTGTTTGAAGACCGCGACAGAGACGCCGTATCGTATGAAGAATATGTTTCGCGCTATTACGGGACGAAGCTCTACGAGCGTATTTTCGAACCATTCGCGCGGAAAGTATGGGGGCTCGATCCTAAATACATCGCGGCGGAAACTGCGCGAGTGCGGCTTCGGGGAGAAAGCGTGTGGCACGCCCTGCTGGACGGCCTGTTTTCAAAAGAGGAAACCTACGTCGCGGAATTTCTGTACCCGCCCAAAGGTTTTGGTCAGATCGCGGAGCAGTTCGCCGAGGAGATCGAACGGCGCGGTGGACGATTTTTATACGAACGTACAGTCAAACGGATCGACACGCGCGGAGGCGCAGCCGCCGGCGTGGCGACAGACGGACCGAACGGGGAAGAATTCATCGAGTGCGACTGGCTGATCTCCACGCTGCCACTGCCTCAGGCTCCCGGGCTATTAAACCCGGCCGCGCCGTCTCCGGTGATGGAGGCGGCGGCTGAATTGCAATACAGGGCGATCGTGTTGCTTTATCTGCTTTACGATTATGAAGCCGAATTTGAAGACACCTGGTTATATTACCCTGAAGAGCATGTTCCATTTACCCGGGTCAGCGTACCAGATCACTTCAACCCGGCGCGGCCGCGCGATGGCCGAACGTGTCTCTGCGTGGAATTCTGCTGCGAGTACGGCGACGAAACCTGGCGCGCGGAATCGGACGTGCTGGCGCGGTTGGCTCAACAGACGCTGGCGAACTCAGGGCTGGTCAAGCGTGATTTTTGCGACCATACCACGGTGAAAATCAGGGAAGGGTATCCAATCTACCACGTGGGGTACGACGCACTGACGACCATGATCCTCGGACATTTGCGCGGGCTGGGTAACGTGATAACCGCGGGAAGACAGGGCCTGTTCAGGCATAACAACATCGACCAGTCTATCCAGATGGGGCTGTTGGCCGCGATTGAATTATCCCATCAAAACGGAGTGGATCACTGGTACGATCACGCAGGACGCTTTGAAAACTACCGAATCGTTGACTGACTTTTGCAGGCTGAATCGCGGAGGCTCAACCGCGCCCCCGTTGAAGAAACTTGGTTTAAGTATATATATTCCAAGTTTTTACAATTCTTTACCAGAACGGTATTGATTATTTAATTTTAATCAGCACACTTTAATGTCGTCACAAACGGCAATGGATCGAGAGAAGAGATCGATGAAATCCTGGAAAAAATGCCTGCTGGCTGTTCCGCCCACAGGCAAATATATTCGAGAAGACCGGTGCCAGACGCCGCTGGATGAATTGCATACCGTCGCGCTGCGGCCTCCGATCGACCTGTTGTACATGGCGGCGGCGCTGGAGTCGGCGGGCGTCGAATGCCGGGTGCTTGATTTTCCCGCCAAGGAAAAAACGTTCGCGGACTTCGAGCGAGAGGTCCGCGAATTTCAGCCGGACGGTCTGATTCTATCCATCACCACGCCAACCCTGGCGGACGACGTCAAGGCGGCTGCGCTGGCGAAAGATATCGATCAGGAGATCGTCACGATATGCAAGGGAGCGCACTTCAAACACCTCGACCGTGAAGCGCTGCAAGCGTATCCACAAATCGATATCGTGATTCGCGGGGAGTACGAGGAAACCGTTAAAGAAATCGCTTCGGGGATGGAGTGGAGCGGGATCAATGGCATCTCGCATCGCGGCGCGGACGGACCGGTAAGAAACGCGGAGCGCGGCTTTATCCAGAACGTGGACGATATCGCATTTCCAGCGCGTCACCTGATTGATAACGGCGATTACATCCGCCCCGACAAGGGAGAGAGGCAGACCACCATCGTCACCAGCCGGGGCTGCCCGTTTCCATGCATCTATTGTCTGGCGCCGAAGGTGTCGGGCTCAAAGGTGAGGACTCGCTCGCCGCAAAACGTACTGGCTGAAATCAAGGAATGCGTGGAGAAACACGGCATCCGGAATTTTCTGTTCCGCTCGGATCTGTTCACCGCCAAGAAAAAATGGGTAGTCGAGTTATGTCAGGCGATTCAGGCGGAAGGTCTGAAGATTCAGTGGTCGTGCAATAGCCGCATCGACACGATTGAAGAAGACATGCTGATAGAGATGAAAAAAGCCGGCTGCTGGCTGATCGCGTTCGGCGTGGAGCATGGCGATCCCGAAATGCTGGATCACATGCGCAAGCAGCTGGATTACGAGAAGATCGAGCCCGCGATACGCACCTGCAAAAAGGTTGGCGTGAAGACAAGCGTGTACTTTCTGATCGGTCTGCCGTGGGAAAACCGGGGCACGTTCGAAAAAACCAAGGCGTTCGCGCGCAAGCTCGATCCCGACTTCGTCGAATTTTTCTACACCTATCCATTCTACGGGACGGAGTATTACGAGATCGCGGTACGGGAAGGATTACTCGAAGATGGCGTGTTGCCTCACGCCGCGTACAACAGCCCCGCCATCCCCACGAAATTTCTTTCGGTGGATGAACTGAGGCCTCTACGCAAAGAAGCGCTGCGGTCGTTTTATCTGCGGCCGGGTTATATTCTGCGTACGCTGGCCAGCAACCCTTCACCGAAAATTCTGAAGAACTACATGATTTACGGATTCCGCCAGCTGCGCGACATAATTTCATAATCAGGCGATGTTCGCAATCATGAACTTCGCGCGGCCGGATCAAACCGCATCAGGCTATAATTACAGTAGAACGCTTTTTGAGGGAGAAGACGGTATTCCATGCGCATTCTGTTACTGAATCCACCCGGCGATAAGCCGTATTTGCGCGACTATTACTGCAGCCACACCGCCAAGGGCTACTATTACTGGCATCCCTACGATCTGGTGGTGCAGAGCGGGGTATTGTCGCGGCATTTCGAGGTGGATTATCTGGATGCGAACGTATTGAACCTGTCGAAAGAGACGGCCAGAGACCGGATCCGGTGTATGCGCCCCGACGGCATCGTGTTTCTCACCGGCGGAGTGTGCTGGAAAGAAGACCTCGCGTTTCTTGAAAGTCTCGACGTCCCCAAACGGGTCGCGGTGGTGGGGACCGGCGATGTGATGGTCAGTAAGGGCCGCGAACTGATGACGCGCCACCGCTGGCTGAGCGGGGTGCTGCTCAACTTCACTTCTCACAGTCTCGATGCGTTTTTCAAGGCGTGGAACCCGGAACGTGGCGAGGTGGATTGCGACGACCCCATCCCGAATATGCTCTACCGGCGCAAGGATGAATTCATCCGCGGAGTCGATCCCGGCAACCGGTATTACAGTTTTCCCCTGCCGCGTTACGACCTGATCCCAAATTCAAAATACCGGATTCCTCACGGAAGGCGCGGCGTGTTCGCCTCATTTCTGACGGATTTCGGGTGTCCCTACCGGTGCAACTTCTGCTTTAACGGCAAATGGACGCACAAGCTGAGAGACATCGACAACGCGATTGAAGAGTTGAGATATCTCAAAACGCTCCACATTCACGAATTATGGATCAAAGACCTGACATTCGGCGTGACGCGCACGCATAGCGTGGAGTTTCTCAACCGGATGCTGGCCGAGAATCTAAAGTTCGACTGGGTGACGCTGTCACGCGTGGACGTGATGGATGAAGAGCTGTTGACGCTGATGGCGCGGGCGGGATGTCACACCATTCAGTTCGGCGTCGAATCAGCAGACCAGGGGATTTTGAATTCGATCGAGAAGGACATCGAACCAGCCAAGGTGAAGGAAACCTTCGCGCTGTGCCGCAAGCTGGGCATCCGAACGCTGGCGCATTTTATCCTCGGATTGCCGGGCGAGACGGAATCGACCGCGAAACAGACGATCGAATTCACCAAAGAGCTGGACCCCGACTTTCTTTCGATTAACGTGGCGGCGCCACGCATGGGTACCGACTTGAGGGCGGAAGCGATCCGGCAGGGGTGGGTGGATCAGAAAGTGGACAGCGTTGATAATTCCAGCGCAAGCGCGTTTCCGCAGATGGAGATCGGATCGATCCCCGGTATGCGAGTGATCGAGCTACGCAATCAGGCGATCCGCGATTTTCACCTGCGGCCTTCGTATCTCGCGCGCAAGGTTCGCGATATCCGTTCTCCGCGCGAAGCGTGGCGGGCGATGCAGAATGGCTACACGCTGTTACGCTCAACGTACCGAAAACCCACTCTGCAGGAAATCATGGAAGGGGAAGGGTGAGAGAAATCGAGGTAGACTCAATGCGCTCTTATAGGACCCATTGATCGACGGCCCAGTATTCAATCGAGACGGCGGCCACGCAGCCGAAAGACCACAGACTGAGTTTGAACTCCGCCCACAAGTCATCAAGCAGCTGGTCGTTCATCCATGACCACATATCCGGCGTAATCCAGAACATCCACGCGTCGATGTATTCATCGAAATCTCTGAACATCAGTTTGTAGAGCCCCCAATATACCGGGGCGCTGATCACGGCTAACACGACGGCGATGCGCCAGTCGATCGACGCGATTCCGAGCGAGTTTGCCAACGACGAAAAATCGGCTTTCATCCAGTACTCCCTATACGGTTCAAATTGGGCAATTCCGGATCATCCACCATATTCCAATGTGCGCACGCAAAATCGGTTTTCTTTCACAATTAACCAATCAGCCCTGATAATTCCTTCACACGCCTGGGGTCATCTTTCGCCCGGTTTTCAAGTTCCTGTGGGTCGTTCAACAGATCGAACAACAGCGTCTCTTTCGATTTACCGTAATTGAGCACCAGCTTGTAGCGGCCATCGAATACCATCCGCCAGGGATTAAGCCCGCTCAAGACGTGATCACGAACGCTATCCGCGTCGCCCCGCAAGACCGGTTTCAAGGAGCGGCTGTCCATATCAGCCGGAATTTCCAACCCTGCGTAATCGAGTATGGTCGCGGCGATATCCAGCGTCGCGGAGGGGTTCGAAACAACCCGGTCGCCGGAAACACCCGGGCCCGCGATAACCAGCGGAACGCAAGCGGAAGGGTGGAAGGGTTGCGTTTTCGCCCACAAGTCATGATCTCCTAACATTTCGCCATGATCGCTGCTGTACAGGATGAGAGTGTTATCCAGCTCACCCCGGCGTTCCAGCTCCTGAATGAAAGTTCCCGTCCAGCGGTCAATGTTTTCCACCATCGCGGAATAATTGCGGCGGATATTCTGATGAGTTTCCTCGTCGAATTTTGTATTGTGGACTGGCGGAGGGAAGTTCGCCTCCCGATACCAGTCATGCATCCGGTTTGTCACATCAACCGGATCATGCGGCCCGGCGTAATTCACCTGCAGAAACCAGGGCTTGCCGGAGGGCATGCGCCGCAGCAGATTGAGCCCATTCTCCGCGATCCAGTTATCGCAATAGGCAGGTTCAGGCAACGGCGTGGGGAATGTAGCGCCGTAAGAACCGCCCTCATTCCGTCGGCGGGTAAAGTCGCCTACATGGAGGTCAACCAACCCCTGATCGTGAAGATAGGCCATGTAGGGATCGTGCGGAGCTTCGCTGCCCGTTCGGATCGCGTCCCACTTTCCGGCGTTATCGATTCCATCATCAAAGCCCCATTCCAATAACCGGCCCCGGCCATCCAGCCCCCAGATGGGCGAGGCTTTATGCAGATCGAATTTTCCACACCCCGCGACGAAATAGCCCGACTCGCGCAGCAACTGATAGAACGTCGTCTGTTCGAGGGGATAATCCGCTCCATTATTCGGCGTTCCGCATCGGGGATATTCCTTTCCGGAAGCAAGACAGGCGCGCGAAGGCGCACAGAGGGGCGATGGGCACACGGCGTTTTGAAAGCGGACGCCGCGCGCGGCGAGGGCGTCAAGGTGAGGCGTCCGCACAGGAACATTCGGCGTGGCGCCGATCCAGTCATAGCGGTGCTGATCGGGGAACAGCAGGAGCACATTGGGAGCGGCAGAGCTGCTACCGGTTGAATGAGATTGAGCCGCGGTTGATATCGGCGGCGCCACGCCCAGACTCAAAGCGCCAGCGGTCTGAATAAATTGACGTCGATTGGCAGGCATAGTTCGTGCTCTCCAAAACCGTTTTTTGAGAATCGCGGGTTCGCGCCGTCTTAACAGCCCGCGAGGGGCCTTTTATACTGGTGCGTGATCCAACTCAGGAAAAGAGACTCGATGAATCAGACGGTTCCACGTTCCAGATTTCGGCGATGGCTATTCAGCGCCATACTGCTTGCCGTGATGTATCTCGCGATTGAACTCATCGCCTTGGCGTTCGGTGTGTACGCCACCGGGAGCGTGAATCCTTTCGGCGTCTACGGCGAGCTGAAAGAACGCATCGCGATAGACCCGGGTTTTCGTACCGATATTCCCATCTCCAACCCCGACCCGCGCAACATGTTGCCCAAAGTTTTCGTGCTGCATCCGTATTTCGGCATGGTGCGGGATGCGATCAGCCTGCCGAAGATGTTAAACATGAGCGACGCGGAAGAAATGAAACGGTTCGACCTTTTCAACCTGTACGACTACGTCGTGAAAAAACAGGACGGCGTCGTGAACATTCTGCTGACAGGCGGCTCGGTCGCACAGCATTTCGGCCACATGGGACATGATTATTTCATTGATGAGTTAAAAAAGCATCCCTTTTTTCAGGATAAAGACATCCGGGTCTACCGAGCCTGCAACGGTGGATACAAACAACCGCAACAGATGATCATTCTCGACCTGCTGGCGGCGATGGGGGCTGAATTCGATATCGTCATCAACCTGGACGGTTTCAACGACATCGTCCTGCCCGTTGCGGAGAATATCCCCAGTTCGGTGAATCCGCTTTACCCACGGCGCTGGGATTTAATGTTCGCCGGCGTATTGAACACCGATCTGATCACGCTGATCGGCGAAAAAGAATTCCTGATCAAGCGGCGGAGCGGCTGGATGAAGTGGTTTTCTCATACACCGCTCGCTTACAGCCCGGCATGTAACCTCATCTGGTTTATGAGAGACAAATCGTATTCATCCAACATCGCGCAAACCACCTATGATATCGAAACCTACAAGATTGAAAACATGACCTACGCGGCCAAAGGCCCGAAGACGCCGTACCCCGATCCCATGGCCGCATTGCCCGCCATGGCCGCTTTCTGGAAAGAATGTTCACTTCATATGAACGCGGTCTGCGGGCTCCATCAGACGCGGTATTATCACTTTCTGCAACCCAATCAATATCTGGAAGGCTCAAAACCATTTTCGCAGGAAGAGAAAGATCATTTTCTGAATAATGTGGTTTACCGGCAATACGCCAGCGCCGGGTTTCCCATGCTGGTGCAATTGGGTGCGGAATTGCAGGCGGACGGGGTTCCATTTTACGATCTGACGCCCTTGTTTCAACAAACGCCGGAGACGGTGTATATGGACGACTGCTGCCATTTCAACGATCTGGGGCAGGAAATTCTGGCGCGGAAAATCGGAGACGTGATCGGATCAAGTTATCCCGAAAATGAATGATTCATCTTGACGGGAGATGGCTCTGTATCCACTGAAGAATATCATTCATGACGGTCTTTTTTTCGTTTTCGTTGAGTAATTCATGAAAGGCGTCATCGTATATCTTCATGGATTTATCGGACGATCCGGCATTGTTATAAAACAATCGCCCTCCGTCCGCTTCGACGACTTCATCTTTTCCGCCATGCAGAATCAGCAGCGGATGATTGAACGATTCGGCTCTCTGCTGGACGTTCCATATCGCGGTGATCAATTCAGTGGCGGTACGCGCCTGCCAAGGTCCGTGATACACCAGTGGATCATCGATATAGCGCTGAACGGCGTCAGGGTCATGCGACAGTTTTTCAGGGGAGATCGGCTGTTGAACGGGAGTCGTGGGGAAGAAAAATGTCACGGCTTTCGCCAGGTTGATGCGTAGAACGGAAACGTCGTCCGGCGTTTTTAACGCGGGAGCGCTCA
Organism: bacterium; assembly: GCA_016125385.1. GTDB lineage: Bacteria > Hinthialibacterota > Hinthialibacteria > Hinthialibacterales > Hinthialibacteraceae > WGLV01. The sequence goes on from WGLV01000010.1 coordinate 103,463, forward strand.
GGATCACTCCGCTGAACCTGACGGAGCGCGTAATTCCATACAATGCGGCGATGGCTCCTCCCATGCTGTGCCCAAACAAAAATAGAGGGATGTCAGGGTTTTGCTCTTGTGCAAGTCGAACAACGATATCCAAATCATAGAGAAGAACGCTAAAATCCTGGATATAGGCGCGACGGCCTTTCGATCGGCCATGACCGCGCAGATCGAAAGTATGAAACGCGATGCCATGACCGTTCAGGAATTCGGCGAAATCACGATAACGGCCGCAGTGTTCGGCGTAGCCATGAATCCCAATAACAACGGCGGCAGGATCGGCGGGTGGAGACCAGCAGCGTTCAAAAAGCGACAAGCCATCATTGGCCAAAACCATGGATTCAACGACAGACATTCCTCAGGCTCCCCAAGCGAAACGCTTCGCTTGAAACAGAAAAAATTTTTCAAAAATCAAAAAAATGTAAAACGAACATGTTCGAGTGTATATCATGCAAGCGCCAATTACATCTATTGATTTTTTCATATCCCATAAAAAAACCATTTACCCAACCAATATCGTCTGACTGGTTTTAATTGAGGTGGAGATTCGATTGCAATGAAAATCCTTTTCGTGACGCCCGTCATCCCGACTCAGACGGATGGAAGACGTCCGTTCAACTTTCTGAAATACCTGACAACCCGGCATGAGGTCCATCTGATCTGTTTTCAATTGCCCGAGCAATCGACCGCCGATCTGGAGCCGTTGCACGGGATGGGCGTGACGGTTCGGAACGTTCTCCCTCTGCGCAAGTTGCGTTCGAGTTTGAATTGCCTATTGGGGGCGCCGCTGCTGAGGCCATTGCGTGCATCATGGTGCCGTTACCCGGAAATGCGGCGCGCCATTGAAACCGCATTGAAGGAGAATTTTGACGTGGTCCATATCGACCGCATGCGGATGGGACAATACCTGCCGTGGATCGACCGTCCGAACGTGCTCGATCTGACCGATTCGCTGCCGCTCTATTTGAGGCGGTCGCTGCCGTTCCGCAAGACACTTGGCGAGCGTGCCGTCGATGCGTGGGAAATGTTTACCATCCCCGCTTTCGAGCGCTGGACCTCAAGGCAGGCGGACGCGGTGTTATTGTGTTCTCAAATCGATGCGGACGAGGTTCAGAAAAACCTTGGCGACTCGGCGCCCGTGGTTATCGAAAACGGCGTCGATATTCAGCAATTCAAGCCTCGTGAACGCTCGGACTCGCCTGAGCCGAAATTTATCCTCACAGGCACTCTTTTTTATTTTCCCAACATCGATTCAGTTCGTTTTTACCGGCGTGATATACTGCCCGCGATTCGGCGCCGATTTCCAGCCATCACGACAGAGATCATCGGGACGCGTCCCACGGAGGAAATGCTCGGGCTGGACGGAGAGATGGGAATCCGGATTATCCCCAACGCGCCGCGAATGGAAGACTGTTTATACACGAACGATGTTTATCTGTGCCCATTGCGAGTCGCGGCGGGCGTAAGGAACAAACTGCTGGAAGCCATGGCCGCCGGGATGGCGATCATCACTACTCGGCTGGGCGCGGAAGGGATCAGCGCCGTGGAGGATGAACACGTCCTGTTCGCGGAAACGCCGGATGAATTTGTCCGGCAGGCTGAACGGGTGATGAGCGATGCCGATCTGAAGCGGCGATTGGGAGAAAATTCAAGGCAATACGTCACCGAAAATCACAGTTATACCGTTCTGGGTGAAAAAATTGAAAAACTTTATCAATCGGTGATTGAGCGGCGCGCCTCAAGTCTGTAAATCCACGCGAAGATTCGGCGTCACGGAGCCAGGGTCATTACTGGCATGTGATATTCCTGATCGGGATTCCGCGAAAATGACGGCCTGATCGACGAGGTTTCGCCGGACAACGCGTCATAGCGTAATACATTGAAATGACGCTCCGCCACTGCGCCGCCAATGGCTTGCAGAGGAATGGTTATTTCCGTTTCCCACGCGTTGAGGTGAAGCCAGGTTTCCACATTCCACCCGGAATCCCACTTGAAGTCACCATTCTTCGAATCGATCCACGCGCCGTTCGATGACACGACAAAAGAAAACCGATCATCTCCCGCCGAAAACAGCAGTTGAAGATGTTCGTTGATCAGCACGTCTGGATCATCATTATCGGAATAGATACTGGCGTTTTCGATAAAATCAGGATGTTGAAGCATTTTGGCGTTCAAATACAGATTTTCATCGTCGTGCAGAATACCGATGCGCGCATCCTGTTTTGGAGCCGCGCCGGTTTCATTGACGTAAAATTCATCGAGATACGCCGCCTTGTTCCAACTGAGAGAAGAGGAACCGCTTTTGACAATGGAGCGCGCGGTTCGAGGCGTCTGGAATACGCCGATTTTTTTCAACACCTGTAATGGAGAAATATCGAATTCGTGATTACGGAATCCTCGAATCGGATCATGAAAGTCAGCCCTGTAATCATCGTAACGAAAATCAAAATGAAGGACGGGCAGGGGATAGATGCGTTCCGGCGCGGTATACGCCGCGGTAAATGATATTTTGAGAGGCTGACCGGGCTGGAGAACGACTTCCTGATCGCGCCTCGAACTGAGCGTCCAGCCATCGCCTCCGTTCCAACGGATGGTTCCCCTGATGGGAATATGGAAACCCGCCGGGATCTCGGCGGAGGCGTGTAGTTCAGCGGAATCCCAATTGTAAAACGATTTATCGGCCCAATCGTTCAAGGCGCGCTGCAATCGCATCATCTCAAACGATACGAACTCATCGGGACTGACGCCGGCTTTTTTATCTCGAATAAATGAATCTATCGCGGCGCCCTTTTCGTCGTACGCGCGGCCAATGATTCGATCGTCTCCGAATTCCAGCATCAGAAAATTATACTTGCTTGCCCGGCGGGCGATGAAATATTCGGGCGCGGTCGGTTCCAGTTCGGCTCCGCCACCGCCCGTTGTGACATGCAATACGCCGTATTGCGGATACCCCGCCACGGCGCCAATGGGATAACTGCGCGCATAGGCTGCATCGCCGCCAGACAAAACCAGATCGACCTGATACTCCTGAAACAGCGGCTGCCATTTCCAGCGGCGATGATTCACCTCTCGAACCGGGTGCGCGGAAAAGAGCGGATGGCGCAGCAAAACCACCAGCCACTTCTGGGGCGTGGTTCGCAACGTCTGTTCAAGCCATTCATCCTGTTCATCGGATCGATCGCCTGTCAGGGATTCATCAAGGACGATTAAACGAACGCTCGCGTAATCCTGTTTCCAATACGAACGGTCTTCCCGATCAAAGTTGGCAAGCAACGAATCGGGAAGCCCGGACAACACCGCCGTGAAGGGGATGCTTCTCAACACCGCGTGGAATGGAGAAAAGAACGAGTCATCCAACCCCTCTTCTTTACCGGATTGAAGCAGCCCTCCGGTATGCCAGACGACGCTGGGTTGCATTATGCCGATCTGGCTGGCGATGGAACGAGCAATTTCAGGATCGCCCCGGGTTTCACCCACAACAGCAACCGTCAAATTGTCCGCGCCCAGCGGCGGAATGGTTTTAAACGTGCTGGTTTCGGAGACGACGTCTTCCCAGCGGCAGCGGTATGCGTACAGGGTATCGGACTGAAGGCCGGTAATGCGGACGCGGTGGAGGCGAGTGGGTGCATCTTCCGTGACGAAACGATCAAGACTATTTTCACCGTATTGTACGGCGCCGATGGTTTCCTCATCGGTTCGCCAGGTCACCGTGACGGCGTCGGGAGCGATTTTCTGCAAATAGGGTCCAACGGTCAGTTGAGCGGATTCAACCCGGCCCGTCATCCAGGATAACACCATCGCCAGCAAAAAAAATCGCCGCTTGAGCATCTTGTTGAGGCTCCTCACCGTCATGGCCGTCCCGGCCAATCCACAAAAACCATTTAACCCGAAATCGCCTCGCGAATGCGCTGTTTCAACGCGGTATACCGCGTTCGTATCTTATTGTTCCTGATGGCGATGGCAAGGGCGTTTGGATCGCCGACCAGGACCACCAGCGATTTTCCACGGCTGACGGCGGTATAGATTAAATTACGTTGAAGCATCGGATAATGTTGACGCACAAGCGGAATAATCACGGCGGGGAATTCGCTCCCTTGTGATTTATGAACCGTCATGGCATAGGCGAGCGACGTGTTATCCATCTCGGTCAAATGATACACCACATCGCGCCCATCAAAGTCGACCGTAATCATTAAACGTCTCGACTCGATATCGGTTACATACCCGATGTCACCGTTAAACACATCGCGAGAATAATCATTCTTTGTCTGCATGATTTTGTCGCCGATTGAAACGCCATACAGCGGAGTTCCCAGCCGATGTTGCGAAGGCGTGAGTCGATCCTGCAAGGTTTCGTTCATTTTTTCGACGCCCGCGGCCCGTTTGATCATGGGACACAAAACCTGTATATCCCGCCGTGCATCAAGGCCGAATTGTTTGGGAATGCGATCCACCGCCATTTCCAGAACGGCTTCCTGCGCGCGTTCGGGATGAGGCCGGTTGATGAAGAAAAAATCCTGTCCGGCGTCGAGACCGAGGCCATCCAGTTCGGGCATTTCGCCCCGGTTGATTTTTTGCGCGTTCACCGAGATCAGGCTGCCCTCGCGTTGCCGAAAAATCTCAGCGAGATGAATTGTACGGAACTGCTCACATTCAATCAGATCATGTAATACAAGCCCGGGGCCAACAGCGGGAAGCTGATCGACATCGCCGACGAAGATGAGATGAACATCAGGCCGAAGCGCTTTTAACAGGTGCATCATTAGTTCAACATCAATCATGGATGCTTCATCAACGACAAGCAGGTCGGCTTTCAAGGGTCGAACATCGTTTCTGTTAAAGCGGCGCGCATCGGGGTTGTATTCAAGCATGCGATGAATCGTCGAGGCGTTTCGCCCCGTGCTTTGAGCGAGGCGTTTGGCGGCTCGCCCAGTGGGCGCGGCGAGGAAGATGCGAGCGCCGCGTTGTTCCCACAGGCCGATCATGCCACGCAAGATGGTTGTTTTACCCGTACCGGGGCCGCCGGTAATAAGAACGATTTTATCCTGAATGGACGCGGAGACCGCTTCACGCTGAGCGGCGGCGAAATGGATGCCGAGATCGGCCTGTACGCGATCGATTTCCGACTCATCGGGCGTGGACAACCCCATTCGAGAAGGCGCCGCGTAAATGGAAGCCAGGCGTTTTGCGACTTCCGTCTCCGCTCTATAGAGGTCATCGAGATAGACGGTTTCATTTTTTTCGCCTTCTTCATCACTCATCTCACCGCGATAGAGACCGCCATAATCGGCAAGCGAGTCGATTGCGTCGTAAAACGCCTGTTCGTCACCAAACTGAAGCGTCCTGGTCATACGGGTGAATAATTCAGCCAGCGGGAGATAGACATGGCCTTCCGTCGAGGCCTGGTGGAGGAGGTGCCGAACGGCTCCAGAAACACGCAGGGGATTGGTTTCATCCCATCCCGCGCCATGCGCCATGCGCTCCGCGACAGCCCACACCGAACGTTCGCCCATTTCAAGAAGACGGTATGGATTATCACGCACCAGTTCCAACGCCGCTTCACCAAAGTAATAGTAAGCGGAATTGGCGACTGACACCGGTGCGCCAAGGTCAATCAACCCCTGTATGACTTTCTTCTTTATAGACATTGCATCCGTTTTTTCATGAAGTCATAACTCCCAAACACAAAGAGACAGGCGATAAACACCAGTTCCTCAGGAAACAATCCACGAATGAAACACATTCACAACGCATCTCGTCTCTCCATGATTCTGAAGACCTACAATTTGCTCCCGTTTTCGATCGTCTCAAATTCTTCCAGTTCGGGAGCGCTGGGGATCGCGGGCCCCGGATGACGACGCACGCCGAGATGTCGTTGGGCGATCAGTAGCAGCATGGCGCCACAAAAAATCACCAAGCCCGCGATCCACTGGCCAACCGTCAGGACTTCGTGAAAGATGAAATACGAACCGATCGACGTCAAAAACGGCGTAGTCAGTGAACAGGAAGTGCTGATCGATACGCCCACTTCATTGATCGCGTAATAATACAACGTATGGGCAAGGGCGATGCCCAGCACGGCGGAAAACAATAATACTCCGAAACGGCCTTCCGACATTTGAAACAGGCGCACGGGCTCGCCAAAGAGAAACATCAGGACGAATAATCCCGATCCGGTGTAGGTACAAATGATGGGGAAGGAAATCCAGGGATCGATCCCGCGCATAAAATACCGCACGGAAACGCCGTACATGCCGATGAAGATCATGTGAGCGAAGAGAATCAACAGCCCCGTGGAGGTGGCTCCGCTGAAGGCGCGGCCTCGCAGGAGATTCATCGCGACGAATCCGGATATGCTGATCACCGCGCCGCTCCAGAAAAGCCTCGAGCGAATCAGCGCCAGTTCATCCGGAAAGAGAATAAACGACCACGTGATGGCGAACAGGATCGAGCCTCGGCCGAGAAACATCATGAAACCGGGTTCCAGATAATAAGGACACATGGCGAACAATACCTGCGCCATAATGTTGACGATGGAAGGGATGATGGCCCAGCGCCAGTATTCACGCCGTACCCGGCCATGCAGAGAAAAATATATCAGCGGGCCTGACCACAGAAGCAGAGCAAACGAGTAACGTGTTCCATTCGCCGTCCATGAATCGACTTCATGAATAAACGAACGCAAAAAGAGAGGCATGGCGCTCCAGCACAAAATCGCGCCGATCAGGGCGAGAGTCGCTTTCCAGTGAAATTTCGACGCAGGGCTCATGCGGAACTTCTTTACGTGTTAAATATAGTTCAGAGCCGTCTCCGGAATAGCTGTGGATTCATCGCTCCGGAGGGCGTATTTTCAAGCATGGTTTGATTCAACCGGATTTCAAGTGACGCATATTCGGGCAGAGGGATAAATGAGCGAACCGATCGTCTGTCTTCATATCGCCGATCTTCATTTCGGCATGGAAAACTATGGACACGTGAATCCTCAAACGGGCATGCACACCCGGCTGGAGGATTTTTCAAATAGCCTCAATCAGGCGATCGATTACGCGATCGATTCGCCGGTCGACGCGGCGATATTCGCGGGCGACGCCTACAAGCGCAATTCACCTTCACCCACCGAACAACGCGAACTGGTCAAAGCGTTTCAACGGCTGGCCGACGCCGAGATTCCCACCGTCATGATTTCAGGCAATCACGACATCCCCGTCATGCACGGCCGGGCGTCGTCGATCGATATTTTCCGTTCGGTAAGACCGGGTTGGTTTCACGTCTTCGTCAATCGCCCCACACTGAGCGACGCCCCGTTGATCCAGACGAAAAAAGGCCCGCTCGCGGTTTGTTGTCTGCCCTATATCAGCCCGAGTTTTCTATTGAACAACCCGGAGAACCGGGGCTTAAAAGGCGACGCGCTGCGTGACAGGTATGAAACGTTCTATCAAGACGTAATGCGTTCCATGGCGCGCCAGATTGACGATGACGTGCCACGCGTGCTGGCGGCGCATCTCACCGTTCACGGCTCAATCACGGGGGGCTACCGGGGCGCGCCGCTGCTCACCGACGACGTGCAGATTCTTCCCTCAAACCTCGCGGCGGCCGGGTACGACTACGTGGCGCTGGGGCATATTCACCAGTATCAGAATCTCTCGCCGCGCGAGGAGGTCCCGGTGGTATATTGCGGCAGTATCGACCGAATCGACTTCGGCGAAGCGGAGGAACAAAAAGGATTCGTCATCGCGCGAATCAGGCGAGGCCGCGCCGAGCATGAGTTCATCCCCATTCAGACGCGGGATTTCATTGACATTCACGTGGAGCGGAGCGAACGTCTCAACCTGACCGAACGCATACTCATCGCGATTGAACGCGAAGCGGTGAAAGGCGCGGTGGTGAGGCTTCGCTATGAAGCGACGGATGAAGAAGCGGCGGGACTGGACATGAAACGCGTTCAGGAGGCGCTGCAAACCGCGCATCACAAAGCCGGGGTCATCCGAGTTCCCAACCGGGCGGCGAATGAAAGGCGCAGCCAGACGCTCAAGGATGACGTTTCGTTACGTGACGCGCTGACGGCGTATCTCAGTCAACACGCGGATTTTCAGAAAGACGCGGAAGCGCTGCAACAAAAAGCAACCGAAATCGATCAGGCCGTTCGAGGCCGCCTGTAACGCATCAGGCGGGCGTCTGGGTTGGAGCGGCGGTTTCCGTTTCAGAAGGCGATTCGGTTTCGATCTGGAAAAGAGCCCGGGTGAAAGCATCCGGATCGAAACTCTGCAAGTCGCCGATCGCCTCGCCGACGCCGATCCATTTCACAGGAAGCTTAAGCTGCTTGTGAACGGCGAGAATCACGCCGCCTTTCGCGGTTCCGTCCAGCTTGGTGAGAACCAGACCGGTAATCTTACATGCTTCCATGAAGGTGCGCGCCTGCGACAAGGCGTTCTGGCCCGTGGAGGCGTCGAGCACCAACAGCGTCTCATGCGGCGCGGATGAAAACTCGCGTGATATCACTCGCGCCATTTTGGCGAGTTCCTGCATCAGATTGGATTTTGTGTGGAGGCGTCCGGCGGTATCAATGATGATGACGTCAAACGCTTCACTTTTCGCCCGTTCCATCGCGTTGAACACGACCGAAGATGGATCGGAGCCTTCCTTACCCGCGACGATCTCCACTCCGGCGCGCTGAGACCAGATCACCAGTTGTTCGATGGCGGCAGCGCGGAAAGTGTCAGCCGCGACCAACAGAACCGATTTACCTTCCTGTTTGAAACGATAGGCGAGTTTGCCTATGGCGGTGGTTTTTCCGACGCCGTTCACACCAATGACCAGGTAGATGCTGGGTCCGGCAGGCGCGGTCCGCATATCACGCTCGCCCTGTTCGAGCATTTCACGCGAGATTTCCTGAAGAGACCTCGTCAGCCAGGGGAGGTCGTCGGAATCGCTCTTTTTTTCTCGACGGATGCGGTCGCGCAGTTCATCCATCATCTCGAGCGTGGTATCGAGGCCAACATCGGCGGAAATCAGTACCTCTTCCAGTTCTTCCAACAGCTCCGCATCGATTTTGCCGCGCAGACGGAATATCTGAACCGCCCGAGTGACGATATTCTCACGGGTTTTGCGCAAGCTGTCGCGTAACCGCGCAAAAAAGCCTTTGCGGGGTTTTTCTTCTTCGACAGGCTCCACCGGCGCCGGGACCGGCTCCTGCGCAGCCGGAGCCTCAGGAGGTTGCGCTGACGTGGACGCGGGTTCGGCGTTGAGAGGCGTTGATGGAGATTCCTGCGTCGAATCAGCCGCCGAATCAGCGGGGTCTTCTTTTTTTCTCTTCCAGAACATTCGAATGATTCCTGGTCGTGATATTTTCAGTTGTCACCATACAGTTCGGATAGCGGAGGGCAAAAATCATGTTTTCCCGTGATTATCACCAGTTTCCACCGGGTTCGATACGAACGTATTTTTGACAATCGTTCTACCTGTGTTCTCTCATGATAATTCGAGGCGGGAATCCCGCAAGGCAGTGTGGAAAAAGACGGCGGGAGGGCATCCAAGACTATATGGCGGCGCAAGCGGCTGTTAGTATGAAGGCTCACTTTCCTTGGGGAAACTTATCGATATCCGTTTGATTGAAAGGAGAAATTCATCATGTCCCAACGGCCATTAAACGTGGGGCTCGTCGGCGGTGGTGGAGGGGCGTTCATCGTCAATCCTCACCAGAAAGCCATCTTTTTCGACGGGACCCGCCGCGTCACCGCGGCCGCGTTGCACCCCGATCCCGAAATCGCCATGAAAGAGGCGGAAAACTGGAAATATCCGATCACCGGATATCGCAGTTACGACGAGATGCTGGACGCGGAGAGCAAAAAACCCGCCGGCGAAGGTCTCGATTACATCCTGATCGTCACCCCGAACTTCGTGCATTTCGATCCCGCCAAGAAGGCATTGGAAAAGGGGATTCCCGTCTTCTGTGAAAAGCCGCTGACCGTGAAGCTGGAAGAGTCGGATGAACTGGTCAAGATCGTCGGCGAAAAGAAGATCCCGTTCTGCGTCGCGCACACTTACCTGGGTCACTGGAGCAGCCGTCTGGCGCGGTTTATCGTTCAATCGGGCCTGATCGGCGAAGTGCGCTGGGCGGATGCCTATTACATTCAGGGCTGGCTCTCAACCCGCACGGAAGACAAAGGCGTCATGCAGGCTGAATGGCGCGTCGATCCCAAGCGCGCGGGTCTGTCAGGCTGCGGCGGAGACATCGGCACGCACGCGATGATGCAGTTGCGTTACGTCACCGGTCTGGAGCCCACCAAGGTGCTCGGCCGGCTCGAAACATTTGTAAAAGGCCGCCAGCTGGACGACCATTTCACCGTGTACTGCGAACTGAATAACGGCGGCAAGGCGCTGGTTCGCGCTTCTCAGATCTGCATCGGCCACAAGAACGACCTCGGTCTGGAAGTGAACGGCGACAAGGGCACCTTGGTGTGGAAGCAGGAAGAACCTGAAAAAGTCGTCGTCCATCTGCCGGGACAACCCGACCGCGTCTACTGGCGCGGCGAAGTTCAGCCCAACGACGGCTTCTTTGGCGATATTCCCGCCGATCTGCTCGCCGAACCGACGATTCCCTCAGGGCATCCCGAAGCGTTCCATGACGCTTTCGCGCGGCTTCACCGCTGCTTTGAAGCGGACGTTCGGGCCTATCAGAAGGGCGAGTACAAGGGCGCTGACGGCTCGAAATACGCTACAGTGAACGATGGCCGCCACGGCATCTATTTCATCACCAAAGCTGTGGAAAGCAGTCAGAAAGGTGGAGTCTGGGTCGACCTGTAATTCAGACTACTCATCGAGAAAAAAGCTGATCAAGGCCTCGTCACGAGTTTCGTGGCGAGGCCTTTTTTATGGTTGTTTACTTTTTAAAACAACTGTTTTATAGTGCTATACCTTTAAGTAAATTAAATTGATTCAAATATTAACTAATCCGCCTTTTACTACATTGAAGGGAGTTTGTCACCAAGGATCGCGCACCATGGATTCTAGAATCATGCGGCGCACTGGTACCCAAAAATGAACGAGAATTTGGATCAGGAACAATCCAGACAAGCTGAACAGTCGCTCGCCCGTCTGATCAGCCGCTTTTTTGAAAGCCGCTTGCCCTCCCAACAATGGGCCAAGATCGACCTGATCGTCGAACAGATCACGATACCCAACGAGGAACGCAAACAGACTTGCGACGCTTCTCTTGAACGAGCGAGGCACTATCTGGCCTGTCTGGGCGACTATCAGAGCGCGAGTACGCTCGATACCGAGCGTCACTATACCTATCTCATCAGCAAACAGGAAATCTTTATCGAACGGCTCGGTGAATTCGCGTCGATTCGAATGCAGCTGAGCAACATTCTGCTTTCGCAAGGCGGGTTACAGACTGAACAGCACGGATTGATCAGAAAATTCATCGACGCCTCACTCGCGATGATGGTGATTCTCAACCACATCATTCAACGCGAGGTGGAAATCGGGGAAACGCTGGCGATGAAGATTCAGGAATACCTGCGGAAGTTCATCCGGAAAATTTCTCCTGACGACCCGCAACAGGTCATTCTGATCGCCAAGACGATGAAAGTCTTGCAGTCGGGTAAACTGAGCGCGGAGAACATCCGGCGGCTGAATTACGTCACGTTGCAAAAAAGCCTGGAGAAATACCAGGAAAAGCTGGAACACCGTCATCAAGTGCTGGAGGCGCTATCGCGGATCATTCAAGCTATCCAGGAATCGACTCAACACAACGATTCGTCACATCAAACGCAAACCACGATTGAAGCGCCATCAGAGACCACCAGCGAGTCATCGTCACGAATGGCGCGAAGCACTGCCGCTGAATGAGCGTAAATTCAAACCACCATGATACGCCGTCAAGACGACTGGTTCTCCAGTTAACGGCTTAACACCTCATGAATCGCTTCATAGGCTGGTTTGGGCTGAAAGTCACGATCAAAGATCAACCCATCACCAAATCCTTTAAAAGTAAACGGTATCCATGAAAAACGATCGGTGAATCCCCACATGATGAATACTTTGCATGCGGGCTGGTCGAGGCATGTTCTGAGAATAGCGGCGTACAGATCGGCTTGTTTCTTTAATTTTTCCGGCGTAACCGGCTGTTTGATACGAACATCCAGTTCGGTAATGTGAATTTCCAACCCCAGATCGGCGAATCGTTGCAGATTGCGAGCGAATTCGTCCGCATCGAAGCGCCAGTCATAAAGCACGTGCATCTGGAATCCGACCCCATCGACCGGAACGCCGCGATCAACGTAATCTTTGACGCGCCTGTACATGCCATCGGATTTGGCATTTATGTTCTCAATGTCGTATTCATTCACGATCAGTTTCGCCGATGGATCGGCTTCCAGAGCGAAGTGATGGGCGTATTCCATATACGCCGAGCCGAGGGTTTCAGACCAGAGCGACTTGCGCGGTTCTCCTTTATTGTCGAAGTATTCATTCACGACGTCCCAGGCATATATACGGCCTTTATAGCGTCCAGCGACGGCCTGGATATGATCGCGCATCACATTGAGCAGTTCATCCCGCGTCCATTCCCGGTCCCGCATCCATCTCGGAATCGATTGATGCCAGATCAGAGTATGCCCGCGCACTTTCATCCCGTTAGTTTCCGCGAAATCAACCAGGGCGTCCGCATTTTGAAAGTCGTAGCGATCCTCGGCGGGGTGGGTGCGGTGGAATTTAAGTTCATTTTCCGGGGTGAGGATATTCATTTCACGAGCAAGCGTTTCCGCGTACTGCGTGCCGCGCTGGATCATCATATTCGCCGCGGCGCCGATCAACATCCCGCGTTTCGCGGCGAGTTCGCGCAAAGGGACTTCATCGGCGGAATACCCCGTCAACGCGATCGACAAGAAGATTAGAAACGGAATGATTCGCAGGACGTTCATTGCATGCTCCCCCTGAAAATGGATGAGGCATTCTTTCAGAAAGCGTATGGCGGATCAAGATTCAGAAGGTGAGATCGGCGTTCCCAGTTGTTTAAGGTATGGGAGAGAGTAGGTTCCCGTGCCGTGGCCGTCGCTAAAGCCGATCAGGTAGCCGTAATACCCCTGAGGCGACATCTGGGCGATGCGGAGTGGTTCAAGGTCTTTTTGAGATAACACGGGCAAGGCGGTCGGGTCGGCGGGCGGCTTTTCGCGGGTACACACAGCACAAGGACAAGCCTTGCGTAACTCACGCGCGGTATACAATCGCGTTTCTCCGTCGCTCCATTCAATCAGGAGTTCATCGTCGCCCTGACGGCGGATGGATAATGGCCGGATTTTCGGGTTCATGCGTTTATTGAAACGCTGTCCAGATGAAAATCAATCCAACTGAACCGTCGCGATTTTTTCAGGGCTTTTCTTTGCGTTTTTTTTATTCCGAGCGATCAGTTCTCCGATTTCACTTAAGGGGTGTACTCTGGTGCGCGAGCCTGGTGCTTCAATTATAACGGCGCTTGCCGTCAATAGCGGAAATTTCTTCACATTCTCTTCACGATCCGTCGAGATGATATATTCATTTAACAGGTCTTCCCGATCGTAAAAACTTCGTACGTCCTGACGGAATTTCGTCAGGATCTTCTGAACTTCCATGCGCCCCTCTTGCATGGAGCATTGTTTCATACCCAGAAAAAAATCATCGCCACCAATATGTCCAATAAAATAATTAGAAACATGTGATCGTTTTTTGAGAATTTCCGCGAACAACAAAATTACCCGGTCTCCATTACGAAAGCCATACTTATCATTGAACGGTTTGAAGTTGTCCATATCAAAATAGGCAAAGACGAATGGCCACATGACGTGCTGAAGCGCGTTGGAAAGATATTCATTGATCAGGCGGTTGCCCGGTAACCGGCTCAGAGGATTCTGATCGCGTGCATAGGCGACGTTCTTATCATTGAGCGCTTTCAATAGCGATTTTGCATCGAGAAAGCCGACGTATTTCAAATGATCGACGATGATAATGCCTTCGACGCTGGAGTCTTGTGAAAACAGGGAGAGGATGGTTTCTACCGGGGTGTTGATGTCTGTCACAGGACATTTACTGATAAAACGATGGAGACCGTCGGCGAGGTTTTTGTTCCGTAATAATTCCGCGCCGATCCGGGAATACGCATACGGTTTAAAACTGTGTTCGGAGATGACACCTAACGGTTCATATAGATGATTAACAACAGGATAGGTCGTATGAGGTCCCACGTTTTTGAATTTTTCAAAGACGTCGATGACGTTGGATTCTATTGATATCGGATCTATATCCACCATTTGAGAAAGGATGTACTTGCGGTCGGTGTTGTTCGTCCAGCGCCGATCCGAATCGGCGAGCCGATGGACATGGTTATACGTTCTCTGCAGTTCGAATACGTTCTGGCGAGGTTTATCGATAAAAAAACCCTGCACAAGGTCACAGCCAATTTCTCGGCAGATAAAAAATTCTTTCTCGGTTTCAACTCCCTCGGCGATGACGTAGCTGCCAATGACATGCGATATGTTCACAATGTTTAATACAAACAAGCGTTTTTTGGGATTATTTGCGATATCGCTGATGAAAAAGCGGTCGATTTTGACGTAATCAGGATCGGTGTAATACATCAACTGCAAACCGGAGAAACCAGCGCCGCAATCATCTATCGCGATCTTAAAGCCACGATTTTTAATACAGGCCAAATCATTAAACAATTTAGAGTCAGATAGGAGATTGTGTTTTTCAGACAGTTCAAGGCAAAGTGATTCGGAAGTAAAGCCATTGGTTTTCAGCGAAGGCAAGGCTTTCTGAATGTTAAACTCGTCGTCGTCCCAAATACGATTATCCATGTTGAAAAACAATTTAGTGTTTTGTGATCCGGGAATCGTCTGGAATTTTTCGATCGCTTTGAGGCGAAGATGAAGATCGAAATCAACCAGCACATTTTCAATTAACGCGGCGTCAAAAACGTCATAGATTGATTCGAAGCCCGCCTGCTGGTAATTTCGCAGCAACGCTTCGTACCCAAAAACCGCCCCCGTATTGATATTGACGATTGGTTGAAAGGCGAAATCGACGATCGCGAGAATATAATTCCACTTGGCGGGAAGAAGCACTTCATGTTCCATTGGCGCTACAGTCATGATGTAAAAGCGTCCTTTATGCTGAACCAGAGTTGTTTATAAAGAAAAGGAAGCCCACTTCTCATTTCGATGCAACAACAAATAGTGTAATACAAATGAAGGTTAGCGTAAATCGTCTACACGTTCATTTTGTATTAGGAATTCGCTAGGACTTTACACAGATACTTACAAATTATTCTCAGATGGATACTACAATTGGCAGGGGATGAACGGGTTCGGAGGCGATTTCAGCGGCGCCGCGTTTCGCGATGGATCGCCACTCCTGATTTGAAGCGGCGGCCGGATCGACGAGAGCACCCTGGCGGGTTCCACGGCGTTCGAGTTCGGCTTCGATGGCTTCAACCACGCGGCGGCGTTCGAGACACCACTGGGGCGCAATCAGAACGCTGGGCGGCGCGTCCGCGGTAAGACGCTGAATGCTGACGTTGAAGGGAACGCGTTCGAGAAAGTCGCAACAGGTGCGCACGTAATCGTCAAATTCAAAGACGCCGACCTCGCCGCGCTGGTATTGCTCGGCCATGATGGTGTCTTTGTTGACGTGTAACAGGTGAATTTTGAGGCTGTGGTAGGGCAGGGGAGCCAACCGCTGTGCGGTCAGCATCATGTCGTCCCACGTTTCGCCGGGCAGGCCGAGAATCACGTGGACGCAGATTTTCAGATCGCGGCCCTCCGCCTGTTCGATCGCCCAGAGGAAACGTTCATAGGTATCCTGGCGATTCACGCGGCGCAGCGTTTCATTATGGCTGGTCTGAAGCCCGTACTCGACCCAGACGTCCCACCGGCCGCTATAAGATTCAAGCAGATCAAGCGTCGCTCTGGAGATGCAATCCGGGCGGGTCCCCACCGACAAGGCGACGATCTCTTCATAAGGAAGTATCTGATCGTATAACGATTTCAGGTGTGGCACTGACGCATAGGTGTTTGTATGCGCCTGAAAATAGGCGATGAACTTGCGGGCTTTGTAGCGCCTGCGCATAAACGCGACGCCGTCTTCAATCTGTTCGGGTATGGGGCGGATGACACGGCGGGTGTTATAGCTGAAGCCCTCGTTGTTACAGTAGGTACAGCCGCCGGTCGACTTGAGGCCGTCGATATTGGGACAACTGAAGCCCGCATCGATGGACACTTTATGGACCCGTTCTCCGAAGCGCTGCTTGAGATAGGCGCTGAACGGATAATACCGCGCCTCGGTCATGATCGGCCTTTCCCATTACGGAATGCGATTGTTCACCAATTCGGTAATCTTGCCTGCATTAAGCATATTTCTCATTGCTGGAGAATCAAAGTGGAAACATCAATAAAAGGCGCATATCCGCTTATGAAACCCGGCTGAAGCCCGCTTATCCACTGAGATTTTTCAGAAGTTTGGCCTATGATAATCTACCTTGTTTCAAAAGGATTTACGCATGGAGCGTATTGTTTTTTTTCAGATCGACGCGTTTACCTGCGATCCGTTTCGCGGGAATCCAGCGGCGGTTTGCCTGCTCGACGAACCAGCCGGAGCCGAATGGATGCAGCCGATGGCGGCTGAGATGAACCTTTCGGAAACCGCCTTCGTCTCGCCGAGGGAAGATGGATACGATCTGCGCTGGTTTACACCCACGTGCGAAGTCGACCTGTGCGGACACGCCACGCTGGCAAGCGCACACGCCTTGTGGGAATCAGGTCGGCTTCCAACAAATCAAAC
This sequence comes from bacterium, assembly GCA_016125385.1. GTDB lineage: Bacteria > Hinthialibacterota > Hinthialibacteria > Hinthialibacterales > Hinthialibacteraceae > WGLV01. The sequence continues at coordinate 120,314 of WGLV01000010.1, forward strand.
AGCGCGCTTTTTTACGCGAAGCGGTTGGCTGGCCGCGAAACGAGCGGGGGAGTGGGTCGAGATGGATTTTCCAGCGCTGCCGGTTCATTCCATTCAGATTCCATACGGCTTGGCGGACGCGCTTGGCGTGGAGGTCAACTACATTGGTGGAAACGGCATGGATTTTCTTGTTGAAGTCGATAGCGCCGACGTGGTTATCAACATGCGGCCCGATCTGAGAGCTCTGATGCAATTTGAGACGCGAGGCGTGATCGTCACCAGTCAAAGCGATTCCGATGAGTTTGATTTCGTTTCGCGATTTTTTGCGCCAGCGGCGGGAGTTGATGAAGATCCGGTGACCGGTTCGGCGCATTGCAGCCTGGCGGAATACTGGGGGAAGAAACTGTCACGAGACGAACTGGCCGGTTTTCAGGCATCACGGCGTGGCGGCGTAGTTCGAATGAAACGCAAACAAGGGCGCGTATTGATCTACGGTCAGGCGGCGACGGTATTTGAAGGCGTTTTAACGGCTGCCGCGCGGCCCTCCACGAGTATGAGCCGCTCCGCATGAAACTTATTCATCGAATCACTTTTATCGATCTGATGAGCGCCGTGGCGGAAGGCGTGGTGCTTTTCACTTTCGTATTTCTGTTGCGCCGGTTATTCAACATCACCGAGTTGCTGGTAGCGGGCGGCGCCTCAATGAACACCACGCTGGAAATGGTCTTTTCCATGCTTCCATCCATCATGCTGCTGACCATGCCGATGGCGGCGCTGCTGGCGACGATGATGGTTTACGGCCGCATGGTTCAGGAAAACGAATTCATGGCGCTCAGAGCGGTGGGGTACTCGCCCGTTCAACTCCTGGCGCCCGCACTTGTTCTGGGCGTCCTGATGATGGGGCTACTGGGATGGTGGGGACATCGCATCGCGCCGAAAGGATTGCGTATCGTTCGTGAAATCGCGGCCGACGTGCTACGCAACGCCGCGACCGCGGGCATCCGGCCCAGCAATTTTTCCACCATGGGGAAACTGATTTTTTCAGCCAGCGCGGTTGAAAACGGTCACATGAAAAATTTGAGGATCTTTGAGGAACGTGAAGATCGAATCGCGGGCGTTATTTCATCGCCAAGCGGTTATCTGGAATACCGGCCCGATGACAGCAGCTTTCTGTTTCATCTTCAAAACGGCCGGCTGCATCAGGCCCCGAGTCCCAATCGCGACGTGGTCATCCATTTCAATGAAATGGAGTTTTCGATCGGCATTCCAACCTTATTGAACAAATTCGCGAAAACCGGGCCGGAAGAACAACACTTCAGCCGGGAAGAACTCGACTCCACCGCGAAATCATATCTAGAGGCGTACCAGATCGAACAAAGCGATCAGGGGAAGCGGGCCTGGTATCTGAAAAAAGGCATGCAGATGAAGATGGAGGTTTCGCGGCGTTTTTCATTGCCAGCAGCCGCGTTTATCATGGCGATTATCGGAGCGCTGTTAGGAATGCAATCCGGATACGGCAAGCGTTCATCCTGTTATACGACGACGATCGCCGTGATTTTTCTGTATTATCTGCTGTTGAACTTCGGCAGGACTTACGTTGAAAAAGGTGAACTGGCGCCGTGGTTGGGGATGTGGATTCCCAATTATCTCTCTATGGTGTTCGCCGCTTTATTGCTATACCGGTTCCGTAAAATATGAGACTTCAGCCAGCCCGATTCATTCAGACGGTCGATCGCTTCATCCTCGCGGAACTGTTTTCCGCGATGGCGTTTTTGAGTGCGCTGTTCTTTACGCTCTCATTCGTCATGCTTTTATTCGACGAGTTTGACGAGATTCTCGAAAACAACGTTTCATTTGTTACGGGGCTTGCGTACGTCCTTCTGAATATTCCTCATGAGATGGTTCGGGCCTGTCCGTTCATTGTCACGCTTTCGGTCATCGTAGCCGTAGGGCGGATGATTCAGCGCAACGAAATGCTGATGCTGTTCGTCGCGGGATACCACCCGTTCAGGCTGGCGGCGCCATTACTTGCCGTGTTCGTCGCCATCATGGGAGGCATCTATTTCATCAATGAGAATATCAGCGGTCCATTCGCAGCCAAAGCCGATATGCTGCTGCGCTGGAACCAGGAAAATGACGCGATGGAGTCGATGTCGGGTTTATGGATGCACGGCGAGCAGAACCGGATTTTCCGAATCAACGAATACAAACCTCACCAGCAGACGATTGAAGGTTTAAGCATCTTCGAGTTTCGTGGAGAGCGCGACAACGTATCAGCCCGGTTGGATGCGGAGACTGCCGTTTATGACACGGAGCAGGGAGCCTGGACGTTACGTCAAGTTGTAGCACATTACATTCAACCGGATGGTTCAGTGCACCGCGAACAATATCCGGAATTTTCCTATCTGATTGGACGGACTCCACAGGACCTCGTCAAATTCGCACAAGTCAGTGAAGATCCGGAAAAAATGTCTCATTCCGATTTGTTGCGCATTGTCAATGAGATGAAGAGCATGGGAGAAAACCCACGTCAGTATCTGACCTATCTCCGCATGAAAGAAGCGTTTGCTTTTTCAGTTATCTTTCTTGGATTATTATCATTCAGCTTCTTGATATTATCAGACTTAAAGAGCCAGGCTTCAGGAATCGGGTTAGGATTAGTCGCTACAATCGCCTACTTTCTCGCACTGATGTTATGCAAGAGCATCTCTATGTCGGGATTTCTGCCGCCTAGCCTGGTTCTCTGGATGCCTAACCTGTTCACTTTGTGTCTGATCGGAGCATTCAGCTGGAAGATTTATAAGACCATCTGATTTACCGTCCGCTCGAGAATTCACCATCCATTCAGTTATACTTTTCGAAAACAAATCTCTCATTGCTTATTAAAAGCAGACTCGTAAGTCTCCCAAGGTGAGGGGTCTTCCGCGATAACAGACCGAACGTCATTCAAGTTGGACGGGTCTGTAATCACAAAGCGCACCGACTTAGTCATAGGAGGGACATTCACGGCGAAAATGCTCTTCGAGGCATCGGATAATTCCGGCGTCGCAGGGGCGGGAATTCCGTAATGCACTCGGCTGCTCAGAAGGAGGGGATAATCATACTTTACCACCGAAGCGCTACGGCCCGGTACGTTTGGATCCATAACCGGGATCGGGTCGGTTCGAAATACTTCACCTGTCGCATCTATGCATTGCAGAGCGGTTTTGCCTTCAACCGGCGTAGTAGATATCCCCAACCCAATGAACGAATTGACCTCGCCCAAAAAGATCTCCAACGGCTTGAAAAAGGCGATTCCATCCTGAACTCGGGTGATTGGGCCCACCGTTACGCCGGAATTCCAAATCTGAAGATATTCAAATGACTCGCCTGGCTCAAGATGGACCTTGCCATGGATATAACTTACGAGAACAGAGTTCGTTTCGTCAAAACGCGATCCGGGATGCTCTTCATCCTGTTCCGTTTTGGCTCCATTAATGAGAAAGATGATATTATCTTTTGTATTTTCAATGGGTTTAAGATACCTAAATTCAATACCGCAAACCGGGCCGGTCATTTTTACAGTATTGCGAATCGACTGAGCCGCCAGCCAGTTTCCGGCGCGAGTCAGAGCCAATTCGCCACGGCGACCCGCATATTGGAGTTCAAAAATTTCGCGCGTCGGGCTGACCACATATTGCGGCGCTTCGAGAGGCCCATACGTAAATTTCAAATCCTCAACGGTTTGAGTATCACGGGAGATAGGAGCATCGATTCGTAGTAATGTGTTGATCTTTCCGCTATCACTTATCTCGCCATTGAAAGCGATTTCTTCGGTTGGATAGAAATCAAGCGGTTCATTGCTGCGATTTGTAATCGTGGTCGTAAGATTGACGATCAGATTCGACGCCTTATTTGAATAGGTCCTGGTTACCTGAATCGGCGATTCCGCATCCTGGCTTTGAAGGGTCAGGGTGTAGGTTAAACCATCCTGCAATTTCACATCCGAAGCCCAAGTTTTGGGAAGCGCTATCTCATCGCGCGATTGAAGGGGATGCTGACGGTAGAGTTTCAGCGAAGAACCACGTTCGCCCGTCCATGTTTTATCAGGTGGATTGAGCAGAAATTGCTGTGACTCAAAACTGAATCCACTAAGATTCGGATCATTCTGGAAAGAAATCCCAACCTGAAACATGGGAGCTTGGAAAGACGCGGATTTGGCGTCGTGGTCTATCGTGAATGGTAATACCGGCTCCTGCGCCATAGCACAGAGACTGGTCATCATTATTAATGAGGGAATCCAGAATTTCATGTTTGATCTCCATCTCAGTGAATTCGCGATTTCATCAACGCTATATCGCCGGAAGAATTTTGTGAAACGATCATACAGCCAGACGTTCATGGTCCAAATAACCGCTTCCTGACAATTTACGGATTTCCATCGAAACTCGTAACTGAAAACAGCTGCGAAAGCGACGGAAATATCAAGAGAGCGCGTCGATGTGTTTGAAAGTTCTGGATTGGAGGCGGTTTTTATTTTCGCATAAGAAATATTATGTAAACTTTATATCCGATTAAAAGCGCCGGGTGGATTATCGCCGTACTGACGATCCGCCCGGCGGCGTAATTGCTCAAATCTTCTGAAGAATCTTATCAACCTGCTCTTTCAGGTAGGTAATGTCGCGCTCGATCTGATCGATCTTGGTGGACGTCTCTTTCATATACCCCATAATCAGAGAAATTTTCTGCTCCACCGTCCCCGAGGCGGCTTCTTTGGGATCTCCCTTGGGATCGCCCCCCTGTTGATCAGGGTCCTGTTCCTGGCCCTTGTTTTTGTAATCATAAAACATCTTCTGGGCCTGATCTTTGGTTAATCCAAATTTGTTCTTCAGCATAAACATCCACTCCATGCCGCGCTGACACTGAATCGCAGCCAACATTGCCCCCAACGCCGATACTGAACTCACCGCGCGATTCACACGCTCATTGAGCGCGCGCATCCCCAACTCAATCTGAGTTATTCCAAATTCGTCCACGTTGAGGCGTTGTGAGGTCGTCATAATTACCTGTAATAGTACATCCCCCGATGAACTCAGTATACGTATCGGCGGAGTTTATCCATTTGCGCTTTTGCTTTCTCAGCGTATTCGCTATCGGGATTTCCGGCAAGATATTTTTCGTAGAGGTCGATCGCCTGTTTGTATTCGCCCTGTTTTTCCATCAGAACCGCCAAGTTGTAATAGGCGGAGCCGTCAGAGCCAATTTCAATCGATTTCTGATAGGCGTCTAATGCGATCTTCGATTTGCCCGCGCGCTCATAGGCGACGCCGAGATCGTTCCAGAGCGCAGCGTTTCGAGGATCCAGATCGGCGGCTTTTTCGTACCTCTCGATCGCCTGTTCAACCTGCCCGCTCTGATAGAGCGCAAAGCCCAAGTTGTAGTTCCAGTTGGCGTTATCCGCATCCTGTTCAAGCAGCGTCTGATACCCGGCGATGGCTTGTTGCCAATTCCCCGCCTGAGTCGCTGCACGCGCGTCTTTCAGCGTTTGTTGGGCTTCATCGCTTAATTGAGGCTGAATCGGTTTGGGCTGAATGGTTTGAGGCGTAATGAGAGGCGAGGCCGCCGGCGCATCCGGGTTGGGCTGAATGATCTGAGTTTCCGCTTCCGATCCCGGGCGCGGCGCCCAGGGTGAATCAGGGTTTACCACATCTTGCGACTGACGTTGATCGATCATGGCGATGCGCTTGCGAGCTTCATCAAAAGATGGGCTGAGTTGAAGCGCTTTTTCAAGATTCGCCCGTCCGGCCTGAAAATCGCCCAGCGCCATACTCACCATCGCCAGCCGGTAATACGCCATCGGCCTGGGCGAGATTTCGATGGACTTCTGGTACTCCGCCGCGGCGCCGGCGAAGTCACGCTGCCGCTCCAGATTTTCTCCCTGATAGTAATGATCCAACGCCTGGCGCACGCTCTGTTTGAACGGGTCGATCTGTTGACTCTGACAACCCGCCAACCCAAAAGCAAATAAAATCAACAGGCAAAGCGCGAAGGCGTTCAGAAAAAAAGGGGTAGATTTCATAGGCGTTCAACGATACCCTTTACTGTAAAATGATGTTTCGGCGCATGTAATATGCGCGATTCTGCATCGCCGGTCATTAAACCACAATTCAATTCGCCTTACAACATACGACCGGTGAGTTGTTTTTTATTTGTTCAGTATACCCGCCCTGATATCGGGCCCAGGCTGAGGGATGACATGAACAACCACATCCGCAGAAAAATTCTGGAAGAGAAGCTTCTATCCGCGATCAAACGCGGTGAAAATCAGGCATTCAAAGACCCTGAAGTGAAGAAGATGATTCAACAATTCCGCATGATGTATCAGGAGGACGACGGCGGAATGTTATCGGCGCTCGGTATGCCGGTGGATGGACCGCCTCCCCCCAACGCAAGCAATGACGGCTCACCGCAAGAAATTCCCAACCTGCCGGAATCCAAGATTCCTCAACTCATTTTTCTGCTGGACCAGATCGGAAAGTCGCAGAGTTCATCCAATACCAAACCCAAGGTGAAAGACCTGCTGAAGAAGCCCCCCGCCCCGCTCTCACCTTCCAGCGTTCAAGGCTCAAGGAAGCCGTTTCTTCCCAAGGCGGATGAAGATCTGCCAGATCTGGCCAATGAAGCGACCCTGGCGGGACTTAAAGCGGTTGAGGAAGAAATCGAGCAGACACGCATGATTCTGGCGCGCGTTCGTGAAGACGAGGATGCGATCCATGAACGGCAAGGCACTTACGCCGTGACATCAACACGTCTGAAAGCAGAGCGACTCTTACGCGAACTGCCGGGGAAAATCGCCTACCTGATGAACAAGAAAATCGAGCTCGAAACGCAACTGAAAAAGTAATTTAAAATGAAAGCGATCATCCAGCGAGTCAAACGGGCTGAAGTCCGAGTCGAAGACAGTACAACGGGCGCCATCAGCCAGGGGCTGCTGGTTCTGCTGGGGGTCGCCCCCGACGACACGGAAGCCGATATGAGATGGCTGATCGACAAGATCGTCAACCTGCGAATCTTCGCGAATGACGAGGGCAAATTCGATCGTTCCCTGCTCGACGTCGGCGGCGCGATTCTGATCGTTTCGCAGTTCACTCTTTTCGGAGACTACCGCAAGGGACGCCGCCCCAACTTTGACGGCGCGGCTCCACCGGCGCTTGCGGAAAACCTCTATGAGCAGGCTCTCCGCTATTGCCGTGAATTGAATATCTCCACTCAAAGCGGGCTCTTCGGCGCCATGATGGATGTCGAACTGATCAATGATGGCCCCGTCACTTTAACCCTCGACTCAAAAGATCGCCGTTAAAATCAATCCCATCAGCCCTCTAACCGGCATTAAGGCAATATAAAAGCCCCAGTTTCCTCCTTGATTCCGTGTTGGAAACCGGCTATTTTTCCAAGTGCAGGTAATTGGTCTTCGTTTTCTAAGTGATTCAATACAAAAAGGACTTATGTGTTCTTAGAATTTGAGAAACCAGCATGTTCACGAGACGTTTTAGGATGAATAATTGACCTGCCATGTATCAATGCAGCTTCGAGCAATGTCTCCAACTCTTAATCAGAATAATATTATACAGAAATAATATTACAATTTTTACAGCACAAAACCCGCCTCCTGCTATTCGCCCAAATACATATCATTATCATATTATAAACTTTCTATCTAGTTGTTAATTATACACTTAGACTAAAAACAAATCAATATGGAATCTACATTGAGGCTTCGATCCATGACCAGGATTTCATCCCCCATTTTGGATTCATACAGAAAATGGACCCCACACGTACCAACCGCATAAACATTATAACAACCTAAACAAAAGTAATCCCCTGGCTGATCTGAATGAATTCAGAAACTATGCGGAAGCATTAAAACAAGAATGAACCTCGAATATCCTGATCAACTTCAGATAAAATAAATCACTTCAGCTTGAACAAATAAGAAATAATCGCGCGGCATTGACATAAACAGTGTAATATGAGCATGTTAAAAAAAGAGCCTCACAAAGTATTAATGGCTTCAGAAATCACTTTAACATACTGGAACACACAATCATTAAATATATGCATATAAGCAAGTTACAAAAAAAGGCAATGCTTTCATGGTTCTCTGCTCTATAAATTTTCTTTCCATTTCCTGCAGCCCGAGGATTTTGTGCAGTTAAGTCTGTTACCAGGTCTAACAAGGTCTAACACTGATCGCGTACACATCACGTCAAAATGCTTGTTTCAAGGCCCGTACCCTCGGCTTTGATTATTTGTGTCTTTGGAACGACCTTCCACCTGTTCTGCCAAAGATGATTCGCCTCTCTGCTCAACCTAACCAAGCGAGTCATCGATCTACTGTAATGCTGCGACTTACGGGCTTATCCCAAAGAAGCACACTTTATAAATGTGAAAATCCAAGCGAAAGCGACAGGAACCCCCTTGCATTGTATCCCCTTGCAATATAAGGTGTGTCCATGAAATTCAACCGGGAAATTATGAAGGGGCATTTGAAAACGATTCTTCTTGCAATTCTTGAAGATGGCCCTTGCCATGCTTATGGACTCGACCGGCGCATCCAAGATAAAAGCCTGGGGGTTTTCTCGTTGCCGGAAGGAACCGCCTACCCTTCCCTCAGTAAATTGGAGAAAGAAGGACTGATCGAGTCGAGTTGGGAATCCAGGGACAAAGGACCGGACATTAAAGTTTATCATCTCACCAGTAAAGGTCTGAAAGTACTGGCCGATAACAAACGAGAATGGCGTTTTTTATCCAAAGCGATGGAGATGGTTTTACGAGACTAAAAAAAGGCTGTGCCATCTGTTAATTTATTGCCATCGATACACTATTCTATTTCAATGCCGGGGAATTCATGCTACAATCCAATTAAAATTGGATGCATCTTTCGTTGATATTTATTCTTTTGGCTTGCCCATGTGTTAAGGAACGAAGCTTATATGACCGACAAAGATTTTCTTTCCGTTGATTTGCCTGGCGATGACGATTCGCTGGATGATCCCAAGGATCTTCTGGAAGACTTGGATTTGTCATCGGATGAGGATTCCGACTTCTCTCTTCCCGATCTATCTGATGATGAATCCGCTCCTGACTCCGAGGAAAAAGCATCTTCCAATGTCTTTAATAAATTAAAAACCGCACAGAACATCCACGAAACCGTCCGTGACCTGCTTTTTAAGGATCTCGATCTCGAAGACGAAGAGATTGATCCGGAAACAGGAGAGAAGATCGACGGTTATCAATTAGTCCGGCAAAAGAGGCGTGAACTTTATCATCTGCTCGACAATATTGACGAACAACTCAGAGGGAAAGACGTTAAGGAAGTCACAGCGGTTTTCTCTTCCCTGCTCGATATAAACAACCAACTCTGCACCCAGAAGACGGACGGCGTCATCGCCATCCGAACCCGCCTGTTCCAGTTTTTCGCGCCCAAAGGCGTCAAACCGCAAAACGTACAGCCAGCCCTCCGTCAGGAAATCAGCCTGATTTTCAGCCCGGAAGAAATATCATCCGTACGCACCCGCCTGGCGAATATGGATTACGACGATCCATTAAAGCCGTTTTTCACCATGATTCTCGATCAGGCGTACGATATCGTCCAATACAGCGAAATGACCGGTTATCTCCTGCTGGAAATGACCAACTATTTTCTGCACAAGCTGGACGAGGCGGGATACAGCGATACGCCCAAGGTCGCTGAATTCAAGGAGCGGCGCGAGCGGGCGAAAATGTCGCTGGAAAAAGCGATCGACGATCTCAAGCACGTGGAATCGCTGGTGCAATCACATATGCATGAGCGTCCCGTTCTGCTTGAGTTGCCCAAACTGTTGCGAGCATTGATTCAAGTCAAAATCGGGATAATGGACAAGAAATCGGTTCCCAAGATCCTGCAACAGGTTCAGGCGCGGCTGGGCGATTACGCTCGCGCTCGAAGCGCGGTCGCATTCGATTTTAACCGGGTACCCGGTTTTCAGCACAGCGTGCGGTTGCGTCAGAGCATTATTCTTAACCTGCACATGGATATGTTGAAGTACATGGGCGAGGTATTTGAGGGCGAATTCAGAGCCGTGCAGAAAGAGCTGGAAGCGCTCGCAAAAGACATCGAAGCAGCCACGGCGACCATGGACCCCAACTCGCCGGAATATCAGGAAATGCTCAAGCAAAAGATGGCCCTGCAACAAAAGATTGAGATGCAGCGCCGCCGCATGGATGTGTTGAAGTCACAGCAAAAGCTGGTCGACGTGCAACACAACATGATCGGGCAAGCCATTCAGCGATATAAAGACAACGAAGCGATCCACCAGCGGCTTGACGAACAAATGGCGAATCGCACCTCAATCGACACCAACACCCCCAGCCAGATTCGCCCCATGGCGAAGAAGAAAATCAGCCGTATGGTTATGGGCGCGAAACGCCGCGGCGATTAGCGGAATCCTATCCCCCCTCACTTATTGAACAATCTGATCGTATTGTTATGCGGATGACGGGTTGCGCGCTGTCCGCTTATCTCCCGTTTTGTATCAATCGATCGAAGAAGGTGCGGAAAATTGATCGAACCGACTGAGTGCGGACGGATATCCACTGCAGGAACTTTTTGGGTGACGGCTTTTCGGAATGAATGCGCAGAGCGTAGCGGCGAGTCAGCGCTTCCAGTTCATCCGTATCGGTGGGAAGCGTATCAAGCGACACGTTATTGACGATACGAAGACGGTTTTCGATTTCACGCAGGAACAGATACGAGTCGATCAACTGCTCGGCTTCCGCTTTCGGCAATAATTCGTTCTCTGACGCGGCCCGTAACGAGGTGATCGTCGCCGTAAGCCGCATGGCGGGATATTCAGCTCCATAATGTAAAACCAGCGTCTGAGCGATGAATTCGACGTCAACAAGCCCTCCCGCCCCCGCCTTGATAGTTTCACTCTGTTTTTCGCGCTCGATTTTTTCGCGCATGTCGACAATGGAGCCTATTTCATCAGGCGTCAGCGAACGAGAGAACAGGACTTCATCCTTCAACTCCGCCAATTTCGATTCAATCGACGCAGCCCCGCCGATCCAGCGAGAGCGGGACAAAGCCATCTTTTCCCACAGTTGCGCCTCCATACGGTAGTAATTTTCGAAGAAGTCCCAGCTGCACGCCATGGGGCTGTTTTTCCCATTCGGGCGCAGCCTGGCGTCGGGTTCATATAGAAAACCGAGCGGAGATTTCGACTCGAGATAGTCGAGGTATTTCGGCGCCCAGCGCTGAAAATACTCCGAAGCGCTGACTTCTTCATTGGAAGAAGCCCCTTCGTAAACAAACACCACATCGCAATCAGACGCCACGTTGAAGTCGCGGCCGCCCAGTTTTCCGTATCCAAGGATCGCGATTTCATCCGCGTGGTCGCGAGTGAAGAGCGGGTAGCGATCCGCCATGCGTTGATGAACGGGCTGAATGCTTTGATTCAACACAAAATCAGCGATCTCAGCCAGATCGCGCCCCGTCTGTTCGACGCCGCTGACCGCCAGAATAAAACGCACCCCACTGCGTAACATCGCCGCATTCTGTACGCGGAGCAGATGTTCACGCAGCGATTCATTCGGATGCGCAGAGGCGATCAGTTCGAGGTGGCGCGCCAGCTGGCGATAATCGATGGGCGTTTCGAGGAGCTCTTCGGAACTCAGGGTTTCCATCAGTGATGGATCACGCAATACCAGGCGCGTCAAAAACGAACTGCAACTGATCACGGAAACCAGCAGGTTGAACATCATACGCTGCTCGCCAAGCGTCTCAAACAACGCCGTTCGCGCGCGGAAACTGGACACCAGTTTCTCAAAGTTTGAAAGCGCCATATCCGGGTCGGGGCTTTCTTTGAGCACTGTCAGTAAACGTGGGAGAATCGCCTGAAAAAGGCGGGAATGCTTGGGCTGAAGATGGGGCTCGGACGCCTTATGCAGCGCGGATAGAAACGCGAAAGCCTGACGAGGATCGTCAAACTCATACGACCGCAGAATCGATTCCACATCATCGTTATATTCCGTCGCGTCAATCAACCGCCCACTGGCGTCTTCAAATTCATCCCGGCGGAACACGCCTTCGTAGATACGCCGGACGTCCGCCGTGATCAGGTCATAGCGGGCTTTGAGCGCTTCGTAGTTGGCCTCGCTCATGCTTCGCGCAAGCCGATCTCTATCGTCTTCCCCTTCCGGTAATTCGTAAACCTGCTGTTCATTAACCATTTGCAGGCGGTGTTCAAGCCGACGAAGGAATTTATAAGATCGCGTCAGAGTTTCGTAGTCTTTCGAGTGTAGAAGGTGACTCTCATACATACGCTGCAGAGAAACCAGCGTACCCGCGAGTTTGATTTCCGGGTATTGCTTTCCATACAGCATCTGCACCGCCTGTACAAAAAACTCAATGTCTCGAATTCCACCATACCCGTTTTTAAAATTGACAGCCTGTTTTTCAGGCGATCCGATGGATTCGAGCATTTTGTTTCTCAGTCGTTCAATATCACGCAGGACCTCCGCGATTTCGAGTTCATCCACATACCGGCGATAGGTAAATGGCGTGATAATCGACATGAAACGCTCACCAACGCCCTCATCGCCAGCGATGGGACGAGCCTTGAGCAGCGCCTGACGTTCCCAGTTCTGACCATAGGTGTGATAGTAGATCTCGACCGCGATCAGAGGCACAGCCAGGCGGCCGCTGTCTCCTTCAGGACGAAGGCGCGTGTCGATGCGGTACAGGAAACCATCTTCGGTTACCCGGGTCAGCACGTCGCTGAACGACTGGGCGAGAATGGTGAAAAATTCCTGATTCCCAATGGGGGACTTCTCTCCTCCGGTCGTCTCGCCATCCGAGCCATAGACGAACATCACGTCAACATCGGAACTGAAATTCAATTCGCGCCCGCCCTGCTTGCCCATGCCGATCACGCACATGGCGGTGGGTTCGCCCGATTCACCACAGATCGGTTGACCATACACGCCGCGCTGACGCTCCCACTGCCAATCGTACACCGCTGAATGAGTCACTTCGGCCAGATTGGCCAGTTCTTCCGTTATCATCTGGATATCTGCGATTTCGCATAAGTCCCGAATCGCGATACGGATCAGCTCAGAACGGTGAAAACGTCGAATCGCCTGCTCTTCATCACGGACGCGCTCACGCCAGCGGTTCTGCCGGATGCGAAGGTGTTTTCTAAGTCTTTTTCGGGAAAAATCGCCTTCCTCAGCCAGAATAGCGAATAACTCCGGTCTCTTGGCGATGAATCCGGACAATCGGGGAGAAAAATCGGAAAGAGCGGATAAGTATTGCTGAACCTCGTCCGTGATTTCCACGGAGGGCGATTCGAGATCACGCAGCGCGGCAAGCATTGCACTCAATAAGGTATGATTGGGCTCAGGTACGATCATCACTCCGCGCCGGCGCATTCTGTTTACGCCAATAATCGATTTTTTCAGTGAACGCACGAGCTGCCGCAGCGATGTCGTCTTGAGCAGTAACCGCTGTGACCACCGCGATCCGGCGAGCGCCTCGCTTCAACAATTCATCCACATTGTGGAGTTTGATGCCGCCCATCACGGTAAAGGGATGATTGATTTCAGACGTTATTTCCGTAATCATTTCAGGGCCAACCGGATCACATGATGTTGTCTTGGTTTGAGTTGCATAGATGGGACCAATATTGAAATAGGAGGCTCCATCAGCAACCGCCTGACGAGCCTGTTCAAGGTTGTGCGTGGAAGCCCCAATGATAAAGTTTGGCCCCATGACATGGCGAGCGTGCTTAATGGGAAAATCGCCTTGACCTAGATGAACGCCGTCGGCACCAACCGCCATTGCAACGTCAATATGATCGTTAATAATAAAAGTAACTTTATTTTCTTTAGTTAACGCTCTTAATTTCAATGATATCTTAAGGAAATCCTGTTTGCTCATCTTCTTGTCGCGCATCTGAATCGCACCGGCCCCACCTCTTATTGCCTGTTCGGCGACCTCAAGATAGTCACGTCCATTGGAAAACTCCTCTCCCAACACGACATATAGACCGAAATCCAGTTTTCGTATTGAGGAATACGACTCAAGAGAAGAAACGATCTGAGGTTCAATATTATAACACCTGTAACGGAGAGATGTTAAAGAAGAAGAGATCACTGAATCAAAGATGCGAAATGCTTCTTCAAGGGTACGCAATGACTCTTCCGCCCGGTGGAGGTTTGATAATACCAAGGCATGCAAATCTGAATAAGGAGTCGAAGGAAACTGCTTGCCAACATCTCCAATGCTGTCGCGAGATTGAAGCCCTTTCGATTGCAGCCCAGGAATATACTTATATAAACACCAGAAATCATTACGGATAGATCGAACCTCTTCAGAAATAGGTTCATCATTCAGGACAAATCTGACAATTTCTCCCACAACTCGCAGAGCTTCACCCAACCGGTCTGCATTGGCGTCGATTAAGCGATAAAACCCCTGATCATTTTTTAAATTATCAGTCATACCCATTCGGCGCGCCGAACGGCGCAAAATTGATTAAAAATCCAGCGCGGGACTGCTCGCGTTCGCGTATAACTTTTTAGGAATGCGTCCAGAAAGAAAAGCCTGCCTGCCGGCGATTGCGGCATGCTTCATGGCGATCGCCATGTGGACGGCGTCTTTCGCTCCGGCGATGCCTGTATTTAATAAAACCGCCTCGCATCCCAATTCAAATGCGCGTGTCACATCAGAGGCCGTGCCGACTCCGGCATCGACGATGATGGGAACCTTGGCGCGTTCCAGGATGATGCGAATATTGTTTGGATTCAAGATACCCTGCCCTGAGCCAATCGGAGCTCCCGCTGGCATGACGACCGTTGATCCCTCTTCTTCAAGCACTTTCGCCATTACAGGGTCATCGTTAGTGTAGGTCATCACCGTGAATCCGTCTTTGACCAACACTTTCAAGGCTTTCAGCGTCTCCATCGGATTCGGCAGCAGCGTGTCGGGATCGCCGAGAACTTCCAGTTTGACCAAGTTGGAATTTCCGATTTCCCTGCCCAAGCGGGAAACACGAATGGCGTCATCCGCATTGTAACACCCCGCTGTATTCGGCAGGATGATATATTTTTTTGTATCAATATGATTAAGCAAGTTATCGCCTGCATCGAAATCGACACGCCGCAATGCTACGGTAACCATTTCCGTGCCGGAGGCGGCGAGAGCCTGCTCGGTTTCTTCGAAGGATTTGTACTTTCCCGTCCCCACGATCAGGCGGGAGTGCAATGTGATGTCGCCAATCTGAAGAGGCTTATCCTGAATTTCCTGAATGGCGCCGGATTCTTGTGTCATGTTGTTTTCCTTGAGTTTCCGTTATCGAGAACCGCCTCCAACAAATTGAAGGACTTCAATCTCATCCCCATCCTGAATCGCCTGTGATTCATAGGACTCTTTCCGGATGATTTCCCGGTTCAATTCGACCGCGACCCGGCCTGCCTTCATGTCCAGGCTATCGAGCAGTTGGGATACGGTTTGAACATCGGTAAGTTCTATGGATTTTCCGTTAAGTAGAATTTTCATTTTGTTCATCATGGATGTTCAGACTTCGCAGCAGCGTAATTTTTTTGAGGCTATCCGGCGTAATATCTCTTGTCAAGCCAATGATTTGGCGATTTGCTCCGTATCTGAGTTCAGCATACGCAACCCGTTGCCAATCACCAGCACGGCTGCGCCGACGTCAGCCATTACCGCCAACCATAAACTGGCCAGCCCCAACGATGCCAGCAGAACAAAGCCAAACTTGATCGCGAGTGCAAGAACAATATTCTGCATGATGACCGAGCGGGCTCGCCGGCTATGGCGGATGATCCAAGGAAGTTTGGTCAGATCGTCAGCCAGCAAAACCATCGGGGCGGACTCAAGCGCGATGTCGGAGCCTTTCGCTCCGATCGCGACGCCGATGGACGACGCGGCGAGAGCGGGCGCGTCATTCACTCCGTCACCGACCATGACCGATGGCGGCGTCTCGCGGGTAAGCAATTCAATGCGATCGACTTTATCCTGAGGGAGCAACTGAGCGTGGATTTCATCCACTTCCAATATCTTCGCCACGGCGTGCGCCGCTTCAGCGCGATCTCCGGTCAGCATCACGATCCGTTCAACGCCGAGTTCGTGGAGCATCGTAATGGTTTTTTTGCTGTCTTCCCTGACAGGATCATGGAAACAGATCGAACCGATCAATCCCGACGCTGAGGAGACGCCAACGCTGGTTTGACCGCAATCGTGCGCTGACAGCGCCTCATCCACGTTGGCCGCCCCGCTTTCCCGCAGGTAATGCATGCTGCCCATCAGGTGTTTTTCTCCCCGGATATTCGCGCTAGCGCCCTTGCCTGGCGTACTTACGAATTCTTCAACGAGGACGGGCTTAATGCCTCGCGGGCGGATGTATTCCATCACGGAACGCGCCAGTGGATGCTGGGAATGGCGTCCAATCGCGGCGGCGACGTTCAGGACGTCATTCTCCTGGTATCCGTTCCAAGGCGAAACATGGTCGACCTGGGGATGACCGGCAGTCAACGTACCGGTTTTATCAAAGGCGACCGCGCGCACATGAGAAATGGCTTCAAGAAAGCGCCCTCCTTTGATCAGAACGCCATTGCGAGCGGCGGAGGCCAATGAAGCCAATACCGTCACCGGCGTGGAAATCAGAAACGCGCATGGACACCCCACCACCATGACCACCAGAGAACGGTAAAACCAATCACGAAAATCACCGCCCATCAACGGGCCGATCACCATGAAAGATAAAGCGGTCAGAATGATGAACGGGGTGTAATAGCGGGCGAAGGTCTCTATCGTATTTTCAATATCCGTTTTTTGTTTGCGCGCCTGTTCAACCAGACGAACAACTCTCGAGATCGTGCAGTCCGCATACGGCTTTTCGATGAGAATCGTCAAAGAGCCGTCCTGATTGATCGATCCAGCGAAAACTTTTGAACCGGCTGATTTATCGACGGGGACGGGCTCACCGGTGATCGGGCTTTCATCAACGGCTGAGGCGCCCTGTTCCACGGCTCCATCCAGCGGGACGCGTTCACCGGGCCGAATCAGCACACGCTCACCGGGCTGGATCTCTTTCACGCGCCTTTGTACTTCCGCGCCCTCCTCCGTCACAACGGAGGCGGTATCAGGCGTTAGCGCCAGGAGAGCGTCGATCGATTTACGCGCCCGCGACTGGCTATAGTCCTCAAGCCATTCCGACAGGGAGAACAGGATCGCGGCGAGCGCCGCTTCAAACCATTGTCCAAGTCCGATCGCGCCTAATACCGCGATCACGATCAGGACGTGAATGTTCAATTTGAATCGAAGCAGACTCCGCCACGCCTTGGGAATGAGTTTCCAACCGGCAAGAAGAACCGCTGCGGCTTCAAGCAAGGGCCCAGGCATGGTCAATGTTTCCGTAACTTGATTCACCCCCGCCAAAGCCAGCAACACGCCCGCAGACGCAACGAAATAGACGTCATACTCAGACAGACGTTTCCAGATTGGCTCTGGATTCGATTGGTTCCCAATCTGAATGGGTTGACGTTCCGGATTTGTCATTAAACCTGCCGCTGCCTGAAATCGTATTATCCGTATTTTCTATTATAGCGGGCCCACGTTGCTTACGCCTCGTCACCTTCTCAGCGCAGGAATCGCGGGAGCGGGTACGGATACGGAGGTAACCGTCGGCAGTTCTCCGTCATACACCTTCCGCACGTCTTCCACGGAAAAGAACGCGTTGGGGTTATACCGGTTGACTATCTCGATGACTTCTTCCAGCTTCTTGCGCTTCAGCACAATGTAAATGATCTGAACCTGACCGTTTTTTCCATGCGCGTCGACGTACGTGAAGCCGATATTTTTTTCGTTCAGATAATCGATCAGCGCGGTGGAATCCTTGCGGGTCACGAGACGCAACAGCACACTGCCCATCGCCATCCGGTCTTCAATGAACAACCCCACGTAGTTCCCGCAGGCATAGCCCGCGGCATAGGCAAGTACGTTCACCGGATTGTCGAGGTTATTGATCACTTGACTGACCGCGAGCAGCCAAATGGTCACCTCGAAGAAGCCGAGAACCGGCGCCATCCACCCTTTGCCGCGCGAGAGCACGATGATGCGCATCGTCCCCACGCTGACATCGCCGATACGAGCGAGAAAAATCAGGAAGGGAGCGATCGTGACTCCCGCGATCTGGATGTTCATGATGGAGGTGAGGTCCATGTAACGACCCTCGAAATATGATACGGATGGGGGGTATCCATCGGAGAAGCGCGGGGCGGACAGGCAAGCCGAACACGCCTTCAATCTTATCTTTCTTTCATCGATTTATTTCTCAAGGGCGAGAAGCGCGTTCGGCGTAATTGAGCGGGGTAATTTTACGACAGGTCGTTCTTGGCGCAGGGGTCGTTGCGTTCGTAGTTTTCCTGATACTCTTTCAGATCTTTCATATGGAGAATCTGGAGGGTGTTCGTCCGGCGGTCGCGCGGGTTATATTCGGCGGAAGCAAAGAGCACCAGGTCTTCAGCGCTTACCCATCCCTCATTGAACAAGAACATGGCGGCGGTAAGGGTGCGGATGGAATAAGCAATATTGGGATACATTACCGGAGTCACGCCATAATACATCTGGAGTTCCCGATAGGCGTCTTCACTGGAGGTCAGAGCGAGGACGTCCTGTTTGAGACGCAGGCGGGCGATCATCTTGGCGGTGTAACCTCGGCGCGTGACCGAGACGATCTTGGTCACCCCGGCGCCTTCGCACAGGCTCTTGATCGAATCGCAGATCGCGCGTTCGACCTCGGCCGCCCCCCCCAGCGATAAACTCGACTGCACGAAACGTTCGCTGTAAAGCGCAATGCGGTTCATCATGGCGACCGCCTCGACGGGATAATCGCCCGTGGCGGTTTCACCGGACAGCATGACGACGTCGGATCCGTCGAGAATGGCGTTGGCCACATCAGAAATTTCCGCTCGTGTTGGACGCGGATTTTTCATCATCGACTGAAGCATCTGGGTCGCCGTGATAACCAGTTTGCCGGCCCGGTTACAGGCGCGGATCAGCCGCTTTTGAGCCATGGGGACTTCTTCAGGCTGTAGCTCGACGCCCATGTCGCCACGAGCCACCATGACGCCATCGGCGGCCTCGATGATTTCATCGATATTATCGATTCCTTCCTGGTTTTCGATCTTGGCGATGACTTTGACGGATGAGCCTTCAAGATGCCTGCGGCAGACTTTGATATCGTCCCGGTTCCGGGCGAACGACAAGGCGATGAAGTCGATGCCTTCCTCTTTGGCGAAGGCAAGACTTTTTACGTCTTTTTCCGTAAGCGGGTCCAATGGAAGCGAGCGATTCGGAAAATTGACCGCCTTGCCGCTGGGCAGAAAGCCGCTGTTTTTGAAGCGAAGGCGGATATGACCGTCTTCTTTTTGAACGACCGACGCTTCAAACGCGCCGTCGTCGATCATCGCGCGGTCGCCCGGTTGAATATACTCATAAACCTGGGCATCAAGAAACGCCTCGTCCTGGGGGGTGAAGCCAACGGTCAGTTCATCCGAGACGTCGATCTGAAGTTCACGAGCCATACGAAGACGAATTTTAGGCCCCTGAGTGTCCATGATGATCGGCATGTTTCCAATCGAACGGACCGTCCGAATGATATGGCGATACTGATCGAACTCACCGTGGCTGGTATTGATACGCACGGCGTTCATTCCACTGCCGACCATCTTATTCAGAATGTCATACGAATTGCTTGCAGGACCAATGGTACATAATACCTTGGTCTTTTTTCTCAGTTTCGTTTCCGGTTCAATACCTGGTAAATCACCGGAAAAGAGCGTGGTCATTTCTTCCATTTTCTGCACTACTCGTACACCTTCCGGGTCATCCCCAAACAACGTAGTCGGAGGAATACTCACGAATCAGATCTTTGTTGTAGGCTCGAATCCGGACGGAAAAACCGTGACGACCGCTCTCCATGCAACTGACTTCGCCCGAGAAGATATGATCGGCGGACGCCTGCTTTCCGGCGTAATCCATCCGTTTGATGGATGGGTTGGTCAGTTTACCTTTTGAATCCAGCCGGCCGAACAACACCTCCACCGCCACATCTTCCGCTGACAATCCACCCAACCTCGCCAGTACACGGATGTTGAGGCGATCGCCAACCAACAGGTCGCCATTCGGCATCGACGTTTTAACATCGGTAATAGCGACTTCGTTCCAGTTATCGGCGGCTTTTCGGCGCCATGCGGCGAGTTCCTTGCCTACCTTGTAACCATTGGCGGTGAGAACCATCCCCGCGCGCTTGGCGGGCAGATAGAGTTTTTCAGTGTACTCTTCCAACATTCGGTGCGTGTTAAATTGTCTCCCCAGAGTTTTCATGGAGAGTTTCATCTTCTTGATCCAGTCTCGGGGCAGGTCGGAGTTATCGCGCTTGTAGAACAGGGGAACGACATCGTTCTCAAGGCAATCATAAAGAGCCTGAGCCTCGACCTTATCCTGCGTTTCGGTATCAGGGAAATCCTGCCGGTTTCCGATCGCCCAGCCGAGCTCGGGGACATAGGCTTCGTCCCACCACCCGTCAAGTATGCTGAGGTTCAGGACGCCATTGGCGGACGATTTCTGACCGCTGGTTCCCGACGCCTCCAGCGGGCGCCGCGGCGTATTGAGCCAAACGTCGCACCCCTGAACAAGGTAGCGCGCCACGTTAACGTCGTAGTCTTCAATGAAGACAAAACTCGCCCGGAACACCGGATCACGCATGATGTGAATAATCCGCTTGATGATCTCTTTTGCGGGGGTGTCCTGGGGATGGGCTTTGCCCGCGATAATAAACTGGATCGGCTGATCGGAATTGGCGACCAGCCGTTTGAGCCGGTCAAGATCGCTGAACAGCAGATTGGCCCGCTTGTAGGTCGCGAAACGGCGGGCGAAGCCGATGGTCAAGGCGTGAGGGCTCAAGACTTCATCAGCGGCGGAGAGCTCATACGACTGAGCCCCGCGCCGTCGAAGCTGGTCTTTCAGACGCTGACGCGCGAAAAACACGAGGCGCTCCCGGCGGCGCTGATGGGTTCGCCAGAGTTCAATGTCAGGGATGCGATCGACTCGATCCCACACGTTGAACTCCCACGGATTCTGGGCGAATCGCGGCCCGAGATACGATTCAAACAGATCGCCGATATCATGGCTGAGCCATGAGCGGGTATGGATTCCATTGGTGATATGGGTGATGGGGACTTCGCTGGGGTCGCTGAGATTTTTCCAGATGCCTTTCCACATGCCTCGCGATACTTCGCCATGCAGCCGCGAAACACCGTTACAGAACGCGGACAGGCGCAACGCGAGGACGGTCATACCGAAGGATTCGCTCTCGTCGCCGGGATTGATCCGGCCCAGGTTGAGAAAATCAGGCCAGGACAGTCCAAGGCGCGCTACCATTTTGGATAAATATTTCTGCAACAAATCGGTCTGGAACTGTTCGTTGCCGGCAGGAACAGGGGTGTGAGTGGTGAATACGTTCGACCCCCAAACGATTTCTTTGGCTTCAGCGAAACTCAGTCCTTTTTTATCGATCAGTTCAGCCATGCGTTCGAGAATCTGAAACGCCGAATGACCTTCATTAATGTGATAAACGGTTGGTTCAATCTTTAAAGCCCGCAGGGCGCGGATACCGCCGATGCCGAGAATCAATTCCTGGCGGATGCGCATGTCGCGATCTCCGCCGTACAACTGAGTCGTGATTTCACGCATATCGGGCTGGTTTTTTTCGATATTGGTATCAAGCAGGTACAGTTGGATGGCTCCAACCTGTACGCGCCAGACCTGTGCGTAAACGTCCACGTCTCCCATTTCAACGCAGACGGTAAGAGGCTCGTCCTTTTCGTTTTTCTCGAGCGAGACCGGCATGTTGTACCAGTCATTCTCGGGATATTCCTCTAACTGCCAGCCATCGGCGTTAAGACGCTGGCGGAAGTAGCCCTGCCGGTATAACAGACCGACGCCTACAAGAGGAATTCCAAGGTCAGTAGCGCTTTTCAGGTGATCGCCAGCCAGAATACCCAGACCGCCAGAATATACGGGCAAGCCCTCGTCAAGACCGAATTCGCATGAAAAATATGCGACCTTCATGTCTTTTTCGTTTTCATAGGTCCGCTCAAACCATTTGAGGCGGGCCAGATAGTTTTTCAAATTGGAATGAACACGCTCCACATTTGCGACAAAGCCGTCATCCTGGGCCAGCTCTTTCAAGCGCGATTGAGGGACTCGCCCCAGCATCGCAACCGGGTTCTGGTAGGATTCCTCCCAGATGTCGCGGTCGATCATGATAAACAACCGGACCGCTTCCCAGTTCCATGAATACCAGAGATTCATGGCGATTTCTTTGAGCGGCGCGAGTTCCCTGGGCAAAATGGGAGCGACATAAAATGGGCGTATATTCATTTGGCGAATCAGACCTCCATGATCAAACTCTATCGCGTTACACACAGATACGATTCAGATTGAATCTATTCAAGCAATTTTGATACCGACAATTCGGGCGTTCTGCTGGATGTTAAGCGTGTTTTGAAGGAATTTCGAGGCAAGCAAGTAATTTTCTCAACAATTCTGTTAATTATTGATCATTCTCACTCTCCCTATTTTACATGAATTCACCGGCTTGCATCAAAAAATCATTCCCAATAGGCAGGATTAAGTTCAGCAAACGACACAAACGACGTGGAATTAGAATTCAGAGTACCTGCATCTCGCACTATACATCTCAATCATTTAACCATATACCACGGGCCAGCTTCATTAAAATGGCAATCAGAGTTATTTCCAAACAATACTACGATACGATATTACCTTATTTTTGTATTATTCCATGAAAATTTCATGAAAATGTCCGATTGACAGCAATTTGGATTCATGGTTAAAATTAATACCTTATTTCAGATGGTTGTCTGTTGATTTCTTTTCGCCCTGGAGGCCCATGGATGGATCAGAAGTTTTTTACGAACACCACGGTAGATTCCAGCGTTTATATCTACTCGGGGATCGCGTTCATTCTTTTTCTCGTCATTATCATCGTAGCCTACTACTACTTCCAGCGCTTCAAGAAGATTCAGGAACTCAAAGAGGAAATGGAGCAGCTCGACCTGGGCGATGAGGGCGAAGGCGCCGTCATCGACATGGTGAAACGCTACGCCATGCAGGAACCCGTCGAGATTCTGCTCTCCATCCGAAAATTCGATGAAATGGCGATTCAGGAAATTGAACGAGTACTGAGTAGCGCGGGGTCATCCAAAGCGAAGCAGCAATTCATCGATCTGATCTATGAAATCAGGATGAAAACCTATTTCCCCAATTTGTCGAACAGTGAAACCGAGGCAACACAAATCGAACCGAAATCAACCCCAAAGGTTTCCATGAATCAAAAACCGATCACTGCGGCCAGTCGAGCCTGACCATATATCTATCAAGATCATATCAGAGTCAATCATAGAAATACAATGAAAGGCGGCTGCTCTTTGATGGAGCAACCGCCTTTTGTTTTCGTCAATCGTTGAGACTTATTTGTAGACGAAACCAGCGTTTTTGAGCCGCTCGACCACCTGGCCGCAAACGTCCTCCTCAACCGTCAGGGCGATACGGATGAAGCCTTCCCCACCCTCACCGAAACCGCGGCCAGGCGTGATCAGTACGCCCGACTTGCGCAGAACCCGTTCGGCGAAATCGCCCGACAGGACGCCTTTTTCCGGAACCGGGGTCCAGATAAAGAACGTGGCCAGAGGTTTGCGCATATTCCAGCCTAATTCATTAAGCCCATTGACCAACACGTCTCGGCGGCGCTGATACGCCTGAGTGGTCTCGCGGGTGAAATCCATCGTACCGGTCAATGCAGTAATGGCGGCGTGCTGGATGGGCTGAAATGCGCCCATGTCGGCGTTGGAGCGGACTTTGGCCAGACAGGCGAGAACGTCCTTGTTGCCGACCGCGTGCGCGACGCGCCAACCGCTCATGTTGAACACTTTGGACAGTGAATGAAATTCGATGCCGACTTCTTTCGCGCCGGGCGTTTCCAGAAAGGAAGGCTGCCGGTTTCCATCGTACACCGCTTCGGAATATGGAGCGTCATGGGAAACAACGATATCGTACTGTTTCGCGAACGCGACGACTTTTTCGAAGTACGACAAGGGCGCCAAAGCCGCAGTCGGATTACCGGGAAAATTCAACAGCATGAGTTTGGCGCGGCGGCGGATGTCTTCAGGAATCGCATCGAGATCGGGCAGGAAGTCGTTTTCTTCCTTGAGCGGCATGAAATGGACCTCGCCGCCCGCGAAGAGAATGCCCGGCAGATAAGCGGTGTAGCAGGGATCGGGAACCAGCACCACGTCACCGGGATTAACCAACGCCATCGGAAGATCCGACACGCCGCGTTTGCTGCCGATGCAGAGCAGCACTTCGTTGTCAGGGTTCAGCTCGACGTTGAAATTGCTTTTATACCATCCAGCCACGGCTTTTCGGTAAGCGGGGATCCCCTTGAACGACGGATAGTGATGATTTTTGGGATCGTCGGCCGCCTGTTTGAGGGCGTCCACAATATATTTCGGGGTGGGACGATCAGGGTCGCCCACGCTCAAATCGATTACGTCCACGCCTTTCGCCTGTTCTTCCGCCTTCATCGCATCAAGCGCGTCAAAGAGGTAAACAGGCAGTTGTTTTAATCGCTCAGACCCCTTAATTTCCATCAGTTAAGCTCCATTATCCAGAAATAGTCTCAACAAAGAAAAAACTTTTATTCCGCTTTTGGCTGCCATTCCCCAACCGGATGACGATCTTCCGGCATAAAGGGGTGCTTGATAAAGATCGCGACCATGTCCGCGTCGGTATCGTTTACAACGTTGTGGTGATCGTAAGGTTCAACGGTAAGCGCCATGCCCGGCTTCAGGCGATGCTCGACGCCTTCCACGATGATTTTGGGGGTCCCTTCGAGGATGTAGAACGTTTCTTCAACCACATGGTGAATATGCAGCCCATAATCTCTGGAGGACATACCCGGTTTCATCTTGAGGACTCCCCATTCGATATTGGGTCCTTGAACGACGTAACGGACGCCGGCGTCCCCCAGCGACCACGAGACCTCATTGGCATCAATCTTTTTCATGTTCTCTTTCGCTTTATGAATTTCCGTAGATTCACTGTCTCAAATTCAACCTGGTTCAGTTTTGAGTTTGAAAGATCTCAATCAAGAACCTGATTACGCCAGAGGTCGTCATAGGTTTCACGGAGGCGGATGAGGCGGGCTTCGCTTCCCTCCACCAAGACTTCGGCGGGCCGAACGCGCCCGTTGTAATAAGAAGCCATCGCATAACCATACGCCCCTGCGGAACAGATCGCGAGCAGATCGCCGGATTGCAGCTCGGGCAGTTCACGATCTTTACCGAAGACGTCGCTGGATTCGCAGATCGGACCGACGACGTCGATTTTTTGCAGTGTACCCTCTTTAGCGCAAACTGGAACAATGTTGTGATGGGCGCCATAGATGGCGGGCCGGGCGAGATCGTTCATCGCGGCGTCGACCACGGCGAAGGTACGGTAGCTGGTTTTTTTCACGTAAACCGTCCGGCAAACCAGCACGGCCGCATTGCCCATGATAGAACGCCCCGGTTCAATGACGAGCGTCACGCCCGCGCCTTCAATCCGTTTTTTTAACTCGGATGCGAACTCATGGGAAGTTAAAGGCGACTCGCCCTGATACCGGATTCCCAAACCACCGCCGACATCCACGTAAGAAATCTCGATTCCTTTGGATTTAAGGTCGTCACGCAGGCCCAACAGGCGGTTGAGGGCCTGAAGAAGCGGCGAGGCGTCGGCCAGCGAGGAACCGATATGCGACGCCATTCCCCGAACTTCGATATTCGGCATCGCGGCGGCGCGTTCATACAGCGGAGCGCATTCCTCAAACGGGACGCCGAATTTGTGTTCTCTCAAGCCGGTACTGATCTTGGGGTGCGTTTTTGCGTCGATGTTGGGGTTTACCCGAATGGCGACAGGAGCCTTTTTGCCCATCTCGCCGGCGATCTGGTCGATCGCCTCCAACTCGGGTTCGGATTCAACGTTCAGCATCAGGATTCCGGCGTTGAGCGCGTATTCGATCTCGTCGCGAGTTTTCCCTACGCCGCTGAATACGATTCGTTCGCCGGGAACGCCCGCTTTTTGCGCAAGCGCCAGTTCGCCACCGGATGTAAGATCGGCGCCAGCTCCTCTCTCCGCCAGCTGCTTGATCAGCGCGATATTGCCATTCGCCTTGATGGCATAGCAGATGAGATGAGGGATGCCTTCGAGGCCCCGGCGATACCCGTCAAATACCTCGAGCATGGCTTCTCTGGAATAGACGTATAGCGGCGTACCGTACTGCTCGGCCAACGACCGCACGGATATGGATTCGGCGAATAGATCGCCGTCCCGATAAGCGAAAAATCGGGAATTGGTCAACTCGTCAAACGACATTGGCGTTTAACCCTCTTCGATGAGTTCCGGCGAGAGTTCATCCTCACCGGTTAAAATTCGCTGGACTCGTTTGAGGCGGACCTTGTTTTTCTGCACGTTCATCATGTTGGCCGCTTTGGCGAGCGTGGAGCCTTCCTTCAAATTGCAATGGAAGATGTTGTCATCATCCAAGGGAAGCCCCAGTTGAATTTTGAATTTGAGATAATGATTGAGGATTTTGGAGCGTTCAAGGGAGATGTACGATCGCTCCATGTTTCCGCTGACGCCCTCGGCGTGAAAACACGACTTGATGTACTGGCTGAAGGCGTTGGTTCCCTTGCTGTATTCATACAACTGAAGGCTGAACGAGGAAGGCAGCAGGGTAATGAACTGGCCGAGTTTTTCGTGATACCAGATCATCTTTTCGAGAGCGTCTTCGGCCTTCCAGTTGTCGACGAACTGAGTGGCGATGCGGTCGGTCACAATCAGCGCGTGAGGATCGGCGACCTGGTGATCTAGTTTGAGATTGACCACGCGGGCGCGATCGAAATACGTAGCGAGTTCGGAGATGAGATCAAAGAGGATGCAAAGACCCTCGCGCACCGACCACATCAGCATGCGGTAGCGCTCAATACCCATATCAAACCATTGATCGCACATCTTGTAGACCGCTTCCATGTACGCATCCCAGCGGGGAGCGCGGTCTTTGCGCAGAATAACCTTGGCGAGGTCGAGCAAGCGGCGCAGGCGCTTGAACTTCCACAACGCTTCCCGTGTGTTGATCTGGCGTTTTGCTTCCCATAGAAAGAAATCATAGAGAAAACCGCTGCACAGCAGATCGAGTACGCGGGCGATGTTGAAGAAGCGAATTTCGCCTTGACTGGGATATTTGATCTCGAGTTCACGCCCCATCACCCATTGAGGCTGAAGCAGGCAATCGAACTTGGGAAGGTTTTCGAGCAGTTTTCGATCGACGGAGATCACGTCTTCATCGACGATGTTACGGGTTCCAATGGTGCGGAGAACGTGATCGAACTTGAGATTGTTTTCGTCGCAGGTTTCGGAGTCATAGACAACGATGAGTTTGATCTGGGAGATGGAGCGGCCGAAGGTGATTTCGTCCATGTAGACGGAAAACAACCCGGCCAGACGTTGCGCCTCGCGGACGAGGTCTTCCATCAGGATGCGGTAGTTCTCTTCACTGACCCGCACCGGCTCTGTATGGAAGGCGTAAGTATCGCCGCGGCTCTTGGAAATGATCTCGGCGCAGACGTTATAATCCATGTGGTTCCCAACAAATAGGATATGAGGTATTTAAGCAACTGTTATCCAAAAAATCACCCCTTGCGTCAAGCCGAAGACGCAGCCTTTTTCGCAGAACTTCCGCCCGAGCAGGCTTCTGACTGAATTTAAACACACATTATCCCCCTCCAACATGGGCCAGTCTTTGCATTCGGGTGGGTTGCGAGTAAACTGTCATCGAAATTTTCATGGATTTATGGGTTCATTCCCCGATTTGGCCAGTTTGCGATACGACCCCGCCGGAGGCGTCCGGGAGTTCCTCTCCGTGTGACGCCCGGCTGGATAGACCCGACTGTAAAACCCGGATGGGTTTTGACGCATCTTTTGCGACGATCAGCCAAGAGAAAAGGAGCCACAATAATGCCATTGGTACCCATGAGAGTTCTGCTCGATCACGCCGCCGAGAATAACTACGGCGTCGCCGCCTTTAACGTCAACAACATGGAGCAAATCCAGGCCATCATGGAGGCGGCGGTTGAGACCAACTCTCCCGTCATCGTCCAGGCCAGCCGAGGTGCCCGCAAGTATTCAAACGACGCGTATCTGCGTCACCTGATGCTGGCCGCGGCCGAGTTGAATCCGAATATCCCCATCGTCATGCATCAGGACCACGGCAACAGCCCGGAAACCTGCATGTCGGCCATCGAACAGGCCTTCACCAGCGTCATGATGGATGGCTCGCTGGAAGCGGACGGAAAGACGCCCGCCAGCTACGAATACAACGTTGAAACGACCCGAAAAGTGGTTGAAATGGCACACGCCAAGGGCGTGTCGGTCGAAGGCGAACTGGGATGCCTGGGCAGCCTCGAAACCGGACAAGGCGACAAGGAAGACGGCCACGGCTTTGAAGGCAAACTGGACCGCGACATGCTGCTGACCGACCCCGAACAGGCCGTCGACTTCGTCGAGAAGACCGGCGTCGATGCGCTGGCGGTGGCGATCGGTACCAGCCACGGCGCGTACAAGTTCACCAAGAAGCCGACTGGCGACGTACTGGCCATGACCCGGATTGAAGAGATTCACGCCAAACTGCCCAACACCCACCTGGTTATGCACGGATCGTCATCTGTTCCTGAAGAACTGGTCGACATCATCAATCAGTACGGCGGCGGCATTAAAAAAGCCTACGGCGTTCCGGTGGAAGAAATTCAGCGCGGCATCAAGTCAGGCGTTCGCAAGATCAACGTCGACACCGATAACCGCCTCGCCATCACCGGCGCTATCCGCAAGGTTTTCTCGGAGAAGCCGGATGAGTTCGATCCGCGCGGATACCTCGGACCGGCCCGCGCCGCGATGAAGCAGGTTTGCATCGACCGCATGGTCGCTTTCGGTCAGGCGGGCAACGCCGACAAGATCAAGATGGTGACTCTGGTCGACATGGCCGCGAGCTACAAGAAGTAATTCGCGCCATTCAAAGCAAGCGCCCAACACAAAGGCCGCGTTCGGTTGAACGCGGCCTTTTTTGTTAGATATGGGGGCGTTTTTTTCCAAGCTCATTTGGAAATTGGACCGGTTTCAATGTGAATTCATTTTCCCCAGCCACGGACAGCGGCCCGGCAGGCGGCTCCCAGCCTTAAAAGGCTGGGCTTCAAATACCCGCCCCTAACGGGGCGAACGGTAAGCGTCCGAATATAAAACGAAGATGAATTCAAAAGGATATACGAATCCGAACTTGCGCGATTCACTTGGGCTTTTTCTTCATCACGGTGACTTTATAGACGTTTCCGTCTTTATCATATGTCGTCCATTCACCGACCTGTTCCCCGTTCTCGAACGTTCCGGAACGCATGATCGTTCCGCTCTTGCGAAACCACTCCCAATAGCCGGTGGGGACGCCGTCGATGGTCTGGCCTTTGGCCCAGACGCTACCATCCTTGTGGTATTCAACATGAGGCGTGGCGGAGGGGGCTTGCACTTTTTTCGAGGGCATGAGAAACCGTATCCCTGGCATTGGTTAATCAGTCAAGCATTTTTCAAAGCAAGTACATCACTCGCTTGGCAAGCCGTTATCGAGGCGAAACCGGATGGAGTTCGTAGATGCGGCCATACTGGGCCGCTAATTCCAAGTCTCCCCGGCGAAGCGCTTCTCTCACATCGTCCAGTTTGTACGCATCCTCAACACGTAGATAAGGAGACCACCCGGAATCATCCTCCAACAAAACGACGTCGACTTCGGCGACATAGTGGCCTTCATGTACATATTTGGTTTTTTTTCGCTGCTTCACGATCGCCGCCTCCGCGTGAACGTCTCATCCCATCGCTCCGGATCCGGACGATAGGCGGTAACTAATATCACGGGTTTATCATACCCTTTGGGTATGCCCCAGACCACATGAATGGGCTCGCCCACTTGATCCTTCTGTAAGAGCAAAACGCAAGGGCCTTTTGGATAGTTCAAATATTCCTCAACCACCACCGCCTGATGGACGCCGCTCAGCACTTCTCGCGCGGTCAATCCATCATCGCCCATTTCATTGTAACCGTGTTCGGATATCCGAACATCACCGGCGCGAATTAACTCGCGCACCCGCTCCGCAAACTCACTCAAAGAGCACTCTCCAGTTCATCACCACGTCCAATTCGATGCCACGCCTCTTTGAACTCAGGAAGATCATATGCGGGCCTTTGCAACCAATGAGATAATCGGCCATTCTTCTCACCACGATGCGCCCGAATCTTAACTTCCCTTGGTTCCATGACAAAAGAATTCGGTGTTTTGGCTACATTGTTGATGATAAGCCAATAATCTCCCATAATTTTTTCAAGACTGGTCCCTAGGGGCACAGGAGACTGTTTTGATAATGTTTTCACTTGGATGCCAATATACTTCGAGGCGTTTTTGTTGTAAGCAATTATATCAACTCTTCGTGCATTCCGAGCCGTTGGCATAACGTTCCAGCCCATACAAGAAAGCCTGTAACAAGCGTAGTACATGCCAATGTTTCCTATTACATGTGGTTCCAACTTCATATTATTCCTATATAGAGAAGCAGTATTGTGAATTAGAAAAAAGCCAGTTTGATCATATGGCGAATACATCACTTTAGTCTCTGCTGTCAAATTTTATCTCTCGGAACAAAGCGATTCAATGAACCCGCCCCATCCGGAATGGATGGGGCGGGTGAGGTTGGGCGAATGCTAGTAAGAAAAACGAGAACCCGTCAGGCGAGTTTGGGGAGACGGGCGAGGGCTTCCTTCACTTTTTCTTCCGGATATTCATAGTCAATCAGTTTGCCGCCGAAGTAGGATTCATAGGCGGTCATGTCGAAGTGACCGTGTCCGCAGAAATTGAAGAGAATGGTCTTCTCTTTGCCTTCCTCGCGGGCTTTGATCGCTTCATCGACGACGGCCGCGACGGCGTGCGAGGCTTCCGGCGCGGGGACGATGCCTTCCGAGCGGGCGAAGGTAATCGCCGCGTTGAAGATGGAGGTCTGGGGCACTGAACGCGGCTCGACGAGG
The DNA here is from genome assembly GCA_016125385.1 of bacterium. GTDB lineage: Bacteria > Hinthialibacterota > Hinthialibacteria > Hinthialibacterales > Hinthialibacteraceae > WGLV01. The sequence goes on from WGLV01000010.1 coordinate 151,575, forward strand.
CCTTCTTCAATCGCGCAGGAGATGAGCGGCCCCACGCCGTGATACCGCAAACCGCCCGCGTGGATTCCCGGCGGGATGAAGTCGTGGCCGAGGGTGTGCATACGCATCAGCGGCGTCATTTTGGCGGTGTCGCCGAAGTCGTAGGTCAGCACGCCCTTGGTCATGGTCGGGCAGGCGGTGGGCTCGACGGCGATGATCTGGATGTCCTTACCCGCCGATTTTTCGACGCAGAATGGGAAGGCGAGACCGGCGAAGTTGCTTCCTCCGCCGACGCAGCCGATGACGACGTCGGGTTCGATCTCGATCTGTTCCAACTGTTTCATGGCTTCGAGGCCGATGATAGTCTGGTGAAGCAGGACATGGTTGAGAACGCTGCCGAGGCCGTACTTGGTATCGTCGCGCTTGGCGGCGTCTTCAACCGCCTCGCTGATGGCGATGCCAAGGCTGCCGGGGCTGTCCGGGTCCTGGGCGAGGATAGAACGGCCCGCTTCGGTTTCATCGGAGGGGCTGGGCGTGACCGAGGCGCCCCAGATGCGCATCATGGTGAGGCGGTGCGGCTTCTGCTGGGAGCTGACCTTCACCATGTATACCTTGCACTCGAGGTCAAAGTGGTTGCAGCAGAGCGACAGGGCGCAGCCCCACTGCCCCGCTCCGGTTTCGGTGGTCATGCGTTTGACGCCGGCCATCTTGTTGTAATAAGCCTGGGCGATGGCGGTATTGGGTTTATGGCTGCCCGCCGGGCTGAGTGACTCGTTTTTGTAATAAATCTTCGCGGGCGTGTTGAGGGCTTTTTCAAGACCATACGCGCGGACCAGCGGCGTCGGCCGCCAGATGGAGAGGAAGTCAAGCACCGGATCGGGGATGTCGATCCAGGGATCGGTGCTCATCTCCTGCTGAAGCAGCGCTTCAGGGAAGATCACGGCCATGTCTTCGGGGCTGGCCGGTTCAAGCGTTTGCGGGTTCAGATAAGGCGCGGGCGGGTTTTTGAGGTAGGGTATGATGTTCAGCCACTGCCGGGGTATCTGATTTTCATCCAAGGTGATCTTTCTCTGCTGCATGTCGCAATCCCCTTTCAAGCGTGTCGTACTGGCGCGGAATCCATTGGTTCGTGCGTACCAATAAAGTAACTCAGACGAATGTTCACCAAAAGGCTCAGGAAGCAAAGGGGAGATTTTTTTGTAACCACTGAATTCATCGCGTTTTGACATTTCGCCGGGTAATACGATAGACTGGATCGATTTTCGGAAAGCATTGATCAGGAATGACTCGGAATCAGATCCAATATAAATTCACCAGAGCATATAAAACCGAACGTTCTCCCGATCAACGCTTCACTGAATCTCCTGATCCATACAAAGCTATCAGCACCAGGGAGGATAGGAAAATGCTATTACGCCGCCGCTGGTTATATATGGTCCTGACTCTGTTCGCCTCAGCAGGGATTACAACTTACGCGCAGTTTCCCGATTTTATGCCGACCGATGATAACAACATCCGGAATTACCTGATTCGCGCCGCGCACGAGATCAGCACCAATTCGCTGGCGGAATTCAATACGCTTGAGCAGTGGGAACAGGCCCGCCCCACGCAATACGATCAATTCATCGAAATGATGGGGCTGGTGGATGTTCCGCTGGAGGGCGAACGTCCGCCACTGAACGTACACGTTACCGGCGAGATTCAACAAAACGGGTTCCGCATCATCAAACTGTATTACGAATCACTGCCGCATCTGTACGTACCCGCCAACCTGTATATTCCCGATGGCCTGACGCAGCCCGCACCCGCCGTTCTGTACGTCTGTGGACACTCGCGCATTCAGAAAACGTACTATCAGACGCACGCGCGCCGCTTCGCGGAGATGGGTTTCGTCTGCCTGATCACCGAGACGATTCAGTGGGGCGAGGTGCAGGGGCATCACTGGGGAACTTACGCCGAAGGACGTTTTCAATGGGCGAGCAAGGGATATACGCCCGGCGGCGTGGAACTGTGGAACGGGATGCGCGGCATCGACCTGCTTTGTTCACGGCCAGAGGTCGACCCGGAGCGAATCGGCGTAACCGGGAACTCGGGTGGAGGCGCGTATTCATGGTACATCGCCGCCGCCGACCCGCGAGTGAAAATTGCGGCGCCGAGCTGCGGAACCAGTACGCTGGAATCGCATATCGCACAGCGCACCATCGACGGGCATTGCGACTGCATGTGGTTCGCGAACGCGTATCAATGGGATCAAAGCGGCATTGCGGCGTTGATCGCGCCGCGCCCGGTGATGATCGCCGCGACCAGCGGCGACGGGCTAAATTCGATTCACGCGGCGAGGCAGTGTTATCTGACCGCGAAGAAAATCTATGCGCTGTACGGAAAGGCGGACGCCATCGATCTGGTGGAAGGCCCCGGCGGCCACGGTTACACCCCCGGAACCAGAACCAGTATCTATTCCTTTTTTCTAAAACATCTGATGGGCAAAACCATCGCGCCGGAAGAGATCGCCGATAACGAGCAGGATGAAACCAAATTACTCTCAAACGATGAACTGCGCGCCTATGTCGACGGCCCTCCGCCGGACGACATCACCACGCGCATTTCAGAAACCTTTATCCATAACGCGGCGGCGCCGTTAATCGACGGAAGGGATTCTCTGGCAGCGTTCAAGAGGAAAATCATCGCTTTGTTGAAAGAAAAAAGTTTCGCATATTTTCCCGAGGAACAGGCGCCGCTTGACTGGCGGGTTGAATTTCAGGATGAGGAACGGGAAAGCACGCGCATCGTTTCTTTCGTCTCCGAACCCGGCTATCGGCTGAAAGTGGATCTACGCAATCGATTCGCGGAGGGAGAACAGAAACCTGTACTGCTGGTGTTGAACAGCCCGCATGAAGCGCGATGGGATGCGTCCGGATTCGCCTCGCGAACGCCTGAAGACTGGAACCGCGCATTTTTCGCGGCGCGGGGCATCGGCGAAACGGCGTGGGGTGATGAAATGCAATGGCACGTACGCCGGGCGGCGTTATGGGCGGGACGCACAATTACCTCAATGCGCGTGTATGACGTATTACGCTGTCTTGAAACGATGCGCCGGCAACCGGCGGTCGATGGAGATCATATCGCCATCGCCGCACGCGGCGCCATGTGCGTCACGGCGCTCTACGCCGCACTGCTGGATGGAAAAGTAGATACGGTGCTGCTGAGCGATCCACCAGAGACATTTGACGCGCCCGGCGCCGAGGATGGACGGGATGAGTCTATCGAAATTCTGAACGGGTTGCGCATCGCCGACCTGCCACAAGCCGCCGCCGCACTGGCGCCGACGCGGCTGGCGTTTATCGGTGACCAGCCTGAGGCGTATCAATGGACGGAACAGGCATTGAACGCGGCGGGACGGGATAACGCGATCCAGCAATTCAAAACTCTGGGCGATTGGCGGCATCAAGCGGAGTAATCGGCGGAAAGTTTATCCAGAGAATTTGAATGACGCGCCAGCATCTGGAGTACGTCTTCATCGCGAGACTGACACAAGCGGTTCAGGTCTTCGAGACGGTCGATGTCATACCAGAGAGGCGTGTGGGCGACGGAAAGCCCCAGCGATTCGCAACGATGCAGCGACTGGCTCAACACACGATCGCTTGACCATTCAATGCCTTCGAAGATTCCGGGATGAGGCGCGGTCATGCCGACGAGATAATAGCCGCCGTCTTCCGCCGGACCAAAGACAATGTCGTGTTCATCGAGCGACGAGCAGGCCTTTTCGAGATAATCAAGAGGCAGATCGGGGCTATCGGTTCCCAACGCAATAACGCGATGGTATCGGGTGAGCATGCGTTCGAAGCCATGCATCAAACGGACGCCAAGATCGCCCTCGCATTGCGGTTCATATTTTACGCCGCCGCCCAGCCAATCCCTGAAAAAGCGTTCCTCTTCGGGCGGATGGTAATACGCCGTACAATTCGCGTACGCGATCCGCTGGAAGCGCCGCAGTGACGTTTCCACGAAATCACGATACAGTTCAGCGGACGCACGATCGCCAATCGCCTCGCCCAGCCGGGTTTTCACTTCGCCGGGGCGCGGTTGCTTGATAAAAATCAAAAATCCGGTTTCTTTTTTCATTATTCAAACCATGCCTGAAACTCAAAAGTCTTCCTTATTTCGATCCATCCGGCTTGGCGCGGCTGCCTGTTGCGCCTGGGCTGTATTCTCGGCGGCGCCCGCGTTATCCCAGACCATTATTGATCCGCCGCACCTGGTATCGCCGCCCAACGGGATCATCCTTCAATATCACGGTGAAGATTTCGCCATCGACTTGAAATGGGATGCCGTCGCCAATGCGGAATCCTATCAGGTGAATTATGCGCTGAACCGGATTCCAAACCGGGCGGAAACGCAGAATACGCATTTTACGCTCACCTTTCCAGCCAGCAGCTTCACGGCGCCGACCTCCATCGTCTGGAGCGTACAAACCAAAATCGGCGGTAAACTGAGCGCCCCCAGCAGTATTTATTCTTTCAGTATCGAAGCCAACAAGGGGACTCCCCTTCCCGAATTTCTGCCGACGCCGACACCGTTGCCCGCTCCGGATCTGCTGGCGCCTCTCAACGGAACGATCATCTCTGAAGAGCAGTTAGGGCAGGAGATTTCATTTGAGCGGACGCCCGTCACCGGCGCCGCGAGCTACGATCTCATTATTTACGATGAAAACAAGCCGTTTCTGGCGCGAAACGCGGCGCAGAATGAGATTCTGATCCGCCTGGGCGGCGTCGACCCCTTGCAGAAAATTTATCAATGGCAGGTCAGGACGCTGGATGAAGACGGGCGTCAGGGCGCGTGGAGCCCTCGCTCGTGGTTTCAAATCGGAACGGGCGTGTTTCCCACCCCGACGCCAGCGCCACGCAGTTACGATCTGAACGGCGACGGCGCCGTAGCGAAAGAAGACCTGTTTCTGCTCGCCACCCGCTATCAGCTGAACGATCCATCGGCGGATTATAACAATAACGGGTTGATTGACGGGGACGACGTGATCCGCTTTCTCAGTGGTTATCACCCGTCATTGATCCCCCTGCCCGCGAATTGAGTTTCGGCGAAACCAGAGAGCGAAAACCGTCCAAAGAATTTTCACGCTAGCTTTTACGCTGCCTGAAAACGTTCCCGAAATTTTGGAACGCCCCACCCGGATCTTGTACGGAACCGGAATCTCCATGCATCGAATGCCCATGATCGCCGCGCGGACCTGCATTTCGACCGTCCAACCGTAATCCCTGTCAGTCATATTGAGCCGCCGCAACGCCTCTGTGCGAATGGCCCGAAAAGGGCCCAGATCGGTGAACCGATATCCATACATCCCGCGGATGAGAAAACAGGCCAGCTGGTTGCCAAAACGGGCATGCGGCGGCAGCGCACCGGGATCAGCGTCGCCAAGAATTCGCGATCCGATGACAAGATCAGCTTCGCCGCGTTTGATGGGCGCGATCAAGTCGGGCAGCCGGGATGGATCGTCGCTGAAATCGCCATCCAGAAATACGATGACGTCCGCTTTTCCCGCTTCCTCGATTCCACGAAGACATGCGCCGCCGTACCCGCGTCTTGGTTTGGAGACCACCACCGCGCCCGCTTCTTTGGCGAGCCGGGCCGTCGCATCGGTTGAAGCGTTATCAACGACGATCACGCGAGAAATGGAATCGTGAGGTATCGCTTCAATCACGCGAGCAATCGAACGTTCTTCATTATACGCGGGGATGACGACATCAACTCGCATCACGCCTCGGCGGTTTCAGACGGATAAAGAAAAAGGGGTGGATTTCTCCACCCCTTTTGTTTGATGCAATTGGACCGTGACCTTATTCGGTCTGATCGATCAGGTAAACCTCGATGTCTTCCACGATGGGAATGTTAATGTTCGGGTTGATCTGATAGATCGTATTGCCCGTCGACGGATCGGTAATCGTCACGACGAACGGTCCACCATTCTCCGCGGAATTCGGCGGGAAGAGGCTGGTCGGATCGGTCTTGGTCGACAGGAAGCGGTCGGCGGAACCGAAGGTGTGAATCGTGCCGATTCTGGTGACCGCGAAGAGGCCGAGGCCGAAGTCGGGGTCGTTCTGCAGTTCAAACGCGGCCATGGTGGCGTTCGCGCCGAACTGGAAGTTGGGCAACTCGACGCCTTGCGGTTTGCCGCCTTCCGGATAGACCTCAAAGAACTGACCAGGGCTGGTTCCCACGACGCCAGCGACGAACTGGTTGTTCTCTTTGATGATTTCCATATCCACGTAGATCGGGGCTTCAGAGAAGGGCGCTCCGGTCAACGCGGGAGCCGCCATACCCGACTTGGAGTTGATACGGGACACGGTGCCGTTAGCGAAGAGAACATAGATTACCGGATCGGCGAGGTCGCCCTTCACGACTTCCATGTCGACGGCTTTCTTGTTGCCGCTCTTCTGCGGACGGATCGTGTTATAGACGTATTCATTACCGGACTTGTCGATGCCGAGGATTACGCCCTCTTTCGAAAGGAGGAAGTAGCCTTCTTCGTTGTTGGCGAATTCTACGTCGACGAACACGTTGCCCGGCGAATTGAGCGTGCTGGGCAGATAATTACGCTCCACGCGGCCCGACTCGCGTTTGCGAATCGAAGAGACGATGCCGTTAGCGCGCGCGGCGATCGCAGCCTTGATGGCGCGTTTACCGTCGGCGTTGGTGTAGGTCATGATTTCCATGTCGACATACGAGGTAAACGCCGGGTTGTAGAACAGGAAGCCCTGGCTGGTATCAATGTCGAGTTTGCCGTCGAAGTTGCCATCCGCGTAGCTGTCCATGTAGCCGCGGAAGTCACCAAGTTCGTGGATGCCGCCGAACTTATTGAGCAGCGAGATGCCCTGGTTCGGATTATCGAAGAACGGAATCGGCGTCGGGCTCGGTTTCGGAGTCGGCGTCATAGTCGGCGTACTGGTAGGCGGCGCCGGCGTTTCAGTTGGCGGAACCGGAGTCGCGGTCGCGGATTCACCAATCGGAGTCGCGGTAGGCGATTCGGGCTTGGCAGTCGCGGTCGGAGGAACCGGCGTCGCGGTAGGCGTCTCAACCTTCGGCGTCGCGGTGGGCGACTCAGGTTTGGCGGTAGCAGTCGGAGGAACCGGCGTCACGGTCGGGGTTTCAACCCGTGGCGTTGCGGTGGGAGATTCAACCTTTGGCGTTGCGGTAGGCGTTTCAGCCTTCGGCGTCGCGGTAGGGGTTTCCACGATTACAGGCGTGGCCGTGGGAGATTCCACCGGAGGCACAGGAGTGACCGTCGGGGTTTCCGCAGGCGTTTCAGTAGGCGTCTCCGACGCTTGCGCATGTGCGCTCACCGGACCGAGCATCGCAAGCGCGGCAAAGAGCGCGATGAGGCAACATGGCAGGAGAAGAAAACGCATGGGGATTTTCTTCATCATGGAATCTCCTTGAATATTTTGTCTTAGACCGATCAATGTTAAAAGAAATCCCATTTCTCCGCAAGAGCATTTGTTGTTTTGAAACAAATCTTTTACAGAGCGAGGATTTCGTCACAATTCCGAGTACAAAAAACACATCCCTTATCAAATCGGCACAGATTGTGATTCATCGTGTATCACAATCCTCCCATTAAATACCGAAAAGTCAGCCTCATACAAGGGGCTCAACGCAGTATACCAGATAATCCACACAAAAACCAATACTTAAGAATATAATCCGATTAAATTTATTTCTCCGAAATCCCATTCATACCCAACTCCTCCTCTGGAAGTCGATACCGAGCGGAATTCAGGATTGGCTTTTTTCGCTGAACACAGGAGTCAGATCGAGATGTGACTACTCGACATGAGCAATTACATATCCGCTGGAATCTAGCATTTTACGAACAGTCCACCTATTCTTGATTGTCTGGAACGCATCTCAATTGCGCTCGGCGAACTTTACCCTCGCACTGGAGGATTCATTACATGGCTTCCCCGAAAAAAGATGGAGTAACTCGAAGAACGTTCATCGAAAGCGCGACGACGGGAGCCGCCGCGATCGCCGCCATGACGCATGGCCCGGCCGTCTGGGCGGCGGGTTACAGCCCCAATGAGACTATCGGCATCGCGCACATCGGCATCGGCGTGCGCGGCGGTCAGCTGATCGTTGAAACCGCGGGCGAGCCGGAAAAAGAACGCCCCGGCATCCCCAACACCAAGGTTCTGACCGTGTGCGACATCTATAACCCCCACATGGAAAAAGCCGCCAAGCTGAGCGCGAATCCCGACGTCAAACGCGTCCACAACTATGAAGATGTACTGGCTGACAAAGATATTGACGCTGTGGTGGTCGCCGTGCCCGACCATTCCCATTCCCCCATCGTCATCGCCGCGGCAAACGCGGGCAAGGATATCTACATCGAAAAGTGCTGGTCGCGCACCGTGCCCGAAGTCAAGGCGATGTATAAAGCAATCAAAGAAAACAACACCGTTATGCAGCTGGGGCACGACTCACGCGACAGCGCCGCCATCATCCAGGCGCGCGAAGTGATCAAGACGGGAGTACTCGGTCCGATCACATTCGTGCGGACGGGTATTTTCCGCAACCGCCCGCTGGGTAAAGACGAATGGCGCTGGTACGGCTGGTACAGCGATTTCGACCGTCCCGACGAAACCATGGTTCGTGAAAACCTGGACTGGGACCGTTTTATCGGCAGCGCGCCGTATCATCCCTTCAGTATGGAGCGTTTCTGGCACTGGCGCTGTTACTGGGATTACGGCACCGGCATTGCCGGCGACCTGCTCTCGCACTCGTTCGACTTCACCAACGCGGTGCTCGAACTTGGCATTCCGCATAGTTGCTCTTGCTCGGGTCAGAACAATCTGCTGAAAGACGGCCGCGAGGCGCCCGACACCTGGAACACGCTGTATGAGTATCCCGACAAAAATCTATCGCTGGTCTGGACCTCGACCTTCAACAGCATGGCGGAAGCGCCGGGACCGTTCGACGTCGACATTCGCGGCAAGGACGCTCTCATGAAGATGGCTGAAAACGATTTCGCCGTGTACGTGGAAGAAGTTTCAAACAAATACAGGGACAAGATCGACTCGGGCAAGATCAAAACCGGCGAACCCTTCATTAAATTCGATCCGAAGGAAACGCCCGAACAACCGAGCCACATGCAAGACTTTTTCAACTGCATGCGCTCACGTAAAAAACCCAAAGACAATGAAGACGAAGCCTTCGCGGAAGCGATCACCTGCATCATGTCAGTGGAATCGTACTTCAAGAAGCGGACTGTTTACTGGGACGCGGAACGGCAGGAGATCGTCTGAGATTAAACCCTGAAGAAACGATGAGTCGAATCAAAGAGGGCGGAGCGAGTGCTCCGCCCTTTCCGTTTACCGCAGTCACGATACACTCCAGACGTAGCGATCATGACACAATCCGACGCCCTTCAGCCCACCCGTTCCTCAATTTTCCGTAACGCGGAATCGCCACGGCTTCGCCGCTGGAGCGAGCCCGCGCAGATCCTGTTTTTTGCGTTTTCAGCGCTTTTTATCAACATGGCGGTTGGGTATCTGATTTCGCCGTTCCATCTGACCGACGCGGAAGACGTCATGAACGAGGTTCACGACGAGTTCGGAGTCAGCCAGGGATATATTCTGGTTGTTCTGGCCGCCCCCTTTATGGAAACCGCGTATGGCCAGTTATTGCCGCTGCTCTTCGCACGAATCACCAAACGGACAAGAACGACTCAGATCTTGTGGGCGGCGGTCTGGTTTTCGATTCTTCACATTCCGAATGGGCCGGCGCACATGATGCAGACCTTTTTCGTAGGGTGGGTCTTCGCCGTATGTTTTCTCTTTGGGTGGTCAGAGTCGTTTATCAAAGCCTACCGGACGACTTTTCTCGTCCATGCGCTGCATAATTTCATCGTATTTACTCTATTTCTTTTTGTAACCTGAACGGCGTCTCTTACAGACGCCTGACGCCGAATCCCCCCCCAACCTCGATCGCCGAACCGGTTGAAAAGTCAAAATATCCCAATGCGATGGCGCTAACCGCCTTGCCCACGTCTTCGGGAACACCCCAGCGCGGCTGCGGAGTCAGGCCTTCGGCGATCAGCTTGTCATATTTTTCTTTAACGCCCGACGTCATATCGGTGGCGATCACTCCCGGCTGAATCTCGTAAACAAATATGTTTTCACGCGCGAGGCGGTCGGCGAACAGTTTAACCGCCATGCTGAGCCCCGCCTTTGACAGACAGTATTCTCCGCGATTGATGGAGGCGGTATGAGCGGATATCGATGTAACGAAGACGATTCGGGCGACGCCAATCACGCCGGATTCGCGCAGTTCCAACATTCGCCGGGAAGCGTACTGCGTCAGGAAAAAAGGACCGGTGAGGTTTGTATCCATGACGTAACGAAAACTCTCCATCGTCATGTCGAGCAGATCAGCGCGGACGCGGGGCGCCACGCCGGCGTTATTGACGAGCAGGTCTATGCGCCCGAAGCGTTCAATGGTTTCATCAACCATACGGCGCCGGTCGTCTTCTTCAGCCACGTTTCCCTGAATAATTTCGGCTCGTCGGCCCAGCGTCTGGATCGCATCGCGGGTTTCTTCCGCCGCGGCCTGATTGCCCGCGTAATTGACCATGACGTCATAGCCGGATTTCGCCAGTTCGATAGCCACTCCCCGGCCGATTCCCCGGCTCGATCCCGTCACCAAAGCGCATACGGATTCAGACATAACATGATTCCCCTTGATTGATTTTGCAAAACGTCTCCAATTCTGGAACAGAAAACACCATCCGTCACGGGGTCGAGCGCCGAATACGAAGGCGCCTGGCGAATTCATCCATCACTATGAAACTCATCCATGAACTTATCCTGACGATTCTATTCATCCTTGCGCTGGCTGCATGGGTGCATTTTACTCAACCGGCGGGCAAATTATCGCTGACCGCGGTTGATTACGCGCTGCTTTCCCGCACGAACATCGTCGCAGTGAAAGGGCCATCACAGATATTTTTCACTCTGCCCAATCAGCATTTCATTCTCTATGACTGGGAAAACGACAGGTTTTTCGAACCACAACCGTATATATATCCTATAGAGACGCCGAAGTTGGAGGAGAATCTTCGCGTGACCGGCGATACGCTGACCGTCGACGCGGCGGCGAATCTGGCGTACGCCCGCTATATCAAAGAGCGTACTCACTACGTTGAGCGATATGCCTCGGCATCCGCGCCCGGGTTGATTGAGACCCGTGATTCGGACGTTCACCGGCGAGTGACGGTAAAAGCAAAATGGTTTAACACCGAACGGTTACAATCCATATATGAAGAATCAATCGAAGGCGCGCCCCGCATCGCGATCGATTATTATTTCAGCGGTGGAGCAGCCAAGGTCAGGCATTTCAATTCTACGGGACTGGTTAACGGCGGCGCCTATGAATTTTACGAAGACGGCCGTCTGAAACGATACGCTCACTTTTTTGAAGGACGCCCCATGGGGCCATATCTGGAGTGGAACGAACAAGGCGCACTGACGTATGAGTCGTTCATGAGCGGCGAAACAACCCCGTCTTACTTAAATTAGCCATGCAAACCTTGTGGAATTTTCTCTGGTTCGAATATTCGCTTCCGTTATGGGGAGCCATCGTCATATCCGCGCTAGCGCTGACGGGCCTCAGCTGGCTCGGATGGAAGGCGTGGCTGGGCATACGGCTGTTTCTATTGCTGCGGCGTGGATTGCACCCGCTCTCGCGCAAGGAAATTGAAGCGCGCATCGGCGGCCATCTGAACGATTCGGATCGAATGGCGCAGGAGATCATCGACGCGAAAATCCGCAAGACGTGGCGTGCGTTTTCACAGACCAGGTGGCTCAACCTGGAACGCTTGCGCGATGAATCGTTCGATCTGGTCAAACAGATCGCTCATATCTACTACCCTTCCTCGCCTCAGCCGGAATATGAAGTCACCCTGTTTGAACTCTTGCAACTTTCGGAGCGGATTCACAAAGAGATCAAAGCCCTCGCCGAACCAGTTGAGATACTTCACCGGGTTTCGATCCGCAACATCATCCAGACACGTGAGTTGTTCGAAAAAGCCAACACCGCCATCCAAAGCAAATCGATGCGCGCGGGGCGGCGAGTCATCAATGGCGTGTGGATCGCCCTCAATTATCTTCGGCCGCAATACTGGATCAACCGTGCGATCTTCACCGGGGCGTCGGAGATGGTTGGCCGCAAGGTGCTTTCCACGATTTTCCGCATTGTGGGAGCGGAAGCGATAGCGACATACCGTTCTTCTTCGGCGGTCAATCTCGACCGATCGTTGCGGGAAGGCTATGTTTCGAGCAGGAAGGAAGCCCCCCGGCTGCTCGACTCTGGCGAGGCCTACACTGACAGAGAATTAAATGAATCCAAGCACTCTGGAGATCAGACAACGCCCGATGAATTTGAAGTCGATGAGATTGTACCAACTTCAGAAACAGAAGAACCGCCCGGAAGCAAATCCAGCGAAACCATCCCGCTCAGCGAAGCGGCGATCGTTATATCAGACCAACAGGAAGAACAACCCATGAATGAGGCTCCCATGGATGAAGAGATCCATCAATCCGATGAATCCACGCTTTACCAGTCCGTTGCGAAAACATTTTCGCAATTCATCGAAGGCAGCCTTCATATCTGGGACAAAGTCGTAAAACCGGAAAGCGTCATTCAGCATTACGCGGAGGCTCATCCCTCCATCGGCTCGTTGAGCGACATTCAGCGTCTGCCAGTGGAGCAATGCGACGAAGCCGCCATACATTTCCGCAAATACGGCGAATGGTACAGCGCGGCGGAAGGCGCGGTGACGGGGATGGGCGGTTTTCTGCTGCTCAGCGCGGATGCGGTGTCGCTGCTGGCGCTTCAACTGCGCACCATTCAACAAATCGGATATTGTTACGGATTTAACGCCTCGTCATCGGAGGAAAAACTATTCGCCTTGAAACTACTGGTTGAAGGCTATACCCATCCGATGCGCAAAGATCGGGAAACCATTATCAATGAGATGCGTTCGGCGGCCAAAATGATGGCGGCGAATACGCCGGTCGGACTCTTGCAGAAACGTCTTTTTGTGCAGGGTATCGCCAAGGCGGCTGAAAAAATCGGCATCAAATTCGGGGGACGCAAAACGGCTCAGCTGTTGCCGCTGATTGGCGCCGCGGCGGGCGGGTATATCAACAAGCGCGTCACCAAGGACGTCGCTCAGTTGGCGGTGGACGTATACCGCGACCGCTTTCTTCAACTTACCAGTAACGCAAGTGTTAGAGATGAAGATGAGGCGTCGAGTGATTTCAAGGCTTCATGATGTGGTTGAAGCGGAGCCGCCGGATTGCTCTTTTTGCCCACGGCGGGCGAGTTCATCCCGGTAGATTTCGAGCGCCTGATGTGAAGATGCGTAGAGTTCCTGCATAAATTCCTCATTATCGAGGAATCCGTTTTGAACGAGCAATTCCACCACGCGCAGCAATGATTCACGTTGCGCAATCGCCGCCTGTTTTACCGGATTTTCATCAGAAGGCCGTTGCACCCCTGATTTCGCCGCATTTCGGAACGTATCAAACGAACGGATCGCTTCCATTCTGGTTTCATAGCATTCAAACAAGTCAAGCACCTGACCGATGCTGAGAAAGCGTTTTAAGCCCGCGCGAGGCCGCAACAGGACGATACTGCCGCCTGACGCAAGCGCTTCACGTTTGGCGCGCAATAGCGACATTATGGTATAGCTGTCAAGGAAGCGGATATTTTCAACGTCGAGGATGAGATAGATATTGCCGGATTCTATGAGAGTTTCCAGTAGATTTCGGAGTTGTAAAGTTTCATTTTTGCTGATCTCACCGCTGAGTTCCAGAATACTAACGTCTTCGAATTCGCGGCGATTGATTCGCATTCATTCACTCCTAGAAGGATCATGGCGCATCCGGGGGAGGCGCGAATGAAGAAAATTCAAATGGGTCAGCCCCCAGCGAATCAATCGTTTCGCTGATGACCTTATCATAATACGAACAGAGGTCTTCCATTCCCGTAAAAAATTGCTGATATCGATCCAAGGTCATCATTGCGATTTCCAGCGGTGACGACAACGCTTTGGGGCGGTTTTCCAACTGCAAAAACGGCACGAGCACCCTGTCCGCGGCTTCATCAAGCACTACGTACAGTTTCTGCTCCTGAATAGCGGCGCCGTGCAGTTCTTTGATGCGCGCCAGAATCCGTTCCAATGCATCGGGATCGGGGGAGCCGGAAGCCAGAGTTTCACGCAAACGGTCTAACTCCTTCAATCCTTCTCTAACGTTTTCAAGCGCAACCCCAAGAATTTCGCGCGCGGTGGTCAGGACCTCACGGCCGGCGTTTTTATAATCACCGAAGAAGAAGCCGATCGTCATCGCGACAATGTTTTTGATTTCAGACCTTCCGCCGCCGTGCGGAGCGATATGGCGTTGGATCAGGCTGGAGAGCGATTCAAACAATGCGCCTTCGATGCGGGCTCCTGAATCGGAACAGTTAAACACCTGGACGGGCGTTTTCTTGAATTCTTCTTCAAACGATCTCAGATAAGCCAGCCAGAATTTGTTGGTCGCCGCCATGCCCCCATTGTTGGCGGGAATCAGAACCGGATCGAATTCCTCCCATTCCTGCACGTCGCCTATCAGTTCCACCGACATCTTCCCGGGCGTCGGCGCCAGTTTGATCTGACGATTGAGCGCGGCGCCGGTGAAATGGGTTGTCCCGCCTTCTTTGGGAAACGAAAGATCGAGGCCAACGAGGATCACGGGATCGCATCCCAGATAGACGGCCAGATTGAAACAGGTCTGGCCCACGTTGGTCCCTGTTTTCAGATCGGCGCCTTCAGGGAATACATCGCGTAAGGTCTTGAGCAGGCGAGCCGATTGAAGCGGGATCGCGACTTTGGAACCACCCAGTTGATTGGCGACTTTGTGGTACAAACTCGGAGAGAAAACGAATACCGATTCGCCCAAATCAGTCAGGCCCTCAAAATGGCGCGCGTTCAAAGGGGTCGGATCGGTGGAGACAACGAAATGCGGATGAATCCCGCGTGCGGTCAGCGTTTTGAATACTGTATCCGACGCAATGATGACGCCGGGATCCGCCACTTTCTCCAATTCATCGAGTTGACGATCGAGAGACGGCCCCGCCGCGATGACGAACGCCGGTTTTCCCTGCAATATGTTTCTTAATTGAGACACCGGAGGCGACGACAACAAGGCGGGGAAATTGCGGATGATGTTTTCCTGAATCATTCCGCCGATCTGGACCTTGGTGCGCAGGAGGATTTCTCCGCTCTGCATCGATTCTTTCACGATCTGAACGATCTGCTGGTAATATTCCGGATTCAACTCTACCGAGGCGGGATGTTGAATCACCGATAATCCATTCAAACTGAAGGTGGTGAGTTCTTTATTGATGAAGTCGCGGATTTCACTCACGCTCGGTTTCAGCAGGAAATGAGTCGATTTAGTCAGGAGGTACGGACCAAGATCATTGGTCTGAAACACGGCGTAAAGGACGTCTATATTCTCTTCGACGATGACAAGATTGTTGAGCATCGTCTTGCAGCGCTGAACCAGATGAAATATATGATGAAACAGACCGCACCCCAACACCATCAGGTTGTAGGAACTATCGAGGTTGGCGCGCTCAGCCCAGCGTTGCGCTTCCTTACCTGGATCGCGGCCGCTGTGCAATAGAATTTCGCGTCCGTTTCGATCGATTCGAATGGAAGGGAGCCCCGATGGAGTATCGATCACCCGGACGCTTTGCGACGGGACATGGTTTCCGAGCTTCACCGCCAGGGCGGGGTTGTATTCATGAAGAAGTTTAATGTTGTTCTGAAAAATGTTCGCCATGATCCCGCCAATCGTAAAGCGTATTCAGTTCACAATCAGATATCCGGGTGAGGTTTAGGCAAAACGCCCGCTTCCCCCTGTTTCATCAGGTCGGACAGCTCGGCGAAAAATTGATTCACCGTCTTGAAATCACGATAAACCGAGGCGAAACGTACATATGCCACCTGATCAATGTCACGCAGTTCACGCATCACCTCTTCGCCAATAACCGATGAAGGGATTTCACGATCGGCCATCTGGTGCAGTTTGCCTTCGATTCGAGTCGCCAGTTCCTGAATCTGTTCTTCCGATACCGGGCGCTTCTGGCAGGCGATTCGGATGCTCATCGCGACTTTCTTGCGATCGAAATCCTCCCGGTTCTGATTTCGCTTGATCACGCGCAGGCGGATTTCTTCAATGTGTTCGTAAGTAGTAAACCGCCGGCCGCAGTTGTTACACTCGCGCCGGCGGCGAATACTCAAACCGTCCGCCATAGAACGGGAATCGACCACCTTGTCGTCATCCGCGCCGCAATAAGGACATTTCACGGTTGCGTAATCCTTTCAAGGACGCGTCAGGCGCGTAATTTCCGCCAATCGGGATAAAGGGGGAACTGCTCGACGAGTTCCAGAACCTGCTTGCGCGTCTTTTCAATCACCGCCGAGTCCAACTTGGATTCGAGCACGTCAGCGATGCAATCGGCGACGATTTTCATCTCGCCGGGGCCCATGCCGCGAGACGACAGCGCGGGCGATCCCAACCGGATTCCACTTGTGACGAAGGGCTTTTGCGGATCGAACGGAATCATGTTTTTGTTGCAGGTGATACAGGCATGGTCAAGCGCGATTTCAGCGTCTTTGCCGGTGACGCCGTTATGGCCGACGTCCAGCAGCAGCAGGTGAGTATCCGTCCCGCCGGCGATCATGCGGATATCGCGCTGTTTGAAGGCGTTTTCAAGGGCTTTCGCGTTGTCGAGAATACGCTGCTGGTATTCCCTGAACGAGGGCTGAAGCGCTTCGTGAAACGCGACCGCTTTTGCGGCGATCACATGCATCAGCGGGCCGCCCTGATTGCCCGGGAAAATCTGTTTGTTGACGTCTTTCGCGTATTCCTCTTTGCAGAGAATCAGTCCGCCGCGAGGTCCACGCAGAGTTTTGTGCGTAGTGGTGGTCACCACGTCACAACACGGAACCGGCGAGGGATGAAGCCCCACCGCGACCATACCAGCGATATGAGCGATATCCGACATGGTTTTGGCGCCAACGCCGCGCGCAATCTCATCCATCTTTTCAAACTGGAGAGTTCGAGGATACGCGGACGCGCCAAACACAACCAGTTCGGGTCGAACGTCTTCCACTTTCTTTTTGAATTCGTCCAGGTTGATGGTTTCGGTTTCACGGTTAACGCCGTAAGAATGGAATTCGAACAGGTTGCCGGAAAAGTTGACCGGGCTGCCATGGGTCAGGTGTCCACCCTGAGCAAGGTCGAGGCCCATGATTTTCGCGCCAGGTTTCAGCAGGGCGAAATAGGAGGCCATGTTCGCTCCGGAGCCGGAGTGAGGTTGGACGTTGGCGTGATCGGCCCCAAAGAGTTTTTTAGCGCGCTCAATGGCGAGAGACTCAGCGATATCGACGAATTCGCACCCGCCGTAATAGCGTTTGCCGGGGTACCCCTCGGCGTACTTGTTGGTCAGGGGGGTACCCATCGCTTCAAGCACGGCTTCGGAGACGAAGTTTTCAGACGCGATCATCTCCAGTTTTTCATGCTGGCGGCCGACTTCTTTGAGAACGGCGTCATAAATCTCGGAATCAGTTTGGCGTAAATGCTCTAACACGGCGTCGCTCCTTAAAGGAAGAAATCGCCCCATTTCCCCTCATCATATTACAGTGCAGGAAATTTGGCTCGTATTGTAACTCGAAAAATGGTTCAGAGACAGCGGCGGCGTTCAGTCGACGCCGACTCCGCGTTCGTAATCGGAAATGATATTGATCCGGCGTTGATATTTTCCGCCTAAGAACTCCGTTTTCAGCCAGAGTTCGATCATCTCTTCAATTCGCCCGGTTTCAGTAAAGTCGGCGCCGAAAACGATAACATTCGCGTTGTTATGCAATCTCGACATTTTGGCGTGCTCGGGATTCAGCGGCAGGATGGCGCGAACGCCTGGCGCTTTATTGGCGGTAATGATCATGCCATGACCCGAGCCGCATACCAGGACGCCCCGGTCGGCGCGGCCCAGTGAAACCAACTCGCCGACGTGAATGGCGAAATCGGGATGGTCGCATGATTCTTCACTTTTCGTTCCGCAATCAATGGTGAGATAGCCAGCCTTTTTGAAGCGGTCAAGCAACTGTTGTTTCGGCTTAAAGCCGCGGTGATCGGCGCCAAAGGCGATGGAAAGACGCTTGAACTCATAAAATCGCTGCGAGATAAACTTCCAATCGCGGAGCATGTTTTGAATCGAACGCGCGATCATCTCGGTGACGCTTTCAAAGAAGGTTTCATCGGCGCCGACCGGATCAGGAATCTCAAGCGGGCCATCGGGAAACAGGAACTGACCCAGCAGGCGTGTTTTATCGGAATGCTGAGGGAACATTTCGCAGATGTAATCGTAATGAGCGTATTCCATCACGATCAGCAAGTCCGATTGTTCGGCGAGATGGCTGGTGAGGAGTCTGGATTTGAAGTCATCAAGCGAGGCGCCCCGTTTTTCGGCGGCGATCAGCGCGCCTTTTGACGCAGGCGCTCCATCATGCGCGGACACGCCGCAGGAATCGATCAGGACGTTCGCATCCGGCTTCTGTTCGGCCAGGGCTTTTTTCATCAAAGCCTCGCCGATGGGGCTGCGGCAGCTGTTACCGGTACAGACGAACGTAACGTGAAACGGTGCGTCGGACATAGATCCCCTTTTTACGATGGCACAACGAGCGGGGGCTTTTGTCTGTGATGATCGGTCAATTGCTGATAGGCGTAACCCGCGTTGAGTATTTTTTCTTCACCAAAAACAGGCCCGATAAACTGGACTCCAATGGGCAGCCCCGAAGCGCTGAAGCCCCCCGGAACCACCAGGCCCGGCAGGCCAGCCATGTTCAACGGCGCGGTGAAGACGTCGGAAAGATACATTTCCAACGGATCATCGGTTTTTTCGCCGGCTTTAAAGGGCGGCGACGGAGTGGCCGGGCACATGATGACATCCACTTGTTTAAAGGCCTGTTCGAATTCCTGACGGAACAGCGTTCGCACTTTCTGAGCGCGACGGTAATAGGCTTCAAAAAATCCCGCGCTGAGAACGTAGGTTCCCAGCATGATGCGGCGTTTGACCTCGGGGCCGAAGCCTTCGCTGCGAGTGGACATATACATCTCAAGAATGTTGTCCTGCGAGGCGCCGCGCCGGCCATACACAACGCCCTCGTAGCGGGCGAGGTTGCTTGACGCCTCGGCGGTGCAGATCAGGTAATAGGTCGCGATGGCGTAATCGGTCTTGGGCAGGGATAATTCGACGACCTCGGCGCCCTGCTCTTTTAATAATTGTACCGCCTTCTCAACGGATCCGCGAATTTCGGCGTTTAATCCGGCGGGAAAGTACTCTTTGGGAACGCCAATACGCAGGCCTTTGATTTCTCCCGTCAATGCGGCTGGATAATCAGGGACCGGCGCGTTGACGGAAGTTGAATCCATCGAATCGACGCCGGAGATGATTTGCAGGAGGAGAGCCGCGTCACGCACGTCTTTGGTGATGGGCCCGATCTGATCGAGAGACGACGCAAAGGCGACCAATCCATACCGGGATACGCGGCCATAAGTCGGCTTGAGTCCGGTTACGGAACAGAACGCGGCGGGCTGACGAATCGACCCGCCAGTATCGGAGCCGAGGCTCAGGATGGTTTCATCCGCACTGACGGCGGCGGTGCTTCCACCGCTGGAGCCGCCTGGCACACGATCGAGATCCCATGGATTCATTGTCCGGCCGAAAGCGGAGTTCTCGGTCGACGACCCCATCGCAAATTCGTCCATGTTGGTTTTGCCGACCGGAATTAATCCAGCCGCCATACATTTTTGAACCACGGTGGCGTCATAGGGGGGTACAAACGACTCCAGCATGCGTGATGAGCAGGTCGTCGGCGATCCCTGCATACACATGTTGTCTTTGAGCGCGAGGGGCACGCCCGCGTAACGGGAGGGAGCCTCTCCATGTGCGCGGCTTTCGTCAATGGCATCCGCCGCGGCGAGCGCCGAATCACGTAACACGGTTTGATAGGCGTGAATAACGGGTTCCGTCCGTTCAATGCGCTGAAGAACCGATTCGGTCAATTCACGCGATGACAGTTCTTTCCGGGCGAGAAGGTCCGCCGCTTCCCAAGCGGTAAGCTGATAGGGTTCGACCATGGCGTCGTCGTGGAGAATCCTTTATAAAATGTCGTCAAACTTTCGTACAACAATCAGCGGACGGGAAGAAATCGACCCGCCAATGACTTGAGTGTAGCCGGAACAGCCCCTTTCAAAACGGGGCCATGAAACCGAAACACTATTTATTCGCTTCCATGCGGTTCTGTCAATGTTTGCAGGGATTTTGGGGGATTGACTCCCCACCGCCTCAAGGTATAGTACAGCGCGGAAACGATAGGCGTGTAGCTCAATTGGTAGAGCAGCTGACTCCAAATCAGCAGGTCGGGGGTTCGAGCCCCTCCACGCCTGTTTGTTTTCTCTTCACTTACGGAAAGTTTCTCCAACAACGGCAAGATGAAACACGCGATCAGCGTTCGTTCATTCTGCGGAAATCTATTTTCAGGCCCTGTGATGCAGGCGAAATTGGCGAATCCGCTGTGGCGTTCCAATTTTGAATCTTCTCTTCGATGTACTTTACGACATTGTTAACAGCAACCGATTCCTTTGATTGTCAAACAATCGCCTTTCAATCACATTTCCGACTCGTACAAACAGTAGACTTTGCGTACAGTTTGGAAGGATTCATCTTTGCAGTCATCCACTAAAATGTTTCGTACTTCATAAGATTTTTTATAAATTCTGCATATATTATCTATCCTATTCAATCATGGATCGCAATGTTTTTCCACATTCGGCGATCATATCAATCATTGCATTCTGCGACTCTTCCAGGGATTCGTTTTTCAAGATTTCCGTCATCTCCAGGATACATTCGATTGGGGTTTGCATTTCCTTATTTCGGGCAGCAATAAACTCACTATGACTCAGAGTCGCCGCTTCGGCCAATTCCTGCTCAGCCAAAAGGTCGGTGACGTCGGTTAAACTTACCACAATCCCATTATACTGACCGAACTGGATCAATGCCTGAAAAGACAGCATTATATTCATACCATTCACTTTGGTCAAAATCGTCTGATGTTCGGACAGTATATCCCGCCTCATTGAATCCAGAATTGGTTTTATACCTATACCAGACAATTCTTTTATAATTAAATCCAAAGACTTTTCTAAAATCATTTCTTTAGGGCGACGTATAAGTTTCAATGCATAATCATTTACGTCCGTTATAACATTTTGTGATCCAGCAACGATCAATCCCTCCTGAACGCTATTCATAATCGTATTGAGTTTAATTGTTTCCGCTTCCAATTTTTGAGCTGTGTCTCTAAGTTCCTTCTCCGCTTTTTTTCTGCTCGTCACATCCCGTATGATAGATATCGCCATGACCTGATCGTTGATTTCCATAGAAGATACGGACAATTCTACGGGCACTTTGGTTTGGTCTTTTCTTACCGCGTCCAATTCCAATACGCGTCCAATAACCGGACCGTTTCCAGTTTGGACGAATCGCCGAAAACCTTTCTCGAAATCTTCCTGCAAGTGTGAGGGGACTAAAAGATGATGCAAATTACGGCCTAATATTTCTTCCTTATTGTATCCAAATATTTTTTCAGCTGATGGATTCCAAAACGTAACGTTTCCGCTCGCATCAATAATCACGACCGCGTCTTGTGCGGAAAGACTTAATTTTCGAAAGATTTCTTCACTATCCGCCAATTTTTTTTCTACTTCACGCCTCTTCGTAACATCCCGAGCGATAGCCGATATAAATTTACCATCCCTCAACCCTACGGATTTCAACGACATTTCCGCTAAAACCAACTCTCCATGCTTATCCGTAAAGTTCATTTCGACACAGGATGATTTATCTTCCAGCCCCCGATTCGCCAGGAAAAGCCAATCTTCCGGCAATTTAATTTGTGGAATATCCTCAACTTTCGATCCTATCAAATTTTCATATGAATACCCCAATCGTTGGCATACCGTCATATTGCAATCTATAATTTTAGATGTTTGAGCTTCGATAATAAAAATCAGATCATCACTCATATCGAGAACAGAGCGGAATTGCTTATTCGCCAACTCAATATTTTGAATCAGTTCCGAGCGTTTTTTTTCCGATTGAATGCTCAGCTTGCGTTTTTCATGATAGTCAGCCGCTGCGATCAGCGTGGATCGTATCATTGACAGATCAAACGCACCTTTGGAGATATAATCAAAAACTCCTACGCGAACCGCATTTACGGCATCTTCGATCTGTGCGAATCCAGTCATAACGATAATCGCCGCGGCCTCATCAGCGTTTAATATCGATTCGGCAAGATGAATCCCTGAAGGACCAGGCATTTTCACATCAACAATATAAATTTCATGCGGGCGCTCATGGATAAGACGCAATGCGTCTTCGCCATTCGACGCTGAATCCATTTTCCAATTCAACGTTTCACACAAACGCCGCATCAACGCAACAATTTGCATATCATCATCAGCCATCAGTACATGATATTCTTTTTTCATTTTACGCCTCAAATCAGATTGTTTCAGTATTCGTTGCTTTTTTTTCTTTTGAAACCAATATTGATTTCGCTTCGTTCCATCGCCCCGTTTCCATATAGATTCCTGTCAGCATCCGCATCCCTTCTTCATTTCCATGTTTTTGATTGATTAATTCTAAGAGCCCGTTTGCATGAATATTCATCTTGAGCTATGCTGACTCATCTGTTTTGATTTTTTCGGTTGAGGCAAACGGAATGCGGTACGAAAGCGATCTGACGGATCGGGAATGGGAAACGATTCGCCGCCATTTC
>WGLV01000065.1 GCA_016125385.1 bacterium
GAACGCGAGCCCGGCGGCCTGCGGGTCCTTCCGAAGAAATACATTCCCGGTCAGGACGGGATTGAAACGCCGGTGATCGGAGTCCATCCGTCGATCACGGTGATCGAAGAAATACATTCCCGGTCAGGACGGGATTGAAACAATGAAAGCGTGATTCAGGTGGTGAATTTCCTACAAGAAGAAATACATTCCCGGTCAGGACGGGATTGAAACGATGATCGTTTTTTTGCGGGATGATTTTCTTGATCCCAGAAGAAATACATTCCCGGTCAGGACGGGATTGAAACGATCGAGAACGCGAGCCCGGCGGCCTGCGGGTCCTTCCGAAGAAATACATTCCCGGTCAGGACGGGATTGCGAGTTATTGCGGATTGCTTGTTTTTGTAGGGGATTTGTGTGAGTGAACGGGCGGAAGTGGATTTATCCCGCGTCGCGGATTTGTGGCACTGAATGGTCCAAACTTCCGCCGGTCTTTGCGTAAGGTATTTATACGCACCGTCCCTACCGTTTGGTGGTAAATGCGTTCACTTGGGGATCAGGGAGGGGCGAAATGACGAAAACCAGGACAATCAACATCCGAGTAAGCCAAACCCAGTTGGCTCGAATCAAAAGCAACGCGTCATTGAAGGGATACCGATATCTCTCGCGGTACCTGCGCGCCGCGGCGTTGGGTGAGGACGAGCAGGTTCGCCTCAAGAAGACGAATCGATTCAAACGGAATCCCATTTCTCCCCCAATCGAACACAGCCGGCGCTTTGCATGATGGATTTTTCTTCACCGCCACCCGGTCAAACCAAAGCGTTGCAGCGCCCAGATCAGGACGAATTCAAAAGAACCACTCGCGAAAGCCGCCGTCAGTATTCCCAATCGATCCGGTATTCATAGGAATTGATGGCTTCCCGGCGGGTTTCGCGGGATAACACCCTGGTTCCCGTTCTCGCGGCCTCGCCGTCATACCCCAGGCCGTCCAGCCGCTCCAGGCACAAGCGGCGAATGGCGTCGGACAGCGTGATTTCCCGGCGCTGAGCTTCGCTTTCAATCCGTTCATGCAGGAGGTCGTCGATGCGGACGCCGACGAAATTGCGCTTTCTCTTGTCCGATGCGATGGCGTAGTCGAAGTTCATTGTGCAAGCGGCTTCATCTCCTCTTCGGCTTCGTCGACGATCTCGCCAAGCCTCGCCATCAGCTTGTTATAGATGGCGAGATAATCGCGTGGAGTTCGCTTCGTTTCCATCGAGTTCACCGGGAAAGCGAATGCATTCGCCTTTATAAACTTTGTATTGCACTGGAAAAGAAAAAGAATTCACCGTTTTATCGCCGCGATCTCATTTTGTAGTTTGCGCACCGTGTTCACCAGGTTTTGCAGGATATCGTTCTGACTGAATGGAGCGGCTTCGAGGTCATTCCCCGCGCTTCTCTTCTCCAAGGCCTC
Source organism: bacterium (assembly GCA_016125385.1). GTDB lineage: Bacteria > Hinthialibacterota > Hinthialibacteria > Hinthialibacterales > Hinthialibacteraceae > WGLV01. The sequence continues at coordinate 1,433 of WGLV01000065.1, forward strand.
CAGTTCCCGTTTGACGCGCTCGAACTCCAGATCGCGCTCCCGAATCTTCCGGGCGACTGCCGCCTGATCCAGCGTCCGCTTGCAGGTCCGGCACGTCACATCCAGAAAACCGTTGATCGTCTGGCAATACTGGCAAACCTTCGGCGTGGGTAGTTTCACCGTTTGGGCGTCGGCTGGCGCCAGCCCCCGTTTGATCAGTTCATTCTTATAGGAGTCATCCCGGGTACTGAGGTCGTAGGTTTTCAGCTGCCGAGTGCTGGTCCAGCGCGCGGCGTGCTGAATCTCCAGGTCGGAGTCTCCCCGGATCAGGCGGAAAGTAACGCCGTTGCGTTTCAGACTATACGCGGTGATGGGCTTGGATATTCCCAAATGGCTGCAAGCTTTCTTCAATTTTTTGTTGATGTTCGGCGGCTTCATCTGGGTCCCGAACTCGCGGGCCCCCAGGTTGATGAACAAAAAGGCGTCCGGGTCGTCTCGCAGCGGGTGGACTTCCAGCACTTTGAGCAGGTAGGGGAAACTATCGATGCACTGGATGTATCCAATCCCTTCCTTGCCATGTTCCGATATCCATATCCTGGCGTACGAGTCATATTTCTCCGCGTCCTTGATGCGGGCGTACAGCGTTTCCTGCGGCCGCCCGAGGCCTTCGAGCGAAAGCATGAGAAACAATTGCATGTACGGGTCCGTGTTGAAATAATTCAGGATCCGCTCGAATTCGTCCCACGCGAGTTTATCCTGGCGTCTCTTCTCACGGCTCTTATCCACCGAGCGGGACAAGTGCCGGATGGGATAGGGAACCAGCGCGGGATCGATTCGGCCTTTTTCATCTTTTTCCGGGAACAGGACCTTCCACAGGCAGCGGATATCCTTCACGAAATCGGACTTGCTCTTGGGGGAATGGTTGACTTCGTGCATCCGCCGCATGATGCGGTCGATCTCATCCCGGTCGACGTCCTTCAGATTGATATCGGTAGAGTCAACGATGAAGCGAAGCGTGCTGAGCAGGCGATTCCGGCGGGCGAAGCTCAAATCCTTGCTCTCCATGATGCGGCAGAAGAGTTTGAAATAGTCCAGGTTCTCCGGATTACGGCAATAATATTTGCCCATCTTACGGAAATACGCCGGCCGATCTTCCGGCTTTTTCAGAAGCAGGTGGAGGTTTTCCTTTTGATACGCGTAGCGTTTCCCGTTGTTATAGATGTCTTCTTCCGCCATGTCGTCACCGGATAGTCGTTATGCGCTTATATACCTTTGTTAAACAATCCGGCGATAAAAGCGGGTGGGCATCGAACTGGACGCGGAATGCGCTGGCCGGGCATTCAGGAACCAGTTGTATTCACCCCCGTTCAGCGAGCCGAAATTGTTTAACAGAGGATTCACAGGCCGATATAAATAGTTTGCGGTGGAGGAGAAAAACAGAGTATACGAATCCAGTGCATCGGCGGCGTTTCATCCGGGTGAAGCGAGCTTCGACCCAGTGGGTTCCCATCCGGCGGAAAATATCGAATACAGTTTAATTCTTCGTGGCGAGGAATTCTTCACCGCGTTCCTGGAGCATGAACAGGAATTCCTGCTGGATCAAACCTTGGGGAGCCCAACCGCGCAACTCATCCACCGCTTGTTGATAAATTTCTTCCAGATCAATCTTCATGGCGACCTCCCGAGAGTCGTTTCTCCCTCAAAAATGTTTTCATTGTCAAGCGGCTTCGCGGACGGTGGCGGATTCGTCCCCGCCGCATGGTTCTGTGATTGTTCTGTTATTCCTTTTATAAATGTTTTTCTCTGAACGGGGCGTATGCAGGATGTGCGGGCGTTGGCGGGATTCGTGGCGGCCAGCCAAAGAAGGCGGCAGGTGTTGGAAGCGCTGCGCGACGAGGCGCGGCGGCCGATGGAGGTTGGCCGCGCTCTCGGCGTGGAGACCGGCAATCTGGCGCGTTTGCTGTTCCAGCTGGAGAGGAAGAATCTGATCCAGTGCCTGACGCCGGCGAAGCGAAGCTGGCGGGTGTACGCGATCACCGAGCTGGGCCGACGCGTGCTGAACGACCAGTCGCTGTCATCCATCCATTCCGGTCTTTCACTCCACCGCGACAAACCTCACGACTCATCCACGCATTGAAATACACGAAAAACAGGGTTCTCTTTTTCCGGCGATTGGTTTATTCTTCTATTCGGAGCGGCGTGTTGCGCTCCAGGGTGTGGAAACCCTTCCAACGACGGCTTGCATCAGCCGTAAAACCGATGCCGTTTCCCAGCCGACAATGGCCGGGAGGCGGCAATGTATGTCCAAGCCTCGCGGCCAAAGATTGTCGCAGCCGTTCGTTGGCGGCTTTCCAACTCCCGGCTATCGCCTCGATAGCAAATCCCAAATCAACACATATCCAGGAAACCGGCGTGGGGGATCTCTCCCCATCGCCCTGTTTCCGTGCTGTGTACGGGAGTCGAAGCATGATCCGGACGCGAGTCATTTCTCCTGATGTCTCTCGAATCACCCTTCCCGCCCTCGCAGGCCACGCCGCCAAACGTATTAACTACTTTTCAGGTACTACAAAACCGAAAGATTTAAATAGGCGCGAGGCCCTTCATCCCCATCTTCAGAGGGGATGCGCCATGCACGAGAATCAGACTGCTTCCATTGAGGGAATGCTTGAACTTAGTCCGCGAAATGCGGCGGAGCGAGGATCCCGGTTGTTCAGCTGGTGGGGAGACGCCGCGCGTTCGCTGTACCGATCCACTCTGGAAACCATGGCCAATCCCGGTTGGGTGAAGGATGAATTTCTGAGCTGGGGGCGAGTCGCGGGATTCGCGTTGCTCACCACTCTCGCGGCGCCCTGCGCGCAATCGCGCGATTATCTTGTGGAGGATTTCACTTCTACTCAGTTGCCCCAAGCTTTAAACGTCCAGACCGGCGGCGGTTTGTCTTCAACCAACCAATATGGATCCGGACTCGAATCCATATTGGGAAAGGGGCGCGTGTACCAGGCGTCTCTTGGTGAAAACCAGGGATTCACTTTTTACTTCACCGGCGGGGAATGGTTTACGACTACCGCGGATCCGAAAAGCGTGTACTGGCTGGAATCATGGGTGGGAGCGAACGATCCGGCGGGAGTCGGCTTCGATCTGGCCTCGGCGAACGGGGACAGCGTGTCGGACGGCCATATCGTACTGGATGAGGGAAACACGCAACGGTTCGGCGTGCTCAGCTTCGCGGATGATTTTCCGGTGGGCCAGGGAACGTACCTCGCCAATGCCTCCTCCACCAGGGGTTCTTCAACCCGAACCATCGAATTCGATGATTTCTCCCGAACCGCGCTGCCCCATTTCTCTGACTACCTGTCAAGCAAAACCTTCGTTCCCTACCTGATTGGAGACGAGAGTTTTATCCTCGCGGCGGGCGCGCCCAACGCCTCCTACACGCCGGGAGACGTAGTGTTTTACCCGGTCTCCAACCGGATGGACATCCAGTTGCAGCCTGGAGAAGCGGAGACGCTTTTCTTCACCCCGCTTCAGCTGGACGAACCCGGGTACGTGCTATTGCGCGTGCGCTACGAAACGGCCAATCCCTCCGTCCAACTAGCCCTGGCGCAGCTGGAGGCGGACGATCCGCTTCCCGGAAGCGAACTTCCCTTCGCGTTCACCAACCGGGTGTACTCCCAGATCGCGACGTTACGAGACGGGGAGACGTCGCTCGATCTGTACGTCCTCATGCACGCTCGGAATATGACGGTTCCCTTGATCCAGGCGGCGTTGCCGGGCGGGCCATCTACCAGCGCCGACCCGGAAACCATCGTTCGCGTTCATTCCCTGGACGCGTGCCTCCTGCCTGACTTTAATAACTATCTCATTCAAGAACGCCAAGGGACTTACGGCAATCGACCGACCGGCACGCCTGAACCTTCGGCCACGGCGGCCGCAACGCCAACCCGAACGCCGTCTCCCACGCCCACGCTTGAGCCATCTCCCACTTATAAACCCCCGTCGCCGTCCCCCACGCCGACGCCAACGCGCGTTCCCAGCCCGACTCCGGCTCCAACCGGAACGCCTTCCCCTGCTCCCACCAATTCACCGATTCCGACTTTCACTCCAACCGCGACGCCATCGCCGACTTACACGCCGTTCCCCACGTTAACGCCTACGGCGACTCCGACGCCGCTGGAGACGAGAATCGAGGGACTGGTCATCGCGCGCGACACGGGAGCAACCATCGCCGGGGCGAGCGTCTATCTGCTGGAACACTACACCAACCAGCTTGATCCCTTCGCTGGTGAAACAGCGGACGCCGTCAGCAGCGCGACCGGGTATTTTGTGCTGAACGCCCCGCGATCCGGCGGGACGGTGCAGTTGGGCGTGACCGGCGATTCGATCCACAATCACGTCGGCTTCGCCTTCAACACCGACCGGGAGCGGATAACTCGCGACGAATACGTGCTGTCGAACAGCTTCGATATGGCGTGGTACGACGCCAAATTCCGCGCCGGAGGCCATAAGCGATTCTGGCCGGATGGGGTGACTCCAACCATCTATCTCGATACCAATAATGCGCCGCCCTTCAATGAACCGATCCCCGGCGATGGGTACGACGTCTCCTTCGTTCTCGATCGAATCAAGGAACGATTGAATGAGGTCACGCAAGGATACAGCGGCGCGCTCCCCATCGAAATCGGCAAGAATCCGCCATCATTCAAAACGCCCGGGTACGTCGTGATCCGATGGAACGACGACATCGCGCCCGGAGTGGTCGCCAGTGTGGGGACGGATTTTGATGAACAAGGGAATATAAACAATGTGAAAATTACGTTGAACACCAAAGCGCAATTTGATTGGAACGCGCCCTGGAGCCGAATGACGCCGGAAAACCTATACCAAGCGAGCGTTTTTAAGGAGTTTTCCGAAGCGCTCGGCGCCGTGGCCTCGTTCCCCAACGCGGACGACCTGGAGCGCAGCGTCATGCTTCCCACTTCCCAGGTAAGCGATTTCACCCGGGAAGATGAAATCATGTTCGACCATTTTTATGGAACGGGACGAGACAACAGAAGTCCGGATTACGAAGCGCCCGGGAACCGCGCTCCACTTGTCTCCCCAAGTCTCGCAGCCGGCCAAAACGGGACGCTCTCCGTGCAAAAGCGCAACCGTTCTCTCTATCCGCTGAATCCGACCGAACGACGATGAGCTTCTACTGTGGATCGTAGATCAGGATATCGCTCAAGAAAAACCCGCCTTCACCCAGTCCGTAGGGGTTATCGTCCGCGTCGAGATACACGCAGGCTTGATATTTTGACCGCAACCCATTGACGATCTTTTCACCGCGCTGGGGCCGGACGCACCGGGATTCGATATCGCGATCAATTTCAGCAGGATCTCGCTTAAAAAGTTTATAGAAAAATCTTTTCACTTCACTGCGTAAATCGTAAGGACATTTCGCGACGCGATCCACGCCCGCCGCAGCGATCTCCGTTGCGGAGGCTTTACAAACCAGAGAGTCGAGCCTCGCATTCACGCACCGGTCGCCGTCCCACCAATAAACTTCATCATTGATATCTTTTTGGGGGCAGCAATGTCCCACATCGAATTGCTTGTTCGCTCCATGCGAGCAATATCCGGCGACTGTGCCGGATAAACGCGGGCTGGCGATCATCGAACATTCCGCGTCCTGAGCGCAGGAGGCTCCTTCCTTTGAAAATTCACCCTCGCAACTCCCCACCGTCAACATGAGAGCCTGACCTGAATACGTATCATCCCCCTGGTTCAATGGAAGCTTCCGGTTGGAGTCCCCCGAACGGTCCATGGCGTAGGCGCTGACGTACAGCGTCGTCCCCACTCGCCGCAACGAAGCGGGAACCGAGGCGTCGAACGCCGCGATCCCCAACACGCCGAAGCGATCCGTGGCGAGCGAAGAGGCGTATTCAGGCGTGAAGTAGGCGTTGAGCGCATAGTGCCGGATATCGGGACGCGAGGTAACCGGCAACCGCGTGGTGTGACCTAAATAAGTTCCATACAAAGCGGAGGTATCGGCCGGGTTTTTATGATAGAAACGAATTTCCACAGCTCCCGCATTGATATTATCCGGATCAAAGCTCCACGCGCTCAAATTGAGCCCCGGCGTCGCTCCGATGCAGCTGAACGAGAGCGCGTCAACCGCACCCTCGGGCGGAGACGAGCAGCCCGCGTCCGCCGCGTCGATGAGACCATTGGCGTTGTTGTCCCTGCCGTCGCCGCATATCTCCGCCCTGCCGCGAGCGTCCTTACAGGCCCGGTCGCCGTCGCAGAATTCCACCGGCCCGCAATCCGCGTCGGAATCGCAATACCGGCATTCATCCCCGGTTTGCAGCCGGGGCGTCGTTACCCACAGCGAATCCGTACCCTGGACCAGGATGCAGCCGTAATACACGCCTTCCTTCGAGCAAACATACCCGAATGGAGCTTTTTCCGACTGCAATCCCAAGGCTTTATCGCCCAACACCTGAACGCCGTGGACTTGGCCGTCCTCACCGATCAGCGCGCATTTCGGCCCGTCAACCATGCCGGCTTTTTCCACGCAGAACCGCATATTCATGCGAGCGCCGGCCCCGAGATCGTAACTGTACCGAGAGCAATACCCCGAATGGCATTCCGCGTTCGAGAGGCAAGGCTCGCCCAGGTCCTTCCCGCAGTCGGGATCCTCCATGCAGCTTCGATCGCAGACGCCGTCTTCCCCGCACCCTTCACGATAAAGCGGAGCGGGCTCCCGATCGCAATCGGGATCGTGTCCCCCCGCCCGGCAGGCGATCCCCAGGTCCATGAGGCAGACCCCGTCCGCGCCGGAAAGGGAAGCCGGAATGCAGGCGTAAACCAACAGAGCCGGCTCGCCGCCGTACTCACCAGGCAGAAGAATCCCGCCGTATTGTTCGGCGCAATCATAATCGAACGAGGGCTCGATCCCCTCCGTCGGGCAACGTCCATCGGAAGCTGAAATGGGAGCCGAATCGGCCAGCGCGGCGGCCGCCATACTCAACAGCAGAACGATCAGCATCAGGGAGCGGTTTGGTTTGAAAGACATGGTGAAGGGCTAAGCGTGGTTCACTGACGTTATGTGGGACAAGGGTTTATAAAACTAACTGGAGAAGATTATCCCGGAGGCGGCGTTCATTATCCCGATACCATGTAATCGCGTATAACACTCCAAGCCAAGATTCTGGTTGATGCGGAGATATACGGGAACCGCCTACGCATGAAGCATCCAGCGCTCGCTAGCGGACCGCCCTACGCCGAGAGGCGTTCATTGATCGTTTTAAGATTATAGAGAACAACGCGGCTCAGGGTGGCTTGCAGCGCGCGATCATTCCGTTTCCTGTATCCCTTGGTGTCGCCTTGGTAGCGATCCAGCAGGCCCAGCGGGATATCCAGAATCGGGACGCCGGCGTAACGCAGGATGTGAAACGCCAACAGGCGCGCGGTCCGGCTGTTCCCATCCTCGAAGGGATGGATGTACTGGAACTGGTTGTGGAAATACGCCGCGAAGGCGATCAAAGATGGAAGCGCCCGCTTCTCTTCCAGGAACGTTTCGTACCGTCTCATCAGCTTAAGCAACAGCGGGACGATCTCGCTCGCCTCCGCGATCGCGAACCGGGGGTTTCCCTTGATATGGACAGGGACGGCGCGGTATTCGCCCGCGATCTCCGGCCGATGCCGCATCGCCAGAAAGTGATAATCCAGGATCCGCTGTTCGGTCAGCCGGATTCTGGACTCCGCGTCGGTCATGGCTTGGTTGACGGCGTCCCGGTAATGCTGGATTTCCTTCACGTCCGCGTCGCGAAGCTCTTTGGGGATGATCCGCTTCTTGAGGATCTTCACCGTGTCCGGCAGCGTGATCGGGTTGCCTTCCAGGGAAAGGCTGGCGTGGATGAATCGGGGATGAGATTCCTCCACCAGGGCCCGGTACGCCGGTTCGTTTTGCACCGCGAGCGTTTTGAAACGGCGAAGCTCTTTTTCAAGAAGGGGCGCGAGATCGCTCTCCCGCTCTTGTTTCACCAGCACGGGGAGACCGAAATACTGGAGCAGGTTGGCGATCAGCAGGTTGTAGGGAACGCTGGCGCGATAGGGCTTTCTGGAATGCAACAACAGCAAGCCGTATTGATGGAGAAGCTGGACGTACTTCTTGAACGTGCGCGGAGCGAGATCGAAATCGCCGCGGGAAAATTCCGTCTGGAGCATCGCCCGTGCCAGAAATTCCGCCAATCTTCGATCCAGCAGGTAGTTGTAATTGATCCCGTTGGCGATGCAATACGTGACCAGCCGGTAGAGAAGCTGGGAACGATGCGTGTGACGCACCTGGTATCCTTGAGCGGTTTTGTCCACCAGCCCCTCATCGACCAGCTCCATGAGCAAGCGGTACACGTTGGAATATTCCTCCGGCCGTTTGCGGAACTCCCGCATGATCTCCGGAGATTTCACCGCGCGGCCCTGGTTTCCCAGGTACACGAAGAAGTCGTATCGGGTCGCCATGGCGTCGTGTCAGTCGCGGAGGTATATAAAGATTGCTATTTTGCGGGAAAACTGAAGAAAAACTTGAATAAACAGTCAAAATACATCGTCAGCCTTCGCCTGCCGCCGCTGTTTTTTCCCTCTCATTCCTCCCGGGGAAGCTTCATACGCCGCCGGGAGCTTGGCCGTCAAATCAAGCTTGAAGACCCCGCTTTGAAGCTTCGCCCCGTTCAACGAGTTCGTCCCACGCGTCGAGCTCCTCGCGATTGAAGCGCGGGCCGAATTCCCGCTCGAAATCGATGCTCTCGAACGGCGCGCTTTCGTCCGGGGGAGCGGGCCGGATGAAGTACGGCGTCTTGGGTTTGGGGAGGGAAAGAAGCTTTCCATGATCCATTACGTACAGCTGGCGCTCGATCTCCACGGCGGAGACGGCAAGCTCCATTCCCGCGTCCTCCAGCTCACGAAGGACTTCCGTTTCGGTTTTGGTTCGCAGCATGGCCGCCACGTCGAACCCCTCCAGTCGAAGCTCGTTGGGGTTGTACAGCGTTTCAATGCGGTTCAGCGCCGCGTGATACGGCGTCAGCGCCGAATTGACCGGGAGTTGATCAATCCGCGTCCCCAAGTCATACGCGCGCCGCTGGTGAGGCTGGAGCGTCCGTTCCTCCAGCGCCCAAATGTCTTCATACGAAAATTCCCGTTGTTGTTCGTTCATGTCGATTCACCTCGCGTTCGATCTCGATGGGAGAGCCGGATCAGGACGACTCTCTCGCTCGGCAAGAGAGTCGCCGCCCTGACCACATGGAAAATCATTCGTCTCCGTAAGCGCCTCTCAGCGAGCCGCGGCGATAAAGGTTTCAGGGCGTTGCCGCCGCCGCGCGCACCGGCTGGAGCGCAAGCGCCGGGCGGCGGGAAGGACCGGCCTTCGGCGAAACCTTTACGATGGCGGATTGCGCGGCGCGGACCCAAGCGCGCATCGGCGAGAGGGAGCGAGCGCGTCCAATCCGATTCGGCGGGAGCGGGTTCGGATCCCGCTCTCGTTCGTCCACCGGCCGCCTCGAAAAGAATCCAGGAATGCATCCGGTTCGCCGTTCAGCCGGAATCGCCCTGGATTCTTTTTATCCGCGGGAGGAATCGCTGAATTCGCCGCGTTTATCTGGATTCGCGGTTTCATACGCCCCGGAATCGCTGGAATCACGTTGGAGACGGCTTCCATTCAAAAAAACCCTGGCCAGCCGCGAAATCCTGCGCCTTGCCCACGACGAGGTTCCCCTGGACTGAAACATCCGCCGCCTCGCGGGCGATGGCGTGATAAGCGGAATCATTCGTCGCCAGGATCACGATATGGTGGAAACCGCTCTTGAGGTTCTTGCGGAGATTGGCGCGCCAGTCCGATTTGCCGGTTTCAATCTCTATGGCGATCGGATTCTTCCCTTCCCGCTTGGCGACAAGGTCGGTGAATCCGTTCTTCGCCGCCTCCACCTCGACCTCGAAGCCCGCCGCCCGGCACGCGTCCGCCGCTTTCCGTTTCCAGTATTCATGCTCCAGGCTCCCCCAGCGGGAACGGCTCGGAATCGAGTATCCCATTTCCCGCAACGCCTGTTTCCCCGCGTCGGTTAGATCGAGCAACACCACCTTCCCGCTGCGCGTGGGGATGTTCACCGTTTGAAGCAGGCTCTGCTTCAGGCAGGATTCACGCAGGGCGTTCCCTTTTCTCCGGCTTACCCCCAGCAGGCGGTAGCGTTCCACCATGCCGAGCAACGGATGTTCAACCACGCTCCGCAATAGTTCCCCATCCTTCTCGCTCAACCGCGTCCGCTCGGGGATAGGTTGCTCGGGCGGTTTCGCCTGTGGCGCTTCCGGCGGGAGACTGGATTGGTCCTTCATCAAGCGAGCCAGGGCGGCGTCATCCACCGCCCCTTTCCGGATTCCGCGATGAGGGATCTTGATCACGAAAGGCTGCGTCCAGCGATCCTGCAACTTCACCACCGCCATACCCACCGGCAGCCGGCCCAATAGATCGCGTTGCTCGTCATCCATCAGCATCGCCGCGCCCACCGCGTTAACGTCGGCGTTGTGTTTCTGGTTCATGGCGATGGTGGTGTAGGTGTTCCCCAACGCTGGGATCGAAATCAGGCTGGGATGCTGATCCACCAGCACGATGGCCTCCCCCAACTCTCGAATCTCACGCAGGATGGTATCGGTAACAGCCTCACCGCCGTGACCGCCGGTCCGTTTGAGCAGGATGTGATGCGCCTCTTCGACGATCATGGCGTGCTTGAACGTCTCCCGGCGGGGCTGCGCCAGACGGTAGTGATGAATCCACAGCAGCAGAGATTCGATGATGAAGGTCTTGTCGGCGTTGGTGAGAGCGTCCAGCTCCAGGATCACGTTACGCTCCAGCAAGGCGGCCAGGTTCGGCTGAACCGCCGTATTGATCGTTTTTCCCATGTTGCCGAAGCAAATCGACTGGACGCCGCGCAGGGTGGAATCCATCCACAGCGCTTTGCGGCCCTTAACCGGGTGAGCCTCCAGCCAACGGAGGACGTGCTGGAAAGTGGGATACCGTTCCGGCCTGGCGGCGTACACGCCGAACTCCTGGTATACGCCGTGGATGGCCTCCTGTAGCAGAAACATCACGCCTTCGCCCAGGTAGTAGGAATGCGCGATGATCTCAATCAGTTTCTTCAACCAGGTGGAGGCGTCGGTTCCCTCCGGCGGGATCAGTGGATTGAAGGCGAAGGGAACGGTTCCCCGCCCCGCCGTGTAGACCAGGATTTCCTCTTTACGCTCCGGAAGCAGGTCCCGGTAGTTGCGCTTCCAATCGAAGATCAGGAACGGCTTCTTATGACGCAGGAAATCGTCGATCACCACCACCACGGCGTTGGTCTTACCCGCACCGGACCGCCCGAAAATCGCCGCGTGCTGAATCCATTCCGATTCATGCAAACCGAACGGATTCTTCAAGCGCCCTGCGTAGTACACCCATCCCAGCGGATACGGGCCGTCCGCTTTCGCCGGAGGCGGCGCGGAAAGGTGGGTCGCCTTTTCCTCCACCCGGGAGCCAAGCAGCCGCGCGGCCAGTACGCTCAGACCGATCTCCAAGTCGCGTTTTCCCGGCGCGTCCTCCGACAGGTAGGCTCGCCAGTACCACTCGGCCTTCTCGCCGATCACCGGCTTGAGCCGCCTGCACAGTTCCTCCACGTCGATTTCAGTCCCCCTGGATCAGCTGGCGGCGCCGCTGTTCCTCATGGGCCTTGCCCACCAGTTCCCGCAATTCCCCCCGCAAACGCGTCACGTCGCGCCAGCAGGCGACTTCCTCCATGCGCTTCTCTCGCTCGAAATCGAGAAGCTCCTTCTCAAAATTGGCTCGTTTACGCTCCACGGAGAAATTGGTCTCGGGAGGCCAGTGATCCAGTTCGTACAGCCGGGTCAACACCTTGCAGGCGTCGTACTCAATGCTGTACAGGTTCCGTTCCTTTATGGCTTCGCGTTCCTGGATCAAACCGGTTACGTCCCGGATGCCCCCGCCGATGATCCTCCGTTTGCTTTCGAAAAAGGAATACAGGGGATCTCGCCCGTCCAACGGAGTGAACACGGACGCTTCCAGCGGTCCGAGAGAGGTTCCAAGGGGAGATTCATACAACGAGAGATAAGGCTGATCTAATAGGCCCGGACTATAAGGTGCGTCGCTTCGCGAGCGATACCACTCGGCCCGATCATACCGGGCCTGGTAGCGGGTGTTGAAGTTCATTTGTCATCCCCACCCGGTAGTGGCGCTTCTGTTATTTAAGCCTTACTCAAAGGCCTGGATGACATTTCATACCCTTTGGATAAATGCCAGAAAAAATTAATAATTTCGTCCCCACTGTTTTCCATAAAACCAAATCATTCTTGATTTACCGATCCATTTCATAAAACGCTTAATAAAAAAGAGGCTCCTCACAAGAATTTGTGCACGAGTTTTGGTTCGGGAAGGTTTCCGAGTCCGTGGTATAGGGCGAGGATCCGCACATCGGCCTGTCGGGTACGCGGATCGCCAACCCGCTCGTATTCATGATCCTGAATAAATCGCAGCAACTTCGGCTGGATTGATGACGGCAGGTCGCCGACTTCGTCCAAAAACAGAGTGCCGCCTTCACATGTCCCGATTTTTCCCGGTTGATCTTTGATGGCACCGGTGAAGGCGCCTTTGACGTGACCGAACAGTTCGCTTTCCAGCAATTCAGCGGAAAGCGAAGGGCATGAAACTGTTGCGAATGCTTGTCGCGCGCGTCCGCTCCATGAATGAATTGCTCGGGCAAGTTGCGTTTTTCCGGTTCCGCTTTCACCGCGCAGCAGAATGCTCGCTTCCGATGGCGCGGCTTGCTTCGCGACATCCAACGCTTGCTTCATGGCGGGGCTGGCGGTGGACAACAACAAACTCGGATCGTTCGCTCCCAAACTCTCCTGGAGTTCTTTTACTTTTCGTTCAAGAAAACGTAGTTCCAACACTCGCCTTGTCGAAATGATGATCTGCGTTGGCGTGAACGGTTTGGGAACGTAGTCGGACGCTCCCCGCCGCATGGCCTCGACGGCGGTCTCGACCGAGGCGTACGCGGTAATCACCACGATACGGGTCCAGGGAGAATGTTGAATGAATCGCGGGATCAAATCGAGACCGTCTTCCGCGCCGAGACGAAGGTCGATAAAGGCCAGATCATAGATTCGACGCTGGCATTCATCGACGGCGTCTTGAAAATTACTGACGCTGGAGACTCGATATTCTTCCATCTCCAGGCAAACGGTCAGCATTTTGCGAATATTGATCTCATCATCAACGATGAGGATTTTCAGATGTTCCATCAGCGGCTCTGATTTCATGCGCGCCTTATTGTTTTAAGAGTTATGCATGAGCCAATCATACCCGCGCACCGGGAAAAAGAAAACGTATCCGTTGATTGAGAAGGCGAGACGCCCAACAACCCGACTGCGAACGCAGTGGCGACGCCGCATCCGTTGTACGAATGTACGATTTTTCGATGTCCAACAGCAGTATGTAGTTGGCCCCCGAACGCGTCCCGACATGGCGGAGACCGCGCCGCAATCGCCTACTGCCCGCAAATTTAGATTTAGAGTCGCACACAGGACTTTAAGTACAAACTGGGATGCTCAATTCCACAATACTCCAAGGATGATCCGCACCAATGCATAACTTCGCCAAAGCAGCATCAGGCTGCACAACAGCAGGATAAACCCATAGGTGAGGGTTTGTTTTTTCCGCCGGGCCACGATCAACGATTTGAACGCCAGATACAATCCATACAGGCTCACCGGAAACGCGAGCGGCAATCCACTGTTCGCCATGCGCGCAAGCAGGATCGCCGCCGCGCTTAAGAATCCTTCCGAATTCATGAAGAGACTCACCAAATCCCTCACACCCAATCCTGCCACGAGCCACGCCATCAACAAACATGATGAGAACAAAGCGGCGTATCCCGTCATCAGCCCGGCGATCCAATCCTGATGATTCACCCATCGCACGTACGAACGAGCGAACAAGACGATTAATACGAGCACGAGGTAGAAGCCATAAGCCGCCAGCATGACGATGAAGATCCAATTCGTGGAACGGTTAACTAAAGACGAAATGGAATCCAGGAGATATCGTAAGCTCGCAAGCAACCAAAACACGACGACTGCGATCAGTACAAAACGGTGAGCATGATTTCCGTTTTTCATGGTGACGGGACCGTAACCATGTTCATATCGTCAAAACGTTATATAAACCTGATGGACGAATATGGATAAAATTGAAGTAGAATTATCTCAGAACGAGCGAACTGGAACACAACAAGCCGTCGAAGGGCTGGAATCCTCCTCCACGGCTGGCTCCGTGCAGGCCAATTCGACGTCGTCTCTGGTTACCGTTTTACGCTTGGCGTGCCTGGTGAAATCCCACGCTCTTCGCGCGATGCGTTCCCCCTGCCTTTCGAGACGTTCGATTAACGCGCGAATCGCCGTATCGGAAATACGTTCCGCCTTGCTGGTTTTAAGAAGCCGTTCCCCCGCCGCGAGTGAAATGATTCGCCCTGCCATGTTCTCCCATAAAAAAGAAGTCGAAACGCGTATAAAAATATTGTGCGGTCTCAAGCGCAAGAAATCACTCGCTGAATCGAGGAGACGGCGTCGTCTATTTCGATCCGGTACAGAATCCGACGTCGTAAGGCTTCATCCTGATGGTGCCAGGCGATTTCCATCCCATGAAAAAGATCCCGGTATTGTTGTACCTGAGCGGCGTTTTGGTCGTTGGCTTCCAGCACCAGTAAGAACCGGTACTGGTTTACCCATCCTTTCCGGGCGAAATCCGGACGCGACAGACAAAAATACTCCTGAGCTCGCCTCACTTGGCGGATAGCCTCGCCGACGTCAGCCAACCAAGGTTTCATCTCGCAGATCAGCCATTCCATAAGTCGTTTGACCGGATCCTCTTTTCGTAGCGCGACATCCACGACGCCCCGATCGCCATAGTGGTTAAACATCACTTCGCAGGCATCCAAGCGATAGCCTTCCATCTTCTTTCGAGCGATGAAGCTCGCGGTAAACGTAGCGTGCCGGTGATCATGAGTAAGGTGAGGGTGATTCATATACAGGCGCGTATACGTCGCGGTTTAAAATGATTCATCACGCCGTAACGGTGACGAATCTCCCGATACAGAAAATTCTATTATTAATCGATTTTCGGACATCGCTTTAAGTACTTGTTTAGCAGGGGATTCGCTAATTTCAGCACGGGCCGGAAATAGCACGTTTTTCACCCTTTTCCGGACGATTTTGGGGAGGTTTTCGGTCAAACTTCTTCGTGTCGCTGGCCTGCTTCACCAAGGTCAAAAGACAAGGACGAGCCAAGAATGGAGACTCTCGGATTTTCCATTCTTCCCCCGCGAATCCAGATATTCGCCCCGATTCCCCGCTCCCGGATTTCATCGATCAATGTCAGCCAGATGAATTTCGAAGGTTTTCGATTCAATACCAACCGGCACAGGCTACTGAGGCGCTCCTTCGACTCCGTTATGAACAAAAGGCGGAAACCATTGAAACTTCCGCCGAATACCTGATCGTAGCGCTTGTATCCGCCTCGCCGAAAATACTCCCTGTAATTTTGAATCTTCCGCGAAATCGAATTGGCGGCGCCACCCGCCAGCGGTTCCGTGGCTCGATCGTATTCAAGGAAAAACAAAAGCGCTCGTTCTTGCGCTGGATTCTTTATCAAAAACACCGCGTCCGGCGTGAATCCAATTCGACGGGAAGGATCGGCGTTCGAAGGAACTGAATCGTGGATGAACGGCGCACCGGTTTCGCTTTCAGGATGAAAGGGAGAAGTGTGTGATATGGATTCGGTTTTCAATCCGGCGAACTTCTCCAGCATCTTAACATGAATCAAGACCCAATTGGCGCCGATTTGATGCTCAAGATTTCGCCGTCCATGCCAACCCAGTTTTTCGTTCGAATACCACGACTCGAACAGTTGGTTTTCTTTCAGGGAATCGACCCCTTTTTCGCTTAAACAAAAAAGGCCTTCCGGCCTTCCCTTCGTCCCCGAAAAACATCGCTCAATTGTCTGAACCAATCCCCTATCCAGATGCCGTTTCATCAATCGACGGGCGCTACGTGGATTCACCCCTTCCAGCAGAGCGATTTGCGCAATCGAAAGCACCCGGTATTGCGCCAACATCAAAAGAGTCTTTTTATCGCATTTTTTCAACCCAGAAATCACGAAAATTCCCTCCCATACTTTTCTTCTAAAAGCGGTAGGAAAAACACGTTAATTTCAAGAGCTTGAGCTCGATGTTTAAGAGGAGCAAAAAAAAAACAGAAAACAACTAGGCAACTCCGCGAGACGTTTTACGAATCCGTGGAGGCCTTACAGAACGACCGCGACCGATGGCTGCATTTCTATAATCACGAACGACCGCACCAAGGCTATCGAAATATGGGGGAACGGCCCATTGATACCGTTAACCAATTCATCCAAACTGTTCTCGAGGTTGACTAGTGGTACATTCATATTCACGAATCCACTTAAAGAACGTCTGCGGCGTGACCGGCGAAATCAATTCCTTTTTCGCCGGTCCCAGGGGAAGGCCGTATTTGATGAAATTCCTCTTCTCTTCCGCAGTGGCATGAAACATTTTCCGCCGATTCGGGATCGAAGAATTTCATTATCTGCTTTGACATACTGGACCTGCGCCATGAGTTCACTGTCTCTTTGCCGAACAACGCCATCAAAAACAGATATAAGCATTGTTGCATGTGTGATATATTTTTTCTTGGAAGCGTCTCGGATTCAGGTGCTTCGGAGGCTGCATGGAGAATTTTGAAAAGGTTGGGATATCATTGCTTTCCCGGGGAGGAAGCGATCAAATCCTACTCGCTGGAATCACGGCAGGCGGACGAAGCCAGCGCATGGGATTCGACAAATTCGAACTCGCTTACAACGGCGTCCGGATCGTTGTTCGGTTGGCGAATACAGTCAGGCAATACGCGAAAGAAGTCGTGCTGCTTGGCGACAGGGCACCCGGCGGACAGTTTGAACGGACGCTGCCTGACGCCCCGGATGCGCGCGGCCCCGTGGCGGGCGTTCTGGCCGCCATGCGTTGGGCGCCGCAAGCGGCATGGCTTTTTCTTGCCTGTGACATGCCGCTGATGAGCGCCGCCGCGCTGCAATGGCTGATCTCTCAGCGAGAACCCGGTGTGTGGGCGGTTATACCACGAGATCGAGACGGATTGCATCCTTTAGGCGCGATCTACGAACCAAACATGCGCGATGTGTTTGAAACGCATGTCAAGCAAGGTAATTTTTCACTTCACCACGCAGCCCAACATCCCAAGACAAAAATAGTGGATATTCCCAATCAATTTCGTGATTCGTGGACAAACTGCAACACGGAGGAGGAATGGAAAATAGCGAAAGAAAAACTGATCGCTCAATACACGTCCCGCTGATATCGTTTTTCAGCCTGAAGACGTTGAACGTATTCAGCGGCGGCGTCTTCACTAAACCCGCCCGCGGTCTGGATAACACGGTGCAAAGCTTCATGAACGTCTTTCGCCATGCGCTGGGCGTCGCCGCATACGTAAAAATGCGCTCCTTCCTCCAGCCAGCGATACAACTCTTCCGCCTGCTCGATCATGCGGTGCTGCACATATACTTTTTCCCGTTGATCGCGTGAAAACGCCGCGTCAAAGCGAGTCAGGCAGCCTTCATCCAGCATCTCCGTAATTTCATCCCGGTACAGAAAATCGGTTTGTTCATATGGATTCCCGAAAAAGAGCCACTGTTTTCCTTTCGCTCCCTGACAACGCCGCTCTTCGAGAAAAGCGCGAAACGGCGCGATGCCCGTGCCCGGTCCCACCATGACGATCGGCGTATCGGGGTCATCAGGAAGACTGAAATTTTTCGAGGGGGAGATAAAAACCGGCACGGCCGAGCCCGGTTCAACCAGCCGGGCGAGAAAACCCGAACAGACGCCGTGATGAAGTCTTCCGTGCGAATCGTATTGCACTACGCCCACCGTAAGATGCACCTCATCGGGATGCGCATTGGGGCTTGAGGCGATGGAATACAGCCGGGGCTGAAGCGGTTTCAGGCTCAAAGCGAATTCATGAGGCGTGACATTCAGATTGGGGATTTCATTCAGAACTTCCAGAATTTCCCTGCCCCATAGATACTCATTGAGTCGTTCTTTATTTTCAGGATAAAGCAATTCTTCCAGCATGCTTGATCCTGTTTTTTCAAGAAGCCACTGTAGAAACGGCCGCGTCACTTTAGAAATATCAAAACAATCAACCAGAGCTTCATGCAAACGTTTTGGGCCTTCCTTCGCAACATCCACCTCAACGTCGGGATCGAATCCCAATACGTTGATGAGAGCATCCACTTCATTCGCGCAATTGCGCGGCCAGATTCCCAGCGCGTCGCCGACCTTATACTTCAATCCCGAACCAGCCAGAGATATCTCAACGTGACGCGTGTCTTTTTCCGATCTGCTTTCATTCAATCGCAAGACCCGCATCACCGTCGCGGGAAACGGATTCTTTTTTGAATACCCTTCTTCCACATCCGGTCTCGCGGCGGCGGCGTTCAGCGCTATAGATGCCGGCGGAGACACGTCACTCGATTGAATCGCCGGTAACACGCCGCTCATCCATGATTCAAATAGATCGTCGTAATCCACGTCGCAATCGACTCGCTGATACGCGCGTTTCGCGCCCAGACTGGAAAACCGCAAATCGATGTTTTTGCCGAACTGACAGAATTTTTCGTAGTTGGTATCACCCAGCGCCAATACGGAATATTCCACGTGCACCAGCGAGATCGATTCGTCCGACGTCAGTTTTTCCCAGAACGATTGCGCGTTATCAGGCGGGTCGCCGTCGCCGTAGGTGCTGGTAATCACCAATAACCGGTTTTCATGTTTGAGGTTGTCAAACGGATAGTCATCCATTTCATAAACCGTTGGTGCGAAACCACGCTTGCCGGCCTGCTTGGATAGCATCTTCGCCAACGCTTCCGCGTTCCCGGTTTGTGACCCGAACAGGATAGTCAGCGGGGTCAGTTGAGCGTTCGCCGCGGCGCTGGCTTCCAGTTCGAGTTGGTTTCGCGAAAATAGCCCCGCCAGAAAACCGTTGAGCCACGCGCGCTGTTCGAGCGTGAACGGCGCGTTATCGGGAATATGGGGAACGAGATTTGTCATCAGTCGGTTCCTTTAGTTTGAAAACAGTTCCTGCAATTGGCCGATCTCATGCCGACGCGTAAATTCGACGAACGATTCGCCCGCATTCCTTTTTTGCAGATAGACGTTCAACACGCGTTCCAACAGCGCGGGTAAGCGTGTAAAAGGAATCGCCTTGAACACTTCACGAGCGAGCCCCTGATCCTGATCGACGCCGCCGCCCAGCAGAACGTTGTAACCTTCCACCGACTCGCCGTTATCCGTAACTTTGACGCCTAAGAGGCCGATGTCTCCACAATAATATTGTGCGCAGGAATGGGGGCAGCCGGTCAGATGAATGTTTATCGGACGATCGAGTTTCACTTTGTTTTCGAGCCAGGCGGCAAGTTCCATCGCCTGTCCTTTGGTGTTGGTCGATGAAAACTTACATCCCGTGTTGCCCGTGCATGCGACCAGCCCGCCCATGATCGCGCTCGCCTGGTAATCGAAGCCCGCATGCTTTACCTTGCGCTGCAATTCCGGGATGCGATCTTCCGACACGTTGGGGATGATGAGATTCTGCCAGACGGTCAGCCGGACCTCGCTCGATCCGCATGAATCGGCGATATCGGCTATCTGGCGCATTTGTCTCGCCTTCATTTGTCCCACAGGAATCTTCACGCCAACATAACTAAAACCCGGTTGCGATTGCCGAAAGATTCCCAGATGGCCATGACGCGTGGTATGGCGGCGTTTGCGGCAGTTTTCATACGCAAAGCGCGTAAACTTGAACGAGAGTTTTTTCTCGACCTTTTCCAGAAATTTTGCGAGTCCCCACTTTTCAATCAAGTATTTCAAGCGGGCTTTTTTACGGTTGGTGCGGTCGCCGTGTTCGATGAATACCCGGACGATCGCTACCGCGACTGGCAAACATTGTCCGGCCTGAATCAACACGCCTGCATCCTGAGCGAAATCGCCGTGTCCCGTGATTCCACCCAACTGGACGCGAAAATAGATGCCCGGCTCGACTTCATGTCCTTCATCAACGCGCACCGCGAGAAATCCAACGTCATTGGTATCCATCACCACGCTGACCGCGCCGCCGTTATCGAAAGCGATGTTGAATTTTCGAGGCAAGCCATACAGCTCGCGATCATTGAGAATGTAATAATGAAGCGCCTTGGCCAGCGGCCGCACGTCGTACACTTCATCGGGATCGATCCCGGACGTCGGACTCGCAGTGATATTGCGAACGTTATCCGCCCCGGAGCCTTTCGAAGTCAGCCCGATGTCATACAGCCGGGTCAATACGTTGACTGCGTTTTTCGGTTGGATATCACGAATCTGCATATTGGCGCGCGTGGTGATTGAAGCATATCCTCCTCCCCACTGCTCGGCGATATCGGCCAGCCCACGCAGTTGCATCGATGAAAGGATTCCACCGGGTATCCGGCAACGAAGCATGTAAGCTTCCTGAGCGGGAGACACGTAAAACAGACCGTGATACTTGAAGCGGAACACGTCGCCGCCTTCAGGAAAGATATTCTTTTCCGCGCTGGACAGAATGCGTCCCCATACGTCGAGACCGTTGAGTTCGTGCTTGATTTTTTCTTCCTTGCACAAATCATCGATAGTTGTTCCATACACGGTTTCGGATTCGGGAACCGCGATTTCGCCGGGAGAAGCGGCGCCGGGCATGACAAGCCCCTGCTGACGATAACCCGCCATCAGCCCTTGCAGAAATTCTTTCTGCTCGTCGCTGAAGGCTCCAATCGATTGGGTGGATTTAAGTTCGGTGTTCATAGCGCTGACATCCTCTTGAATCATCTGTTCCATTTTCGATAATCGAACCGCGCTGAATTTAAATTCAGGCTGGAGCGAAACCGGGTCGCACGCATCGGACACAACCTGGTTAACAGCGTGTAAGCCATCGTTCCAGTGAAAAGATACGAAGCATTCGCTTGCCTTCACTCGCGTGTCCAACCGCGCGGGATAAACCGCCGTTCCGTTTATCGACTCAACCCGCACCATGTCGCCTTCATTCACGTCAAGCTGCGCGGCGGCGGCTGGATTCATCTGAATGAAGGGAGCGGGATTCAGCCGGTTGAGTTTTTCAACATGCCCAGTTTTTGTACGAGTGTGCCATTGATGAGGCAGGCGACCTGTGGTTAACACTATTGGAAAATTTTCACTCGGCGCGTCACCCGGAACCTCATCCCGCCGAACAATGAACCGAGCTTTGCCGTTCGCATGGGCAAAACGCATTCCGTCGCTCTCGCCCAGATACCGGCGCGGCATTGAGTCCAACTCGGTCGAATAACAGGGCCAGGAGAGAGATTTTTGTTTCAGACGATCGTAAGTGACGCCTTCGAGAACGTATTCGGATTTATAATTGGAGGTTCTTCGCATCTCGTTAAAAATATCTTCCGCGCATTGATACGAGAAATCGTGTGTATATCCCATCGCCCACGCGACGCGGGTAATCCAAAGCCAGTCAGGCAAGGCCTCTCCGGGAGGATCGACAATGCGGTTCATCAACGTGATGCGCCTCTCGGAATTAACCATCGTGCCTTCCGCCTCAGCCCAGAGCGCGCCGGGCAGCAACACGTCGGCGAATTCGCTGGTTTCCGTCGGATGAAACGCATCCTGCACGATCACCAGTTCAGCGTTTGTTAATCCAGCAATAACGTTTTTGCGGTTGGCAACGCTGGCTACGGGGTTGGTTGCGATGATCCACACCGCTTTTACCGATCGGTCTTCCAGCGCCTTGAAAAGCGAAACCGTATCCAACCCGGGTCTGGGAGAAATGAAACCGGATTCTCGATTCCATACCCTTTCGATGAATTCGCGGTCGCCGGCTTCTATCACGCACCTCTGCCCGGGCAGAGCGTGACTGAGGTATCCAACCTCACGCCCCCCCATCGCGTTTGGCTGTCCGGTCAGTGAAAACGGCCCCGCGCCGGGAAAGCCGATCGAGCCGGTCGCGAGATGGAGATTACACAATGCGCTGGTGTTCCAGGTTCCCTTCACGCTCTGATTAAGGCCCATCGTCCATAGCGACATCCAGGCTTTCCGTTCGCCGATCCAACGCGCCGCGGTTTCGATATCACCCACACAGAGGCCAGTGATTTCAGCAACGCGTTCAGGCGTGTCATCCTGAACCAACGCTACGGTTTCGTCCCATCCTTCCGTGTTATTCGCGATGAAGACTTCATCGATGCAGCCGTTTCGAATCAGCAGATGAAGCAGCCCGTATAACAGCGTCAGATCGGTTCCTGCACGAAGGGGCAGGAAGAGATCCGCTTTATCAGCGGTCGCTGTTTTGCGCGGATCGGCCACGATCAACTTCGCACCGGATTTGCTTTTGCGATCCATCATGCGAAGAAACAGAATTGGATGACAATCGGCCATGTTTGATCCGATGACGAAAAAGAGATCCGCATGGTCGAAATCTTCATAACAGCCAGGCGGCGCGTCCGCTCCAAGCGACAGTTTATAACCGCTAGCCGCGCTGGCCATGCAAAGCCGCGAGTTGGAATCAATGTTATTTGTGCCGATAAACCCTTTGCAGAGTTTGTTCGCCGCGTATTGCGCTTCGCTCGACATCTGGCCCGAAACATACATGGCGACGGCGTCCGGTCCATCACGTTCGACGATCGCTCTCATTCGTGATGCGGTTTCGTGAACCGCTTCATCAATCGAAATCCGAACTCGCTCCGAGCCGCGCGATGTACGCGCGGAAGCGCATGTAAGCCGAGTGGGGGCTTGAATCGGGATGTGAGCAGTCAGCCCCTTGGTGCATAGACGGCCGAAATTGGCGGGATGATCAGGGTCGCCTTTCAGCGCTTGAATTCGACCATCGGTCACGGACGCGATCATTCCACACCCCACTCCACAATAAGGACAAACGGTTTTTAATCGATTCATAAACTCAGTTCAGAATTTGTTTTCCTTTGTTCTGATAGAGAAATCTCAACACTTCGGCGCGGTAGTGGTTATAGGCTCCGTCGTCGGCGAGTTCGACGCGGTTGCGCGGCCGGGGCAATTCAACATTGAGAATTTCGGCGATGGTGGCGGCGGGGCCGTTGCTCATCATCACAATTCGGTCTGACAACAACACGGCTTCGTCTACGTCGTGCGTGATCATGACGATGGTGGAATGCTGCCCAGAGTGAATTTCCAGAATTGAATCCTGCAGACTGGCGCGAGTCAGCGCGTCCAGCGCGCCCATCGGCTCGTCGAGCAGAAGCACCTTGGGCTTCATCGCCAGAGCGCGGGCGATGCCGACGCGTTGTTTCATCCCGCCGGAGATTTCAGCGGGGCGTTTGTCACGGGCGTCTTCCATGTGGACCAGCTCGAGATTGTGCATAACCCACTCATGGCGTTCGGCTCGCGTCATGTTTTGGCGAAAGACTTTATCCACCGCCAGTTGAACGTTGCCATATACGGAAAACCAAGGCAGCAGCGAGTGATTTTGAAACACCACCGCACGATCGGGCCCCGGCTCGCATACCTCCTGCCCCTCGAGAATCACGCCGCCGCGAGTCGCGCGATGAAGCCCCGCGATGATGTTCAACAGCGTCGACTTCCCGCAGTCGGAGTGACCGATGATCGAGATGAATTCGCCGCGGTTGATGTTTATTGACACATCGCGCAAAGCATGAAACGGCCCTTTTTGCGTCTGAAACGTCATTTCTACCTGTTCAATCTGAAGAATCGCCTTCATGGTTGTCTCTCCGATCAGCGGATTTCCACATTGGGTTCATAGCTGGCCCATCGCTGAATCGCAATCATGATCCGATCGAGCAGAAAACCGATGATTCCGATGGTGAACACGGCGACCATGATTTGAGCGAGGGTTTTGCTGCTTCCGTTTTGAAACATGTCCCAGACGAATTTGCCCAGCCCGGGATTCTGCGCCAACATTTCCGCCGCGATCAACACCATCCAGCCAATGCCGAGTGAAAGACGTAATCCGGTGAAAATGTACGGCAGGGCGGCCGGGATGACGATTTTGAAGGTTTTTTCAAACCAGCCCAGTTTCAAAACCTTAGCGACGTTGAGGTAGTCCTGATCGATGTTGACAACGCCGTTGGCGGTGTTGATCAACGTGGGCCATAGCGAACAGAGCGCAACGACGATAGCCGAACTCAAAAACGCTTTTTCAAACATCGGGTCGGATGGGTTGTACCATGCGCTCACCATGATCATCACCATTGGAAGCCAGGCGAGCGGCGAGACCGGCTTGAAGATCTGGATCAGCGGATTCAACGACTGGTAAATCGTTTGACTCATTCCGCAGAGCAGTCCGATCGGAACAGCGATGACGGATGCGATCATGAAACCGAAAAACTCGGTATACAAACTGGTGAAAATCTGGTCGATGAAGGTATCTTTCCCGGCGTAACCGTGTTCAACCCACTCACGATCGGGGAACCGTTGGAGATAACGGGCCTTCAACTCATCCTGCTTCGCGTAAAATTCGCGTTCCTTCACGCCTTCCTCGACGTGTTCGTTCCACAAATTCACGGCTTCCTCATATACCTGATACGGTCCCGGCAACGTTCCGGTTCTCACCACGGCGTTTTGCGCCACGATCGACCATACAAACAGAAACAGAGCGAAAGCGAGCAGAGGCAGCAAGTACGTCCGTATGATCTGATCGAGATTCCGCCTTACGTCGCGTCTCGCAGCGATACAAAGAAATGGATTGATCCATCCCAACCCGACTCGTTCAAAGCGGTTCAGCCACCAATCGAATTTCGGCGCCTCGTTCACGGATTTCACTTTCGGCACGAGCGATCGTTCATCGCGGCGTGATTCGTCCTGTTCTTCCGTCATCGACAGGCTCGCCTTTCCAATCATATCGATCCCTCGTTATTCATCTTTGATACCCACAGGAAACTGTTTGAGATAATCGTTAGGCTTTTTCGCGTCAAAGATGACGCCATCGATGAATCCGTCGTCGGGCTTCTTGTATCCATCGGTTTTGGGCACGTCATCTTCCGTCAGTACGCCGTCATCAATCAGTTCAGCGGCGGCCTTGAGCCAGATATCGGGGCGATATACTTCCTCAGCGGTTTTGAAATACCAATCGTCCGGCTTGACCTCGCCGATCTGCCCCCAGCGGCGCATCTGCGTCAAAAACCATACGCAATGGCTGTAAAACGGATATGTCGCGTCATAGCGATAAAAGACGTTAAAATCGGGGTAATCTCGCTTGTCGCCTTTTTCAAATTCAAAGGTTCCCGTCATGCTGTTAGCGATAACTTCCGCGTCGGCGCCAACGTACTCGCTCCGCGAAAGAATTTTGACAGCCTCCTTGCGGTGCTCGATGCTCTCGTCGAGCCATTTGCCGGCGCGGATCAGCGCCTTTATCACAGCGACGTGCGTCTTGGGATACTTGTTGTTCCAGTCCAGCGTTACGCCGAATACCTTTTCAGGATTGTTTTTCCAGATGTCATAGTTGGTCACAACAGGAACACCGATACCTTTAAACACAGCCTGCTGGTTCCACGGCTCGCCAACGCAATACCCCTGAATGGTTCCCTGTTCGAGAGTGGCGGGCATCTGAGGAGGAGGCGTCACCGAGAGCAACACGTCGGCATCGGTCGTGCCGGTGGTGTCGCCATTGGTGTAATAGCCTGGGCTGATACCCGATGCGGCCAGCCAGTAACGGATTTCGTAATTGTGCGTGGAAACCGGAAACACCATTCCCATGCGTAATGGATCGCCGCTTCGTTTGAATTCTTCCACAACGGGTTTAAGCGAATCGGCGGAGATGGGATGAGGCGGCTTATCCTGATCCAGCTTGGGATCGTTTTTCTTCATCCGTCCCCAGATATCATTCGATACCGTGATTCCGTTTCCATTTAGATCCATACTAAACGCGGTGATGATGTTCGCTTGCGTTCCGATACCGACGTACGCACCGATCGGCTGACCAGCCAGCATATGCGCGCCATCAAGCTCGCCGCTGATCACTCGGTCAAGCAGCACCTTCCAATTCGCCTGAGCTTCAACCGTCACGAACAACCCTTCATCCATGAAATAACCCAATTCCTTGGCGATGATGATCGGCGCGCAATCGGTCAGTTTGATAAAGCCGAATTTTAGTTCGAGTTTTTCAGCATCAAGCAGACCCGCCGAAACGGGAAGGTTAATAGCAATCAAACAAAAAATCATAAAATTCGCGAGGAACGCCAGGCGAGTACATCGCTTCATTCACATTCTCCTAACTGTTTTGTTCTGGTGAGTGTGCCAGACTAATGTTGCAAGCGTCATACCACTAATAGATCACGAAGGATATCCAACTATTAATTGGCGATAACACGAAAACATGCGGGATGACTTTAATAAAATGAGTATGTTTGAAGAAAAGAGAGACAGCAAAATTTAGAAATCGTCCACCACGCTCTGGCGGCCATCCTGTTTATTGTTAAACAGCGCCTGTCTTAGAGTTTAAAATAAAACATCGTTTCAGATATTTTTTTCAGAAACCCTACAAATCCGTAGGCTGGATATCCCAATCAGGATCGCCGCTTTCAGGTCATGCCTGAAGCGCTTCATGATCTTTGAATTCTGAATCTGGATCGGACAGTCGGCCGAGATGCTTACATAATTATTGAATCTTATAAGTTATATTTAATCTGGTACTCGCCCATTTTGACTGGCAGATATGTGGTTCAAAGAAAGAGAATATGCGCGAGAAGGAAAAGAGAAAGGATCCCGATCAATCAAGGCGGCGGCATGATTGGACAATTCATCAACGCCGCCGCCTCAGTAAATCAGAATGTAATCGTCGTCATCAAATATCCCCAATCGGCGTCATCATTGCTCCCCGTATCGTCGATGAAATCGCCTGCGATCAGGTGAGAATATCCAGCTTCGACCTTCAGCCAGTCAGACGCAACGTATGATACGATAAAGTCGAGTTCCGTACCGACGTAACCATCAGCACCGGGAGCGCCTGTGCGCAAGATAGCGCCCGCCGCGCTATACCAAGCGTCTGTATCTGGTTCAGCGAGTATGAAGTTATGCATTTCGAACTTCGCCGTCATCTTGTCCATCGGCTTGGCCGAGACTTCCATTTCAACGTCGTGCATGTTGCGCCACGAAGCGATATCCATCTGGCCGTAGTGAATGTGGTTGGTTGGAAAAAGGTTGTCAAAGGTTCCATGATCGCCATCGCTCGGGTTGTCATCGCCGGGAGACCAATTATACCCGACGCCGATTCGCGGCGACCAAGTGTAATCAAAGGTATACCCCGCGTTAACCGACATGGCGAAAGCCTGATGATTAAGCCCGGCGAAATCTCCGAACTGACCGGCGAATTCCGCCTCCCAGTCCCAGCCGGACTCGTAGGTTTTACCTAACCGGGCGCCGGCCGTATGAACCTGCGTATCGACGTTATCCACGTCTTTCAAAAGATAATACACTTCAACAAAGTCAAGATATTCAATCTTTTTCCACGTCGAGTACACGCCGTACAGCGTGCTGTGATTGTTGAGCACGTCGTTGAACTCGCCGAACTCGTGATCCACCGGCTGACCGGCGAACACGTCAATCGAACCGCCCAAATCACTCAGCACGACGTTGGCTTTAACCGCGTCGAAGGAACGCGCCGTGTTGCTCCATAAAAAATGCCCTACCAAACGCTGTTTTCCATAAAATAGCAACTGCCGACCGACTTTCAGCGATACGGGGGAGCCACCGATTTTATCCATTTCCATGTAAGCCTGGAAGAAATCGATATCGTCTTCAAAACCATTCGGCACAGCGTGCCGGCTGATGATATCGGACCCGAACTGACGCGAATCCTGAAGTTCGACGAAAGATTTCCAGTATTCACTTGGGTGCAAATCGAAATGCAGCTTGCTGCGTTGCAGAATCCGAGTGTCTCCAACATCGGATGATCCCGCCGCATTATAAAAGTTGCTAAACGATTCCACCCTTGTTCTCAGTTCTCCACCGACGCTCAACGTATCATCGAAAAACCTGAATTCATCCTCGCCGTACGCCGCCGTTACGGCGGCGATCGCGGGGAACGCGCAAATACAATAAATTACGTGCAATAGCCATTTTCTCTTCATGCCCGGCCCTCCATTTAGTTGTTAGAGTCGAAAACAATTTGATGTCCTGATTGAGAATGGAACTCAAATCACCGGAAGCCGGCTGAATGAACGGGGTGATGATGAATTGAGCCTTGCATTCGACTCGCTCATCACCATGCAATAATCAGACCGAGTGAACATATATATAGCATGCTACATGCAACATATAACATTGTTGCTTCACTGTCTCCTCCTAGTCTTTGAGTGTTCAGCATCTGACAGGTTTAATGTTGATAAATGATATTTCCTGAAGAAATCTTTGATCAAAAAACGTTAATTCATCAATGTATCCGGGCTTGATTAGCCTTCTTCTCCACATATATGCGATGAACATCCGTATTTTGTGATTCCGCGCCGTCAATTGAAGATTAAATCAATCTGGCGTCTGTTTTGCTTAAGTTGGATATCAGAATTAACTTTATCATTTGGAAATCTCATGAACGAACCTCCAAATCCGACCCTTTTCGCCATAATGGGCTCCACTTCGGCGGCGCCGCGCCATGTCGTCGTTGTGGGCAATGGAATGGTAAGCGCCAGGTTTTGTGACCGGCTTCTTCAATGTCAAAACGGAATCAACTGGAAGGTAACCATCATCGGCGATGAAGCGTTTCCAGCTTATGACCGCGTTCATCTCTCCGTTTTTTTTGAACGAGACAATTTTGAAAGTCTGTTGATGCTCCCTTCAGAATGGTATCGACTAAAAGGAATCGACCTGCGTGTAAGTGAACGCGTGGACCATATCGACCTGGAAACAAAACATGTAACTACCTCGAACGGCGATCGCTTTCATTATGACGATCTAGTACTCGCGACGGGATCGGAACCCTACGCTCCCCCAATCCGCGGCATCGATACGCCAGGCGTCTTCTTTTACCGCACTCTTAATGATTTGAAGAACATTCAGGAATACGGGCGCGACGCCAAGTGCGCCGCTATCATCGGAGGGGGGCTGCTCGGGCTTGAAGCGGCGCAGGCGTTGCTTCACATGAACATCGAAACCCACATTCTTGAAATAGCTGACTTTCTGTTGCCCAAACAGTTAAATCGTGAAGCAGGCGAAGTTCTTCTAGCCAAGATCGAATCGCTGGGGATCCACGCTCACTTGCAGACAAGAACAACATCCATCCAGCCAATTCAAAATGGCTTGCGCCTGATACCGCAAGCCGGCGATCCGCTGGACGTGGATATGGTGATCATTTCGGCGGGAGTTCGCCCTCGTGATCGCCTGGCGAAGAAAAGCGGAATCGCCTGTAGCCCGGGCGGCGGAATCCTCGTCGATGAAACGTTGCGCACCTCCAATCCATCCGTCTACGCGATTGGAGACTGTGTGAATTTTCGAGGACATCTCTATGGTCTGGTCGCACCAGGATACCGAATGGCGGCGGCGCTGGCCGCTTCACTGAACGGAGAACCAGCTGTATTCATTCACAGCAATGAATCGACTCGCCTCAAACTGCTTGGCGTTGAAGTATCAAACATTGGCCATAGCCGCCAACCTGGCGAATGTTGCGTGTATCATCGTGACGGGGTATATCGTGAATGCTTTTTCGCGGAAGGCTCGGTCATTGGCGCGATATCGATCGGGCCGTGGCCCGAAGAACCGAAAGTATTGAGCTATATTGAGAATGGACTACCAATTGGAATCGAAGAAATCGACTCTTTTGTTCAAGATGGTATGTTCTGGCCTGAACAGACCGGCTCAATCTTCTTTTCTTTGCCCGACGCAGCGACGATCTGCACGTGCATGAGCGTGCGTAAATCAACACTGTGCGAGTTGTATGAATCAGGCAGGAGAAGCGTGGCGCAACTCGCCTGCGAAACGGGCGCTTCAACGGTTTGCGGCTCGTGCCTTCCGCTGCTCAAGGAACTCACGGGCGAATCCCTCTCCATTCCGCAATCACATATTCCTCAATCACTACTGGTATTTTCCTCATTCGCCGCGGTCTTCGCATCAGTCATTTTATTCACTCTCTCCCCTCTACCATTCGCCGAATCAGTTGAGTCGGCGTGGCGCAAGATCGATGTATTCTGGCGAAACGGTCTTATCAAGCAGATCAGTGGCTACACCCTTCTCACCCTTTCGCTAATCGCGCTGCTGTTCTCATTACGCAAACGCGTGACATGGCTGAAATGGGGCGAGTATTCATGGTGGCGAATGGTTCACGCCGTCATCGGCATGACGACCTTGCTTGCTCTACCGATTCATACCGGTTTCCGACTAGGCGCGAACATGAACGAGGCGCTGATGATCAGCTTTATCCTGTTGTGCGCGGCGGGCGCGTTCGCGGGCGCCGCAACGGGAATCGAAGCGCTCAACCGTCCCCTGTTACGGCGCTTTCTCATCACGGCGAAGCCATACTTAACTTACCTTCACATCGCGTTATTCTGGCCCATCCCGATTCTGATCGCCTTCCACATTCTCGCGGTTTATTATTATTGATGAAAATTACGCAAAATGGGTTCTATTGGTTTCTCTGGTCTCTGTCCAGCTCCGCGTCCATCGGCGTGCTGGGATTCATGATGGTATACGAACAGAATAGTACGCTATTCCTTCCTGGCATGACGACGAATGGACACTATCAAATTGAGATAAAATGTTCCGCCTGCCACACTCCGTTCATGGGCGTGAAACCGGACGCTTGTATGAGCTGTCACGAAGAAGAACTTAAGCGCGCAAACGATTCTCATCCCAAATCGAAATTCACCGACCCGCGCAACGCGGATCGAGTCGCTTTATTGGATGCGAGAAACTGCATTACCTGCCATGAAGAACACGTTGAGGACCGTACGCATTCAATGGGAGTAACGCTCCCCACCAATTATTGTTATTATTGTCACCAGGATATCGGCCAAGTCAGGCCAAGCCATCGCGATTTACCATACAACTCTTGCGCGACTTCAGGATGTCATAATTTTCATGACAATACCGCATTGTATGAAGATTTTTTGCTCGATCACGCCAACTCGCCCGATCTGAAATCGCCCGCCGCCATTCCTGCGTTAAAGACGGATCTCACCAGCGCGTCCCACCCCGCTGCTCTGACACGCGCCGACGCGAACGCACCGTCCGGCATGAAGTTCGACTCAATCGTGTACCAGGAATGGGAGACCACGGCGCACGCTTACGCCGGCGTCAATTGCATGGATTGTCATAGCGCGGAGGCCAGCGGCGGTTCTAAAACATGGACGGAAATTCCATCGAATGAAGCTTGCGCACGATGCCACTCATTCGAGCATCAATCCTTTCTTGAAGGCCGCCACGGTATGCGCCTCGCTCAAGGGTTGCCCCCCATGCGTCCGGCGATAGCCCGTCTGCCCATGAAACCGGAATCAGCGCAAAAAGTTTTGAATTGCAACGCTTGTCACTCCGCTCACGCTTACGATACACGCAGAGCCGCCGTTGACGCTTGCCTGCAATGTCACAACGACGACCACTCGTTGAATTACCTGAACCAGGATTCTCCTCACTACAATTTATGGAAAACCGCATTGACTTCGGATGGAGATTTGACGCAAGGAGTATCGTGTGCGACCTGCCACATGCCTCGCACAGAATATAAAGAAAATGGCCAAAATCAAATACGAATCATTCACAATCAGAATGATAACCTTCGTCCCAATGAAAAGATGGTTCGCGGCGTTTGCCTTTACTGTCACGGTCTGCAATTCACTCTCGACTCTCTAGCGGACGAGAAGCTGATCCAAGCCAATTTCAATCATCCTCCTGAAAGTCACGTTCAAAGCATCGAATGGGGGAAGAAGCAAAATGACGAAATCACAGCCACAAAAGAAAGAAAGCGGAATTAAGTCTGCTGATAATTGTTCAAAGCCGGTAAATTCGTCTAAAAAACAGCAGAATATTGAAGACATTTAATCTCTGCACTTCGCAACAAGTATTACTCCTGCGACAAATCACTGCAAAATCTCAAGATTTCCGATGAGACAAAAACGGTATGGCATTTGCAACATATTAAACCCATTATTCGATACACGATTTCATTGTCATAGGGTCGAAGAATCTCTACTGGCAAGCAATTATTCATCAGGTTGTATCAAAAACAGATTTCAAAATCAACAATTTTGTATCAATGTGCGGCGTAACACATTTTCCAGTCGTTGGAGGTTTACCATGAAAGATTACCGTTCGTTCACCGGCGTTATCTCGTTGCTTTTAACAGGAATCGCAGGCGCTTATATGTTCGCCTGCGTAAATTCTTCATCGATCCCGAATGGAATCAGCCCGAAAACCATGGCGGACGCATTGCACGCCGTGATGGAGTCGGACCGCACGGTTTACACAAAAAACGTCGTTAATCGCCTGACCAAAGATGAGAAAGTCATTACCGCCAGCGAACATTGGCAAGACGACAAAGCCCTTCCCCTTCCCGCCCAGATGTTCCGTATGGGCGCCGAAATGGTTAGCGAAAAGACAAGCGATTTTTCATACACGCTTCAATCGCTCTGGCCGATTAACAAACAAAACATGCCGAAAACCGATGTTGAAAAAGAAGGGTTAACATTTATCGTGGATAATCCGGGGCAAAATTATTATAAAGAAGAAAAACTGGGCGATTCGACTTATTTTACAGCCATTTATCCCGACACGGCCGTCGCGCCCGCCTGCATCGCCTGCCATAACGCTCACAAAGACAGCCCGCGGTCTGATTTCAAAATGAGAGAGGTTATGGGTGGAGTCGTAATTCGTATTCCAATCAAATAAACCAACACATTTTATGCAACATTACAAACCATGCCAACACAAACTTACCGTTGATTTTTTTCAGCGGCGTTACTCAAGAGGAAAATCCAATGAATGACATAACGCCGGAACAGATTAATCTGGTGCAGTCAAGCTGGGGAATGGTCGCTCCGATTTCCGGCACCGCCGCGGAGCTGTTTTACGGCAGACTGTTTGAGCTGGATCCAGGCCTTAGACCACTGTTTAAGAGCGATATCAAGGAACAAGGCAAAAAACTAATGCAGATGATCAGCGTGGCCGTACAGGGGTTGAATAACCTCGACGGCATCGTCCCCGCCGTACAAAGTCTGGGCAAGAGACACGTTGGATACGGCGTAAAGCCTGAACACTACGATACTGTCGGCGTCGCCTTGCTATGGACGCTGGAAAAAGGCTTGGGGAGCGAGTTTAACGAGGATGTCAAAACCGCATGGGAAAACGTATATGGAACTCTGGCGGCAGTAATGAAAGATGCAGCGTATAGCACTGCCTGAGATTAGAATAGCAAAAAGCTCGCCATCAGAAGCCATTAATGCTTTCTTTTGCATTAAGGTTCGGGCATGCTATAGTTAACGTAATAATCCGTTGTGGGATGAATAATCCTTACTGAGAAAAACATCACCGTGAATCTGACCCGGTTTACAGACTATTCCCTTCGAGTCTTTCTCTATCTCGCGCTTCGTTCCGATCAGCGTGTCTCGATCGAAGACATAACCCGCTTTTATGGCATTTCAAAAGATCATCTGATCAAAGTCGTCAATAAGCTCGGACGTCTGGGTTACATCAAGACCACTCGCGGCCGGAATGGCGGAATCGAACTGGCGAAACACCCCAGTGAGATCACCATCGGCGAGGTCGTGCGTAAAACGGAATCGAATTTTCATATCGTTGAATGTTTTGACCCTCAGACGAATCACTGTTCCGTCACGGGGGTTTGCCACCTCAAATTCATCCTTGCCGAAGCACTTGAAGCGTTTTTAAAAGTGCTTGATAACCACACGCTCGAAAGCATGATCATTGACAAAGAGATGGCGAAAAAGTTCCTCAAGATTAGCGAATCGCTGACAATGTAATATCAATTACAAAAATAATTAATTAGCATATTATTCATGTCATGCATTAATCTGATTTCGGCGGTCAAAAAGGTAGTTGGTTATCGCTGTCCGTGACGCCCGGCTGCACAGCAATCCTTTCTGCATGCCCCGATTACATTCGCCGCCTTGAGCGCTATGTTCCACAAATCCACGAAAAGAACGTCTGTGGCGTAACCAGCGAGATCATTTCCTTTATCGCCGGTTCCAGAGGAAATCCATATTTGATGAGATTCCGCTTCTCTTCCACAGTGGCATGAAACTTTTTTCCGCCAATTCGGGATCGAAGAATTTCATTTTCGGCTTTGAGATACTGTACCTGCGCCATAATTTCATTGTCTCTTTGCAATAATAGCGCCATCAAAAGCAGATAGAACTATTGTCGAATATTTGATAAATTCGATTCAGTATGCGTCTTGGATTCAGGTTTTTGGGCCGAGGCTGGTATTTTTAGAACAGCCCGATGGAAAGGTTCTATGGGGGCAGGTCACGGCCTTATTATGTATGAATAAATCGTGCAAAAACCGTGCAATTCAGGGGTATTTTGAGGCTGTTTTGAGGGGGGCGTCAACGGGAAGGACAAGGATTTAACATGTTCTATCTGTTTGATTTCCTGAAGAATGTACAAGATATCGAATCCGACTTCGGATCAGGCGGTTGGGGGTTCGAGTCCCTCCCGGCGCGAATTGATTTGAATAGACTTACAACAAAATCCCCCCCCCTCCAAAATGTTCAGGCAAGCATTTTTTGAGTCCGCTGGATTCCGATCGAAAAAACGCCCAGTGACAAGCACGTTAGCAGGGCGAGGCCTTCGCCACAGGCGACTTTATCAAATTCGGTCCGATCATGGTTACAAGCGGAGCGGTAATGTTGGAAGATATTGTGCTTGACGCTAAGGAGATGAAATCTCAGGACGACTCAGCGGTGTGAGGATGCCAGCATGACCATCCGTGTTCACAACGACGGCATGTTGGCCAAGCGGAATATGAGCGTCATCGACCTTGCCGACAAGCCGGTTCTTACAAAAACATCTGAATGTCGGTCTGCATTTCGTGAAAGAGCTCATTCTGGTGGGTCTGGATGAAGAAATGATCGCCGCCGAACTGTTTTGATCGAAATGGGCCGGTGGTCAGGGCGCTCCAGGCGCGGAGCTGGTCATTGCTGACTTCCCCGTCGCGCAATCCGCCCAACGCAACGAGCGGAACGGGAACCGGCGCGACGCTCTCAGAGAGGCGGTAGGTTTCATTCAATTCGAAATCGGCCCGCATAGCGGGAAGAATGATTTCCATCAGCTCTTCGTTTTCAAGCACGGAGGCGGGAGTGCCGTTGAGATCGCGCAGTTTGGCGCGGAATTCAGGATCGGGCAGAAGGTAAGTCTGGTCTTCATCATACGGAAGAATCGGCGAGCGGCGGGCGCATACCCACACGCATTCAGGGAGCCGGGCGCCGCGCTGATGCAGGCGCCTCGTCAACTCAAAAGCCACTGCGGCGCCCATGCTGTAGCCGAACAGCGCGAAAGGACGGTCCCAGCACTCGGCAAGCGCTTCTTCCAACGCAGGGATTAGCGCATCCATGCGAGTGAACGGCGGCTCAGACAAGCGGATTTCACGCCCCGGAAACAGAACGGGGCATATCTCCACCGATTGAGGCCAGCGCGTTTTCCACGCTCGAAACGCGGAGGCTCCACCGCCCGCGTAGGGAAAACAGAAAATCCGCAGGGCGGAATCGGATCGCGGCTCATTATAAGGAAGCCATTTTTTCAATTGCGATTGCATTAATTCATGTATCCTGTTCAGGCTGCAACTGGATTAACAATTCTCGCGCCAGCGTGGCGGCGTGCGGATCGTCGAGCAGGGTTTCGTGCGAGCCGGGGATTTCGATCACCTCGACGCCTTCTTCGGCGAATGCCGCCCACCCCATCGTCTTGTCACAGATTGTTTCCTGCTTTTCCCGCGCGGAAAAGAGGGTCAGCCGGCCCGGATACCGTGAATGTTCCCGAGGCGAAAACGCCATCGCGTGATTGAGTTTGCACACACGCAGATAGCGGCGGCCATCGTCAAGATTAAAATCTTCTGGAACGTATTCGGCTTCTCGCGCTTTTTGCAGCACAAAACGGAGCTGGGCCTCTTCATCCATCCCGCGCAGGTCATCCAGCGAGACGTTCAGCGTCTGATAAAACAGGCTGTACAGTAAGGCGGCGGAATCGATGGTTTTCTGGTTTTCCGGCACGATTGCCGGATGGGGCGCGTCAAGCATCGCAACAAACGGCTCGGGTTCACCCTCTTCGATCAAAAGACGCGCTATCTCAACCGCAACATAGGCGCCGAATGAATAGCCCGCGAGACGATACGGTCCCCGAGGCTGGCATTGGCGGATTTCACGCAGGTACGCAGCCGCCATCTCCGGCATGGCGTGGAACGGCTCCTCGCCTTCATTCATCCCCATCGCCTGCAATCCATAAACCGGGAAGGCCCCGCCAAGCCGACGTGCGAGATTCACGTAACAGACGACATGCCCGCCCAACGGATGGACGCAAAACAGTGGATGCTGTTCGCCGCCGGGTTGAATCAGAACCATCGGAGACGGCGTGGCGGCGCCGGTTTCGCGCGACAAAACGGCAGCCATCGCTTCCAGCGTGCGCGAATGCAAAAACACGGAAAGCGGAATTTTTTTTCGAAAACGGCTTTCAATTTCAGCCGTGAGACGCGCGACCAGCAGCGAGTGGCCGCCCAGCAGGAA
The DNA here is from genome assembly GCA_016125385.1 of bacterium. GTDB lineage: Bacteria > Hinthialibacterota > Hinthialibacteria > Hinthialibacterales > Hinthialibacteraceae > WGLV01. The sequence continues at coordinate 38,262 of WGLV01000065.1, forward strand.
GAAATCGTCATGTACACTGACACGATCGACTCCAAGCAGACGCATCCAGATTTGAGCCAGTTGAATTTCAAGAAGCGTACGCGGAGCGACAAACGCGGCGCGATCATGCAGTGAAAGCTGCGCGTCATGATACTCAGGAACGCCGCATTCCCCGACTCCGCGCACGAGATGCTCTACCAGGCGCCCGGGGTTCTCCACTATCTGGCGAAGAACGTATTCAAATCCACACAGAATCGTTTCAACGGATGATCGCGGCAGGCGGCGCCGATCGGCGATCGCGGTGATTTCAAGGCGGGACGACGCCGCGATGAGCCAGGTCAACGGATGCGCCGTGCGAGCGCCCTGACTTTCAACAACAGACGCCCGCAAGGTTGAGTTCGGGGCTGACGCCCCAGCCGGAGCCGGGTAGTTTTGAAAAACCAGCAGGCTCTCATACAGCGGCGCCGACTGGGGCGCCTCGCTCCATGAATGGATTTCACCGGCGGAGCAGTCGCTGAACTCTTCGAGAGCCAGCAGATGTTGTTGAGTCGACCCCAGCCACGTCTCAACCGTCATACCGGGATCGACGCGGAGACGAATGGGAATCGAATTTATAAACAGACCGACGATGGATTCGGCGCCCGGCAAGCGCGGAGGACGACCGGAGACGGTCGCCCCAAACACGATGTCATCCCGCTCGCTATAGCGGCCGAGCATTATCGCCCAGGCGGCGCGCATGACATGGCTGAGCGTCAGACCACGTTCGCGAGTCCAGCCGCGCATGGCTTCAAGCCAGTCTTCTGGCAGGAATACAGCGCGGCGGATAAATCGATCGGCGCTTTCATCCACCGGGATGGGCGGCGAGGAAACACCCAAGCGATTCGCCTGCGAAAAGCCCCGCAAATACGTACGCCAGAAGGTTTCAGAGGCGGATTTGTCTTTTTCTTTGATCCAGCGGATGTAGTTTTTATATGGAACAGCGGATGGCAGAACGGGTTCTGTCTTCGAGCAAGCGCTTTGATACAGCGCAAATAATTCATTAAACAGTATCGGTAACGACCATCCATCCAGCAGGATGTGATGCCAGGTGAAAACCAGCAGAGATTCCTTCTCCCGGCGGTGGAGCAGCGTCAGTCGAAACAGCGGAGCGCGTTGAAAGCGGAACTCGCGCAGACGATCCGCATGCAGGAATTCCTGTAACGTTGCGTCATACGAATCGTCCGGCACAGAGCGCCAATCCATCTCTTCCAGCGGCGTCTCCACATCACGCAAGACCGCCTGCACCGGTTCGTCGAGGCCTTCCCAGGCGAACGCGGTACGCAACACGGGGTGACGGGCCATCAGGCGCTTCCACGAATCGAACATCGCCGTACGATCCAGCGAACCTTCAAGCAGGAAGACGGATTGCTCGACGTGAACGCCTGTCCGGGGGGCGGCTAACGACTGAAACAGCATTCCCCGTTGAGAGGGTGATAATGTATAGAGGTCTTCGACGGCTTTTTGCTTCATATTGAAATGGAGAACTTTTCTCTATTGTTCAAATTCGAGTTGATTCAAGACGGAGTCCAGCTGGTTCTGATCGAGATCGACGTCACTGAACTCGGATGGAGACAACGCGCCCGCGTCATTTGAACGGCAATGATCGATCAGGCGGCTCAGGCGATTCTCAAAGCGGTTCATCCATGACTCGATTGTCTCAGGGCGATGGAGAGCTCGGCTGTAAATCCATTGCACGCGCAATCGTTCCTGATGAATCGATGCGACGATTTCCAGCTCGTGCAGACGCCGCGCGTTTGGGTCCATCATGGGGCCGGTTGATTCTTCCGCGAAACCAAGAATGAACGACGATGATGCAACGGATCGATCGAAACGCCCCAGATAGTTGAACGCGACCTGTGGATGCGGCCAGCGGCTCATTTCGTCAGGCCGGGCGTTCTTCAATAAACCATATTCAAAAGCATGGCGGGCGAAACGCCGCGATTGTTCCTTCATCGCGATCAGAAGGTCTCTTTCGTTCTTCGAATCACCAGGTTCGAGCATAACAGGGTACAACGTAGTGAACCAGCCAACCGTTCGAGACAGATCGATGCCCTCTCCCTCAAAATCCCGACCGTGTCCCTCCAGATGGATAAGACATTGAGCCGTATCCATCCACTCGCATAACACCGGCGCCAGCGCAGCGAGCAGCGTTTCCTGTACATTCACGCCGTAGGCGGACGCAGCCTGATGAAGGAGCGCGCCGGTGTCTTCGGAAGATAGAATTATCGCACGGCTTTCAGCGGTATTCGCAGTATTCGCATCTGATTCCACAGTGAAGTCATGCGGGATCAGTGAAAGGACGGGAGTCCGACTTCTCCAGAATTCCGCAGCTGCGTTCATGCGGCGGGATTGGGTGTATTCGTGCAAGCGGCGCGTCCAGCCCGTCCAGGACGAAGAGATGTCGGGCGGCAGCGGTTCGCCGCGATGGATCGCCTCCATTTCTTCAAACAGTACACGCCATGACACGCCGTCGATGGCGAGATGATGAATCACGATTAAACACAACGCGGGCCGTCCCGCGCCCATGTTGAAACGCGCCGCGGCAACGATCGGTCCGGTTTCGACATTCAGGCTCGACTGGACTCGTCCCGCATATTCGGCGATGCGTTCGGATCTAACTTGTTCAGCATCACCAGATGCGTCATATTCAAAAAGACGCGGAGCCGCTTGCGTTGGATCAATGGCGGATTGATTCCATTGTTCTCCAGACCGGGAAAATCGGAGACGCAGTGCGTCATGACGCACTATCAGCGCGTTCAGGATCCGTTCAATCTCTTTGATTGAAACCGATTCAGGGATTTCCAGAAATACCGCCTGATTGAAATAGTGCGGATGATTGTTGCAGCGTTCAAAGAAGTAACTCTGGATCGGTGTAAGCGGGAGCAATCCTTCTACCGTTTCAGTCAGAGATATTGAATCAGCCACCGGTTCAGCGACCGAAGCCAATTCGGCAAGCGTCTGGTTCTGGAAAATCTGTTTATGGGTCAATCTGTATCCGGCGCGGCGGGCGCGAGCAATTACCTGCGCGCTCTGAATAGAATCGCCCCCCAGCATGAAGAAATTGTCATGCAGCCCGGCGCGCTCGACTCCCAAAACATCAACCCAGATATCAGCCAGCGCTTTTTCGACCGGCGTACCGGGCGGCGTATAGCGGGCGGATTCGGATTGAAAGACCGGCGCGGGTAAGGCGGATCGGTCGATCTTGCCATTGGGCGAGAGCGGCCATTCGTCGAGATAGAGCAGCGCCGATGGAACCATGTATTCGGGGAGCTTACGTTTAAGCGAATTGAGTATCGCCATCTCACCGCGTTTATCGGCGAGCAGATAGCCGACGATTTTTTTGACGCCGGGCGCGTCTTCACGCAGCAGTACGATCGCCTCTCGAACCTCAGGCAATGAAGATAACGCCGCTTCGATTTCTCCCAGTTCCACGCGAAAGCCTCGAATCTTGATCTGGGAATCGAGACGGCCGAAAAATTCAATCTCTCCGGAAGGTAACCATCGGACGGAATCGCCGGTGCGATACATGCGCGCGCCGGGCGATGGGGCGTAAGGATCGGGAAGAAACATTTCGCCCGTTAATGCGGGGCGGCGATGATACCCTCGCGCGACGCAAACGCCCCCAATAAAAAGTTCGCCCGGGACGCCGACGGGACATGGATTCAGCCAGGGATCAAGCACATAAAGCCGGACGTTTTGAATGGGCCGGCCGATGGGGACGATCGGGCGATCATACTCGGGACGGCAAGCCCAATGGCTAACTTCAATCGCTGCTTCCGTCGGTCCATAGAGATCGTGTAATTCGGCGCCGAGACGTTGGAAAAAGAGAGTCATCGTCTCATAAGGCAATGCTTCTCCGCTGGTGAATACACGTTTTACCGTGCGGCAACGTTCAACGCCTTCCTGCTCAAGAAAAACGCGAAGCATGGGCGCGACGAAGTGAATCACTGTGATTTTCCGGCGTTGAACCAGTTCCATGATGTACGCAGCGTCACGGTGACCGCCCGGCCTGGCAATCACGAGCGTCGCCCCCGTCATTAAAGGCCAGAAGAGTTCCCATACGGAAACGTCAAAGCTGAAAGGAGTTTTCTGGACGACGCGATCGCGTGGCGTCAGGGGGAACATGGTTTGCCCCCAAAGAAGGCGATTGCACACGCCGCGATGAGCGTTCATCACGCCTTTGGGGATCCCAGTTGAACCTGAAGTATAGATGACATAGGCCAGGTTATCCGGCGTTTGTACAGGCGGCAGGTCCGTATCAGCGAGCGAATCCAATTTCGCCGATTCCTCATCCAGGCAAATATATCTCCCGGATTCAGGCAGGCGATCCAAGTGCCGGCTCATGGTTATCACGGCGGCAACGCGCGAGTCATCCAGCATGAACGACAGACGATCTTGCGGATAATCGGGATCAAGCGGAACGTAGGCGCCGCCCGCTTTCCATACGGCAAGCAGGGCGATCAGCATTTCAAACGAGCGTTCTAAACAGACACCGACACGCGACTCGACTCCAACGCCTGTTGAACGCAAATAACGCGCAAGCCGGTTGGCGCTGCGATTCAACTCATCATACGTAACGGTAACTTCATCCAGCTCGAGAGCATTGGCTTCGGGCGTACGGCGCGCCTGTTCTTCAATATGCTGATGAATCAGCAGCGGTTCCGGCAATGGCGCCCGCGTAGCGTTCCATTCATGCAGGACTCCGCGGCGCTCTTCGGTGGTCATCCAGTCCGTTTGAAAAACGGGTTGGTTACTTGCTTCAATCATTGCGATCAAAGTCAACCGCAGATGCTCCGCCATGCGACGTACGGTTTCCGCGTCGAACAGATCGAGGCTGTAGCCCACTTCGCCGAGCAATCCATCGCCGGTTTCAACAAAAGAAAAGGTCAGGTCGAATTTTTCCGTTTCGGCCTGCATGGGAATCGGTTCGATGCGCAGCCCTGGCAATTCGAAGCGTGAGGCGGGCGCATTCTGCAGGATGAGCATCACCTGAAACAGGGGTGAGTAACTAAGCGTGCGCTGGGGTTGAAGCGCGTTGACGATTTCTTCAAACGGGACGTCCTGACGCGCGTACGCATCAAGGGCGATGAGACGAACCCGATTCAACAATTGTATGAAATCCGGTTCATCGCCGAGATCGATACGAAAGACCAGCGTATTGAGAAACAGGCCGATCAGCGATTCAAGCGTTCTGGAAGGCCGATTCGCGACAGGAGTTCCGATGGTCAGGTCTCTCTGGCCGCTATAGCGCGACAACACAATCGACAGGCCCGTCATTAACGTCATAAACAGCGTCGCACCGGAGCGGCGGCTGAGTTCATTCAGGCTCGATAACAAAGCGGCGTCGATATGAAAAGTTTCAACCCTCCCCCGAAACGACTGAACGGGCGGGCGGGGCCGGTCGGTGGGAAGGGCCAGAAGCGGCGGAGCACCGCGCAAAGTCTCGATCCACTCATCCAGACGGGCCTTAAGCCCGCCTTCTTTCATCCAGCGGCGTTGATGGTACGCGTAATCGATAAACTGGATCGGTAATTCTTTTACATCTGGCGGAGCATTCTCAGAACGCGCCCGATAAAACTCAATCAACTCGTTTACGAATACGCCCATCGACCAACCATCGGCGACGATGTGATGAAAGGTCAGAAACAGCAAATACTCTTCGTCTTTCAAGCGCAGCAACCCCACTCTCCAGAGCGGAGCATGAGCCAGGTCGAAAACGTATGATGACTCGGCGCCAATGCGCTCATGGACGGAAGTTTCGATCTGGCTTGGCGGCAAGCCACGTTCGTCATCTCGCCAGAGAGGGATGTCAATATCATCCAGCACGGATTGAACGGGACGCCCGTTCGGACTGGGGATGGCGGTTCTGAGAACGGCATGGCGGCGAGCGATTTGTGCAAGAGCCCATGTCAACGCGTCTTCATTCAGGCTTCCGTTTAATCGCCATACGGAGGATATGTTATACGCGGCGCCCGCCCCTTCCAGCTGATGAAGAAACCAGAAGCGTTCCTGCGATGAGGAAAGGGGGATGTCAACGCCCTCCGGCGCTTTTTCGAAGCGCGGCGCCGAGCCTGGCGCCTCCATGTATTTCAATACGGCGATCAATTCCGGCTTACGCGCGCGAAGCTCATCCATCAAATCGCCCGACAGAACGCCTTCAGGCGCGTTGAAACGCAGTTTTCCATCATCCATCCAAAGATGAACGTCGAGCGACTGGAGATGAGAAAGCAGATCGCCGACCGTTCTCATATTTCGCCCTCCACTCGCGTCCCTGATGCGAAAGACGGCGCCAAGGCTGAGCGGATTTGCTTGATCCGTTCAGCAAGACGATTCAGGCGGGTTTCTTCGAACACCGCACGCAATGGCAAATCGATGTTGAATGCCTCCCGGATGCGATTCATGAGTTGGGCGGCCAGCAGAGAATGTCCTCCCAACTGGAAGAAATCGTCATGGCGGGAAACTCGTTCCGTGTTAAGCAATTCTTTCCATATACCCGCTAATACTCGTTCTTCTTCCGTCGCCGGTTCTTTGTATTCATCAGCAGGGGATTTAATAGAATCAGGGGCAGGCAGCGCATTGCGGTCGATTTTTCCATTGGCGTTCAAAGGCAATGACTGCAAAGCGATGAACGCCGAAGGAATCATATAATCGGTCAGGCGTCCTCTTAAAAACGTTCGAAGACCATCCACCTCGAAGGCGCTGGAATCACGCGGAACAACGTATGCGATTAAACGCGCGCTTTCACTGTCACGGTCAGGTGAAGAACTTTTTTGTGCGATCACCACCGCGTCCGCGATATCGGGGTGCGATTTGATCGCCGCTTCAATTTCCGCCGGCTCGATTCGATGTCCACGAATTTTGATCTGGTTATCCAAACGGCCTAAAAATTCGATTCGGCCGCCGGGGAGAAAGCGAGCCATGTCTCCGGTTTTGTACAAGCGAGCGCCGGGCGGACCAAATGGATCGGGGATAAAGCGCTCCGCGGTTAAATCGGGGCGATTGAGATATCCCCGCGACACTCCTGCTCCACCAATATACAATTCGCCGGGGACGCCAACCGGCGAGAGCCGCATCGCGCGATCTAGTATGAAAGTTTTTACATTAGCGAAAGCCGCGCCGATTGGAACGATCCAATCGGCGGGAAGCCAACCACTTGGCTCACATTCGAAAAACGTACTATCGATGGCGGTTTCGCTGAGGCCGTAGGAGTTGATCCAGCAGGTTGTCGGAGATGAAGTCTGGATGAAATCTCGAACCTCATGAACGTACCAAACGTCCGAACCCGCGATACAACATCGAAGTGGCGGCATCGTTAGCCCATTGCGTTTGAGATACGCAATCAGTTCACGCAGCACGGCGGGCACGAATTCGGCGCAATCGATCCGCTCCTCGCACAATAACTGATATAACCTTTCAGGAACCAGAAGCGCTTCACGTGGGCACAAAACCAGTGATCCTCCTGAACCCAACGCGCGTAATACGTCGCCGGTAAAAACATCAAACGACACGTTCGCCATTTGGAGATGGTTTTGAACGTCTTCTTCCAGCTGATAGGCGAGCCGCCACCCATGGTACGCATTCACCGCGTTGCGATGTTCAACCATCACGCCCTTGGGCGTTCCAGTCGAGCCGGAAGTGTACACGATATACGCCAGTTGTTCGGGATCGACCGGAATTTGCAGCGGTTCGGCGCTGAATTGTTTGAGCATCTCCCATTCGGCGTCCACGTTTAACAAGGGCAGCTCGTTCATCGAGAGCATCGCCGCGGTTTCATCATCCACGATGAGGAAGGAAGCGTTTGAATCACACAACATCCACTTCAATCGCTGATTGGGCGTCTCGGCGGCGAGCGGAAGATAAGCGGCGCCGGCTTTCAGCACGCCCAACAACGCAGGAATCCACTCAAGACGTTTTCGCATACAGACCGCAACCACGGATTCACTCGACAAGCCCGCTTCACGCAGGCGGCGCGCCACGCGGTTGGAGGCGGTCTCTAATTCAGCGTACGTCATCTTCCGCGATCCATCGACGACCGCGAACTCACCTGGAACTCGCGCCGCCTGCCTGGTGAATAAATCAACGATCGATTCATCGGAGAATGATTCAACAGGCCCGAAACTCCATTCACTCAGCAGTGCGTTGCGTTCGGTTTCGGTCGTCATCGGCGCATCGACGACAGAACAATCGAGATCGTTCAGAAAGAAATCCAGCAGGCAGAGCATCTGGCTGACGGCGAGGCGCCGCATCGGTTCAGGAAATACGTCCAGCGCGAATTCAAATTCAAGCGTGAAATCACCCCGTTGTTCGAAATCGGTGACCTGAAAACTGAAGGCGTCCTCCTCGTGGCGGCCATGAATTCGCTGAGCCTGAATCGGCTTTCCATCGAAGGGAGGAAACTCCATGATCTGAAGCGTGAACATGGAATCGTAGACTTTTTTACTTTTGGGATTGCGAACCGCATAAAGGTGATGTTTAAGAACCAGCGTCGTATCGAGAGCGATTTTTCGCATCAGCATCACGAAGGTATCCCCGCGTTCAAGTTCAACTCGAATGGGATGAACCTCCATGAACAGACCGATTGCATCCTTGAACTCGCGGCTTCGATTATGAAACGACGTTCCAAACGAAACGACGTCCACGCCGCTGATCCGATGGAGAAACGTACACAGCAACGCGGTGAAGAAGTGATATACGCCCGCGTTAACAGTAGAGCCGGGAATCTCGCCGTACTCGATCCGATCCAGAATACGCCGGGTACGGTCGGGGCCGATGCGATGGAAGAGACTGACAACTTCCGTCCCTCGCCGAATGGGAATTTTGCCATAATAGGGGATGGGCGGCGTCTCCAGTTGAAGACGCTTTTCCCAAAACGCGGCCGATTTGAGAGAACGAGATGATTGACGAAGCCTCCGTTCTTCATCGAGATAATCACGATAACGCGGCAAAGGGATCGGTTGCGGTTCGGCGCCCGTAGACTCCCGTTCATACAGTGAAGCCATATAAACGAATATTTGTGAAATCGACTTTCCGTCGGCAACAATGTGATGGAAATTATAAAACCAGACATACCGGTCATCGGCCAAACGCACCAGCGCTGAGTCGAATACGCACTGAGTCAGATCGGGGACAACACGAATGCGTCGATCGACCCAATCATCAAAAGCACGCTCGGGGTTCGGCTCGCGCATCATGTCGATAAACTCCATCTCGTAATCAAGATGCTCAAGCACACGCTGCCTCGGGAAGCCATCGTTTTCATCAAATACAGTGCGAATAGCGTCGCTGGAATCGATCAACCTTTGAAAAGCGCGGCGAAACGCTTCAACATCCACTTTCGTATTCAGCGTGATCGCCATCGCATTGTTATACAGCGATACGTCCGGGTTCAGCTTCTGCCCCATCCAGATCAATAACTGCACACGCGTGAGGTTTGAACGATCGGCCAATGTTTCATATTCGATCAGTTCAGTGGAGCGTGATAGAGCCGGTATTTTTGCATCGAAATGCATCCCGATATCCGATATCGGGCGGGCGGGGGCGGTCGTTACTGATTCAAGAATCGTCTGAAAATCTCGTTCGATGATTTCTAACGTGGATTGATGAAAGATCTCAGGCTTGCTTTCAATACACCCAACAAGCGCACCGTTGGCTTCTTCCAGAAAAAGGCTGAAGTCCGTCTTAGCCGCCCCGGCTTCTACAGGCATCCATTCAGCTTCCAACCCGGAAAGCGATAGTGAAGGCACAGAAAACGTCTGTAAGGCAAACCCGATCTGGGCGTATGGAATGCGGTTTGGATGACGAGGAACGTTCATTTCCTCAATTAGCAAATCGAATGGCATTTCTTCATGAGACTGGGCATCCATCACGGAACGGCGTACTCGCTGGAGAATATCTTCATAACTCGCGCCGCTATCCAGCGAGACACGAATGCAAATATTATTGACGAAATCGCCAATGAGAGGTTCCAGTTCTTCACGTGTGCGGTTAGCGACCGCCGTGGCGATCACGATATCATTGCGATCCAGCATTTTTGAAATCAGGATGGCGTAAACGGCAAGCCCAGCCATAAAAAGCGTAGCGTCGCCTGCCCGGGCGAGTTCTTTTAATTTTGCGGTTGTATTAAGCGGGATGTGAAATGTGCGCCGAGCGGCTTGAAGGGTGGAATTTGCTTTATCAAGTCGATCAGACGGAAAATCGAAATACGGCGGCACATCTTTCAAAAGGCGTTTCCAATAATCCACATCTTTTTGAAAGTATCCGTTTTGAAGGCGTTCTCGCTGCCATACGGCGAAATCAGCGTATTGAATCGGCAATTCGTTTAATTGAGGTGAAGTAGATTCACGACAGGCGCGATACAGTTCGCTGATTTCAACGAGCAACAATCCCATCGACCAGCCATCGGCGATGATGTGATGCAGTGTTGATATCAGGACGGATTCATTTTCTTTTAGCCGCAGCAAGTGGACGCGAAACAGAGGCGGTTGTGTCAAATCAAATGGAATATTCGCCTCCGACGCAATAAAATCGTGAAGGGCGGCGAGCGAATCCGCTTGGTGCAAACCGCGCCAATCCGTCTTTCTTATTGGAAGCGAAACATGCTCCAATACACTCTGAACCGGAAGGCCTCCCTCCATCACAAATCCAGTTCGGAGGGTTTCATGCCGCTGAATCAAACCATTCAAACTTCGCTGCAGCGCGAGTTCATCCAGTTCGCCGAACAGTTTTAATGCGGAAGGGATGTTATATTCCACTCCACCGGGATTCATCTGACAATGCAACCAGATCCGCTGTTGAGCGAATGAAAGCGGCGGATTTTCAGCGCACGGGCGTTGAGAGATCGCATCATCACGGCGTGACGGCGCATCGGATCGCGACTCGCGCAGCTTGTTCAAGAGTTGCGCCCGTTGTTCAGGTGATAGACGATCGAGGCGCGTTTTCAGATCGGTCATACAGTTACCCGTTATTCCCTTCCACTTCGCTTAACAGCCGCATGAGTTGCTCGGAATCGGCATTTTCCAATTGTGTCCGATCCACATATTCAGATAACAAGGCGATCGTCGGGTTTTCAAAAATGCACCGCAATGTTATATCGATTTCAAATTGCTTTCGTATTCTCGAAGTTAATTGAACGGCAATGAGCGAATGCCCCCCCAGATCGAAGAAATTATCGTCAATGCCAATGTTTTGAAGATGTAATAACTCAACCCACATGGCATGAATCATTTTTTCGGTATCGTTTTTGGGGGGTTGGGTTGGTTGGGCGGGTTGTTGGGCTTCGGGTTCGGGCAGGGCGGCCCGGTCCAGCTTGCCGTTCTCCGTCAACGGCATCGAAGCCAGCGCCACGATCCGCGACGGCATCATGTACTCCGGAAGACGGCCGCGC